>JBMOMZ010000010.1:0-30125 GCA_049324755.1 Pseudomonadota bacterium
CAACTTGCGGATATCATCAAGCATCTCAGGCAGGTCCTTGAGCGGATTTGGTTGGCGCCTGTTCGATCAAGCGACCTTGCCTGAGTTCAATTCAAAGTGATCGGGATTTCGGAACGGCTATTTAGATATATCTCGTGAACAGTCGTGTCTTCGGCGGCGACGGCGATATCGAGATCGGTATCACCATCGAAGTCGGCAAGAGCGATATCTTCATGGTCCTCCCGATTCGCTAGCATGCCTGCGACAGAGGAAACGGCAGCAAATCGACCATTGCCATCATTCTGCAGCAACACATTCTGGCCGAACTCAATTGCCAGTATCAGATCCAGATCATTGTCCGTGTCATAGTCAAAGGCCTGTACATCCATACAGGACTTGCCGATGACAGACTGATCGACATGAGTACTGGTGACGTCGTTAAACCAAGCTTCGACTGGCGGCGGCGGTGGATTGCCGTTATCCCCACCACCACCGCCGCCGCCACACGCTGAAATGGAAAAAATGCCGGTGGTAAACAGCAGCGCTACCCAACGCGGATTCTGCATGCGTGACTCCTGTCATCGTCCCATACCGACCGCGTTTTCGGTTGCGCGATCGGTTACATTCTTGCTACCTCCTGCGCTCAGGGCTAAGTCCGTGGCAAGAAGACTATCAGCCACCGATTACAGTGCCGCCAAGACCGCCTCGGCCGAGCTGACCTTGAATTCCTTCGGTTCCTCGACCGCAACGTGCTTGACCACGCCGTCCTGAATGATCAGGGCAAACCGGCGCGAGCGCAGCCCCATGCCAAAGCCGCTGGCATCCATTTCCAGACCAAGCTTTTTCGCGAACTCGGCGTTGCCATCGGCGACCATCAGAATGTGCTCGGCGTTGCTGGCTTTGCCCCAGGCGTGCATCACGAAGGCGTCGTTGACCGCCATGCAGGCGATGGTGTTGACACCTTTGGCCTTGATGGCATCGGCGTGCACGACGAAGCCGGGCAGATGCGCCTGCGAGCAGGTCGGGGTGAAGGCGCCTGGCACGGCGAACAGCACCACCTTGCCTTTGCCGAACAGCTCCAGACTGGATTTCGCTTCCGGGCCTTTTTCGCCCATTACCTGCAGCGTGGCCTCGGGGATTTTGTCGCCGACGGAAATCATGGCGTGTGCTCCTTGCGGGAAGTAGTGGAACCTGCGGTGTGGCTGCTGGCCGCAGTGATGAGCTGCAGCAACTGCTGACCGAGCCAGGCGTTGTCGTGATGGCCGCGGATACGATCGCTGCCAGCACCGATAGCATACAACGGAACGTCGGCGCCGGTATGACCGCGGGTGCTCCAGCCGGTCAGGCTGTGCCTGGACACGATGTCGGCGAAAGCGGCTTGAAGCGCGGCTCCATCGCGTTGGGCTTTTTGCAGGCGCTGACGGTCGGCGCTGTCTGCAACAATCGGACTCAATTGCTGCAACACGTCAACCGGATTGGCGCCTGCCAGTACGCGCCGGGCCATGCCGGCGGCGCTGGCGCGCACCTCGCGCAGCAGCGATTTGCGCCACAGTGTTTGCTGGTCGCGACCGAGGCTCAGACCGCCGGTTTCATGATCGGCGGTGACCACCAGCAGCGTGTCCGGATGACGGGCGACAAACGCCCGGGCGATCGCGATGCTGTCGGCAAAGCTCGCCATTTCACTCAAGGTGCCGACGATGTCGTTGGCATGGCTGGCCCAATCGATTTGCGAGCCCTCGATCAGCAGGAAAAATCCGTGCTCGTTCCTGCTGAGCAGCTGCAGTGCCACGGTCGTCATCTCGGCCAGGCTTGGGCTCTCACCTGACCGATCAATCGCCATCGGCAAACCGCCATCGTGGAAGGTGCCGAATGCCGGCAGCGCGGCAAGCGTCTGCAGTTGCGCACGCGTATCGATCAGATGCACGCCCGCTCGTTGCATCTGTTGACGCAGTGCTGCCGTGAAATCTTCGGCACCGCCACCGAGCGCCAGATCGACGGCGCCGCGATCGCCACGCCAGAACTGATTGGCAATTGCCTGAATCTGCTTGCGGCTCGGGACATGGGCATAAAACGCGGCCGGCGTGGCGTGGGTCAGCTGGGAGGTCACGACAATGCCGGTGTTTTTGCCGCGCTGGCGTGCCGCTTCCATTACCGTCAGACACGGTGCGTCATGCGGATCGACGCCGATGGCACCATTGCGCGTCCGGATGCCACAGGCGTAGGCGGTGGCAGCGGCAGCAGAATCGGTGATGTGATCAGCGCCGTCGCTGGCGCGGGTGGCGATGGTACCGACCAGCATGTCATCAAACACGGTCGCTTCGGTCGCCGGCGTGGCCGGATCATCAGCGAACTGCCGATAGGCACTGACCTGACCAAAACCCATGCCGTCGCCAATCATCAGAATGACATTGCGTGGCGGCGACTCCGCGGCGGTAACGGCGAGCGACGCCAGCAGCAGGCTGACGCCAGCAAGCAAGCGGCTGTACCGAGGGGCGGCGTTGCGGAGAGAAAAATCGGACATGGAGCGGCCGGTGCTGTGCATGGCGGCTAACGACGTGCTCGCTGCCTAAGGCAGCATGATCCGGGTCAGCCGGAGATAATCCGCCAGCGCGAGATTCTCCGGCCGCAGGCCCGAATCCATGTTGGCGGCGGCGAACTGTGCTTCGCTGACGGTCTCACGCCAGACGTTGCGCAAGGTTTTCCGGCGGGCGTTGAACGCGAGGCTGACCAGCTCGGCGAAGCGTGGTTCCTGATCAGGGCGCAGCGCGCGCTGCCGGTGCGGCAGCAACCGGACGATGGCCGACTGCACTTTCGGCGCCGGTCGGAATGCACCCGGCGGTACCGTGAACAGGTAACTGACTTCGCAGTAATACTGCAGCATCACGGACAAGCGGCCATAGGCATCGTCCTCCGGTCCGGCCGCCATCCGCTCGACGACTTCTTTCTGCAGCATGAACAGCATGTCGGTGATCACCGGCAGATGCTGGCAGAGGTGAAAAATCAGTGGTGTCGAAATGTTGTACGGCAGATTGCCGAATACCCTGATCGGCGTGCCGCCAGCGAGTTCGGTGAAATCGACAGTCAGCACATCGCGATTGACGATGGTGAGCTCGCCCATACCGGCCAACTCATGCTGCAGAATCGGTATGACATCGCGATCGAGCTCAATGCAGGTCAGTTTGCCGCTACGCTGCAACACCGGTTTGCTGAGTGCGCCAAGTCCCGGGCCGATTTCGATCAGCCGGTCGCCCGGTTTCGGATTCAGCGCCTGCACGATTTTGCCGATGATGTTCTGATCGTGCAGAAAGTTCTGGCCGAAGCGTTTGCGCGCCTTGTGTTCTTGCGGGTTCGGTGGCAGCTCGTGCGTCATGGCGGGCTCATTGGCGCGGCTGGCGGTTGGTGAGCAGCGCCAGTGCGGTTTCGGTGGCGTAACAAAGGCTGGCCGGATCGGCGACCCCGCGGCCGGCCAGATCGAGCGCCGTGCCGTGATCGACCGAGGTACGGATAAACGGCAAACCGAGCGTGATATTGACGCTGCGGTGAAAGCCGCGCGCTTTCAGCACCGGCAAACCTTGGTCGTGATACATCGCGAGATAAGCATCGAACTGCGGCAGCTTGTCGGCATTGAATGCGGTGTCGGCCGACAACGGTCCGGTCAGATGCAAACCCTGCTGGCGCAGCTCGGTCAGCACCGGCGTGATGACGCGGATTTCTTCGTCGCCCATGTGCCCGCCTTCGCCAGCGTGCGGATTGAGGCCAAGCACGGCGATGCGCGGTGCCGGCAGCGCGAAGCTGCGTTGCAGTTCACGATGCAGCAGTTGCAGCGTGGCGTGCAAGCGTTCGCGGGTGATGGCATCGGCAACGGCGCGCAGCGGCAAATGGGTCGTCACCAGCGCCACGCGCAAACCTTCCGTCGCGAGCAACATCAGCACGGGCACCGGCGCTTCCGCGCTGCCGGCGCAGGTGGCAAAAAATTCGGTATGACCGGAAAACGGCACGCCGCTGTCGTTGATGACGCCTTTGTGAACCGGATTGGTCACGATCGCATCGATCTGACCGGCCAGTGCGGCATCGGCGGCGAGCTGCAATTGCGCCAGGACAAACGCACCGTTGCGGGCATCAAGCTGGCCGGCACACACCGGTGCCGGCAAGTCGATCGACAGCAACAGCAGTCGGCCCGGTTGGTGAACCGGCCACTCTGATGACAGCGCGACGCGATCGACCTGCAGCGGCAAGCCGAGCCGTGTCGCGGCATGCTGCAGCAGCGCCGCGTCCCCGACCACCGCGAGTGCACAGGGCCACGCTTGCTGGGCCAGCCGGACCAGCAGTTCCGGTCCGACACCGGCGGGCTCGCCGGTGGTCAGCAACAGTCGTGGCGTGCGCACCACTCAACCCGCTTTCGGTTTGTCGAGGATTTTGATGAAAGCCTGATCGCGGATCTCGCGCACCCAGGATTCCACTTCTTCATCGTATTTGCGTGAGTGCAGGAAGCGATACGCCTGCTGACGTTTGCGTTCCTCGGTCTGGTCGTCGTCGCGGCGTTCGAGCACCTGCAGCACATGCCAGCCAAACTCGCTGCGGAACGGTTCGGAAAGCTGACCCGGTTGCAACTCGTTCATGGTTTGTTCGAACACCGGCACAAACATGCCCGGATTGGCCCAGCCCAGATCGCCACCCAGATTGGCCGAGCCCGGATCATCGGAGTGTTGCTTGGCCAGTTCGGCAAAATCGGCACCGGCCTTGATTTTTGCCAGGAGGTCGCGGATTTTCTGCTCTGCTTCTTCTTCGCTCAGGATGGTGCTGGGCTTGACCAGAATGTGCCGCGCCTTGGTCTGCTGCACCATGACCCGTTCGTTGCCGCGGCTGTCGAACAATTTCAGGATGTGCAGACCCGAGCCAGAGCGCAGCGGCTCGGAAATCTCACCCGGCTTCAGGCTCTTGGCAGCCGTGGCGAACAGTGATGGCAGCTGATTCGCCGTTTTCCAACCAAAATCCCCGCCCTGCAGCGCTTCCTGACCGGCCGAATTGGCGATCGCGAGTTCGGCAAAGTCGGCACCGTTACGCAGCTTTCCGACCAGCTGCTGCGCGCGGGCGCTGACCTCGCGGACGTCTTCGGTGCTGGCGTTTTCGGAAATCGGCAACAGGATATGGCCGAGGTGATACTCGGTGCGGTTTTCGCCTTCGGCCGCGATGGTTTCCATCATCGCCTGCACTTCCTGTTCGCTGATGAAAATCCGCCGGCCGACAGCACCCTGCCGGACCCGGCTGATCAGCACTTCGTTGCGCAGATCTTCCCGGAACAGCTCGTAGCTGATCCCTTCGGAGGCCAGTTTGAGCCGGAACTGTTCCGGCGACAGGTTATTTTCCTTGGCGATGTTGGCGACGATCTGCGCCAGCTCCTGATCGGACACCCGGACACCGGCGCGCTTGGCCATCTGCAACTGGACGTTGTCGGTGATCAGGCGCTCAAGCACCTGCTGCCGCAGCACGTTGTCGGGTGGCAAGCGGACATTGCGCGCCTGCAGATCCTTGCGCACGCTGGCCAGACGCCGATCGAGCTCGCTGCGCAGGACGACGTCGTCGTCGACCAGGGCGACGGCTTCATCAATGGCTTCCGCGGCCCGCAGCGTCAAGCTGGTGCACAGCAACACGGCCGTCACGCTCAGCGTGGCCATCTGTTTCAACAACGTTTTCATTGTGGACTCAACCTGTCTTCGTAACCGTCAATACTTTCCGTCAGCAGCGAGCGCAGGCTGTTGCTGCCGGCGCCGCCGAGACCCTTGAATACAAACTGGAAATACACGCCGCTATCGTATTCGTCTGCTTCACCGCCGATGATGTTGCCGTCGTTGTCGAGCTGCACGTTCAGGTAGCGGCGACCGACCACGCGTACCGCCCAGCAGCAGGATTCGTACTCGAAGCCGAGGAAGCTGTCGATATCGGTCGACTCCGCCAGATCATGTTGCCAACGTCCAACCATCTGCCAGGTGTTGCTGAGTGGCCAGGCGAAGGAGAAGTCGGTCTGTTCCGCCGTGCGATCGCGATACTCGCGGTAACGGTGCTCGATATTGACCACGCGTCGCTCGTCCGGTTCATAGTGAACGGCAAAACTGCCGCGAACCGTGTTGTGTTCCTGCTGATCCCAGCCGGTCAAGGCCCGCAGCTCAACCCGATTGCGCAAGCGCAGTGCGCCTTCGGCGAAGAGCGGTGAGCGATCATTGCTGGCGTCCGGGTCGCTGGCCAGCAGCGTGACTTTGCGATCGCTCTGGTAACGCGCCTGCCCGACCGCCAGCCGCATCAGTTCCTCACCGCCATCGGCGCTGAGGAAGCGGGTGGTCAGGGCCAGGCTGACCTGGCGGGCATCACCCTGGCGATCCGCGCCGATGAAGCGGTTGTCGCGGAACAGCTGATTGAGGCTGGGCGTGGGCTCGCTGGTGTCAATCAGTGGCAGCGCGTCCTGATCCTCGTACGGCACGTACAAACCATAGATGCGTGGTTCGAGGGTCTGGACCAAGTCGCGATCGAACCAGGTCAGCGGCCGCTCGAAGAACAGGCCGGTGTCCAGCGCGTAAATCGGCAGTTCGCGGCTGAGCGTGCTGTGCTCATCGCTGAGTTGATCGGTCAGTTCGTATTCGGTGTAGCGGTATTTGACGCTGGGCGTCAGATAGCCCCACAGGCTTTCCAACGGCAGCTTCAGGCTCGGCGCCACGTCGAGCCGGTCGGCCAATGGCCGGCTCGGATCCGGATGTTCGAACCGGGTCGCGCTGCCGTCGAGCGTGAACGCGAGCGGGCCGAGCAAACGTGGGTACTGGCCGAGAAAACGCAGCTCCGGCAGTTTGCGGTAGGGCTCTGCCGAAGCCTCCGTTTGCAGAACCTGGGCGCGATAGGCCTGCAGGCTCAGTTGCCAATGCCGATCGCGGTAACCCAGCGTACCGGAGCGGGTAAGCGTATTGGTATTGGCGACCGTAATGTTGCGTCCCAGATCTTCAAAGTACAGATCGTCGCTGACCCCGGCGGCATCGATCACGCCGTACCAGCGTGACGAGAATCGCGTTTGGTGCTTGACGTTGTAGGCCCAGCGATCCGGGTCGATCGCTGCGGCGGCATCGCGATCATCCGGCAACGCTTCGGTGTAGATCTCGCCGCTGCTGTCGGCGGTCAGGTAGCGAAACTCGGTGCCGAGCTGAAAGCCGCGTTCTTCGAGCCAGCGCGGTGTCAGCGTGGCGTCGTAATTTTCGGCGATATTCCAGTAGTACGGTACCGAGATGTCGAGGCCGTTCTGGCGATCATTGCTGAAACTCGGCATCAGCAAACCGGAGCGACGCCGATCGTCGATCGGGAATGTCATCCACGGCACATAGAGGGCGGGCACACCGAACAGATCGATGCTGGTGTTCCACGCCTCACCCCAGCCTTCGTTGCGATCCAGTTTCATTTCGCCGGCCCGCAGCAGCCAGCTTTCATCGCCTTCCGGGCAGCTGGTGAAGGTGGCATCGGTCAGCGTGATGAAACCGTCTTCCCGGACGGCAAACTCGCTGGCCGAACCGTGCATGCCGCGATCCGTCAGCCGGTATTCGGTGTCGCGCACGATGGCGCTTTCACGGTTCATGTCGGCGCGAAGTTCGCTGCCGCGCATTTCAATGTTGCGATCGGTCAGCACCACGTTGCCGCGGGCGTGCATCTGGCCGGTGGCGTCGTCGAGCCGGGCGTCGTCGGCGGTCAGGGCGCGGCTGCCCTGTTCGATGCGGACATTGTCATGCAGCAGAATCTCGGTTTCCGACGGCATCTCGGTATGGTCGGCACTGGCACGCAGCGGCGCCTCGGCCAATGTCGGTGCATCGACCGACGGTGGCGGCAACGGCTTGGCGACCGGACAGTGGGCGAGTGGGTTGTCGCTGGTTTCGGCGGCGTGGAGTCCGGCACCGGTCGCAAGCGCCCCGGCCACGGCGCAGGCGAGCAGCGAGCGGCCGAACAGGGCACGGTGGGCGGGCGGGGCAGGAGGAAAACGACGTTCGGACACCGGAGGCTGCAATCGGGGCTACAGGTAAGCGGGCCATGATACCCGAGCGCCGGCGCTATCTCGACTGTCCTGCGTCGATGGTTGTTCCCGTCAGAACCGGTAAGCGGTGCTGGTCATCACTTTGGCACTGGCCCGCATGGCCGCCCGAATCGCCGCCGGCAGTGGCCGGGCGCCGCGCTGCTCGGCGGCATCGGCGTGGGCAACCTCATCGGCTTTCATTTGCGCGACGATGGCGCGGCTGCGCTGGTCATGAGCGGGCAGCGCATGGCCGGGATCGGACAGATGGCTGTCGAGATGGGCTTCGACCTGGCGTTCGGTTTCGACGACAAAGCCGAGATTCCAGCCGTCGCCGGCAAGACCGGCGCCGGCGCCGAGCACGAAGGCGCCGCCAAACCACAGCGGATTGAGCCAGGACGGCCGGCTGTCCAGTTCGCTGAGCCGATCGGCACACCAGGCGAGATGGTTGGCTTCGTCGGCGGCCGCGGCCAGCAGGTGGGCGCGCAGGTTCTGGTCGCGTGCGGTCAATGCCTGACCCAGATAGAGCGCCTGGGCGCAGATCTCGCCGACATGGTTGACCCGCATCAGACCGGCGGCATGTTGTTGCTCGGCCGGACTGAGCTCGGCCTCGGCCATGCCGGTCGCCGGATTCGGCCGTCCGGCCGGTGGCCTGGCAAACAGGGTGCGCAGCACCTGATCGGCACCGGCGAGCAGCAGGTCCAGCGTATTGAGCTGACGGTCGGAAGTCATGGCGGCGATCTGGCGAGACGGACGGGATGGCGGATCATACGCAATCCCGACCGGCGCGCGGGCTTGACCTGGGTCAATTTGCCGCAGCGGTCGGCAGGCAGCCGTCGGCAACAGCCGCTACACTGGGCGCCAGTTGAGCGGATAGCGACGGCGGCGCGTATCAGGGGCAGCCCTGATACGAGGTCGCGTTCACCGTTTTTCTTTTCGTGAACCGTGGAGAGCCCTGATGAAATCTGTGTTGCTGACTGCCGTACTGCTGGCTGCTGCGGGTACGGCCCAGGCCAATCCGGCTGAAGAGCTGATGAAGAAATACGCCTGCGTGGCCTGCCATGCGGTCGACAGCCAGCTGGTCGGCCCGGCCTACAAGAAAGTGGCCGAAAAGTATCGCGGCGACAAAAAAGCCGAAGCGCTGCTGGTCCAGAAGATCCTGAATGGCGGTGCCGGTACCTGGGGCCAGATCCCGATGCCGCCGCACAAGGGCCGGGTCACCGATGCCGAAGCGCTGACCATGGTCAAGCACATCCTGGCGCTGAAATAAGCGTCAAGCGATGCCGGTGCCGCGCCGGCACTGGCAAGGCAACAGGGCCGCAGGCACAATGGCGGCCCTTTTTTCCGGCAGCGATTTGGCACGATGAGCGAAGCCCGCGATCTGCATGATCTCAGTTTGTTGTTGCGCTGTCAGACGCCACTCATCGTGCTGGAAACGCGGGAAGAGCGGCGCGCCGTCGAACTGCTGCGGCAGGCGCTGAAACAGCAGCCGAAACCGTTCTTCACCTGGAGTGCGGTCAGCGGTCTGGCCCGCCAGGATCTGTCGCTCGACAGCCAGAATGCACCGGACGCCAGCGAGCCGCGCCGGCTGCTGGAGCACATCCGCAGCAGTCGCCATCCCGGTCTGTACGTGCTGTTCGATTTTCATCCCTATCTCGATGACCCGGCCTTGATCCGTTTGCTCAAGGAGATTGCGCTGGCCCATGAACAACTGCCGCGCACGCTGATTTTCGTCTCGCACCAGTTCGAGTTGCCGGGCGAGCTGAAACGCCTGTCGGCCAGGCTGGAACTGTCGCTGCCGTCCAGCGACGAAATCCGCGCCATGATCGCCGACGAGGCGCGGCGCTACAGCGAACAGCACAGTCAGCAGAAAGTGCGCACCGACCGGGATGTGCTGGACAAGCTGACCCGGCTGCTCAGCGGCCTGACCCACAACGATGTGCGGCGGCTGGCGCGCAACGTCATCTACGACGACGGCGCCATCAGCGAAGACGAGTTGCCGGAAATCAACCGCGCCAAATTCGAATTGCTCGACATGCAGGGCGTGGTCTCATTCGAATACGAAACGGCCAAATTTGCCGATGTCGGCGGCTTGCGTGTGTTCAAGCGCTGGCTCAGCGACCGGGAAGTGTTTTTCCGGGCCGAGCCGCCGAAAGGACTGGAGCCGCCGAAAGGCGTGTTGCTGGTCGGCGTGCAGGGCGGCGGCAAAAGCCTGGCGGCGAAAGCCAGCGCCGGCCTGCTCGGCCTGCCGCTCTTGCGGGTCGATTTTGGCGCGCTCTACAACAAATACCACGGCGAAACCGAGCGCAACCTGCGTGAGGCACTGAAGCTCGCGGAAGCGGTCGCGCCCTGCGTGCTGTGGTTCGATGAAATGGAAAAAGGGCTGGCGTCCGACGACAACGACGGCGGCACCTCGCGCCGGGTGCTCGGCAGTCTGCTGACCTGGCTGGCGGAGCGGCGCAGCCCGATTTTTGTCGTGGCCACCGCCAATGCCATCGAAGAATTGCCGCCGGAGCTGATCCGCAAAGGCCGCTTTGACGAAATTTTCTTTGTTGATCTGCCCGATGCCGCCATTCGCGAAGACATTTTCCGCATCCATCTGCGCAAGCGCGCGGTCGATCCCGCCGCGTTTGATCTGCCGGCCTTGGCCGCGGCCAGCGAGGGCTTCTCCGGCGCCGAAATCGAGCAAGCGGTGGTCGCCGGTCTGTATCGCGCCCACGCCAGTCAGCAAGCGCTGCAACAACAGGAATTGCTGGAAGCGTTAACCACGACGCAGCCACTGTCCGTGGTCATGGCGGAACATATCGCGGCATTGCGCGAATGGGCGCAGGGCCGCACGGTCCGGGCGGATGCGTGAAGCACCGGCATCGTAGGGACGCGATGCCGGCGCCGAATTGCGCCGACACCGGTTGCCCTCTTTCACTCACCCGACAATAACGACAAGATGCCATGACAGCCGAAGCCTACCAGGCGCAAGCCCAGCTCACCGACGCCGACTTTCTGGCCCAATTCGAAGCGGCCACCTTGCCGGCCGAATGTTTCTCCCACCTCGGCCATCTGCGGGCCGCGTTTCTGTTTCTCGAACGCGAACCGATCATCCTGGCCCAGCGCCATTTCGCCACTGCCATCGCCCGGTATGCGAGTGCACTCGGCAAGCCGGAAAAATTCCATACCACCGTCACCTATGCCCTGCTCGCCGTGATCGCCGCCCGCCAGGGTGTCCAGCGTTGCAAGAACTGGCGCGAGTTTGTCGCCGGCAATGCCGATCTGCTGACCGGCGCCAGAGCGTTGTTGCTGCACTATTACACCGCGGAAACGCTGGACAGCGACAATGCCCGGCGACAGTTTGTGTTGCCGGACAAGGCCAGTCTGGCCAGCCTGATGGCAGCCAGCTGACGCGAGCGCAGGAGCGACTGATGAGCAAGGTGGTGTCGTTTCAGAAAGCCAAGAAGGCGCGCCAGAAAGTCATCAGTCCGCTGTGCCGGGAAGGCTTCCACAAATGGCAGCCGGTGAAGAACACCGGCTTCGATGTCAAACAGGGCAAGTTGATCACGCTGCTGCGCTGCGAGCGTTGTGGTGCGGAAAAAACCGAGGCGCGCTGAAGCACTGATCTCACCGTTACAGTGGATTTTTCGTCAGGGTTCGTGGCGGAAGGTCCAGCGCAAGCCCAGCAACCATTGCCGACCGCGCTGCGGCAAATCACGCACGATCTCACCGCTGCTGTCGGTGCCCAGCCCGCGACCGGGTTCGGCCGCCAGAATGTCGGTGTCGGTCAGGTTGCGGATGCCGGCGTAGAGTTCCCAATCTGCTGCCAGCGGATAACGCAGCTGCAGATGGATCTGGTGATAATCGCCTTCGTGACGCAGGGCTGGCACGGCCCGTGCCCAACTGGCCATCAGATCGGCGCGCAGGGCATCGCCATGCCAATGACCGCTGAAACTCAGCACATCGCGACTGGCGTAATCTTCGCTGAGCGCGACATCCGGCGGTGCGTAGTCGGTGTCGGCGGCAAAGACATGACCCAGGTTCACGCGCAGCAGCCATTGTTCATTCAGTTGCTGGCGCAGGTGCCATTCGATGCCGCGGGTTTCCAGTTCACCACTGTTGCCGGCCTGGACACGGCCGTCCGCAAGCGGCAAACGGCCGATCAGATCCTTGATGCGCAGTGCGTACAGCGTCACTTCACTGTCAAACTGTTCATCGCGGTATTGCCAGCTGGTTTCCAGCGTTTGCGAGCGTATCGGATCGAGGCCGCTGCTGGCGGCCACCACCGGCGTTTCCCGAATGAATTGATCGGCTTGTGACGGCGGCCGGTAGGCTTCGGCGTATTGCAGTTCCAGGCTGTTGCGCTCGTCGCGTTGCCAGAGCAGCGACAGCCGCGGCGTCAGCGCCTGATCGCCCGGGTCGTACTGGTCGAAGCGCGCGCCGAGCACGGCGCGCAGCGTCGGGCTGAACCGGTGATCCCATTGCAGATAGCCACCGTGCAGGCGCCGATCTTCGTCGGCGACGATGCGATGCGCATCGTCATCCTGCAGTTGCACGGTACCGAGCCAGGCGCCGGTCAGCGTGTCGTAATTGCCGTACGCCGCCGAGCGTGGAATGGTGGCCAGCTCCCAGGCAAGACCGTAATTGATGACGTTGTGGTCATCGAGTTGCCAGAGCGCATCGGCCGAGCCCTGCCATTCCCGGTGTTTGAGCGCCGGACCGCCGATGAAATCGCCATTCAGATACGGTGGCACGCCGTTCGGCGCCAGGCGCGTCAATCCTTGCCAGTGTGCTTCCAGCCAGGCGAGCGCCACGGTCAGCTGGTGCTGTTCCGGATCGCCGAGCCGCCACGACAGCCGGGCATTGTTCTGTTCGGTTTCGCTGAAATTCAGCTCATCGGCCATGCGCCCGAGCAGATAAAAATCCTCGCTGCGCCGCCAGTGATGGCGCACCTGCAATTCCAGGTCATGATGGCCGAGTGACAGCAAGGCATCCTTGCCGCGGCGCGGGTCCTGGGTGTGATCGTCGCGTTGCAAGGGATCGAAGGCATCGCGGTAATCATCGCCGTCATCGCGCTGCCATTCCAGCCAGGCGCGCCAATGCCAATCCTGAGCCTGGCCACCGCCCGTTTGCACGGCTGCGCGTTGATGGCCGAAGCCACCGGTTTCCAGCACGGCGAGTTGGCGGGCCTTGTCGCGACTCGAGATCAGATTGATCACCGCCGTCATTGCGTTGCCACCATACAGTGCCGAACCGGGGCCGCGAATGATCTCGACCCGTTCAATCGGCGTCAGCGACAACCAGCGATTGGCGCCGGTGAAATTGCCGTTGTAGGCCGCGGACAGCCGCTGGCCGTCGAGCAGCAACAGCATCATGTGGCCATACGGCTCGTAAACGCCGCGAGATTCGATCACCGTTTTGCCGGAGGTGTCGGGACCGACGAAGGTGTAGCTGCGCATGCCGGGAACGAAATTGAGCAACTCGTCGAGCGTGCGTACGCCCAGCGCGTCCATTTCTTCCCGGGTGAACACCGTTACTGCGCCCGGCGCTTCGTCGATGGCCTGCGCCCGCCGCCCGGCAGTGATCACCTTGACGTTGCGCAAGCTGTCCAGATCCAGCTCGAACAATTCCTGCGCGCGCGCCGGCACCGCGGCCGAAACCTCGGCAGCGCACAACAGCAATGGCAGTGACAAACAGCGCACAGGCGTCATGACAGGAGCGGCAACCCCGAGCCGGTCAGGCTTTCAGTCTAGAATATTGGTACGTGAAACGATCGTACCATGGCGTGGCTGGTCACACTGCAGTCCGACACGCATCCGGCTAGCATGACAACCCGCCGCAAGTCACCTTCGCCCTGCCACAGGATTACACCGTGCGCCCGCAACTGACCGATACCGTCGTCATGGTCCCGCCAGCGGACTTCGCCTTCAACGAACAAACGGCCCGCGACAACGACTTCCAGCACGCCGGCGGCGAGCCGCAACAGCTGCGCGCAGCGGCGCTCTCTGAGTTCGCGACCATGGTGCAGGCGCTGCGTGCGGCCGGGATAACGGTGCTGACCCTGGAAAAATCGCCGGACACGCCGCCGCTGCCGGATGCGGTGTTCCCGAACAACTGGTTCTCGACCTGGCCGGACGGCCAGCTGTGGCTGTATCCGATGCGGACGCCAAACCGGCAGGCCGAGATCCGGCCGGCGGCACTGACCCGCCTGCTGAGCGAGGCCGGTTACGCCGTGACCACGCCGCGCGCCGTTGCTGCCGCGCCCGGGCAAGCACTCGAAGGTACCGGGGCGCTGGTGTTCGATCACCTCGGCCGGCAGGTGTTTGCGGCCCGCTCTGAACGCTGCGACAGCGCGCTGTTGCATGACCACGCGGCGGCGCTCGGCTACACCCCGGTGCTGTTTGCTACCCGCGGCAGTAGCGGCCGGCCGTTCTACCACACCAATGTCATGCTCAGCGTCGGCGAGCGGTTCGCAGCGGTCTGTCTTGAAGCGGTACCGGACCCGGCGGAGCGCGCGCGGCTCTGCCAGGCGCTTGCCCACGGCGGCCGCGAACTGATCGAACTCGGCCTCCGCCAGACCGAACAGGGCTTCTGCGCCAACCTGCTGCAGCTCAGCACCGGCAGTGGTCCGCTCATCGTGCTGTCGCAAACCGCCTACGACCGGCTGGAAAGCGACCAGCGCGCCCGACTGGCCCGGCACGGCCGGCTGTTACCGGTTGCCATCCCGACCATCGAGCGGGTTGGGGGCGGCAGCGCCCGCTGCATGCTGGCCGAGGTGTTCCTGCCCCGGCGCGGCTGAGCCGGCGACAGCGGCGGGAGCCGGGCCGGGGCTGGTCAGTTTTTGATCGTTGCGGGGGCTTTGCCATTGCGAGGCCGGTAGCTCACGGGTATGATCCGCGTCCCTTTTAAAAGGCGTGCGGTACCCGGCCCGAGAGGTTCAAGGGCGCGCGGATCTGGGGTCAGATCCGGGCAGGCTGGGCGGCGGCACGCGGAGAGACGCCATGCAAGAAGGCATTCACCCGAAGTACACCGAAATTACCGCCAGCTGCTCGTGCGGTAA
Organism: Pseudomonadota bacterium; assembly: GCA_049324755.1. GTDB lineage: Bacteria > Pseudomonadota > Gammaproteobacteria > Enterobacterales > Permianibacteraceae > Permianibacter. The sequence goes on from JBMOMZ010000010.1 coordinate 15,060, forward strand.
CGTCATCAAGGTCCGTTCGACCGCTGGTCGCGACCTGAACCTCGACGTCTGCTCGGCCTGCCACCCGTTCTACACCGGCAAGCACAAGATCGTTGACAGCGGCGGCCGCGTGGACCGTTTCCGCAAGCGTTTCGGTGCCGCTCGCACTGCCAAGTGATGCGATCGAATCTGGACAAAAAGGCGCTTTTCAGCGCCTTTTTGTTTGCCTGCACGCTGGCCGTCCGGGCCGACGACTGCCGCATGCCCGGCCCGGCCGAACCGGCCGAGATCGCCGCTGTGCTCGATGGCGACACGGTACGGCTCGCCGACAACCGGCGGCTGCGGCTGCTCGCGTTCGGCACGCTCGAAGTCGATCATGAACATCCCGAGCGCTCGTCGGCACTGGCGCTGGAAGCGCGCAAGACGCTGCAATACCTGTTGCCGAAAGGCAGTCGCGTGCAGCTGCTCGCTGACCGGGAAAAATACGATGGCCACGGCCGCACGCTGGCCCAGCTGCTGCGCGCCGATGGCCAGGATGTCGCCCGGCCGCTGCTCGAACGCGGCCTTGCCCATGTCTACCTTTTCCCGCCCAATGACCGGCTCTGGCGCTGTTATGACCGCTACGAACAGCAGGCCCGCCGGGCCAGGCTCGGCTTGTGGGCGCTGCCGGAATTCCAGCCGCGGCCGGTGCGCTCGCTGCAACCGACCGCGAGCCACTACGGTCTGGTGCGCGGTACCGTCACCGGTTATCGCAAACGCAGTGGCGCGATCACGGTGGTGCTGGACGAGCGCCTGCACGTGCGCATTCGTGCCGACAATGCCGGTTATTTCGTCGCGCCGTTTCGCCTGCCCGGCATCGGTGCCGAGCTGACCGTCCGTGGTCAGCTCAACTGGCGTGACGACAAAGCCTTTGTCGATCTGCGCCATCCGCAGGGCCTCGATGTGCGACCAGAAGTTATTTCTGTCTACTGAGCCGCACGATCTATAACTGGTTGGTCCATTACTGTGCCGGCGCCGTAAAACCGTTACACTACGGCCACAAAAAATTTCCAACCTTCCTTTTCTTTCAAGGATTTACATAATCATGCAAGAGGAAAAACGGCGCGCGGCCCTGCGCTATCACGAGGAGCCGAAGCCGGGCAAACTCGCGATCGCGATCACCAAACCGACCGAAAACGTCAACGACCTGTCGCTGGCCTACACGCCGGGCGTCGCCGAACCGGTGCGCGAAATCGCCAAGGATCCCGCCGCGGCCTATCGCTACACCGCCAAAGGCAATCTGGTCGCCGTGATCACCGACGGCACCGCCGTGCTGGGCCTTGGCGATGTCGGTGCGCTCGCTGGCAAGCCGGTGATGGAAGGCAAGGCGGTGCTGTTCAAGAGGTTTGCCGACATCGATGTGTTCGACATCGAAGTGAATGCCGAAAGCGCGCAGACCTTCATCGAAACCGTGGTTCGTATTTCGCCGACCTTTGGCGGCATCAACCTCGAAGACATCAAGGCACCGCAGTGTTTTGAAATTGAGGAAGCGCTGATCGAGCGGCTCGACATTCCGGTGTTTCATGATGACCAGCACGGCACGGCTGTGGTGCTCGCGGCCGGCCTGCGCAACGCGCTCGAAATCGGCAACAAGAAAATCGAAGACGTGAAAATCGTCTGCCTCGGTGCCGGCGCCGCCGGCATCGCCTCGATGCGCCTGCTGGTCAGCATGGGCGCGCGCCGCGAGAACATTTTCATGGTCGACCGGCAGGGTGTGGTGCACACCGGCCGCAAGGATTTGAACGCCTACAAATTCATGTTCGCCAACAACACCGACAAGCGCACGCTCGATGATGCGCTGACCGGTGCCGATGTGTTCATCGGGGTGTCGGGTCCGGATCTGGTCACCGGTGAGCAGCTGAAGAAAATGGCGCCGAATCCGCTGGTGTTCGCGCTGTCGAATCCGGATCCGGAAATCCGCCCGGACATCGCCAAGGCGGCGCGTCCGGACGTGATGATGGCAACTGGCCGTTCGGATTATCCGAACCAGGTCAACAACGTGCTCGGCTTCCCGTACATTTTCCGCGGCGCACTCGATGTCCGCGCCCGCCGGATCAATCAGGAAATGTTGATCGCGGCGGTCGATGCCATTGCCTCGATCGCCAAGGAGCCGGTACTGCCGGAAGTGTTGGCCGCGTATCCGGATCTGAAGTCGCTGACGTTCGGCCCGGATTACATCATTCCGAAGCCGATGGATTCGCGCCTGCGCGAGCGGGTGGCACCAGCGGTCGCCGCCGCGGCCGTGCGCACCGGTGTCGCCCAGTTGCCGTATCCGGAGCATTATCCGCCGATGCCATAAGCCGCATCCGGATAGCGCGAAAGCGACAAAAAGGGCTGCCTGAGCAGCCCTTTTTGTTGTCCGCATGCAGGACGCTCAGAACAGCGGTTCTTCGCCCTCAGTCGCCGGCGTCGTCGCGCTGTCAGTCGGATTGAAGACATCCGGGGTTTCGCTGCGCAGCGGCGCGGTTTCCGTCGGTGCGTGTTCGGCCATGAACATCTCCATGATCGCGGTTTTGCTGCCACTGGCGGCGAGCAGGCCGGTTTCGGCATCGATGCGGGCGGTCACCACGCCCGGTGGTGGAATGTCCGCGGTTATGGGCGCATTCGCCAATACCGTTTCCATGAACTGCTGCCAGATCGGCAGTGCGGCTTTGCCGCCGTATTCGATCCGGCCGAGCTTCTTCCGGTGATCATCAAAGCCAACCCAAGCGGTGGCTACGATATCCGGGTTGTAACCGGAGAACCATGCTTCCTTCGAATCGTTGGTGGTACCGGTCTTGCCGGCCAGATCGGTGCGTTTGAGCAGCGGTGATTCGGTGTTCATCAAGGTGGTGACCGCGGTGCCGCGATGGATCACGTCTTTCATGATGTCGGTGATCAGGTAGGCATTGCGGGCATCGAGCACGCGCTCACCTTCCTTGACCTCGGTTTCAAACAGTCGGTTGCCGGCATTGTCCTCGACGTGACTGATGAACCACGGTTCGACCTTCTTGCCGCCGTTGGCCAATACGGCATAACCGCGCACCAGTTCCAGCGGTGTGATTTCGGAAGCGCCGCCCAATGCCAGTGCCGGGTACGGGGGCAGTTGTTCTTCCGGAAAGCCAAATTTCTTCAGGTGAGCGATGACGAAGTCTGGGCCGAGTGCCTGAAACAAACGGATCGACACCGAGTTGGTCGAACGCGTCAGTGCCACCCGCAGGCGGATCGGTCCGTAATAGCGGCCGGCATCGTTCTCCGGCCGCCAGGCATCATCGTCACCGTTGTCTTCGTCAACGATGGGTGAATCGTTGATCACGGTGGCAGGGGTAAAGCCTTTTTCGAGTGCCGCGGAATAGACGAACGGCTTCAGATTGGAGCCCGGCTGCCGGCGGGCCTGGGTGACCCGGTTGAATTGGCTGATCTCGAAGTCGAGGCCGCCGACCAGCGCCAGCACGGCGCCGTTGCTCGGCTGCAGCGCGACCAGGGCGCCACCGACATTGGGTACCTGACCGAGCGCCCAGCGGGCTGGTTGGTCGCCGTTGGCCGGTATTTGCTCAAGTCGAATCCGATCGCCGACCTGAATGATGTCAGTGATCTTCTTCGGCGCAGGCCCCATCTGGTTTTCATTGAGGTAGGGCCGCGCCCAGGCCATGTCGGCCAGCTGCAGGGTCACTTCACTGCCGTCGGCAAGCAGCGCGGTGGCGGTCTGCTCGCTGCTGGCGATCACGGCGGCTGCCGGCTGATTGGCCAGCACCGGCACTTTGGCCAGCTGGTTCAGGATACTGTCGCGGTCCTGCAGCTGTTCGGCCGACCAGCGCGCCTCGGCGCCGCGATAACCGTGGCGGCGGTCGTAGGCGTGCAGACCGGTGAGCAGCGCCTGATTGGCCGCCTGCTGCATGCCGCTCGGAACCGTGGTCCAGACCTTCAGGCCGTCTTCATAGGCTTTTTGCTGGCCAAAGCGCTCGACCACGGCCAGCCGGACCATCTCCGCCAGATACGGCGCTTCCATTTCGACCCGCGGCCCGTGGTAGCTGGCAACAACGGGGATGGCCAGCGCCTGCTGGCGCTGTTCTTCGGTGATGTAGCCTTCGGCCAGCATCCGGTTGAGGACATGGGCACGGCGCTCGCTGGCGTTCCTCGGGTTGCTGATCGGGTTGTACATCGACTCGCCCTTGGGAATGCCGGCGAGCACGGCGATTTCATGCAATTCCAGCTGGTCCAGGTTTTTGCCGTAGTACACCTGGGCTGCGGCCGCAATGCCATAAGCCTTGTGGCTGAAGTGAATCTTGTTCAGGTACATCTCCATGATGGCCTGCTTGTCGAATTCCGCCTCGATTCGCATGGCCAGGAAGATTTCTGTGAACTTGCGCGCCAATGTCCGCTCGCGACTCAGGAAATAATTGCGCGCCACCTGCATGGTGATGGTGGAGGCACCTTCAGCCCGATCGTTGGTGAGATTCTTGACCGCGATCCGCAGCAATCCCCACAGATCGACCCCCCGGTGTTTGAAAAAACGCTGATCCTCGACTGCAATAAAGGCGTTGACCACCATAGGCGGTATCTGCTCGTAGCGGACCGGGATGCGCCGTTGCTCACCGAAAACGGCGAGCAGCTTGCCGTCCCGACTGTAGACCTGCATCGGGGTGCTGAGCCGGATGTCGCGCAGTTCGGCGGCGTCGGGCAGCTGTGGCGCCACCTGCAGATAGATCGCCAGCACGCCGAGCACCGGCAAGGCTGCCAGCAGGGCGAGGATGGCCAGGCTGCGACGCAGCCAGCGGGGCATGGAAAGCGTGAATGATCGCGACATGAACAAAAAACCGGCTATCTAGTGCCTGACTCTGACGGGCGACACAGTATATCGGTTCCCTGGAATCGGACTGGTGGAAAAACCAAAAAAAGGTGATTTAGCGCATAGTTAGGTCTATTATTTCATGTTAAAACATATATAGTTTTCGTAAACGCGCACCCTGAAAAGGAAAAACTATGTTGGCGCAGCTCTTCGGGAAGAAGAAGATCCCCTTGATAGGACTGGATATCAGCTCCACGTCCTGCAAGCTGCTTGAGCTCGGGCGGGTCGGTAACCGCTACCGGGTCGAGAGCTACGCCGTCGAGCCGTTGCCGCCCGACGCCGTGGTCGAGCGGGACATCAAGGACACCGCTGCCGTTGGTGAGGCCATTCGCCGGGTTGTGGCCCGGGCCGGCACCAGCTGCAAGCACGTGGCGGTTGCCGTCGCTGGGTCGGCGGTGATCACCAAGATCATCCAGCTGGACAAGGATCTGTCGGAAGACGACATCGAAAGCCAGATCCAGCTCGACGCTGACCAATATATCCCGTATCCGTTAGAGGAAGTTGCGCTCGACTTCTCGGTTCTGGGTGAATCCGAGAAGGCGCCGGACAAGGTCGACGTGCTGGTCGCGGCCTCGCGCTCGGAAAACGTCGATACCCGGGTTGAAGCCTTGGAGATTGCCGGCCTGAAGGCCAAAGTGGTCGATGTCGAGTCGTTCTCGATGGAGCGCGCTTTCCAGCTCATCGCCAATCAGCTGCCGAACCGTGGTGAAGACCGGGTCATCGCGGTGGTCGACATGGGCGCGACCATGACCGCGCTGTCGGTCATGCGCAATTTCAAGACCATTTACACCCGCGAGCAGGTATTTGGTGGCACCCAGCTGACCGAAGAGATTCAGCGTCGCTACGGCCTGTCGTTTGAAGAGGCAGGCATGGCCAAGAAACAGGGCGGTCTGCCGGACGATTACGAAGGTGAAGTGCTGGCGCCGTTCAAGGAATCGATCATTCAGCAGATCAGCCGGTCGCTGCAGTTCTTTTACGCGGCCAGTCAGTACGGCGAAGTCGATCACATCGTGCTCGCTGGCGGCTGCGCTGCCATCGAAGGCCTCGACGAGCTGGTGCAGGAGCGGCTTGGCACTTCGACCAGCCTTGCCAATCCGTTTGCAGACATGTCGATTTCCTCGCGCGTCAATGCGCAGCAACTGGCATCGGATGCGCCAGCATTGATGATCAGCTGTGGTCTGGCCCTGCGGAGCTTTGACTGATGGCCAAGATAAACCTTCTCCCCTGGCGTGCCGAGCAACGGCGTGAGCGTGCGCGCCAGTTTTACAGCACCCTTGTTCTGTCGATGATTCTGACGGCCATGGTCATGGGCGTCGTGCACTGGACTTATGTCGGCATCATCGAGGAGCAGAACCAGCGCAATGCCTATCTCGACAGTGAGATCAAGGTGCTGGACAAGGAAATCGAAGAGATCGAGGCGCTTGAAAAGCAGCGCGCCGATCTCGAACAACGGATGAACATCATTCAGGAACTGCAGCAGAGCCGTCCGCTCAACGTGCACCTGTTCGACGATCTGCCACGGCTGTTGCCGGAAGGCATCTACCTGACCGAAATCGTTCGCAAGGACAACAAGCTGACAATCCGTGGCAAAACTGAATCGAGCCCGCGGGTCGCCGCGTTCATGCGCAATATCGAAAGCTCGCAGTGGATCGGCAGCCCGGATCTCGACGTGATTTCGGCCGATCGCAAGTCGGCAACGCCATCGAGTGATTTCCTTCTGTACGCCGTGCACAAAGGTGTCAAGGCGCCCGAACCGCCTGTCGACCCGAAAGCAAAAGACAAGAAGGGTGCAAAGAAGACACCGAAGAAGGACGACAAGAAAGGAGGCAGCAAATGAAGCTGGACCTTCGCGACATCCAAAAGCTCGATTTCAACAACCTTGGCAGTGCGCCTCCCATAGCCAAAGGTTTCGTCATTGCGATGGCGTGCATGCTTGTCGTTGGCGCGGCGTTGTACCTGTTCACCTCGGATCAGTGGGCCGAGCTGGAAGCCGCCGAGCAGATGGAGCAAACCAAGCGTTCCGAGTTCGAAACCAAGCAGCGGAAAGCTGCAAATTTGGGTGCCTATCGGCAACAAATGCAGCAGATGCAGGAGGCGTTCAAGGACCTGCTTCGCCAGCTGCCGAAGAGCACCGAAGTGCCCGGCCTGATCGACGAGATCTCCTATGCCGCGTCGGGCTCAGGTTTGTTCTCCGGCAAGCTCGAGAAAGAGGCCGACGTCAAGCGCGAGTTCTATATCGAAACGCCGATTTCCATTTCGGTCAGTGGTGGCTATCACCAGATTGGCGAATTCATCAGCAAGGTGTCGGCTTTGCCGCGTATCGTGACCGTGCATGATTTCACGCTGAAAACATCGGCCAAAGCCGGTGAAATCGAGAACTCGGACAATTTGACCTTGGACATCATCGCCAAGACCTATCGCTATGAAGCGGAGGAAGGCAAATGAAGCGCGCTTTCTTCACCGCTCTAATCGGTTTGGGTCTGCTGGCGGGCTGCGGCGGCGACAGCAACGACGACTTGAAGCAATGGATTCAGGAAGTCAAAGCGCGGCCGCCGGGTGCCATTCCGCCAATGCCGGAATTAAAACCGCAGGAAGAATTCCGTTACAGCGCCGCCGACCTGCGCAGCCCGTTCGCGGCCTTCCAGATAGGTCAGATCGCCCAGCTTGCCGAGATCGTTGAAGGCTGTCCGGAAGATGCTTTGCCCGATCCGAACCGGCGCAAAGAAGATCTGGAGCGTTACACGCTGGAAACGCTGCGCATGGTCGGTGTGATCGGCAATCCGAGCAAGTTTGAGGCCATTATCCGTGGCTCGGCTGGGGTCAACGCCGGTGTCGTCTACCGCGTCGGTATTGGCAGCTATCTCGGTATCAACCACGGCAAAGTGATCCGCATCGCTGAAGATCGGGTGACTTTGGAAGAACGCATTCCCGACGGCACCGGTTGCTGGGTCAAGCGGGAAACTTATTTGAATCTGGGCGAGTGAAGGGGCCGCAGGAGTCATGACAATGAAGCGGAATCAGAATGTTCTTTTCGCAATGACGCCGGTTGGCGCGCTGCTCGCGTTGATGGCTTGGGCAGTGGACGCTGCCGATCTCACTGCGATGAATTTCAACGCCCTGGGTGGTGACAAAGTCGAGATTCGTCTGACCCTGTCCGAGGCGGTGCCAGCACCGAAGGCCTTCACCACCGACAATCCCGCGCGCATCTCGCTTGATTTGCCTGGGGTCGCGCTGACGCTGGACAAAAAGTCGATGCCGATCGGTGCCGGTTTCGCCCGCAGCGTGTCGGTCGCGGAAGCGCAAGGCCGGACCCGCGTCGTTGTCAATCTGGAACAGCAGGTGCCGTACAGCACCCGTGTCGATGGCAACGATCTGGTGATTTTGCTCGGTGATAACAGTGGCACTACGGTTGCCACCGCTGCCAGCAGCAGCGGTAATGCCGTGGTCGCGAAACCCGCTGTTGCCAAGTCCGGTACCGGTATCCAGTCGGTCGATTTCCGGCGCGGTGAGAAAGGTGAAGGCCGTGTCGTATTCCGCCTCGGCAATCCCAAGATTGGCGTCGATGTTCGCCAGGAAGGCCGTACGGTCATCGCCGATTTCATCGGCACTTCGATCCCGAATGAGTTGATTCGAAAGCTGGATGTGCTCGATTTTGGCACCCCGGCCAAAGTCGTCGATGTGTCCCGTCGTGGCGGTAACGTCAGCGTCCGCATCGATACCACCGGTGAATTCGACTACCTGGCGTATCAGGCCAACGAAATGTTCACGCTGGAGCTGAAGCCGTTGACCAAGGCGGAAGTCGAGGAGCGCAAGCTGCGTGAGCCGACCTACACCGGTAACCGCTTGTCGCTGAACTTCCAGGACATTCCGGTTCGCGCCGTGTTGCAGGTGATTGCCGATTACACCGGCATCAACATGGTGACGTCCGACTCGGTCGGCGGCTCGATTACGCTGCGTCTGCAGAACGTTCCGTGGGATCAGGCGCTGGACCTGATTCTGAAAACCAAAGGCCTCGACAAGCGTCAGAACGGCAACGTCATGATGGTCGCCCCGGCCGACGAAATCGCCGCGCGGGAACGGCTGAGCCTGGAAACCGAGAAACAGCAGGAGGAATTGATCCAGCTGCGCTCGGAATTCATCCAGATCAACTATGCCAAGGCGACCGATATCGCCAAGCTGCTGAAGGACAAGGACAACGTCCTGCTGTCCGAGCGCGGCCAGGTGTCGGTCGATGACCGCACCAACACCTTGCTGGTACAGGACACGCCGCGCAAGCTTGATGAAGTGCGGGCCCTGATCCGGACGCTCGATATCCCGGTCCGTCAGGTCTTGATCGAGTCGCGTGTGGTCATTGCCAATGACGACTTCACCCGTGAACTCGGCGTGCGTTTTGGTCTGTCGGACAAAAACAGCCAGAGCGGATTCTCCGGTTCGCTCGAAGGGGCGGAAGGCATGGCCAACTCGGGAACTGCCGACCTGGCCGATCGTCTGAACGTAAACATGCCCACAACTGCCCCAGCTGGCTCGATCGGTGTCAACCTCGGCCGCCTGACCGACGGCACCATTCTCGATCTGGAGCTGTCGGCCTTGGAGGCGGAGAGCCGCGGTGAAGTGATCGCGAGTCCGCGGCTGATGACGGCGAACCAGCGCGAATCGTTCATCGAAACCGGTGTCGAGATTCCGTACCTGCAGGCCTCGTCGGCCGGTAACACCAACGTGACCTTCCGCAAGGCGGTGCTGAGCCTGACGGTCAAGCCTTTGATCACGCCGGATGACAACGTCATTCTCGATCTGACCGTGACCAAGGACAGCCTGGGTGTCGACACTCCCCGCGGTCCGGCCATCGACACCAAGGAAGTGAATACCCAGGTACTGGCGCGCAGTGGTGAAACGATTGTGCTCGGTGGTGTCTACGAGGAAGAAACCTTCAACAACGTCCGCAAGGTCCCGTTGCTGGGTGACATTCCGGGCTTGGGCTGGCTGTTCCGCAACAAGGAAAACCAGAACAACAAGCAGGAGCTGCTGATTTTCGTCACGCCGAAGATCATCAAGGAACTGAACGTCAAGTAAGTCCGAACGCACGTATGTTCAACGCCCGCCGGGCCTTTGGCTCCGGCGGGCGTTGTGCTTTATGGCCTTGCGCAAGTTGACAGGGGCCGGCCGGACCCCTACCCTTGCCGCCTTGCTCTTGTGAGAGCGGAGTGGCCCTTTTCCCAAGTCTTTGACTTTTCAGCAGTTAATCCATGAAAACCAATAAGCGCAATATCTTCCTCATCGGCCCCATGGGCGCAGGCAAGACCACCATTGGCAAGCAGCTGGCGCAGATGCTGAAAATGGAGTTCGTCGATGCCGATCAAGAAATCGAAGAACGGGCAGGCGTCGCGGTCGACTGGATTTTCGAAGTCGAAGGCGAAGAGGGCTTTCGCCGTCGTGAACAAAAAGTCATTGATGAACTGACCCAGCGCCAGGGCATCGTGCTGGCGACCGGTGGCGGCGCCATCCTGGCACGCGAAAACCGGACCGCACTGGCCGGTCGCGGTGCGGTGGTGTTCCTGGAAACCTCCATCGAGCAGCAATTGGAGCGCACCCGTCGTGACAAGCGCCGGCCGCTGCTGCAGACCGATGATCCGAAAGAAACGCTGGAGTCGCTGGCGCGTCACCGCGACACGCTCTATCGCGAAATTGCCGACTACGTGGTCTCGACTGATCGTGGTTCGGTAAAGGCTGTCGCAAAAGACATTTGCGACATGCTGCAAGGCGACTGACGCCATGGCGACGGCGACCACTGTCACCGTCCCGCTCGCGCAGGGTTCCTATCCCATTCATATCGCTGCCGGCCTGTTGGCGGACGCCGAGCTTTGGTCGCGGCTGCTGGCCGGCCGGCAGGCGTTTCTGCTGTCCGATCAGAACGTCGCGTCACATTGGCTGACGCACCTGCAGCAAGGGCTCGCTGGTGTCGAACTGCCGTCGTTGATTTTGCCGCCCGGTGAGGAGCAGAAATCACTGGCCCAGTTCGGCGCCGTGATCGATGCGCTGGTGACCCACAAGCGCCGTCGCAACAGTGTGCTGATTGCCCTCGGCGGCGGTGTCATCGGTGATCTCGGTGGTTTTGCTGCGGCGTGTTACCAGCGCGGCATTGCCTGCATCCAGGTGCCGACCTCGCTGCTGGCGATGGTCGACTCGTCGGTCGGCGGCAAAACCGCGATCAACCATCCGGCCAGCAAGAACCTCATTGGTGCCTTCCACCAACCGGAAGCGGTCATTGCCGACCTCGACACGCTGACGACGCTGCCGGCGCGCGAGTTTCGTTCCGGTCTTGCTGAAGTCATCAAGTACGGCCTGATCGCCGATGCCGAATTTCTCCATTGGCTGGAACAATCGCTTGATGCCCTGCTGGCGCATGACCCGGCCGCGCTCAGTCACGCCATTGCCCGCAGTTGTGAACACAAGGCCGCGATCGTCGCCCGTGATCCGACCGAGCAGGGCGAACGGGCACTGCTCAATCTCGGTCACACGTTTGGCCACGCCATCGAAACCGAACTGGGTTACGGCACCTGGCTGCACGGCGAAGCGGTCGCAGTCGGGCTGGTGCTGGCTGCCGAGCTGGCTGCCGAAACCGGCCACCTGCCGGACCGCAGCCTGGCCGAGCGCATCCGGCGCTGGCTGCAACGTGCCGGTTTGCCGTATGCCGTGCCCGCCGGCGTCGATCACGATGCGCTGCTGCGGCACATGGCGCTCGACAAGAAAAACCTGAGCAGCAAACTGCGCTTCATCCTGCCGACGGCCGTCGGCGAGGCTGCGATTGTCGATGGTGTTGAACTGGCGCCGGTCCGGCGCGTGCTGGGTCGCTGAGCGCCGCACTTTCCGACAGAATCCGCCACGCGAGCCGCGGTCATTGTCACTGTTTAAACCCGGGCAGCGCTTCGTTTACACTGCCGCCACAACAAGACCGGCATTACGCCGCTGTCCGTCGCAGGGATGTTTGTGGCCACCGATTCCCGCAGCAGTTTCCACTGCGCCACACCGGCGCTGTCCCAGCTCGAAGACGAGCTGCAGCATCTCTGTCATTACGGTCGCAGCCTGATCCTGGTGATAGGCGAGCCGGGCGCCGGCCGCAGCCATGTTGCCCGCCGGCTGAAAGCGGCCATTTCGCAGAATCTGCCCACCGCGCTGATCGCGGCCCAGCCGCTGATGACCAGCGAGCAGCTCGATCAGGACGCGCTGCGCCAGCTCGGTCTGACCCAGATCGCGCTGGTCGAATCGGATCTGTCGCTGGCCATCGCACGCGCGCCGGCTGGCCGCCGCACCCTGATCGTCGATGACGCCCAGGATCTGAATCTGCACGTGCTGCGCAGCCTGCTCGAATGCGCAGTCAGTGAACGGGAGCGCGAAGATCCGCGGCTGACGCTGGTATTGTTCGGCGACGACATGCTGGAAACCGCGCTGGCCGAGCTGGACTACGCCGGCCTCGACCAGAACGATCGGCACCGGCTGCAGCTGCCGGGTTTCAGTGTCGAGGAAGCCCAGCGCCTGGTGACGGTCTGGGCCGCCGCGCAAGGTTTTGATGAGCCAGAGCGCAGCCGCGTTCGCGCGGTCTGGCAACAGCAGCAGGGGCGCCCCGGCGCCATCCTCACCCAATTGGCGGAGTACACCGTGAATCAGCATCCCCATGACGCACACGACGAGCAAACCGACGACGACTTTCGCAGCGACGTCCGTGAGCACAGCGTTGCCGAAGACGCGGCGCCGGCTTCTCCCTACGCCTGGCTCAAGCTGCCGCTGATTGGTCTCGGTGTGTTCGTGCTGGCGCTGCTGCTGATGTACCAGCGTGAACTGAACGACTGGATCAGCGGCAAGCCGGCCTCCGAACAAGCCGGCAGCCCGGATCCGGCGCTCAGCGACGCCCGCCGCCAGGATCTGGCCATCGACGCCCAGCCGGTGCCGACCGGGCAAGAGGCGCCGGCCACACTCGAAATCATCGAGGAGCCGACCGGTGACAGCTACGGCGCGGACAGTGCCGCGTCGGCCAGCGCCGAGCCTCTCACGACAGACCCCTATGCCGCCGGGACCTATGGCAATGAGCCGGCAGCACCTGTCAGCAACACCGTCAGCCCGGCAAGCACCGAGCCGGTGGCCAGCACGCCGGCGCCGCAAGCCAGCGAACCGGTCAGCAAGCCGGCGCCGGTCAAAACCGAACCGGCCAAGAGCGCGCCGGTGAAAACCAGCAAACCGGCCAGCAACGGTCGTTACACCGCCGACGAGCAGACGCTGCTCGATGCCAGCCCGGGCTATTTCGCGGTCCAGATCATCGGTCTGCGCGACGACGATTCGATGGCGAAGTTCATCCGCCAGCACAAACTCGATCGTGGCCTGGTCTACCACGGCCTGCGTGACGGCAAGCCCTGGCAGGTGCTGGTGCTGGCGCCGTTTGCCGACCGTGCCGCTGCCGAGCGCGCCCGCGACGCACTGCCCGAGGCCGTTCGCAAGGGCGGGCCGTGGATCAAGTCGATCAAGGCCATCCAGGACGAGATCAAGGCCGGCAAGCGCTGATCCGGCGCAAGCCCTGACCAGTCCGCTCAGGTAAAATGCCAACGCCACCTACGGGTGGCGTTGTCTTTTGCCAGATATGGCGGTCGACATCAGCCAGCACTTCACTGCCAGCATCACCACCTACTTCACGACCGGGGATCAACCAATGACCAGCACCAAGCCACTGCAGAATGACCGTTACCTGCGCGCCGCGCTCCGGCAACCGGTCGACTGCACCCCGGTCTGGATGATGCGGCAAGCCGGTCGCTACCTGCCGGAATACCGCGCCACCCGCGCCCAGGCCGGCAACTTCATGGCGCTGTGCCAGAACCCGGAACTGGCCTGCGAAGTTACGTTGCAACCGCTGCGCCGCTACGCACTCGATGCCGCCATCCTGTTTTCCGACATCCTGACCGTGCCCGATGCGATGGGCCTCGGTCTCGAATTCGCCCAAGGCGAAGGCCCGCAATTCCGCAAACCGGTGCGCAGCGCCGCCGATGTCGCGCAACTGCCGACCCCGGACATGGAAACCGAACTGCGCTACGTGATGGATGCCGTGCGTACCATCCGCCGTGAACTCAACGGCAAAGTGCCGCTGATCGGTTTCTGCGGCAGCCCGTGGACCATCGCCACCTACATGGTCGAAGGCAGCGGTTCAAAAGAATACGCCCATATCAAAGGCCTGATGTACGGCGAGCCGCAAACGCTGCACGCGCTGCTCGACAAGCTTAGCAAAGTGCTCACCGATTACCTGAACGCGCAAGTCGCCGCCGGCGCGCAAGCGCTGATGATTTTCGACACCTGGGGCGGCGTGCTCAGCCCGGCCATGTACAAGGAATTTTCGCTGCGCTACATGCAGCAGATCGTAGCCAATGTGAAACGCGAGCATGACGGCCGCCGCGTGCCAGTCACGCTGTTCACCAAAGGCGGCGGCAACTGGCTGGATCTGATGGCGCAAACCGGCTGCGACATGCTCGGTGTCGACTGGACCTGTGACCTGGCGGATGCCCGCGCCCGTGTGCAAGACAAGGTCGCGCTGCAAGGCAATCTGGATCCGGGTGTGCTGTACGGCACACCAGAACGCATTCGCGAAGAAGTAGCGCGGATGCTGGCGAGCTATGGCAAGGGTTCGGGCCATGTTGCCAACTTAGGCCATGGCATTCATCAGTTTGTCTCGCCGGAGAACGCTGGAGTTTTTGTTGAGGCGGTGCATGAGTTGAGTCGGCAGTATCACGTTTGACTCGCTATGCCTACATGCGGCGATGGCTGCTAATAAGTTAGTGTTGGTGAAGCGTGCTTAAGATTGGTGATCGCATTCATATTGGTGGTGGCTATGACATGGAGCCCGCTTGGCTAAATGGTGGGTCAGGCTATACCGGAACTGTTCTGGAATTTTTAGAAAGCGAATCCGAAAAGACGACGGTTTTGGTGGAACTTGATGCGCCGTTGTCATTCAATCAAGTAACGTCTTCAGAAGTACTGCTCTCTCTGCGATACGTCGGCGCCAAGTGGACAGAACAGGAAACCTGCCACGTTACGTTGTGTGCTAAAAAACCAAATTTTCACCTGATTAGTGTCGATCCACATCACAAGCGCAGAAAATGCGCCTGAAGGCAGCGGAAACTGGCGAAAACGGCAAACTCGAAGGTGCCACCATGGCCATCAATGCCATCCAGTTTCAGAAAGGAATG
>JBMOMZ010000011.1:0-180385 GCA_049324755.1 Pseudomonadota bacterium
ATTCGAATACATTGACGTGTATTACAATCGCAAACGGCGTCACTCAAAACTTGGCTACCTGAGCCCGGTTGAGTTTGAAGCCAAACGAGTCGCTTAGTCAGTTGTCCGGGAAATCGGGGCAAGATCAATATTTGCTAGCGCAGACCTAGACCTGCCTAGACGAAAAGACGGCATATATGTCTTAGTTCCTTCCGTATAGTAATTATCGTTTCCGCCTGGTGTCTTTTTTATTGCCACGCGCCGTTTCTTGCCAGGATTCAGAAAAATACTTTGAGGAGCCTCTCTGAACTGCGGAAAAAGGTCTCTTTGAAGCAGCTCTTCTTGTGCTCCTTCTAGGAGCCAGAGAGTCTCATGATTAAGTCCTATTTCATTTTTCTCTGCATTTATCCCAAGTTCCACCTCATAGCGGACTTTGGCGAAACCTTTCTTATCTGACGCCATGGACGCCCTGACTTTTTTCGGAATTTCAGCTTCAATCGCTAACTGAAATGACGCGCCCTCGCCCATCCAAAGAAGCTTTTCAAAGCTAACGCTCCTTTGTCGGATAGTCTGATTGACATCACCTCGATTTCGAATCATGTCGCCAAGAAGCGTGATGACATCAAGAAACGTTGTCTTTCCGCTGGCATTCGGCCCAACCAATGACTGAAACTGACCAATCGGTTGGTCAACTGATTTTAGACTTCGAAACCGTAAAGCCTGTATTCTTGTAATCATCTGTTACCGCCACAGTTTTGACTAATCAGGCAAGCAGCAAGCATTAATGCATTAAACAACTTCCGCCAAATTCCCTTTCTCTTCCAACCACGCCTTCCGATCATTCGCCCGCTTCTTCGCCAGCATCATGTCCATGATCGACACCGTGCCTTCCCAGTCATCAATGGTCAGTTGCACCAAGCGACGGGTGTTTGGATCCATGGTGGTTTCGCGCAGTTGCAGCGGGTTCATTTCACCGAGGCCTTTGAAGCGGGTGACCTGGATCTTGCCGCGTTTTTTCTCGGCGTTGATGCGGTCGAGAATGCCTTCTTTCTCGGCTTCATCGAGCGCGTAGTACACGTCTTTGCCGATATCGATGCGGTACAGCGGTGGGCAGGCGACGAAGACGTGGCCGGCTTCAACCAGCGGGCGGAAGTGTTTGACGAATAGCGCGCACAGCAGCGTGGCGATGTGCAGACCGTCGCTGTCGGCGTCAGCCAAAATGCAAATCTTGCCGTAGCGCAGATCTTTCAAATCAGAACTGCCCGGATCAACGCCCACCGCGACGGCGATGTCGTGCACTTCCTGGCTGCCGAGCACTTCGTCCTTGTCCACTTCCCAGGTGTTCAGGATCTTGCCGCGCAGCGGCATGATGGCCTGGAATTCTTTGTCGCGCGCTTGCTTGGCGGAGCCGCCGGCGGAATCGCCTTCCACCAAAAACAGTTCCGAGCGAGAGATATCGGAACCGGCGCAATCGGCCAGCTTGCCGGGCAATGCCGGGCCTTGGGTGATTTTCTTGCGCTCGACTTTCTTGCCGGCTTTCAGGCGCTTGTTGGCGTTGCTGATGGCGAACTGCGCCAGCTCTTCACCCAGTTGCGGGTTGTTGTTGAGCCAGAGCGAGAACACGTCTTTGACCACGCCGGAAACAAAGCTGGCGCATTCGCGTGAAGCCAAACGCTCTTTGGTTTGGCCGGCGAATTGCGGCTCTTTGATTTTGACCGACAAGACATAGGAGATTTTTTCCCAGATGTCTTCCGGTGCCAGCTTGATGCCGCGCGGCAGCAGATTGCGCAGCTCACAGAATTCGCGCATGGCTTCGGCGAGGCCCTGGCGCAGGCCGTTGACGTGGGTGCCGCCGAGCGCAGTCGGAATGAGGTTGACGTAGCTCTCGCCGAGCAGCTCACCGCCTTCCGGTACCCAGGTCAGCGCCCAGTCGACTGCTTCGTTGTCGCTGGCGAGCGTGCCGCAGAACGGTTCTTGCGGCAGGCATTCGACGCCATCGAGCGTGCTGATGAGGTACGCACGCAGACCGTCTTCGTAGTACCACTCGTCGCGCTCGTTGTCTTTGAGGTTGTCGAACACGATGCGCAAGCCGGGCGCGAGCACGGCTTTGGCGCGCAGCAGGTGCTTGAGTTTGGGAATGGAGAAATTGGCGGAATCAAAATACTTCGGGTCCGGCCAGAACCGGACGGTGGTGCCGGTGACACGTTTCGGCACTTCACCGATCACTTTCAGTTCGGTTTTCTTGTCGCCGTTGGCAAAGCTGATGAAGTGTTCTTTTTGATCGCGCTTGACTTTCACTTCCACCTTGGTCGACAGCGCGTTGACCACCGAGATACCGACGCCGTGCAGACCGCCGGAGAAATTGTAGCTCTTGTTGGAGAACTTACCGCCGGCGTGCAGCTTGGTCATGATCACTTCGACGCCGGAGACTTTTTCTTCCGGGTGGATGTCGACCGGCATGCCACGGCCGTCGTCGACCACTTCGATGCTGTTGTCCGGGTGCAGGATCACGGTGATGTTTTTGCAGAAGCCGGCCAGCGCTTCGTCGACCGAGTTGTCGATGACTTCTTGCGCCAAATGGTTCGGCCGGGTGGTGTCGGTGTACATGCCGGGGCGGCGTTTGACCGGGTCAAGACCGGAGAGCACTTCAATTGCGTCGGCGTTGTACTGCTGAGTGGCCATGGCTATGGAATCCTGCTTGTTGCGTGTTACGGAGGGAGCCAGCGCCCGCCGGAGCGCCGGCTGAGGGCTGTGAGCGACCGTTGCGGTCCGCGCTGGCTGCTCGCCGGCGGCGCGGCGCCACCGGCGTTGGATACGTTTTGACCAGCCGCGACGGCTGGCACTGGGCCGGTATGGTCGCTGCTCGGCTGGCGCGGCGCAAGCAGCAGCACGCGCCGGCGGGCGCCGGGTGAGTTTGCCGGCTTATGCCATACTCCTTTGACTCACCTGCCACCGTTATGCATTCGACGGCATGCTTCCTTCTTCCTGGACAAGCTGGTTGCCCAATCCGGTCCGCCGTCTGTCCGGCGTGCGCACGCGCATCTGGGCGGTGTTTCTGGCCGGTGCCGCGGTCACGCTGATCACCGCCGTGGTGGCGATCCTCGCCTTTCGCACTGCCGACCAGGCAGCCAGCCGGGTGCTGGACGAAGACATCCCGACCCTGACCAACGTCTCGCTGGCGCTGGAACATGCCAATGCCCTGGCCGGGCTGGCGCCGTTGCAGTACGCCTCGCGCAGCGAAGCCGAGCTGGAGCTGCTGCGACCGCTGCAGGACGATTACCTGCAGGCGCTGAAGCTGGCGGTGCAGAACCTGCCGAACCCGACCTACCAGCAGCAGCTCGGCGGTTATGTCGAATCGCTGCAAACCAATCTGGAGGCGCTGAACCGGGTCACGATGGCGCGGGTGCGGCTCAACCGGCAGATCGAGCAGCATGTCGCCACCGCCAGCCGGCTCACCGATGCCTTGCGGCTGGCGCTGTCACCGCTCGGCGCCAGCCTGGCCGCCGCCGGCGGCCGCGCGCAACAGCTGTATGCGCTGCAGGAAATCAAGATTGAGATTCATCTGGTTTACGGCCAGTTGACGCGCATGGGTTATGAGCCGGACCCGGTGCAGGTCAAGGCACTGACCGCGGCGGTGCGCGACGGGCTGGATCGGATTGATCTGCGTCTGCAGCAGTTGCCGTCGGGCGGAGTGCGCGATGTGGTCATCAAGGCGCGCAACGAACTGGAACAGATTGTTTTCGGCGACCAGAATCTGCCGCTGCTGCAATCGAAGCGGCTGGAAGCGCTCAAGCAAAGTGAAGATCTGCTGGAAAGCAACCGCGCGCTGCTGACGGTGTCTGGCGCGCTGCTGCTGGGCTGGTTCTTTGCCGGACCGCTGCTCGGCAACCGGCTGGTGGCACTGGCACACAACGTCGAAGACATGGCCGGCGGCAGACTTGATACCGCCATTCAGGACCGCGGTGATGACGAGATCAGCCGGCTCGCCGATGCCTTGCGGCAATTCCAGAACCTGTCGCGCGAACGCGCGCGCATCGAGAACGAGCTGGCGCGGCTGGCCAATTTCGATGCGCTGACCAGCCTGCCGAACCGGCATCTGCTGAACCGGCGCGCCGAGGATTTGATCGAACACAGTGCCCGCGCCAACCTGCGCTTTGCCGTGCTGTTCATCGACCTGGACCGGTTCAAGCCGGTCAACGACAGCCAGGGCCACGAAGTCGGCGATCTGGTGCTGCACGAAACCGCCGGCCGTCTGCAACACAGCGTGCGCCGCACCGACATGCTCGGCCGGCTCGGCGGCGACGAATTTGTGTTGTTGATGGAGATCGGCCACAACGTCAGTGATGCCGAACTGGTGGCCGGCAAAATCATCGACGTGCTGCGCGAACCGTTCCGGGTTGGCGACAAACAGTTTTTCATCGGCGCCAGCATCGGCATTTCCCGTTACCCGGAAGACGGTCAGGATTTTGCCGAGCTGCTGCGCAAAGCCGATGCTGCGATGTACAACGCAAAAGCGCTCGGCGGCAACAGCGTGGCGATTTACCGCGAGGAAATGAACGTCGCGGTCAGCCGCCGGCTGGAGCTCGAATCGGCGCTGCGGCGTGCGCTCGACACCGGCGAACTGGAAGTCTGGTATCAGCCGAAGCTCGATCTGCGTGACGGCAGCATTTGCGGCGCCGAGGCGCTGCTGCGCTGGCGCCGCGACGGCAAACTGATATCCCCGGCCGAATTCATTCCGCTGGCCGAAGAGACCGGCCTCATCATTCCGATTGGCGCCTGGGTGTTGCAACGGGCCGCAGTCGATGCCGTGCACTGGCGCCGGCTGAGCCATGATCTGTTCACCGTGGCGGTGAACCTGTCCTCGCGTCAGCTGGAGCACCCGGAGCAGCTGGCGGCGCACATCGAGACGGCGGTGCAGCAAAGCGAGCTGCCGGCCTGCGCGCTGGAACTGGAAGTGACCGAAAGCCTGTTGATGCAGAACCTGTCGAGCGCCAGCGAACTGCTGACCCGGCTGCGCGAGCGCGGCCATCGCATTGCGGTCGACGATTTCGGCACCGGCTATGCGAGCTTGAGTTACGTCAAGAACCTGCCGATCGACATTCTGAAAATCGATCAGACTTTTGTCCGCAACCTGCCGGATGATCCGGGTGATGTCGCGGTCGCCAACGCGCTGCTGGGGCTCGGTGAGGCGCTGCATTTCACCATTGTCGCGGAGGGCGTGGAAACCGAAGCGCAACGCCAGTATTTGCGCGACCGTGGTTGCCAGATCATGCAGGGGTATCTGTTGTCGAAGCCGTTGTCGGCGGCCGAGTTTGCCGACTGGCTGGTGCAACAACGCGCTGCCGCCTGAACCGCGCCCGGTTCAGCGAAAGCTGGCCGCAAAGCGGGCGAAGATTTCGCCGCGCAAAGGCTCACGCAGCGCTTCCTGTGACGACATCTCGGCGTTTGCCAAAAACTGTTCCGACGGAAAGATGATGGGATTCCGGCGCACCGCCTCCGGCAGCAGCGCGAGCACGCGGGTGTCGACCGGTGACACCCCGAGCGCCACCACTTCCTGCGCGATCTGAACCGGATGCAACAGCCATTCGAGCAATTGCTCGGCAACATCGGGCTGCGGGCAATGGCTGGTGACGGCGTAGAAATCACACCACAGTTCGCCACCATCGCTCGGATTGACATAGCGCAGATCCGGATCATCCTGCGACAGCCAATACCCTGAATCACTCCAGGCCATCGCCAGCCAATCACCTTTGAGCACGGCGTCATCGACCTCGGCCGTCATCGCCCGCAGATGCGGCCGGGCTTTTTTCAGCACCGCTTCGGCTTGCAGCAGTTCACCCGGCCGGGTGCTGTTGAGCGAATGACCGTGGTAACGCAGCGCCGCGCCGATCAGTGATTGCACATCCTCGATGACGCTGGCACGGCGTGACGCCGGGCCGCTGATGGCATCCCAGAACTGGCGCCAACTGGTCAACGCCGGCAGTTTGCTGGCGCGATAGATGAACCCGGTGCTGCCGTAGTTTTTCGGCACCGCCAGCCAGCGCTGTTCAATCTGGCCGAAATGCGCCAGGCGCGGCAGCCAATTACCGGGCTGCAAACTGGCCAGCACGTTGGCCGAAAGCGGGCGCAGCAGACCGAGCGCGGCAAAGTGCGGCACCATGTAGTGCGACAGCGTCAGGACATCAAACTCGGCACCGGCAACGCAGGCGGCCAGCAGATCTTCATTGGAGTCGAATTGGTGCAAGTTGACCGCCGTACCGTAGCGGCGGCTGAAACTTTCCAGCACCGAAGCGACGTTGTAATCCGGGAACACCGCCAACCGCAGCGGCGCGGATTCCGCCCGCGCCCGGCCGGCACTGAGCGCGGCGAACAGGGCGGCCTGCAAGATGGTACGGCGCTGCAACATGGACCCGGACTCCTCGAAACCCCTTACAGGTATAGCCGGATTTGTCGACCATGTGCGGTCCGCCGGCCCGGTTGCAGCCGGCCGGCGGATAACCGGGACAGGATCACGGTGCGCAACAACCAGCCGCTCACCCAGCCGGAAGTACCGATGCAGGGCAGCGTCGAGCTGAACGCGCTCAGTCGCGGTACTGCGCCAGCGCAGCGTGCAACCGCTCGCGTGTTTGTTGCCGCAACTCCGGCGGCGTCAGCACCTCGACGTGTTCGCCCCAGGCCAGCACATCACGCAGCAGTTCGGTCGGGTTGGCGTAGGGCACCTTGAGCAGCAAGCGGCCGTCGGCCAGCCACTGTTGTTGCTGATCCGGATGCCAGCGTTCGGCCTGCACCCAGCGCGCCGCTTCGGCGCTGAAACAGAGTTCCGCCAGCGCCGTCGGCGCGCCGGAGAAAATGCCGAACGAGCGACCGAAATGGCTGTCGAGTTCAGTCTCCGGCAGGTCAATGGCCGGCTGGCCGAGGCGCTGACAGTCGCGCACGGCATCGAGCGCAAACGTGCGCAGCGCCTGCCGGGTGTGACACCAGCCGTCGAGGTACCAGTTGTCGCGATAGAGCACCAGGCGCTGCGGCGACACCGTGCGCCGTTCGGCGCTGTCGCGCGAGCGGCTGTAATAATCGAATTGCAGTTGCCGGCGCTGTTGCAGTGCCAGCACCAGCTCGGAGAAGAACGGCAGTGGCGCCAGCCGCTGGCGGCTGCTGACCACACGCAGGCGTTTGACGAAATCGCCGCCATCGACCGCATCGGTTTTCAGCAACTGCTGCACTTTCTTGCGCAGCGCCGCGAACTCGCGCTCCATCACCCGGCTGCCGAGTGTCGCCAAGGCATTGTCGAGCACCATCAGCGCCAGCAATTCCGGCTGCCCGAGCCAGGTGCCGGGCAACTCGAAACGCTGATCCGGCCGCGGCCGCCAGGCATAGCCGGCACGCGACGACGCGATGGGTGCGTCGTATTTGTTGCGGAATTCCGCGACCGACCGTTTGATGGTTGCCGGATCGCATTCCAGCCGTTCCGCCAGCGTTTTCAGCGGAATCGGCTGACGATGGGTTTCCAACAGTTTTTGCAGCGCCCGAAAGCGCTCCCACTTGTCCATGCTGCTCCCGTTGCCGTGGTGAACCCGAACCGTTCAAGGCGCGTAGAATAGCGGCAGATACCGGTGCGGTAGAACCCGGCTGTGGCCAACGGGCTGACAGCATGTCGATCCGCCGCGGGCCGGCACCACCCCTGACAGGAGCACAACCATGAAACACCTGCTGACCGGCGTACTGGCCGTCGTGTTGACGGCAACCCTGTCGCTGGCGCACGCCAGTGGCTTTGAAGGCGTGGCGGCGCCGGCGTTCGCACTGCCGGATCAGCACGGCAAGACCCGCACGCTGGACGAATTCGCCGGCCGCTGGCTGGTGCTGTACTTCTACCCGAAGGACAACACCCCGGGCTGCACCACCGAAGCGAAAAACTTTGCCCGCGATTACGGCAAGTTCACCGCGATCAACACCGAGATCGTCGGCGTCAGCCTCGATGATGTCGCATCGCACAAGGATTTTGCCGACACCGTCGGGGCGAAATTTCCGCTGCTCGCCGACACCGGCAAGCAGGCTGCGAAAGCGTACAAGGTGCTGACCTCGTTCGGCCCGGTTGACTACACCAAGCGGCAGACGTTTGTGATCAACCCGGAAGGACTGGTGGTGAAGCACTACACCGATGTCGATGCCGACGAACATTCGGCGCAGCTGCTGACGGACCTGGCTGCGCTGCAGAAATAACGCAATCACCACACCAAACAAAAAGCCGGTCAAGGGTTCGTGCTGTTGCGCCCCGCCTTGACAAGGAGACAGATGAAGAAAATCGCTTCATCGCATCTCCCGTTTTTTACTGACAAGTGTTGGGGATGCTCTGATTCAGTCTGAAATCAAAATGCACTTGTCACCCCGGTGAAAGCCGGGGTTCACTTTTACCGGTGAAAATGGATACCGGCTGTCGCCGGTATGACAGCCTCCTGACTTGATCAGCGTTTCCTCAGGTCATTGACCCGCTTTTCCATTGCCATCTGCAGCGGTGGGACCAGCCGCTGGCGCAGTTTCCTGCGCTTTTTTCGGAGCCGTTTCTTGCGCGGCATCCGGCTTGGTCTTCTCGGCAGGCAAATGCCGGACCGACAGCACTTGCTCAAGCGGCACTACGTGCACCTCTTTTTTCTCATCATGCAGGAAGAGATAGAGCGAATTGCCGGACAGGATGTGCCAGCGCCGCACCTCATCGGGTGACTCGGCCAAACGTACCTCGGTGCGTGCCGGTCGAACCTCCTGAGTCTTCAAGTACTTTGTTTCCGCCATGAACCAGACCACGACGAGAAACAGCGTGACCAAGTTCAGCAGCAGGTACATGTGCGCGGGACGCTGGCTGAAACCCGCCAACCACGGCAGCAGCACGGTCATTGCCATAACGGCGACAACATAGAGCCGGATCAGGGTGATCTGCTCCGGCCGCGCCGCATTGAGCAGCACCGGCATCAGCAGCAAGGTGGCAAAAAAAGCGACCAGCATCAGTAGCTGCATCAACCACTGGGTCGACAGCAGCCGCTGCAGGCTTTGCAGCCGGATGCGCGCGCGAGAACCATTGCACGATCACGGTCACGGCAATCGAGATGATCACCGGAACCAGACCTTCCATGCTGGCGGCAAGATAATCCGTGAGACCAAAATAGTGGCTGACCGGCACACCCAGTCGGCCCAGATAAATCACATTGAAAAACCAGCCACTGAACAGCAGCAAGCCGGACAAAATCGGCAACAACACCGGCAACTGCTGCACCAGATTGAGCTCGCTGTGCATGCTGTCGGCCTGCATGCGTTTGCGCAGCCGACGCAGCTCGGATGTCGCCAAATTGGCAACCTGCAGCCCCGCCGCGCTGGCGTCGGCCTGCATCTGCAAATACAGGGTGCGCAGCGCCCCGCAACTCTGCTGCACCTCGTTGTCGGTACAGGCTTGTTGCCACAGCATCTGCGCCGCGGGTGTGGCGGAAAAGTCATCGTTGCCGGCTTCGAGCTGGCGCACCATGGTGTTCAACAACCGCAAAGCCGGCATGTCGTCGCGGGTGCGCTGCGGTTCCGGCAGATACGGCCACAGCAGCAGCGCAAGCTGCTCGCGCCGGCGCATCCGTTCGGCATAGCGTTGCCAGTGCCGGGGATTGAACCATTGCCAGATCACGGCCAACCATTTCATGTTTTTGTCGCCTGTTCCGTTTGCGCGGCAGTGTCCGGGGAGTGCTGCCACTGTACGAGAATTTGCCGCTCGCGTAACCACGCTTGCGCCCACGCCAAGGTGGCGTCACGGCTGAAGGCTTGCCAGCGCGCGTCGACCGCTGGTTGCGAGCGCAGCACATCCTGAAAATGAAAGAACGCCCGTTGCCGCTGCAGCGCCGCCTGCAAACTGGCCCGCAATGCCGGTTCGGTTTGTGCGCAGAACGCTTGCATGGTCTGAAAGCCGAGCGCGGCCGGCGTCGACGGCAGACGCAGGAAGCGGGCCGGTGTCTGCTGCATGGCGCTGACGAAGGCCGGGTCATCCTCGACGTCGTCATCGGCAAACAGCGCACTGATTTGGTAAATCTCGCCAGTCTCGCAATCCAGCCAGCTTTCGACCTGCGGGCTGCGTTCACGCAGCGCCGTCAACAAATCATCAGCATTTATCGCCAAGACACGGTTTGCCATCTGATTCAGGGCGTCATACACATGTCGGGAGCGGTCTCCCGGAAATAGTGCAGCTCGCACCATGCGGCACCACGTTGCTCTGCTTGCTCATAGCCATGCCCACTCCAGCGATACCGGAACACCCAGACATCGACACCACCGCTGCCCCATGCCGGCACATAGG
The DNA here is from genome assembly GCA_049324755.1 of Pseudomonadota bacterium. Taxonomy (GTDB): domain Bacteria; phylum Pseudomonadota; class Gammaproteobacteria; order Enterobacterales; family Permianibacteraceae; genus Permianibacter. The sequence continues at coordinate 10,301 of JBMOMZ010000011.1, forward strand.
TTTCGAACTCGTGCCAACCATCGCGTTGCGCGGGCAGAATTTGCACGGGATGGTGGGCCAGCTCAATGCTCTGCTCACTGGCTATCCATTTTCCGTGGTGCTGGAAAAACAAGACGTATTCGCCGCCACGGGCATAGCCTCGAACAGCGAGCAGGTACTGTTCACTGTTATCGTCACGCAAACGCAATACATGCTCCTGCATGCCCCAAGGCCACTTAGTACCCCACCCGCGATGCCAGTTACGAACCTGCTCGATTTGCAACGGGGTTTGCAAAAGAAACGGTTCGTCAGGCAAGAGCGCCGATGATTCAGATGCCACAACACCCGCACAATGAAATGAGGCCAGCACGAATCCTATTCGACACCACACACTCGCACTCCTTGTGCTTTTCAGTCACGTGGCGGTAACGATACCGGCTGGGTAACGAATAAAAAAGGGGGAGCCAGAGCTCCCCCTTTTTGCTACATCTGCGACCAACCGCTTACGCGTTGTTGCCTTCCAGCAGCGCTTTCATCGACAGACGGATTTTGCCGTCTTTGCCGACTTCCAGCACTTTGACTTTGACGACCTGACCTTCTTTCAGATGGTCACGGACGTTCTCGACGCGCTGGCTGGTGATCTGGCTGATGTGAACCAGACCGTCCTTGCCCGGGGCGATGTTGACGAACGCACCGAAGTCGGCAATGCGCACGACCGGCCCTTCGAAGATCTGACCTTCTTCGACATCCGAGGTGATGGCCTTGATGCGCTCGATGGCGTCTTTGGCCTGCTCACCGGAAACGGCGGCAATGCGGATGGTGCCGTCGTCAGCGATGTCGATGCTGGTACCGGTCTGTTCGGTGATGCTGCGAATGACGGTACCGCCTTTGCCGATGACTTCGCGGATTTTTTCCGGGTCGATCTTGATGGTGGTGATGCGCGGAGCGAACTGGGAAATGTCGCCACGGGCTTCGCTGATCGCCTGGTTCATCACGCTCAGAATGTGCAGCCGGCCGCCTTTGGCCTGGTGCAGCGCGGTTTCCATGATCTCTTTGGTGATGCCGTCGATCTTGATGTCCATCTGCAGCGCGGTGATGCCGTTCGAGCTGCCGGCGACCTTGAAGTCCATGTCGCCGAGGTGATCTTCGTCACCGAGAATGTCGGACAGCACGACGAAGCGATCGCCTTCCTTGACCAGACCCATCGCGATACCGGCGACCGGGGCCTTGATCGGCACACCGGCATCCATCAGCGCCAGCGACGAACCGCAGACCGAGGCCATCGACGACGAACCGTTCGATTCGGTGATTTCCGAGACGACGCGCACCGAGTACGGGAACTTCTCGAAGCTCGGCATCATCGCGGCAACGCCGCGCTTGGCGAGGCGACCGTGGCCGATTTCGCGGCGCTTCGGACCGGTCATCATGCCGGTTTCACCGACCGAGAACGGCGGGAAGTTGTAGTTGAACATGAACAGATCTTTCGACTCGCCCATCGGGCTGTCGATGATCTGGGCGTCTTTCTCGGTGCCGAGCGTGACGGCAACGATGGCCTGGGTTTCGCCACGGGTGAACAGTGCCGAACCGTGCGCACGCGGCAGCACGCCGCCAGCGCTGACCGAGATCGCGCGGATCATGTCGTGGTCGCGGCCGTCGATGCGCGGCGCGCCCGACAGGATGCGATCGCGGACGGTGCGGTATTCGATGTCACCGAAGATTTTCTTGACGGCATCGGCGCTCGGCGCGCCTTCTTCGCCGGTGGCGAGTTTGGCGACAACGGCATCACGCAGCGCGCCCACAGCGGCATAACGCTGCTGCTTGTCGGCGATCTGGTAAGCAGCGGTCAGGCCGGCTTGCACTTCGGCCTTGATGGCGTTGATCAGCGCGGTGTTCGGCTCCGGCGCTTTCCAGTCCCACTTCGGCTTGCCGGCTTCGGCAGCGAATTCCTTGATGGCACGGATCGCGACTTGCTGGGCCTGATGACCGAACATGACGGCGCCGAGCATGACCGCTTCGGACAGCTCATCGGCTTCCGATTCCACCATCAGCACGGCGGTTTCGGTGCCGGCGACCACCAGATCCAGTTTCGATTCTTTCAGCTGCTTGTTGCTCGGGTTGAGCAGGTACTGGCCGTCTTTGTAACCGACGCGGGCCGCGCCGATCGGGCCCATAAACGGCACGCCGGACAAGGCCAGCGCGGCCGACGCACCGATCATCGCCGGAATGTCCGGGGTCACGTCCGGGTTGATCGACATGACGGTGGCGATGATCTGGATTTCGTTCAGGAAGCCTTCCGGAAACAACGGGCGGATTGGCCGGTCGATCAGGCGCGACACCAGGGTTTCGTTTTCGGTCGGGCGGCCTTCACGCTTCTGGAAACCACCGGGGATACGGCCACCGGCGTAGAATTTTTCCTGGTAATGCACGGTCAGCGGGAAGAAATCTTTCTTCGGGTCCGCTTCGGTCTTGGCGACCGCGGTGACCAGGACAACGGTGTCGTTGACGTTGACGATGACGGCGCCGGTGGCCTGACGGGCGATCGCGCCGGTCTCAAGGGTCACGCGGTGTTCGCCGTACTGGAAGCTCTTGCTAATCGGATTCACTTATCTTTTCCTCTCTTACCTGTCTTTACACATATCAGTCAGTGATTTGCGCGCGCGATCCTACGCTGTGAGGCCATGAATTGCACGCAAATTGGTACCCTTGCCGGGGCTTTGGATGGCCAAAAGTCCGAATCCGATGGGCGGTCGGTAAACGCCAGAAACGACAAAGCCCCGCCGGAGCGGGGCCTTGTCGACAATGCTTGCCTGACAATGCGCGCTTAGCGACGCAGGTTCAGACGCTCGATCAGCGCGCTGTAACGCTCCGGGCTCTTGCCTTTCAGGTAGTCCAGCAGGGTGCGGCGCTGGCTGACCAGACGCAGCAGGCCACGACGGCTGTGGTGGTCTTTGCTGTGGGCCTGGAAGTGACCTTGCAGGTCATTGATGCGGGCGGTCAACAGGGCGACCTGGACTTCCGGCGAGCCGGTGTCGTTCTTGCCGCGGCCGAAATCGGCAACGATTTTCGCGGTTTGCTCATTGGTTAGTGACATGACGTACTCCAACTTTCTGGGGCGCTGGGCCCTGTTCAACACACCGCCGGACCGCTCACTAATGCAGAGCCGGCGAAGAGGCGCGGGATCTTACCGATCCGCGCCGGCAAAGCCAAGGTAAATCGCGTGCCGGCCCGGTGATTGGCAGCCGCCGGTCCGGCCTGTTACAAAGACGGCTTCAACCGATCGATTCCGTCCGACCGCAGGCCTCTCAATGGAAGCGACTGAACAGCTGGCGCTGCTGCGTCAGCAGGACAAGCAGGCCTTTGCCGCACTCGTGCGGCAGTACCACGGTCCGCTCAAGGCGGTGGCCCGGGCGCTGGTCGGCCCGGCCGAGGCGGAAGAGGTGGTGCAGGATGCCTGGCTCAGCGCCTGGCGGGCGCTGCCGCAGTTTGAAGGCCGCGCCAGCCTGAAAACCTGGCTGACCCGGATCGTGCTCAACGCCGGCTACAACCGACTGCGCCGGCGCGACGAAACACTGTCGCTGGACCAGATCGCCGGCGAGCATCCCAGCTTCTGGGAACGCTTCGATGCCGACGACGGCCACTGGCAACAGCCGCCGCTCAGCTGGCGTTCGGACCGGCCGGACGGCCTGCTCGAACAAAGCGAGCTCGGCGACTGCCTGCAGCTGAACCTGGATCGGCTGCCGGCACTGCAGCAGGCCGTGTTCACGCTGCGCCATGTCCAGGACATGGAACCGGAGGCCATCTGTAACGTGCTGAACATCAGCGCCTCCAATGTCCGGGTGCTGCTGCACCGGGCCCGGCTGAAACTGTTTCAGGTGGTCGAGCATTATCAGGAGACCGGCGAATGCTGAGTTGCAAAGACGTCACCCAGCGTGCCGGCGCCTGGACCGATGGCGAACTGAACTGGCGGGAACGGCTGGCGGTACGCCTGCATCTGCTGCTCTGTGGCCTGTGCCGGCGCTTTCTGCGGCAGTACCGGCTGGCGGCGGACACGGCCGCGACGCAAGCCTGCCGGCACCCGCCCGGCGAGGTCGAGCAGGTCATGGCGCACATCGACCGGCAGGAACCGCCGGCGTCCTGAGCAGGCCCGCCGGACAAACCGACCCGCCAAAACAAAACGGCCCGCAATGCGGGCCGTTTTGGCACAAGTCGGTCAGACTCAGGCGATTTTGCGAATCGCCGAGGCTTGCAGGCCTTTCTGGCCTTGCTTGACGACGAATTCAACTTTCTCTTTTTCGGCCAGGGTCTTGAAGCCGTTGCCCTGGATTTCCGAGAAGTGGGCGAACAGATCGGCGCTGCCGTCGTCCGGGGTGATGAAGCCGAAGCCTTTGGCTTCGTTGAACCATTTGACGGTGCCGGTTTTGGTCGACATGTGATGCTTTTCCTACTGGATAATCTAAACAATTCAGGCAGTTGCCTGAGGCCGCACGGTTTCGCCAGGTAGTGACAAGGTGTTCAGGGAGGGGGGCCGAAACCGGCACGACTCGGGATGAAGCACAAGACCGCTACATGATTTGAACGCATGCGGGTGCCACCCTACAGGGAAAGCCGGGAACTGTCGAACGTTTTTCGCACAATCGCGCGTCTGCTGACTGACAAACCGCCGGCAGCTGGTTCAATCGGCGGCGAATCCGACATCGTCCGCCTGCGCGCGCGGATCGCCCAGCGGTTCCAGGTGAATGTCCAGACGCAGGTCCGGCAGGGCCTGGCGCGCCGCCGCTTCGATCTCTTCGGCCAGATCGTGCGCACGTCGGATGCTCCAGTCATCCGGCACCAGCACATGCACGGCAGCGAACGCCAGCCGTCCGGCCTGCCGGTGCCGCAAGGCATGCCATTGCAGCGGTGCCGGCAGGTGTGCGTTGAGGACCTCAACGAGCTTGTCATGATCGACAGTGGTCATCGCCTCATCCATCAGCCCGGCCACCGCACGCCGCAGCAAGGCGAAGGCCGTCAGCAGGATGTGGACGGCAACCAGTCCGGCAACGGCCGGGTCCAGCCACCACCAGCCGGTCAGTGCAGCTGCGGCAACCCCCACCAGGACCCCGACCGAGGTCCAGACATCGGTCATCAGGTGATGGCCGTCGGCTTCAAGCGTCAGCGAGCGTTCCCGTTTGCCGACCCGGATCAGCAACAGCCCGACCACCAGATTCAACAACGAGGCCACTGCCGCGAAAATCAAGCCGAACCCGATGTGGTGCAGCGGTTGTGGCGTCAGCGCCCGCTCAATCGCCAGCGCGCCGATGGCAACGGCCGCCAGCAAGATCAGCGCCCCCTCAAAACCTCCGGCGAAATAATCGATCTTGCCGTGACCGTGATGGTGATTGGCATCAGCCGGCCGCGCCGCGACCCGCAGCGCAAACACGGCAAAACCCGCCGCCATCAGGTTGACACTGGCTTCGCCCGCGTCCGACAGCAAACCGACCGAATCGGTCCACCACCAGGCGACCAATTTCAGCGTCATCGTCAGCAGTGCCGTGATGACGGAGAGCCAGGCGTAACGTTGCAAAGCGTGGGTGGCATTCATGAACGGGATTCAGGGCTGGCGACCGCGACGCTGGCGCGCAACTGTGCGTACTCCGGCGTGACATCGCCGGGCTTGCGTTCCCGCACCTCAACCGGCGCGCTCATCAGCTTGTCGCAACAGCGGGCGTTCTGGCGCAGCGGCCACCATTCGTAGAGAAAAATTTCCACCGGCTTCCACATCGCCACCCAACCGAGAATGCTGACGCCAGTGCGCGCCAGACCGAGATGCCCGCCCTCGCCGGCCAGCACATAACGGGCGATCAAATCGCAAACGACCAGAAACAACAAGCCAATCAACAGCGACTGCCGGCCAATACGGAGCAGGTGGCGCAGCTGCTGGCGGTACTTCATGGCCCGGTAATGAAAATAATGACCGATGGCCGCGCTCATGTCGTCGGTGCTGATGTGCGAATCCGGTTGCGGCAAATACAGCACGATCTTCAGCTGCGCGCCGGGCAGTTCGCGGGCGCCATCGAACAACCAGTCGCCAGCTTCGGCGGCCAGCTCACGCATCGCATACGGCGCCGGGTCGAGCGGATTGAACAGCTGACGCGCTTCCCGCAGCTTGATGGTCAGCAGCCGGTACTCGCCTTCAGCGGGATACAGTGCCGCCAATGCCTTGTCCGTCATGCCGACCTCCGCTGTTTTTCCCGCGCGGCTCAGCCGCTGAATTGACTGCTGATGAGATATGAGGTGTAGGCAGCAAAAGTCAGCAACAACAGACTGCCTTCGAGGCGATTGAGCCGACCTGGACCACGAAAACCGTAGCAGAACAGTAACAGTGCCAGCGTCAAACCGGCCATCACCATCAGATCACGATAGAACACTTCCGGCCCGACCGACATCGGCGCAATGGCACCGGCAAGGCCGACTACCGCCAAGGTGTTGAACATGTTCGAACCAATGACATTGCCGAACGCAATGTCATGCTCGTTCTTGCGCACGGCGATGATCGACGAGGCGAGTTCCGGCAGCGAGGTGCCGATGGCGACCACAGTCAACCCGATGATCAGATCACTGACCCCGAGCGCAAGCGCGATCTCGACTGCGCCCCAAACCAGCAGCCGCGAACTGGCAATCAGCAGCAACAAACCGATCACCAACCAGCACACGGCGCGCTTGAGCGGCATCGGGTGGGCGGCCAATTCCTCGGCGGTTTCCGCACCGAGCGCGTCGCCTTTGACCGCCAAGCCTTCGTAAATGGAAAACGCCAGCAAAACGGCAAACACCAGCAACAGCACCACGGCATCAAGCCGCGACAATTCCCCGTCCCACAACTGCCAGGCCGCCAGCACCGTCACCGCCAGCAGCACCGGCATTTCCTTGCGCACCACTTGCGAATGCACCGCGATCGGGCTGATCACGGCGGTCAGCCCCAGAATCAAGGCAATGTTGGTGATGTTGGAGCCGTAGGCGTTACCGAGGGCAATGCCCGGATTGCCGCTGGATGACGCCAACGCCGACACCACCAGCTCCGGCGCCGACGTGCCGAAACCGACAATGACCATGCCGATCAGCAGCGACGGCATGCCGAAATGGCGCGCGGTGGCGGCGGCGCCATCGACAAAGCGATCCGCACTCCAGACCAACAGACCGAGCCCGCTCAACAGGGCCAGCACCGACCACGTCATAACGCGTTCCTATCCGTTGCCATCGCGTTGAAAGCCGGCATTGACGCGGACGCGGCACCGGCAAGCCAGCATGGCTGAGCCAGCCGCCGAACACCAGCGACGGCAGTCAGCAAAAAAAAACCGGTCGCGAGGACCGGTTTTCGATTTGGTGGAGATAAGGGGAGTCGAACCCCTGACCTCGTCATTGCGAACGACGCGCTCTACCAACTGAGCTATATCCCCATTCGATTACTGCCCCGATCCTGCCGCAGCGCGGCTGAACGTAGCAGGCGCGCATTCTAACGGCTGACACCGGCAACGGGAAGGCCGGTCACGCAGCTTGCTGGCGTGCTTACTGCGGCGCCGTCGCGACCAGGCTCGGCCGCTGCTGCCAGGGCTGGTACCAGCTCGCCAGGCGGTCGTAGGTGGTCTGCCAGTCGAGCTCCGGATGGCGGAAATCGAGATAAGCCAGCATGCAGGTCAGGTGCAGCGGCAGCAGGCCATCGCCCGGCAGCTGGTTCAGATCGGCCTCCAGCGTGGCGAGGCTGCGCCGCAGCGCGATCCGTTGCCGCTCCAGCCAGAAGCCCGACTGCTGGGGCTCCGGTTTGGTTTTCTCGATGCGCAGCGCCACCGCGACATCGAGCATGCCCTGCGACAGCGCCTGCCATTTGCGCACCTGCCAGCTGTGGCGGTGGTGGCTGTACAGATCGGGGCCGCTGCCCTGCTCGTTGAAATAGGCGCAGATCACCGTGCTGTCATAAAGGGTTTCGCCGTCGTCGAGCACCAGACAGGGGATCTTGCCGAGCGGGTTGCTGACGATGAGCTCGGCCGGATTCTGCAGCGGGTCGACCAGCACTTCTTCGACCTGCGCCGCCAGCTGCTTTTCCAGCCGCAGGACCCGGCAGCAGCGGGCATACGGAGAGGCGTGAGAGTAATAGAGTTTCATGGCAGCCGATTCCGGACCGGAACGCGAGCGCACAGGCTAGCAGGCTCAGCCGGCCGCCGTCATCGTCAGTTGGAACGAATGTGCCTCACCAGTCAGACGACCACCGCCGCTCCGGGCGCGATGATGTTGAGTACCTGCAGGGCGCTGTCGCGGGCGACCGTCAGGGCATCGCGCAGCAGCAGGGTATCGGCGCTGGCGAGCTGGCTGCGGTCCAGCCGCAGCCGCTCCAGGAACGGACTGGTGCTGTCCGGGGCAAAACCGTTCTGCAGATGCAGCGCGCCATGGATGCCGACGTGGATCAGCGCCGCTGCCACCCGTTCGCCGCCGGCCTGTTCCGGTTCGTGCTGGTAGCGGACCACTTCGGTCAGGCTGACCGGCAATTGCCAGAGCGTCATCAGGGCATGGCCGAGGTCGGCGATCCGGAAGCCGAAGCCGGCCTGCTCCAGATCCGGGCGCGGCACGCCTTCGGCTTTCTGCAGCATGGTCACGCACTCGTCCGGCATCTGTTCGAGCAGCACCAGCAGGCCGATGTTGTGCAGCAGGCCGGCGGCAAACAGCCGCTCACCCTGCCGGAATCCGCTACGCCGGCCGAGTGCACGCGCCACCAGCCCGGTGTAGACGCTGTGCTCCCAGAACTTGTCCATGTCGATCAGCTCGCGCGGGACATTGCGGAAGGTGGCGACCGCCGAGGTCGCCAGCGCGAGGTTGTACAGCTCGTTGGTGCCGATCAGGCGGACCGCCCGCGACACCGACTCGATCTGGGCCGGAAAGTTGTAGAACGAGCTGTTGGCCAGCCGCAGCAAGCGCGCAGTCAGCGCCGGATCGAGCGCGATCAGATCCGCGATTTCGAGCACGCTGGCCTGGCGTGCAATCAGCTCCTGCAGGCGCAGACAGATATCCGGCAAGCTGTACAGTCGACCGGCATTGCGGACCAGTTCGTTAAGGTTCATCCCACACCCGGTGTCGAAGTTCCTGCCTAGAGGATAGGCGCTGATTGTGAACACGACAGCACCGACCTGCGGCAAATTGTCGAGTTGTGCGCCAGTACGCCATGACCAAATTCGTAAGCAAATACCAATAGCGGCACGAATCTGCTTGGGGTCACCGCCGACGCTGGCCTAGGATCAGGCCATCACTTCAGGATGCCGTGCCATGCCGTTGTTGTCCGTTCCTGCCACCGTCTCCACCATCCGCCGCTGGCGCCGTCTCGGCGCCGGTTTGCTGTGGTTGCTGGCGGTGCCGGCTGCAGCGGTGGAAACGGTCGCTTTCCGTCACCTCGACAGCCGGGCCGGCTTGCCGCAAAACTCGGTGACCAGCATCGTCCAGGACCGCGAGGGCTATGTCTGGCTCGGCACCCACGACGGTCTGCAGCGTTACGACGGCTACCAGTTCCAGAGCTACCGCAGCGACCCGCGGGTGGCCGGCTCGCTGACCGACAACATGGTGCTGGCGCTGCTCGAAGATCGCGACGGCCAGCTCTGGGTCGGCACCCAGAATGGCCTCAACCGGTTCAGCCCTGATCGCCAGCAACTGACCCGCTATCTGCCATCGGATCAGCCGGGCGCCATCGGCCACCGCCTGATCAACAGCCTGTATCGCGATCCGCAGCAGCGCGTGTGGATCGGCACGCCGCGCGGCGTCGATCGCTACGAGCCGGAGACGGACAGCTTTGTCCACTACCAGCACAACCCGCTCGATCGCGACAGCATTCCGTCCGGCTTCGTCAACGCGTTTGCCTCGGCCCCGGATGGCAAACTCTGGGTCGGTGCCAGCACGCTGGCCCTGCTCGATCCGAGCGACGACAGCGTTCAGCATTTTCCGCTGACCAGCCGCAGCGGCCCGGTGCCGCAGCAAATCACCGCATTGTGGAGTGACGCCGACGGCGGCCTCTGGGCCGGCACCATGGCGACCGGACTGTATTACCTGCCGCCAAACGGCAAACAGTTTCGTCATTACCGTTACGACCCGCACGAGCCGATGAGCCTGCCGAGCAATGCCGTGCGCGAATTGCTGCGTGATCGCGGCGGCCGGCTCTGGATTGGCACCGAAGGCGGTGGTCTGGCGCGACTGTTGCCGGACGGCTCCGGCTTCGAAGTGTTTCGTCGCAACAGCGCCGATCCGCACAGCATCAGCTTCGATGAAATCGACGCCCTGCATGAAGACCGCACCGGCCTGCTCTGGATCGGCACGCTCGGTGGCGGCGTCAACACCACGCATCCGGAACGCAGCGCGATTGGCCGCATCATCCACTCGCCGTATCAACCGAATTCACTGGCCGACCCGTTCGTCTGGCAACTGCAGCGCGACGCCGACGACAAACTCTGGGCGGCGACACTGTCCGGCCTCGATCACATCGATCCGCGCACCGGCGAAGTGGTGCACTACGTCAATTTCAGCGATCGCGATGGCAGCGTGTTTCCGCCACGCATTCAGGCGATCAGCGTCGACCGCAAACGCCGGCTCTGGCTCGGCAGCACCACCGGCGAGCTGGCGGTATTCGATCCGGCCACGTTCCGCACCGAGATCCTGACCCATCCGGCCATGAGCCGCGGCAAGCTGAGCAGTTACCGGATTTTCCTGATCGACGAAGACAGCAAAGGCCGGATCTGGGTTGGCGCCGGTGAAGGCGTGATCGAGATCGATCCGGACCGGCTGGAAGTGTTGCGCAGTTTTCCGGTCAACGAGGAAGGCTTTCCGCGCGCGCTGGTGCGGGTCATGGAAGAAGTCGACGGTCAGCTGTTCTTCGGCACCCAGGGCGCCGGTCTGCAGCGACTCGATTACGACAGCCGCGCCGTGCGCAGTTTCATGCACCGCGACGATGACCCGACCAGCCTGTCGAACGATGTCGTACGCGCGCTGTATCTGGAGCCGAATGGCGATCTGTGGATCGGCACCCAGAACGGCCTGAACCGTTGGCGCGCCAGCGATCGCCGCGCCGGCGTCGAGCGTTTCGATTCCTGGTTTGTCGCCGACGGCCTGCCGAACAGCGTGATCTACGCCATTCAACCGGACAATCAAGGCAAACTCTGGCTCAGCACCAATGCCGGTCTCGCCGAGTTTGATCCGGTCAGCAACCAGTTCCGCCGCTTTGATCAGAGCGATGGCCTGCCGGGCAACGAATTCAACAGCCTGGCCGCCGTGAAGACCAGTGACGGCCGGCTCTGGTTCGGCGGCACCGCCGGCATCGCCGTGGTCGATCCGCGCGCACTGCGCAGCACCACCAGTGCCGTCGGCACCTTGATCACCGGTTTCGACGTGCGCAATCCGGATGACAGCCGGCTCCGGATCGACGCTGGCGAATGGCAGCTCTCGGCCAACCAGAACGATGTCCACCTGCGCTTTTCCGCGCTCGATTACCGCGATCCGCACAAGAACCAGTTTGTCTGGCGGCTGAGCGGCTTGCAGAATGACTGGATCAGCAACGGCAACCGCAATGAATTGCGGCTGACCAATCTCGACCCCGGTCATTATGTCTTCGAAGTGCGCAACGCCAATGCCGACGGCATCTGGAGCACGAATCCGGCGCAGCTGCGCTTTTTCATCCAGGCGCCGTGGTTTGCCCGCTGGTACAGCTATGTTGGCTACGCCGGTCTGTTGCTGCTGGCCGGTTGGTGGCTGTGGCACAGCCATCGCCGCAAGGTCGAGGCCCAGCAGCGGATCAACGATCAGCTGCGCCGCATCGATCAGCTGAAGGACGAATTTCTCGCCAACACCTCGCATGAGCTGCGCACGCCGCTGAACGGCATCATCGGCGTTGCCGAATCGCTGCGCGACGGTGTCGCCGGCGAGCTCAACGATCGGGCCCGCGATCATCTGGCCCTGATCGCCGACAGCGGTCGCCGGCTGGCGCACCTGGTCAACGAAATTCTCGACTTCAAGAAGCTGTCACACGGCAGCGTCACGCTCGAGCGGGCGCCGACCGATCTGCAATCGTCGGTCGCGGTGGTACTGGCGTTGTCGCGGCCACTGGCCGGCGACAAGGATCTGGCGCTGGTCAATGCGGTGCCGGCCGATTTTCCGCCGCTGGATGCCGATGAAAACCGGCTCGAACAGATCCTGCACAACCTGATCGGCAACGCGATCAAGTTCACGCCGCAGGGCCATGTCACGGTGACCGCGCGCGTGGTCGACAACATGGCGGAAATTCAGGTGGCCGACTCCGGCATTGGCATCGCGGCCGATCAGATCGAACGGATTTTCCTGCCGTTTGAACAGGTCGCCGAAGCCAACACCCGGCGTCACGGCGGCACCGGACTCGGCCTTGCCGTGGTCAAAAAATTGGTCGATTTGCACGGCGGCACCGTGACCGTGCATTCGCAGGAAGGCAGCGGTTCGCAATTCACCTTCACGCTGCCGCTGGCCGCCGCCGGCACCCAGGTCAAGAAAGCGCGAACCGAAACCCCGACGCCGGGCAAATTGCTGCCGCTGCGCAAACCGACGCCGGTACCGATGCTCGGCAACGCCGCGACCATTCTGGTTGCCGACGACGAACCGCTGAACTGTCAGGTGGTCGCCGACTGTCTGGCGATGCAGGGCTACAACGTCGTCACCGTTGGCGATGGCCAGGCGGCGATCGATGCGCTCGCCGAGCAGAATTTCAGTTTGCTGATCCTCGACGTGATGATGCCGAAGCTGTCCGGCTTTGATGTCGCCCGCCGGGTGCGCGAAACCTTCAGCCAACAGGAATTGCCAATCCTGATGCTGTCAGCGCGCAACCGGCCGGAAGATGTCGCCACCGGTCTTGCCGCGGGCGCCAACGATTACATCGGTAAACCCGTTGAACGCAGTGAGCTGGTGGCGCGGGTGAAAAACCTGCTGGCCTTGCACGAGATCAACGCCGCCCGCCGCGAGCGCGAACAGGCGCGTGTGGTGCAGGAAACGGTCAACCGGCTGGCGCGTTACTTCCCGCCGCCGCTGGTGCAGAAACTGCTGGCCGATCCGGATGCCAAACAGTTGCAGGCCGAGCGCCGCCGGCTGACCGTGTTGTTTGCCGATCTGGTCGAGTTCACCGCGCTGACCGATCGCTTCGAACCGGAAATCATCACCGAACTGTTGAACCAGTTCCTCGGCGGTATGGGTGCGCTGGTCGAGAAATTCGGCGGCACCCTGAACGAGCTGCTCGGTGACGGTCTGGTGGTGCTGTTCGGCGCACCGGAGCTGATGGACAAGGAAGTGCAGGCCGAGCGGGCGGTGGCGTTGGCGGTGGCGATGCAACGGGAGATGCTGCGGCTGCAGAAGAGCTGGCTCGATGCCGGCATCGATCACAACATCAATCTGCGCATCGGCATCCATCAGGATTTCGCCACGGTCGGCAATTTCGGCTCCGGACAGGTGCTGGCATACCGGGCCGTCGGCAGCGGCGTCAATCTCGCGGCCCGCCTGCAGCAGCACTGCACGCCGGGCCGGCTCTTGGTCAGCTATCCGGTTTATGCGCTGACCCGCGAGCGTTACCCGTTCGAGCCCTTGCAGGAGATCGTGGTCAAGGGCTTCGGCCACGGCCATCGCGTCTGCGAACTGCAACCGGAGAAAGTGACCGAAAACCGGCTGAAAGTGATCAGCGGTGAGCGCGGCGACAGCGGCCACTGAGCGTTGTAGGGAAGCCAATGACCGCGCGTGCCGGCATGGTCGTCAGCACCGATCAGCGGATGCCGTAATCGCGCGGATCGTAGCTGCGTTTGGCCTTGGCTTTGGCGAGGATGGCCTGCAGCGCCGGCAGCCGCTCGGTTACCGCTTCGAGTTGCGCTTCGGACAATTCGCCGGCATGGCGTTTGACCTTGCGGATACCGGCCGCATCGCCGGACAAGGCAGCAATCTTGAACCAGGCATAGCCTTCAACCAGGTTCTGCGCGACGTAGTCGCCATTCCAGTACATGGCGCCGACGTTATGCTGGGCCGTGCCATGGCCACGCAATGCCGCTTCGTAAAACAGGATGAAGGCGCGCCGGTAGCTCTGGCTGACCCCGGAATTTTCCGGCGGGTCGTAATGCATGACGCCAAGCTGGAACAGCGCCGCCGGGTTGCCTTTCTCGGCGTCGTGGCGCAGTTTGGCGAAATCGGCCAGGTAGATGTACTGATACGGCAGGCCATCGGATTGCCGGTCGCCCGGCCCCGGTCCGGCATAGACAACACTAGCCGTCAGCGACAGCGCGAGAGCGGCCGCAAGCGGGGCGAGAAAAGCATGGCGCACGTCTGTTGTCCAAAAAACGCTAACCGTGTCAGTCTAGAGCGGCCTGCGCCAAACGCCCAGCTGTACTTTGCCAAGGCGACGGTGTGCAATATTTCCATTGCCGCCCCGGGCTCAACTGCGGTGTTGTAAGGAACCCTCATGACAGACGCTTCGGCCACCCCGACCGCTATGGAACTGGCGACCTTCAAGATTTTTCGTGGGCTCTCGCCCGAGCAAATCAGCCAGCTCGGTCGCCACATCCACATCCGCAACTACCCCAAACGCACCCAGATCATCAGCGAAGGCGATCCGGCGCACTGTCTGTATTTCGTCCTCTCGGGCCGGGTCAAGGTCTATCTGGATGACGAAAAGGGCAAGGAAATCACCGTCAATATTCATGAAGGCGGCGAAGTCTTCGGCGAGCTCTCGGTCATTCAGGGCATCCCGCGCTCGGCCTCGGTGGTGACGATGGACGACAGCCGGCTCGGCCTGATGTCGGATCAGGACTTCAGGCAGTGCCTGCGCGAGTTTCCGGATTTTGCCGCCAATGTCATGAGCGATTTGATCGACCGCTTGCTGCAGGCCACCGAAACCATCCGCCGGCTGGGCCTGATGGATGTGTACGGCCGCATCGCCGTGCTGCTGCTGACCCAGTCGGAAGAAAAAGACGGCCAGCGGGTGATGAAGGAAAAGCTGACCCAGCAGAACATCGCCAGCCGGGTTGGCGCCTCGCGCGAGATGGTCGCGCGCATCCTGAAAGATCTGAAAGTCGGTGGTTATGTCGATACCGACGCCGAAGGCCATCTGGTGCTGAAGAAAAACCTGCCGCACTCCTGGTAACTACTCCGCCACGCGGGCAACACCGCCAAACCGAAACCAGAAGGGCTGCCATTGGCAGCCCTTCTGGTTTCCGCGATTGGTTTCAGCAAGGCAGTCACGGTGCTGGCGGCGTTGCCGGCACCGCGGTCACTGCCGGCAGCGGCGAGCGTTTGCAGTCAATGTCGGACTGCGGGTTGTGGACAAGACACATCACCACCTGCTGGTTTTTGACATCGACAAACCAGGCGTAGGCGCCATGGCCGTTCGGCCCAAACGCGCTGGTACCGAGCGGCACATAATCGGCATTGCCGGTGGCAGCCGTGCGCTCCGGCGCTTTCGCCGGCGGATTGGCCGCCTGCAGCGGCGGTATCACCATCACGGCGACGATTGCCACGGCGGGTGCGTGCTTGAGCATCATGCGTTTTCCAAAAACCGTCTGAACACCGGTGGTCATTCTGGCACGAACGGCAAGGCCCGCCGTCAGCGTTTTTTCAGCGCCGTTTTGGCACCGGCAAAATCCAGCTGGCCGTTGAGCAGGGCGCGCCCGACCACGACACCGGCCAGCGCCGAGGCCGGTGCTTTGTTCAATCGTGCGATGGCATCGAGATCGTGAATGCCGCCATTGCAGAACACCGGGATCTCGCTGGCCTGGGCCAGGCGGCCGGCCGCGGGCAACGGGTCGGTGCGCTCACCGGGCGCATGCAGTTCGGTGTAGAACAGCGCGGCGACCCCTTCCTCGCTGTAGCGACGCGCCAGCTCGCTGGCGGCAATCGGCTGGCCGCCACCGTTCATCACCATGCCGTCTCTGGCTTCCAGCGCAACCACCACGGCCCCCGGGTATTCGGCGCAGAGTTCGCCGGTGGTTTCCGGATTGCGCAGCACCTTCCAGGTCAGCACGACAAACTGCGCGCCGACATCGAGCCACAGCTCGGCGTGTTCGATCTTGCGCACGCCACCGGTGACTTCGATGGCCAGCTTCGGAAACGCCTTGTGCAAACGCTGGACGATATCGGTATTGACCGGTTCGCCCTCCTGCGCACCGTCGGCATCGATCAGGTGCACACGTTCGGCACCGGCCGTCACCAGCTTGCCGATGGTTTCGATCGCATCGAGATACAACAGCGGCTCGTCATCATCCGGCTTCGGATGCGGCAGGGCGATATGGGCGTTGCGCAACTCCAGGCCGGGAATCAGCAACATGGCAGCAGGACCGGTTCAGGACACAATGCCTACAGTGTAGACGGTGAACTGGCGGTAGTCGGTCAGCGGTAGCCGGTCAGTTTCGGCCGTGCCGACGCTGCCACAGCGAATGGCCGGTGACCAGCGCAAGGCCGGTCCAGATGCAGACAAAACTGAACAAGCGGTTGTGGTCGAACGGCTCGTGATAGACAAACACCGCCAGCAAGAACACCAGACTCGGTGACAGGTATTGCAGAAAACCGAGCGAGGTCAACGGGATACGCTGGACCCCGGCGGCAAACAGGCTGAGCGGCACCGCCGTGATGACACCGCCCAGCACCAGCAGCAGCGACAACGACCAACCGGCGTGGCCGAATTGGCCAGCCTGCCCGGCTTCCAGCCACAGCAGATACGCCAAGGCAAACGGCGCCAGCACTGCCGTTTCGATCAGAAAACCGTTGATGGCCTGCACCGGCGTCCGCTTCCGGATCAGACCGTACAAACCGAAACTGAGCGCCAGGCCGAGCGCGATCCATGGTAATTCACCGCGCACATAAATAAGCCAACCGACACCGATCGCCGCCAGCAGCAGCGCCAGCTTCTGCACCGTATGCAAACGCTCGCGCAGTACCAGCACACCGAGCGCGATGGTCAGCAGCGGATTGATGAAATAACCGAGGCTGGTTTCCAGCACCCGATCGTTGACGATGGCCCAGGTGTAGATGAACCAGTTGCAGCTGACCAGCAGCGACGACAGCACCAGCGTCGCGAGCAATTTCGGTTGTCGGACAATGCTGCCGATTTGCCACGGCTGCCGGAGCGCCCAGATCAGCAACAGCGCGATCGGAATCGACCAGACGATCCGGTGGGCGAGAATTTCATCGGCGGCGACACTGGCCACCGCCTTGAAGTAAATCGGCACCAGTCCCCAGATGAGATAGGCCGAGCCGGCCAGCAACAGGCCGCGACGATGTTCGGTCATGAAGAATCAATCACTCCGCAGCGAGCCGGCGTCAGCCCACCAGATAGGTGCCGGTACCGACCGCGATCAATTCCTCGCTGTCGTTGTACAACTCCATGCGCGCGACCGCGACCTTGTTGCCACCGCGCAGCAGCACCGCTTCGGCGCGAAACGCACTGCCCCGGCCCGGTCGCAGGTAATCGATACGCAGATCGATGGTGCCGAGTTTCGACAAGCGCTCGCGGATCTCCTCGTCACCGGCATGACCGTGCTTGTGGATGAGTCCGACCGCTGCCATCGTGCCGCCGGCAACATCGAGCACCGTCGCGATGACGCCGCCGTGCAGGATGTTCTGCACGTAATTGCCGATCAATTCCTCGCGCGAGGCAAAGCGCAGCACGCAACGCTCGCTGTCGACCTGTTCAAAATGCAGGCCGACCGTGCGATGAAACGGAATGTGTTTGGAAAAACTCTCGACCAGATTGGCCAAGTGTTGGGCCACTGCCGGTTGCGCCGTCATGAGCACCTGCCTTCAAGAGGGAGCGGATGCGGGGATTGTAGCGGATCGTCATGACCCGGTCGGGCCAGTCTCCGTATAATTGCCGGCATGACCGCCTATTCCCATCCGTTCCAGCCCAGCGGCCTGCTCCGCAACCCGCATCTGCAAGGCATCGCCTCGCGGCTGCCGAGCCGGCGCATCCGCATCGAGCAGGCATCGCGCGTGCTGCACGACAACGGCCGCAGCGTGCTGCTGCAGGGCGGTGATGCGCTGTTGCTCGGCTGGCTGTCGCAACAGTCGCGGGCAACGCCAACGGCCCGGCCCTTGGTGGTGCTGATTCACGGCTGGGAGGGCTCCAGCGATTCGCTCTATCTGCTTGCCACGGCCACCGAGGCCTATCACGCCGGGTTCGATGTGCTGCGGCTGAACCTGCGCGATCACGGCGACAGCCACCATTTGAACCCGGAGTTGTTTCATTCCTGTCGCGATGAGGAAGTCGCGCTCGCGGTGCTTGATGCCGTCCACCGTTTGCAGCCGTCGGCCCTGGCGCTGGCCGGTTTTTCGCTCGGCGGCAATTTCGCGATGCGGGTGGCGCTGCGACTGCAGGGGGTGCCGCTCCGGCAAGTGGTTGCGGTCTGTCCGGTGATCAGCCCGCCGGCCACCTTGCGCGCGCTGGAAACCGGGCCGCTGCTCTATCGCCGCTACTTTCTGCACAAATGGAAGGAATCGCTGCAACGCAAAGCGGCGCTGCACCCGGAACAGTTTCGCGATGACCGCTGGCGCCGGCTGCCGAGCCTGACCGCGCTGACCGCGCATTTCGTTGCCGAGCACACCGACTACCCCAGCCTGCTCGATTACCTGCAAGGCTATGCGATGACCGAGGCCAAACTCGCCGCCTTGCCGGTGCCGACCCATGTGCTGGTCGCCGCCGACGACCCGGTCATCCCGGTCGACGATTGGCTGGCGGTGGCCAAGCCACCGCAACTGACGCTGGAGGTCTCGCCGTTTGGTGGCCATTGCGGCTTTGTCAGCAACTGGGCGCTGGATGGCTGGTCGGAACGCCGCGTCGTCGAGCTGCTGCAGCAGGCGCTTGCCGATTAACGGGTTGGGCTGCTTTAATCCTGTGATTGATTTCCCAATTCGACCCGCCTGCCACCAACCCACTCCATGGCCGCCGACAACCACGACAAGAAGCCCGATCTCAAGCAGCGCCTGAACGAATGGCGTGGTCATCTCGGCTACCTGAAAAATCTGGTCAAAGACGACCCGGGCAACGCCTGGCAGACGTTCAAAACCACCTACAAGCAGCAGGACGCCTTGAAAGCCTCGATTGCCGATCTGCAACAGCGTTGCGGCGCCGAGGATTTCAGCTGGGAAGAAGTCACGGCGGTTTTGAGTCAATACCATCTACCGCCGGATGATCTCGGTCAGGCCGAGTGGTATCAGAATGCCCATCGCCAGTATCACGAAGCACTGGCCCGGCTCGACAAAGAGCAACGCTTCCGGCCCGCCTTCATCGAAAGCCTGGTCAAGGAACTGCGTTTCCTGGCCGAAGCCCACGAGTTCAACCAGAAATACGGCCTGACTGCCGTGCAAGCGAGGATCAATGCCATGTACCACGCCCTGGTCCAACGCATCGACGAATTCAACGCCATGGCCAAACAAGAGCTGGCGCTGAAAAAAGAACAGCAGGAAGTTGAAAAGCTGAAGGCGCAGGAGGCGATCGCTGCGGCCGAAGCGGCCAAGATTGCCGAGCAGACCAAGCTGGTGCAGGAACAGCGGATGAAAGTGTTCGAGGAGAAAAAGCGCCTCGAAGCCAAACGCGCCGCCGACGAGGCCGAACAACTGCGGCTGGAAAAACAGCGCGAATACGATGCCGAAGAAGCGCACCGCCGCCGGCAGCAGGAACTGCAGGACAGCTTCAAGAATCTGCAATGGGGCGCCCCGCAAGCTGCCGCGCCAGCGCCGGCCCCGGTCGAGCCGGCCAAACCGCTGACCATTGAAGAACAGGTCGAGCAGCTGATGAACCAGCTGCAAACGCAAGATCGGCTGAGTGGCGAAGAACTGGCGGCGACCGCGCGCTTGTACGACATGCTGCGGAAAAAATTTGGCTGATGGTTTGATTGACCGTTCAGCCGGAAAGCGGCCTTTTTCCGCTGCCGGCGCGTTCAGCGATTGCGCCGACGCCGGTGCCCGTGCCGTTGCCCGTCCTGGCGTGAACCCTCCGGCCGACCACCGTCTTGCCGCGCCCCCGGCGGCGTCGGACCACCGCGCGCCAGCTGGGCGGCAAACGGCAGCAGTTCCGCCAGCGCCTGCCGGTAGACTTCACGCTTGAACGCGATCACCTGCCGGACCGGGTACCAGTAATTGACCCACATCCAGCCGTCGAATTCCGGGTGATCGGTTTCGAAGAAATTGACCTTGCTTTCGTCACCGGTCAGCAGCAGCAAAAACCAGCGCTGCTTCTGGCCAATGCAAAGCGGTTTTGAATCGTGCCGCATGTATTTCTGCGGCAAGCGATAGCGCAACCAGTCGCGCGTGCTGCCGAGCACCCGGACTTCATTACGGGTCAGCCCCGTTTCTTCGCGCAGTTCCCGGAACAACGCCTGCTCAGGCGATTCACCGGCATTGATCCCGCCTTGCGGAAACTGCCAGGAGTCGTGACCCTTGCGGCGCGCCCAGAACAGTTGGCCGTCACGGTTGCAGATGACGATGCCAACGTTGGCGCGATAACCTTCCGCGTCAATCATTGCCGGCTGTCCCGCCGGTGGTACTTGCGACCGATTCTTCCACAGGGCTGCTCACGCAGCAACCATCTTCGCCGACAGCACTCGCATTTCCGGCGCTGATGCGGTGCAATAGCCATCCATCTGACAGCCAACTGCCCGTTGTTTCCATGACCCTGGCGCTTTTCGATCTCGACCACACCCTGCTGGAAGGCGACAGCGACCAGCTCTGGGCCGATTACCTGTACCGACGCGGCTGGGTCGGCGACGACCACCTGCGCAACAAGGATGCGCTGTTCGCCGACTACCTCGCCGGCCGGCTCGATATTCATGCCGCGGCGCGCGTCGTGCTCGGCCCGCTGGTCGGCAAACGCGAAAGCGATCTGATCGCCATGCGCCGCGAATTTGCTCAGCAATACATTGCCCCGCGGCTGCGCAGCAAAGCGATGGCGCGCATCGACTGGCACCGCGAACGCGGCCATCGCATCGTCATCATCACCGCCACCACCCGCTTTGTCGCCACCGCCAGCGCCGAACTGCTCGATGTCGGCGATCTGCTCGCCACCGAACCGGAGCTGAACGATGGCGTGTTCACCGGCGAGCTGACCGGCATCCCGTGCTTTCGCGAAGGCAAGGTGCGCCGGCTGCAGGATTTCTGCGACAGCGAAGGCATCGACAGCGTCGATCTGCATTTCTACAGCGATTCGCACAACGATCTGCCGCTGCTCGAACACGCGCATTTTCCCTATGCGGTCACCCCGGATGCGATCCTGCGTGAACACGCCCAGAAAAACGGCTGGCCGATTCTCGACTGGTTCCAGCAGCCGCATCCGGACAGCGCCCGCTGACGCCCGCCATGCGCATCGCCACACCGACCAGCGCCGATGAACTGCTCGAACGCGCCCGTGCGCTCGCCGGCCTGCGCCTGCAGGATATCGCTGCGCGTTTCGCGCTGACCGTGCCGGCCGATCTGCGCCGCGACAAAGGCTGGCTCGGGCAATTGCTCGAACGCGCGCTCGGCGCCGAAAGCGGCTCGCTGGCGCAACCGGATTTCCCGCAACTCGGCATCGAACTGAAAACGCTGCCCTTCGGCGCCGACGGCCTGCCGACCGAAAGCACCTGGGTCTGCACCGCGCATCTGTTACCGGGCGAATTGCCGCCATGGCCGCACAGCCTGGTCCGCGCCAAACTCGCCCATGTGCTGTGGCTGCCAGTCGAAGACCGCGATGAACTGCCGCTACGCGAGCGCCGCATCGGCAGCGCGTTTCTCTGGCAACCGGACGCCGCCACCGAAGCGCAATTGCAACGCGACTACGAAGAGATCGCCGAGAAGATTCAACTCGGCGAAGTCGAAACCATCAGCGCCCACCACGGCGAGTATTTGCAACTGCGGCCGAAAGCAGCGAATGCCAGCATCCTGACCGATGCGATGGGGCCGGATGGTGTGCTGGTCAAAACCTTACCGCGCGGATTCTATCTAAGGCGTAGTTTTACCAGTCGCATCCTGCACAGCAATCTGATGTGACTTGCAATCAGACCACTGGCCTAGCCAACGCCAGTAAGAAACGTCGACTCGCGACGATGTAGAAACCCAGCAAAATTTGCGCATGCTGGAAGTCTCTGGGTCCCCGCCTGCGCGGGGATGACAGATTGAAAAATCGAGGCAACCGACTCAGCTAGGGATGCTCTGATTAAGTCTGAAATCAAAATGAACTTGTCACCCCGGCGAAAGCCGGGGTCCACTTTTGCCGGTGAAAATGGATACCGGCTTTCGCCGGTATGACAGCCTCCTGACCCGATCAGGGTTTCCCTAGCACATGGGGCTCCCATTCGCGCCTGCCGGTGCGCAACCCGGCAAAGCCCACTACCCGCACAACTCACTCAGCATCGGAAGCACTTGCCAGCGCCCACCGATAATCCCGCTCCCGCCTCGTCAACGGACAAACAAACCTGAGCTGCACCGCAAAGAGCTGCAGTCCGCGCCCATCCGAATTGCCTTCACCATATTGAGGATCACCCAGTACCGGACAACCGATGCCGGCCAGATGCCGGCGGATCTGATGCTTGCGCCCGGTATCGATCAGCACCTCCGCCCGCGAAGCGTTGCGCTCTGCAGCAAACGCCAGCCGGCGGAAATGCGTGCTGGCCGGTTTGCCATCCAGCTTCTTCTGGATATGACCTTCCAGCGGCAGCTCACCGCGCACTTCAACCTGATAGCGCTTGTCGATGACCTGGGCGCCGGCGGTGTGGTCGGCGAACAGTGCCGACAGTGCCGCCGCGGCTTTGCCGGTGTGGGCAATCAGCATCAGGCCGGCCGCTTCGCGATCGAGCCGGTGCACCAGAAACACATCGCGATTCAACTTGAGTTCGGCCATGCGCAGCAGCGAGCAGTGATCACCTTCGCGGGTCCCTTGGGCGAGCACGCCGGCCGGTTTGATCCAGACGCTGTACTGCTTTTCATCGGCGAGCAGTGTTGCTTCCGGCGGCGTCAGGGCCAGCAAACGGGCGTCGTAATGCAGTGACAGCACATCGGCGGAATAGAGCTCGGCGCTGGCGCGGCGCAGGCGTTTTTCCTTGCCGTTGCGTTTGAGCCAGACCGCGCCCTTGTTCATCGCATCCTTGATGCGCGCTTTCGGCAGGCCGGATTTTTCCGCAAGCAGATCGACCGCGATAAGGCCCGGTTCGGTGATGTTCAGTTGCCAGGTTTGCGTGGGCATATTGGGTTCACTTGTTCATTGCATAGCGGGACTCACCCTCACCCCTGCCCCTCTCCCCTCAAGGGAGAGGGGAAGAGCCGTTCCATTCCGCACGGTAGTTCTCCCTCCCCCTTGAGGGGGGAGGGCCGGGGAGAGGGTGATCTCGCAGCACGTACTGGTGTGGGTCTTACTCTACGCGCCAACCACATCATTACCCCCGCTCCGCCCGCAGCAAAATATTGCGCGGCGTCAGCTGCCGGTCACAGAACTGTTGCAGCTCGACAGCATAGCCCAGCTGCTCCAGATACAAGGCCAGATCGAGCACCAGCCACAACTCGATGGCGCGCCGGAAACCATGCCGCACCACCTGCAGTTTCTGCGCGCGCGCGTAACGCTGTTCGCCGAGCGTTTGATAATGTTGCCAATCGATACCGTCGGGCAGCGCCAGTTGTTTGTGTTTGGCAATGCGCCGGCACACGGCTTCGAAACCTTCCGCCAATACCAATTGCGGCAGCGATGGCGTGTTCAGGTATTCATCAACGCCGCGCAGTTGGCGTTGCAGGGCATCGAAGCCCAGGCGCCACGCAGCCAGCGTTGCGGTCTGCTTGCGTACCCGTGGCGATGAGGTCACCGCCTCCTGCACGGCAAGCTGCACGCTGTTGCGGTCGAGGCGCAGATCGTTTTGCTGCGCCGCTGCTGACAACGGCAGGTAATCGCTGCGCAGCCACAGGTGGTAGCAGCACGGCGCCAGCACCAGTTGCCGGACCGGATGCACCGCCAGTTGCCGCAGCAAACTGCGGTGCAAATCGCCACAGGCGTGCAGGGCCAACACTTGCGCATTGCCCGGCAGGGCAGGTGGCGCATGCAGCACATCGGCGCAGAGAAATTCGGCACTGACGCCCGCTGCACGCGCTTGTTCATAACCCTCGCGACACAGCACGGCATCGCGCTCGACTGCCACCAGTGGCAGCTTGCGCTGCTGCGCCAGCGTGCGGCCGAGATGCGATTTGCCGCTGCACCAGTCGAGCAGCGGCCCCTGATGCGCTGGCGTCAGTGCGGCAAACGCGGCGATTTGCTGCCACTTGCGGCCGGGGATATCGACCGACCAATGCGCCGGCAAAGTCACCGTGGAAACCGAAGGCGCAGGCAAGGCCAACCAATCGTTTAGCGCCTGCAGCCCGGGCAACTGCGCCTGCAACCACTGTTGCAAGGCGTTGGGGTCCGCTTCCAGTTCCGCCGGCATGCCATCCGGCAGCTGCAGACAGGCTTCCGCCAAAGCCGTGTTCTCGCTGCACCAGGCCGGAGTCGGGTAGACAAACGGCGACGGCCGCCAATACGGCTCGTACTGGCGCAACAAGGCAGTCAGCTGCGTGAAACGTTCGGACGGGGACATACAGCACCGGCGGCAGAGTTGGCGCATTATAGGCGTCTGCGTCAGCCGAGGCCGAACCGATGACCGACTATCAACCGCTCAGCTGTGATCTGCACGACGAACTGGAAGTTGCAGCGCTACGCGGCGTGCCGGTGCGGCTCTGCTGGCTACAGGCCGACGGCAGCGAGCGCGAGGCCGTTGGCGTCGTGCGCACGATCACGGCGCGACAGGGCGAAGAATTCGTGTTGTTTGCGGTCGCGGATGAGGACATCCCCATCCGGCTCGACCGCCTTGCCCTGCACAGCTTTCCGCTGCGCAGTCCGCCACTGCACGGATCCCACTAACACGCGCTGAGTCGCGCTACCGCTAACACACGTTGAGTGGCGCTACAGCACTGCTTTCATCATGTGCTTGCCGCCTGCGCTCAGGGCAGCACCACCCGCGCCAGAAACGCTTTCAGGTACCGGGTTTCCGGGATCGCCGGATGCACCGGGTGATCGGCGCCCTGCATGCCTTCGGCGAGGATCTGGACGTGCCGATCGAGATGGCGGCCGGAAGCGCGGACGATCTCGTGCAACTCTTCACGCGGCAAGTGCATGGAGCAGGAGCCGGCCAGCAGCAGGCCGTCTTTCGGCAGCAGTCGCATTGCCAGTTCGTTGATGCGGCGATAGGCATTGATGCCTTCGGCCAGATCTTTCTTGCGCTTGATGAACGCCGGCGGATCGACGATGACGACATCGAAGCGCTCATCGGCCGCTTTCAGTTCTTTCAGTGCCTCGAAGGCGTCGCCCTGCACGGTCATGAAGCGCTCGGCGCCACCGTTCAGCGCGGCATTGCGTTCCGCGGTATCGAGTGCGAACTCGGAGGCATCGACGCAGCAGACTTCCCTGGCACCGAAGGCCAGCGCCTGCACGCCAAACGCGCCGACATAAGAAAACACATCGAGCACGCGTTTGCCTTTGACCAGACCGCGCAGCCATTCCCGGTTCGGCCGCTGATCGTAGAACCAGCCGGTTTTCTGGCCGTCGTGCAGCGGCGCCAGAAAGCGCACGCCGTTTTCGATCAGTTCGACTTCCTGCGGCGGATTGCCGGCGGCAACGATGATCTCACTCGGCAGGTTCTCGAAACTGCGGGCGCTGCTGTCGTTGCGCAGCAGAATCGACGCCGGTTTCAGCACCTTGTCGAGCGCCGCGACGATGTCGTCCTTGACCGCTTCCATGCCGGCGGTGGTGATTTGCACGACCAGGTGATCGCCAAAACGGTCCACCACCAGCCCCGGCAGCAGATCGCTCTCGCCATACACCAGCCGGTAATACGGCTGCGGAAACACCAGCTCACGCAAACTGAGCGCGATGTTGAGCCGGTGCACCAGCAGCGAGCGATCCAGCACATGGTGATCGCGGCTGATGAGGCGGCCGCAGATCAAGGAATGCGGGTTGACATACGCAACACCGAGAAACTGGCCGCTGGCACTTTCGACCACGGCCTGTTGCCCGGGCGTAAAGTTTTTCAGCGGCGTGGCGACGGTGTCGACCTCGTTGCTGTAAATCCACAAATGGCCGCCCTTGATCCGGCGCTCTTCGTGTTTGGTCAGCTTCAGGCGAGGCAGACTGGCGGTAAGGTCGGTCACCGACGTAGTACTCCCATTAAAAATTGGTATGTAAATCACCAGAACAGATGCAGCGTCACACCGGCAAACCGGATGTCCTCCGCGTCGTCACCGGTGCTGACACCGGCGCTCAGATCCAGCCCCCAATGTTCGGCCAGACTCAGCGCCAGAATCGCCGTGTTGGTGCGGAACTGGCTGCCGTCAATCTCCAACTCGCTGCGCGCGTGTTCAAAGGTCAGCAGGTGCTCCGCCAACGGCAGATCGACGCCGAGCCAGGCATTGCGGTCGGCCAGCGCACCATCGGCCTGATCACGTTGGCTCAGCAACTGGTTATAGAGCCGCGGATAGTCCAGCAAACGGCTGCCGAAAGCCTCGTCGAGCACCCGCGCATCGTCGTAATGGTACTGTTGCCAACCACCGAACAGGCGCCAGTCGTTGGCGAAATTGACACCGACATGCAGGCCAACACCGCGGCTGTCGAATCGTTCTTCGGCGGTGCGCAGTGGCAGCTGCACCGTCACCTCGTGTTCCCGCGCCGACAGCTCCAGCCCCAGCTCGACCCGCTCGCCGCGATGACGCAGCAGCAGCTGGGTTTCCTGCGTTGCCAGCACCGTCTCGTCATCGTAGTCCAGCCAGGACAGGCTGCCGCCCCAACCGGTCTGGTCGAGACTGATGCCGAAGCGACGGCTGCGGGTGCTGACCCGTTCGTCTTCGCCATCGCTGGCGATCTGGTTGTCCGCCTTGCTTTGGCTGGCATTGAGATACCAGACCGCCGACAGCGGCAAGGCCAGCGCCAGCGTCGTGGCCTCGCCGTCGGCATCATCCTGCTGCCAGCCGACGCTGGCATGGCCGATGGCCGGCAGTTCGGTTTCCGAGGCAGCGGCCACGTTGGCCAGCAGCGCTTGACCACACAGGCCCGCACCCAAAACTCCGCGAAGCAGAGCGTTCATTGGCAGTTCTCCCGTTCAGCAACAGGCCGCACCGATTGGCGCGGCACTCTACCCTTCACGCGCGCGGGCTGCCAGCGTTGACCGCCACCAGAAATTTTTTTTACCGCCGGTCAACGCTGCCCGCACTGGCACGTTGAAGCAGACAACCGGCACCGTTGCCGCCCGGCCACGCCCCAGCCGCGTTGGCAGAGCCGCCCCGGATTGCCGTAAGCTCAGGGCGCGCAGGGGCGTGAACCACGGAGAACGCATGAACGCGTGGCGATTGACGGCAGTGCTGCTGACAACGACGGCATCGGTGCTGGCGGCCGAACCGGCCGGCGGGCCGGAGGCTGAACTGAGCCTGGAGTTGCTGGAGTTTCTCGGCGAGTACGGCACAGGCGACGGCGAGCTGGCGCTGCCGGACGATTTTGACGCCGCCCTGGTCGATCCGGCCGAGCCGACCGACCCCGCTGCGCTCGACCCAGCCGGCAAACCGGCCAGGCCGTCGGCAACGCGGGACAGCGCAACTGTCGCAGTGGAGATCGAACCATGAACCGGGTGTTTGTTATCGCGCTGATGATCGGCCTGTCGCTGCTGGCCACGGCCGTGGCAGCAGAAAACCCGTCGCCGGTGCCGGCGGACTTCAGCCAACTGGCACCGGCACAACAAGAACAGCTGCAGAAATTTGCCGGACAATGGCCAGCACTGACCGACGCCCAACGCGCCCGCATCGTGCAGGGGCTTGAGCGCTGGAACCAGATGAGTCCGGAGCAGAAACAGCGCGCCGCCAGCCAGTTCAAGCGCTGGCGCGAACTGAGCCCGGAGCAGCGGCAAAAACTGCGTCAGGCCCATAAGCGCTGGCAAGAGCTGAGCCCGGAACAACAGCAACGTTTGCGCGAACAGGTGCGCCGGTTCCGAGAACTGACGCCGGAGCAACGGCAGCTGCTGCGGCAGCGCTTTGAACTGCGCAAATTGCGCCGCAACTGAGCAACACGTAAGCACCAATCCAATCACGCCTTACCAAAGCCTCCATTACAGACTGAACTATACTGTTCACAGACATCGTTCGCCGCTGGGGGTTGGTGCGAAATGGAGCAGATGGCGTTGCTGAGCGAAAAACTGGAGCTGCTCCGTCGTGGCATTCAGGAGTTTTCTGTTCTGCAAAACAGGGTCGCGGAATTGGACGGGCTGACCCGTAGTATGGATGCCTATAACCGGCACATGGAAGCTGAGTTGGTCGCCGCTCAACACTTGGTCGCCCAATGGCGCAATTTCTTTGCACTTTCGCTCGACATGCTCTGCATAGCCACCACTGATGGCTATTTCCTTGACGTCAATCCAGCGTTTGTTCGCACCCTTGGTTATCAACGCGAAGAGCTATTGGCACATTCGTTTCTGGATTTTGTTCATCCGGATGACCGAGCCGCGACGCTGAACGAGGTAAAGAAGCTTGCGGCCGGTATCGACACCCTTAACTTTGATAACCGTTATCGCTGTAAAGACGGTCGTTGGCTGTGGCTGAACTGGACGACTCCCGCGCCGCCGGCTGGCAGCAACTTGCTGTACGCCATCGCTCGCGACATAACGGAACGAAAGCGCAGCGAGGAGGAGGTGCTGTACCGCGCCCAGCACGACTCACTGACGGGCCTGTACAATCGCGCCGCATTGCTGCATGAACTGTCCAGTGCTCTTGAACGTTGCCGGCGGGATCCCAGCCATCAGATGGCACTACTGTTTATCGACCTGGATGCATTCAAGCCCATAAATGACAATCTCGGCCATCAGGTCGGCGACCGTCTGCTGGCCGAGGTCGGTGATCGCTTGCGCCGGGTCAGCCGAGAAACTGACACCATTGCACGCCTAGGCGGTGATGAGTTCGCCGTGCTCATTCAAGATCACGACGCACTGAACCCTGAGGTGTTGTTGCATCGTTATCAGGACTGCTTTAACCGGCCGTTTTCGGCCTTGAACCAAGATCTGCATTTGGGTGCGAGCATGGGCTATGCCTTGCTGGAGGACCGCCATGCCAACGCGGAAGAGCTATTGGCGCGAGCCGATAAGAAAATGTACGAGAGCAAGCGCAATCGCCGACTTCATCGTTCCGACTAGATCGCCGCATCCGCGCTCGAATTTCAGGTACGTCGATGCATAGATTGCCAACATTGTCCGGATAGGTTTCTGCCGATTGACTGCCGGCATAACAACAGCATCGGACGTCAGATGCTGGCACTTCCACTCGATAATCAGTAAGCTCGAAGCTTCCACTCCAATGCGGATTCAGAATGATGAAAAGAGTCCTGCTAGCCTGCACACTCTCGCTTGGTCTTGGCGCCTGCGCGCCGGTTTTCCATGATCACGGCTACGGCCGCGGCAATCCGCCAGCCCATGCGCCGGCACATGGCCATCGCAAAAAAATGCATGGCCACGACATCAGCTTTGATACCGGTCTGGGTGTCTATGTCGTGGTCGGGTCACCCGGCCTGTATTTCTGGGACGATTTCTATTGGCGGCTGCGCGATGGCATCTGGGTGCGCGCCAGCGCATTTGATGGCCCCTGGATTGTCGTGTCGGATACGCATCGCCACCTGCCGCCTGGCCTGGCGAAAAAGCATGGCTACGGCAAAGGCGCCAGCAAAGGCAATGACAAGAGCGACAAGGGCAAAGGAAAAGGCAAAGACAAGAACAAGTGAGCCGGCGGGCATTCGCGCACGCCAATGCCACGGCAGCAAATCGGTGAAAAAGGGAGCGCCAAGGCGCTCCCTTTGCTTTGACAGCGTTCCGCCATCGCAACCGGTTCAGAAAGCCTGCATCCGGCGATCGATGAACAGCGGCGCTTCGACTTTCAGCGTTTCCGGCGCGAACGCCGTGGCTTGCGGCGCGTGACTGCCTTTCAGCTCCACGCGCAGCAGGTAGGTGCCGACATCCAGTGCTTCACCGGACAGCGCCTCCAGCGCCAGCTCACCACCGAAATAGTGGCGGCCACCGGCCTTGATCACGACGTCGTGCTCGGCCTGGATGAAGCGCTTGTTCGCGCCCCAGCTGTTCAGCAGCTCACCCGACAGCGTCAGCAGGCTGATCTCGAACTCCTGGCCCGAGGCAAAGCGCAAGATCAGGTCGCTGGCGCTGTTGTTCACCAGCGTCAAACCGGCATTGATCCGGTTGTTGTTCGAGAGCACGAAGTGCGCGCGCGGCAAATCGGCTACGAGCTGCAAAGCCGGCACCGGGTACTGCTTGCCAGCGACGGCGCCGCGGGCAAACACGTGCACGACCGGCCCCATGATGCTCTGCTCTTCCCACTGCACCACGCCGACTTCCGGCGCAAACCAGGCTTGCTTCACGCCTGCGTCAGCGCAATTGCCGCTGAACTCCATCCGCACCACATTGCGGAAGGCACCCGCTGCGGTCTCGAGGCTCAGGTTCTTTTCGGCCAGCGTCGCACTGGTGGTGCAGCTGTCGAGCGCGACGCTGTAGCGCTTGCCAACCGGGTCGGCAAAGCTGACCAGCTTTTCATTGGCGCGGCGTTCGTTGTTGTAAACGTAAATGACTTCGCTGTCGGCGCGGGTCCAGACCCAGCGCTCACCCTGGCCGAGGAAACGGGAAAACTTCTGCCAGCCATCACCGTAGCTGTCGAGCACCTGCACATCATGTTCACCACCACGATTGCTGATGAAGATGCCGTGATCCTGTGCCGACCAGGCCAAGTACGAGTTGGCGGAGCAAACGGCAGACGCCAAGCCGGCCGCTACGGCGGCAACGATACGCAAACCTTTCATCGGAAAACTCCCTGTCAAAATACAGCCAATTGGAAAATTGCGATGCGCATCGCGGAACGGAGGCTAGAGAGTTGCAAGCAACGAAACAAACGAAATTTTTTTGGCAGTTTTATTAGCGTTTCTTATCAATGCCAGTGCAGCGCCGACCGGTGCTGTCGGCGACTGTAGTTGTCTAGGTGTGAACAACACCTGTCGTTGTAAAGTGCACAGACAGCAAAGCTACAGAGCGTTACGTTAACGCCACATTGCATTACAGAAAGTGCTGATTTTCTCACCGCCCTGCGCTGCATTTCCGAACAACAAAAAGGCGCCTGTCGGCGCCTTTTCGGTTCGAACGATTTTTCCGCAATCAGGCTTTGTGCTTCGCTTCGTCGGCCTGTGCGGCTTTCACCGCCGGGCGCGTCGCCACACGCTGCACAAATGCCTGCAATAGCGGAAACGGCGACAGATCGAACTTCAGCCAGTTGGCCCAGTTCAGCACGACAAACAAGTAGGCGTCGGCAACGGTGAAGTTGTCGCCAGTCAGGTAGTCATGCTTGCCCAGTTTGTGGACCAGATAATTCAGCCGGCGGGTCAGCAACTGCTCGGTGGCGGCACGGGTGTCCGGATGCAGTTGCGGGTTGAAGAACGAGCCCATCGGCTTGTGCACTTCACTGGTGATGAAGTTGAGCAGCTCCAGCATCTTGAAGTGTTCCAAGTCATTGCCGTCCGGCATCAGGCTGCTGCCCGGCTTCAGGCTGGTCAGGTACTGGGCGATGACATGGGCCTCGGTCAGCACCCGGCCGTTGTCGAGCTCCAGCGCCGGCACATAGCCGTTCGGATTGATGTCGAGGTAGTTGCGGCCATCGGCCGTGGTTTTCTTGGCCAGGTCCACGGCTACAAGCTGCAATGGCAGGCCGAGTTCGTGGGCGACGATGAGCGGCACCTGCGAGCAGGAGCCTGGGTAGTAAAAGAGTTTCATGGCGGTATTCCTCCAACGATGGGCGAGCGACTGTGGTACGGCGAGATAGTGGTTCCGGAATGGGCGGCGGGGTCAACCCCGCGCCTGGTCCACTGCGGCGAGAGCACCCGCAAGCGGACGGACTCGGCATGAACAGCGAGTAAGCAGCCGGCTCGCTCGATAGTCCGGAACCTCTATTTAGCTCACAGCTTAGCGGTTGGTACGGTCACCGGTGACGAAAGGATTTGACGGCCGCATTCAGTTTTCCTGAACAATGCGCGCTCACGCTTGCCGACAAGGTCGCGCCTGCGCCAGAAAGCACAAACGGCGCGAATTCGCGCCGTTTGCTGTGCCTGAGCGAGTAACCGCCGTCGGCTCATCAGCCCTGATAGTCTTCCATTGGCGGGCAGACGCAGAACAGGTTGCGATCGCCGTAGACGTTGTCGATGCGGTTGACGCTCGGCCAGAACTTGTTGTGCTTCTGACCCGGCAGCGGGAACACCGCTTCTTCACGGCTGTACGGACGGTTCCACTCGCCTTCGGTGATATCGGCCAGCGTGTGCGGCGCGTTGACCAGCGGGTTGTTCTCCAGCGGCCAGACACCGTTCTGGACCTTGTCAATTTCCTTGCGGATGCGAATCATCGCGTCGATGAAGCGATCGAGTTCTTCTTTCGACTCCGACTCGGTCGGCTCGACCATCAGCGTGCCGGCGACCGGGAAGCTCATGGTCGGGGCGTGGAAACCGTAGTCCATCAAACGCTTGGCGATGTCTTCTTCGCTGATGCCGCTGGCTTCTTTCAGCGGCCGGATGTCGAGAATGCACTCGTGCGCGACACGGCCGTTGCGGCCGGTATACAGCACCGGATAGTGCTCGCCCAGACGCTTGGCAATGTAGTTGCCGTTCAGGATGGCGTATTCGGTCGCCTGCTTGAGACCCTGCGGGCCCATCATCGTGATGTAGGCCCACGAGATGGTCAGGATCGAGGCGCTGCCCCACGGTGCGGCGCTGACCGAACCGTTACCCGGATTCGGACCTTCCAGATGCACCACGGCGTGGTTCGGCAGGAACGGCGCCAAGTGGGCACGGACACCGATCGGGCCCATGCCGGGGCCGCCGCCGCCGTGCGGAATGCAGAAGGTCTTGTGCAGGTTCATGTGCGAGACGTCGGCGCCGATGCGCGCCGGCGCGGTCAGACCGACCTGCGCATTCAGGTTGGCGCCATCCATGTAGACCTGGCCACCATAGGAGTGGATCAGATCGCAGATCTGCTTCGCGCTTTCCTCATACACGCCGTGGGTCGACGGATAGGTCATCATCAGGCAGGCGAGATTGTCAGCGTGCTCTTTCGCTTTCGCTTCCAGATCGGCGATATCGATGTTGCCGTCTTTGTCGCAGGCAGTGACGACGACGCGGAAATTCGCCATCTGCGCCGACGCCGGGTTGGTGCCGTGCGCCGATTGCGGGATCAGGCAAACGTTGCGGTGCCCTTCGCCGCGCGATTCATGATACTTGCGAATGGTCAGCAGGCCGGCATATTCGCCCTGCGCGCCCGAGTTCGGCTGGATCGAGATCGCATCGAAACCGGTGATGGCTTTCAGGTAGTTCTCGAGCTCGTGAATCATGTCGAGATAGCCCTGCGCCTGAACGAGCGGCACGAACGGATGGATGTTGCCGAATTCCGGCCAGGTCACCGGCATCATTTCGCTGGTGGCGTTCAGCTTCATCGTGCAGGAGCCGAGCGGGATCATGCCGTGGGTCAGCGAAAAGTCCTTGTTCTCGAGGTGCTTCAGGTAACGCAGCATGTCGGTTTCGCTGTGGTACTTGCTGAACACCGGATGGGTCAGGTAGGCGCTGGTGCGCTGCAGCTGCTCCGGAATGTCGTGCGAGCCAGTCTGCGCGAACAACGCATCGAGCTGGGCGACATCGAGGCCCTGCGCCTGATCCTGCAAGAAGACTTCCCACAGCGCGACCACGTCTTCGCGCGTGGTTTTTTCATCGAACGACACGCCGAGCTTGCTGTCGCCGACCAGCCGCAGATTCATCTTGTGCGCCAGCGCGCGCATGTAGACCTGCTCACGGACCGAACCGACGTCGATGGTGACGGTGTCGAAGAACGCCTTGGTGTCGACATTGGCGCCTTTGGCACGCATGCCGGCAACGAAAATGCTCATCAGCCGATGGGTGCGCTCGGCAATGTCTTTCAGGCCTTGCGGGCCGTGGTACATCGCATACAGCACCGCCATGTTCGACAGCAGCACTTGCGCGGTGCAGATGTTCGAGGTGGCTTTTTCGCGACGAATGTGCTGCTCGCGGGTCTGCATCGCCATGCGCAGCGCGCGGTTGCCGCGCTTGTCGATCGAGACGCCGATGATGCGGCCCGGCAGGTTGCGCTTGTGCTCGTCCTTGCCGGCCATGAACGCGGCGTGCGGGCCACCGAAACCGAACGGCACACCGAACCGCTGGGCCGAACCGATGGCGATGTCGGCACCGAGTTCACCCGGTGACTTCAACAGGCACAGCGCCAGCAGATCGGTGGCCAGAATGACCACCGACTTGCGATCTTTCAGCGCGGCGATCAGGCTGGAGAAATCATTGACCTGGCCGCTCGAACCCGGATACGACAGCAGCACACCGAAATAATCGTGCTTCAGCGCTTCGCTGGCGACGCCAACGACGGTTTCAAACCCAAACGCTTCAGCGCGGGTACGAACAACGTCGATGGTTTGCGGATGGGTGTCGCTGTCGATGAAGAACTGGTTGCTCTTGCTCTTCGAGCTGCGCCGGGCCAGTGCCATCGCTTCCGCGGCGGCCGTGCCTTCATCCAGCAGCGAGGCGTTGGCGATATCGAGGCCGGTCAAATCAACGATCATCTGCTGGAAATTCAGCAGCGTTTCCAGCCGGCCCTGGGCAATTTCCGGTTGGTACGGCGTGTAGGCGGTGTACCAGCCCGGGTTTTCCAGCACGTTACGCAGCACCACCGGTGGTGTCACGGTGTCGTAGTAGCCCATGCCGATGAAGCTCTTGTAGAGCTTGTTCTTGCTGGCGATTTTCTTCAGGTAGGCGAGTGCCTCGTGTTCGGCTTTGGCGGCCGGCAAGGCCAGCGGCGCGTTCAGCCGAATCGGCTCCGGCACGATTTGCTGCATCAGCTCGTCCAACGACTTCACGCCGAGCGTGTTCAGCATCTCGGCAGTCTGATCCGCATTCGGACCGATATGACGGGCAATGAAGCCGTCGTGTTTTTCAAGCTGGGACAGCGTGGCACTCATGATTCACCTGACTGTAAGTTGGCGGTGGTACTCGTCGATGCGACCGCATCGACGCGCCTCACAATCCGTGTGGGGCAAAAAGAATGGCCCCCGGGATTAGCGGGGGCTTGGTTCATTCGCGATGCGGTAGCGATGCACGCCACCGCTGCGGATCAATGCTCTTCCGACTCGACGTGTTCGGCGTAACCGTCGGCATCCATCAGATCATCGAGCTCGGCTTCGTCCGACGCCTTGACCCGGAACAGCCAGCCGGCGCCATACGGATCCTTGTTCACTTTTTCAGGGGCATCGGCCAGCTTTTCGTTGATGGCAACCACTTCACCGGTGATCGGGCTGTAGATGTCCGAGGCCGCTTTGACCGACTCGACCACACCACACTCATCACCGGCCGCCACTTCATCACCGACTTCCGGCAGCTCGACATAAACCAGATCACCGAGCAGTTCTTGCGCATGCTCGGTGATGCCGATTGTGTAGGTGCCGTCTTCTTCGCGACGCGCCCATTCGTGCGATTTGGCGTAATGCAGTTCGTTCGGGTAATGCGCCATGGTGAGTTCCTCAGTTAACTTTCATGTTGTGTGATGAATTTACAGCTGACCCGGACACATCGGATCTTCAAGATCCCATGGTTTAACGTAGTCGAGTCTCTTGCTGCCTGGAACAGGAGTCAGCATCATTTTTCCAAGTTTTACCTGCTGCTCTGACGGCAAAATGGCGAATGCGGCTTCGTCTTTCACGTTCTCAAACAGGCTCATTCTGCAACCGCTGCCAACCGTCTCGAAAAACGCGATATATTCTTTGTCGGTCACCGGCGTAAATGACTGAATCGCTGGGCAGTAGCTGTATACGCCCATTGATGCCACCAAAAACGTAGCCGGTTGGCTTGCCACCAATTTTGTCGATGCCACTGGCAAAGGAATGGTCGGAAGAACCGACTTGCCATCGGCTACCGCCCGAAAACCTGCGCACTGCGGTTTGGTAAAGACACCGAAGCTAATCGTGCCATCGTCACTTTTTCCCCAGACCTCCAGTGTTGCTTGCGGTCCCGAGGTCGGCGCCACATAAGGCTTCACCGCACATCCCGACAAACATGACAAAACCAAAACGCCAAGCAGTCCACGCAACATGGTTTTCATCTCTTATTTTCTTTTTCCGTTGTCAACGTTTGCTTAGGAAACGTCCTAAAGCACCGATTTGCCGTTGCGCACGAAGCCCACTTTCACCACCTTGGCCGGCATCAGCTTGCCGCGAATTTCAACGTGCACGGTGTCGGTCACGCTGGCCGGCACCCGCGCCATCGCGATGCCAAGCTGCAGCGTCGGCGAGAACGTGCCGGAGGTGATTTCACCGGTGCTGCCGTCAGCCAGCACCACTTTCTGGTGGCCGCGCGGAATGCCGCCTTTCTCGCTGATGACAAGGCCAACGAGCTTGCGCTTCACGCCCGCCGCTTTCTCCGCTTCCAGCGCCTTGCGGCCTACGAAGTTACGGCTCGCCGGTTCCCAGGCAATAGTCCAGCCCATGTTCGCTTCGAGCGGGCTGATGGTTTCGTCCATGTCGGAACCGTACAGGTTCATGCCGGCTTCCAGCCGCAGCGTGTCACGTGCGCCCAGACCGCAGGGCGCGACACCGGCTGCAACCAGCGCTTTCCAGAAGCGCTCGATATGCTGCAGCGGGATCATGATTTCGTAGCCGTCTTCGCCGGTGTAGCCGGTGCGGGCGATGAACCAGCCGTCGACTTCTTCCGCGAAGAACACGCCGAGGTTTTTCACGCCGTCGGTTGCCAGCTTGCCGAGCGCGATATGGGCTTTCTCGCGCGCCTGCGGGCCTTGCACCGCCAGCATCGCCAGACCGCGGTTGTGCTCCACCGATACGGCGAAACCCTGGGCCTGGTTTTCCATCCAGGCGATGTCCTTGTCACGGGTCGAGGCGTTGACCACGACGCGGTAGTACTGATCATTGCGGTAGTAGACGATCAAGTCGTCGACCACCTTGCCGTCATCGTTCAGCATGCCGCTGTACAGCGCCTTGCCGGCGACTTTCAGCTTGTCGACGTCATTGGCGAGCAGGTGCTGCAGGTAGGCTTTGGCGTCGGCGCCGCGCACGTCGAGGATGGTCATGTGCGAGACGTCAAAGAAACCGGCGTCCTTGCGGACGACATGGTGCTCATCGAGCTGCGAGCCGTAATGCAGCGGCATGTCCCAGCCGCCGAAATCGACCATCTTGGCACCGGCAGCAACGTGGAGATCGTAGAACGGGGTACGCAAACCCATGGCGGGCGGCTTCCTGTAAGAATCCGCCTGGCGGGCGGAGGGGGAAAAAGGTGGCGCGGATTATACCGATCCGGCCCCCGGCCGGGCAGTGAGGCCTCAACGGCATAAGCGGTGATTTTGAACAAGTCGGACCGGAGTGCCTGCTTCGCCACAGCGGCGGCGGGGTCGACCTCAGCCGCCCAAGCCCGGTTCAGCCGCCAATACCCGGTTGCGGCCGGCGGCCTTGGCCCGGTACAGCGCCCGGTCGGCCTCGCGCAAGGCGCGGTCCAGATCGCCGCCCGGCCAACATTCCGCCACCCCGAACGACGAGGTCACCGAAATGCCGCGCCCCTCCTGCAACAAGGTCGACTTGGCGACAGCCTCGCGCATCCGTTCCGCGGCCTTGACCCCCTCGCCAAGATGCATCTGCGGCAGGATCAGCAGAAACTCCTCGCCGCCCCAACGACCGACCGTGTCCTGATCGCGCAGGCAACCGGTCAGGATCTCGCTGAAGTGGCACAGCACCCGGTCGCCGACCTCGTGCCCGTACTGATCGTTGATGGCCTTGAAGTGATCGATATCGGTCATCACCACCACAAACGGCAAGCGTTCATGTTCACTGCGCAGCCGCTCGCCTTCCAACCGTTCCCAAAGCCGGTGCCGGTTTGGCAGCCGGGTCAGCTGATCGGTATGGGCCAGCTCCTGTAGCGCCCGCACCGAATGCATCGACGCGGCGCGAAAGTAGAAGCTGATCAGGGTCAGGGTCAGGAAACTGACCAGGATATTGCTGAACTGCAGCCAGGCCAGCCATTCAGCCGGCAGCACCACCCACGGCCCGTCCTGGGTCCAGGTGAACAGGCCGGCGTAAATCAGCACGATCACCACCGCCTGCGCCGCCACCCAGCGATCCGGCAACTTGTAATTGAACATCACGAAGGTCACCAGCGTGACCAGGTAGTGCGGAAAGCCGGAATCCCAGCCCAGATAGAGCGTGGCGAGGATCGCGTGCAGCACGACCTCTACCGTCAACAGGACAATCGCCAAGGCATGCTCGCCGTGATCATTGCGCCAGCGCGCCAATGCCCAGACGGCCACGCTCAGCACATTGAACAGTGCCATCTCCGGCACGCCGAGCCACCAGAACAGCGGGACAAAACAGATGTGAGCCAGCAAGCCAGCCAGACCGGCATGCCGGATCACCAGATAGAGCCGGTAATTGCCCGACTCAATGCGGCTACCGCGCGAACTGCGGCGGTCACGCCCCTCGGTCATGATGGACTTCTGCTCCCGTACCACCGCGTAGCGGCCATCGGACAAGCATAGTCGGCGCTGGCGCTTTCGGTGGCCGGCGCAAACCGTTACCGACTTCAGCGCAAGCCCAGCGCGCGCCGGGTCAACCAGGCTTTGGCATAACGGTGCTCATTGAGCAGTGACATGCCGAGATTGCGGCCGATCACCGCCGGCACCTCGGTGCGGGCAAACAGCGAACGGAAACCACCGACGACCGCCAGCATCAGCGTGTTGTCGGCGCGGCGGGCGCGCTCGAACGGCCGCAGCACCGCGTGCAGGCCTGGATCGAGCTGGCGCTGTTTGGCGCTTCCCAGCACGGTTTGCAGCGCCGCGACATCGGCCAGGCTCAGGTTCAGGCCCTGACCGGCGAGCGGATGCATGGTGTGGGCGGCATCGCCGAGCAGCAGCAGGCGATCGCCGAGATAGCGCTCGGCGTGGCGCATTTTCAGCGGAAAACTGAGGCGCGTGGTTTGCACGGTCAGCGTGCCGAGCCGGCCTTCAAACGCGCGGGTCAGCGCCTGCGAAAACGCGCCGTCATCGAGCGCCAGCGCGGCAGCGGTTTGCGCTGGCGGCTGTGACCAGACAATCGAACACTGATGGCTATCGGCCAGCGGCAACAGCGCCAGCGGACCGTGTTCGGTGAAGCGCTGCCAGGCGGTCTGCTGATGCGGTTGCTCGCAGTGGATTTGCGCCACCAGCGCATGGTGATCGTAATCGTGTTCCTGCAGCGCGATGCCGGCCTGCTCGCGCAAACCGGACTGGGCACCGTCGGCCGCGATCAGCAGTTTCGCGCGCAGCGTCTGACCGTCGTCGAGCGTGATCTGAGTAGCGTCCGCGCCAGCCTCGGCGCCGCTGACTTTCTTGCCGCGCAACACCACCACCTGCAGCGGCTGCAGCAGGCTTTGCAAAGCCGCCTCAATCGCGGACAACTCGACGATGTGACCGAGATCCGGCTCGGCGATGTCGGTCGCGGAAAACTGGATCGCACCGCTGCCCTGGCCGTCCCAGACCTGCATCGCGGTGTACGGGCTGAGCCGGCGCAGCGCAATGCCGTCCCAGGCGCCGAGCTGCTGCAACAGTTGCTGGCTGGCGCGGGTCAGCGCGACCACGCGCAAATCGTAGGACTCGCGCTGCCAAGCCGGCGCGCTGGCGCGGCCATCGACAACCGTGACGGCAAAACCTTGTCTTGCCAACGCAACGGCCGTGGTCAAGCCGACCACGCCACTGCCTGCCACCACGATTTCAGCTGCTGTTGCCACGTCGTTCTGTCCGCTCCGGAAAACGGCGGCAGTATAGCGCCCGGCCGGACCGCTGGCAGCCGGCCCTCGCGCCACAAACCGGAACAGCGTGCTGACAGCAGCCCGCCTGCATGCCAGACTGGCGGCCGTTTTGGCGTTGGGATGGTAACCGTGAAAGCTGTACGACGTGGGTGGTGGGTGACGTGTTGCTGTGCACTGGCTTTCGCGCACGCGCCCCTGCAAGCAGCAGAGTCGGTAGCCGCGCCTGAAGCAACCGCGAGCACGGACGAGGTGTCGGCGCCACAAGCAGAGATCAGCACCGACACCTCGTCATCGCATGACGACGCCGCGCATTGGGAACTCGGCATCGGCGGTACTGCAGTCCATATCCCGCATTACATCGGTGCCGACGATGCCCGCGATTACGCGCTGCCGTTTCCGTATTTCGTCTATCACGGCAAACGCTGGAACGTCGACCGCAATTTCATTTACGGCAAATTGCTCGAACGCGGTCACCTGAAAATCGATCTGTCGCTGGCCGGCACGCCGCCGGTCGACAGCGACGACAACGACGCCCGCGACGGCATGCCGGATCTGGACGCCACCGGCGAAATCGGCCCGTCGATTCAGTACACGCTGCAGCATGACGACGACACGATCTGGCGCGCCGATCTTGCCATCCGCAAAGTGGTCAGCACCGATTTTCGCAGCCTCGACGACGCCGGCCACACCTTCTCGCCGCAGCTCTACTTCAGCCAGCGCTGGCAAGGCGAAGACCGCGCCCGCTGGCAGTTCGAAAGCACCGTCGGCCCGGTTTACGGCGATGATCGCTACCACGATTTTTTCTACGAAGTAGCGCCCGAATACGCCACCGCCGAGCGCGAAGCCTACAGCCCCGACGGTGGTTTCGGCGGCTGGCGCCTCGCGGCCGGCATGACCCGGCGCCAGGACAATTTCTGGTTCGGCGCCTTTCTGCGTTACTACGATTTGAGCGACGCCGTGTTCGTCGACAGCCCGCTGGTCCGGCGCGAGCATTCGCTGCTGGTCGGCGTCGCGTTTGCGTGGATTCTGCAGTCCAGCAAGACAGCCAACTGAGGTGATTGTGGGAGCGGCCTTGGCCGCGATGCTTTTCTTGGTAAACAATCGCGGCCAAAGCCGCTCCCACAAAAACAAAACCCGAAAAAACAAAACGCCACCCGAAGGTGGCGTTTTTGGTTTCAGCGAATCCGAACCGGATCAGTGGCAACCGCCACCGCAGCAGCTGCCGCCTTCGTCTTCTTCGTCATCGTGGTGGTGATGACCACCGGCGCCGTGGACATGGCCATGGGCCAGTTCTTCGGCGCTGGCATCGCGCACGCCAACCACTTCGACCGCAAAGTGCAGCTCGACGCCGGCGAGTTCATGATTGCCATCAACGGTGACGCGGTCGTCTTCGACATCGGTCACGGTGATCACGACCGGGCCGGTGCCGCCGGTCGCCTGGAACTGCATGCCGACCATGATTTCGTCGATGCCGGTGAACATCGAACGCGGCAACACCTGCACCAGATCTTCAATACGCTCGCCGTAGGCTTCAGCGGCCGGGATCACGGCATCAAACTTGTCGCCAACCGATTTGCCGAGCATGGCGCTTTCCAGACCCGGAATGATGTTGCCCATGCCCTGGATGAACGCGAGCGGCTGGTTGCCCTCGGAACTGTCCAGCACATTGCCGGCCTTGTCGCGCAGGGTGTAATGGATGCTGACGACCTTATGATCGGCAATTTGCATGGGTGACTCCGGGTGCAGATAAAAGGAAAAGTGTTGCCGCCGGACGGCGGGAACGGCCGGCATTCTACACCGACCGCCGGGCCGCCGTTAGCGCCCGGTCAAAACCCGGGCATTTTCTGACCCCCATCAGCGCGGTACAGCCGTCCAAACCCTGACCCGCGCGAGCCGGCCTGCCGGCACTATTGCAGTGCGCCTCGACGCGCCGGCCACAAGTTCTTACCATGCCCGCCTCCCTCAAGGCTCCACAGGACTTGCTGATGAAAGCCCTTACCGCCCTGCTCGCTGCCGGCCTTGCGCTTGGCACCAGCTCGACCACGCGCGCCGACGCCGGCCGCGACGTCCATTCCTACGCCGAACCGGACAAGGTCGTCACCGAACACATCCATCTCGATCTGGATGTCGACTTCGCCGCCAGGCAGCTGCGCGGCAGCGCCACGCTGTCGCTCAAGCGTATCGCCAGCGGTTACGACCAGCTGGTGCTCGACACCCGCGATCTGACCATCAGCAAAGTCGAAGCCGCGGCACCGAACGGCGCGTTCGCGCCGACCACGTTCAGTCTCGACAAGGCCGATCCGGCCCTCGGCAGCGCGCTGCGCATCACGCTGCCGGCCGATGCCAAGTCGGTCAAAGTGAGCTACGCCAGCAGCCCGACGGCTTCCGGCCTGCAATGGCTGACCGCCAATCAAACCGCCGGCAAGAAACATCCATTCATGTTCTCGCAGGCACAGGCCATTCACGCCCGCAGCTTCATTCCGCTGCAGGACACACCGCAAATTCGGGTGACCTATTCGGCCGTGATTCGCACGCCGAAAGAACTGCGCGCGGTGATGAGCGCCGACAATGATGCCTCGCAACCAACGAATGGCGAGTACAAGTTCAAGATGCCGCAGCCGATTCCGTCGTATCTGATCGCCATCGCCGCCGGCGATCTGGCGTTCAAGCCGATGAGCGCGCGTACCGGCGTCTGGGCCGAGCCGATGACGCTCGACGCCGCGGTGAAAGAGTTCGCCGACACCGAGAGCATGATCGTCGCCGCCGAAAAACTGTATGGCCCGTACATCTGGGGCCGTTACGATCTGCTGATCCTGCCGCCGTCGTTCCCGTTTGGCGGCATGGAAAATCCGCGGCTGTCGTTCATCACGCCGACGGTCATCGCCGGCGACAAATCGCTGGTCAGCCTGATCGCGCATGAACTGGCGCACTCCTGGTCTGGCAACCTCGTCACCAACGCTACTTGGCGTGATCTGTGGCTCAACGAAGGTTTCACCACCTATGTTGAAAACCGGATCATGGAAGAAATCTACGGCCGTGACCGGGCGCTGATGGAACAAACCCTCGGCCGCCACGATCTGCTGGAAGACTTCGCCAAGGTGGACGAGAAAGACCGCGCACTCGCCATCGACATGACCGGCCGTGATCCGGACGACGCTTTCAGCCGGGTGCCATACGACAAGGGCGCCGCGCTGCTGTTCTACCTCGAAGAAAAATACGGCCGCGACAAATTTGACGCCTTCGTCAAAGGCTATTTCGCCGCCTACAAATTCAAGACGCTGACCACCGAAGAGTTCGTCGCCTACGCCGACAAGGAACTGATCCGGAAAAACCAGCGCGGCATCAAACTGGCGAAACTGAAAGAGTGGATCTATCAACCAGGCCTGCCGGAAGACGCCCCGCAACCGGAATCGCCGGCCTTCGAAGCCGTTGATGAACAGCTCGCCGGCTTCACCAGCGGCAAGCTGGCCGCCAACAAGCTGAAGACCCAGAAGTGGACCACCCACGAATGGCTGCGCTTCCTGAACGGCTTCGCCGACAAGCCGACCGTCGCACAAATGCAGGCACTCGACGCCGCCTTCAAACTGACCCAGACCGGCAACAACGAAATCGCCCACGTCTGGCTGCGCGCCGCGATCAAAGCCGACTACAAACCGGCCTTCCCGCGCCTCGAGCAGTATCTGATCAGCATCGGTCGCCGCAAGCTGGTCATCCCGCTGTACAACCTGCTCGCGCAAACCCCGGCCAACAAAGCCTGGGCCATTGAAGTGTTCAAGAAAGCCGAACCGGGTTATCACCCGCTGACGATTGGTTCGGCGAAGAAAGAGTTGGGCTTGAATTAAGCCTCACCGAATAGAAAAGGCGACCGATGGTCGCCTTTTCGTCATTCAAAGTGCCCAGATTGAAAAAGTTACGAAGAGACTTGACGTACAATTACTCGAGGGCAGTTAACTCCAACGGAACAGACCAGAACTCCATCTGGAAGAGTAATCGTGTTGCCGCCTCCGTGGCCCTCGCCGCCTCCGTAGCCCCACCACCTCCGGTTGACGCATCGGAGTTGCTGTTGTCATCATTTTTCTCGGGATCACAGGGGTTTGGGTCCGGCTTGCCCTTGTCCACATTGGCGTGATTCAGCACCGCTTTTCCAATGCTGGTATTGCCATCAAAAGGTACGTAGAAAGGCCCTATCGGCGACCAGAACCCATAGACGCGCACCATCACAACAAGATTCGCGCCTGCATCACCGGTATCAGATGCGACGGTGCTGCCGTATTGCATCTGAACACTTGATGCGATCTCGCCAAGCTCCTGCCGCCATATTTCTAACATCCCCAGCGCTTACCGATGAGCGGACGGATATGGCTCGCACCCCGCCATTCTCTGAACTGGTCGCACACGCACCTTCAGACCTTGCGACCGCACAATACGTGGATATGAGAAGGATTAAAGCTCCGTATATGGCATGCTTCAGCAACTTCAACCCCCCCTTGTCGCTCAGAAAGATCCAGCGCTCTTCATTCGCTGGACCAAAGTCCAAACTGTATTTGGAACAACAAATGCCTTTCAATCGAAAGTTTGTAGCTTTGCCACTCCTCGCTGTAGCCATTTG
This sequence comes from Pseudomonadota bacterium, assembly GCA_049324755.1. Lineage (GTDB taxonomy): Bacteria > Pseudomonadota > Gammaproteobacteria > Enterobacterales > Permianibacteraceae > Permianibacter. The sequence continues at coordinate 54,781 of JBMOMZ010000011.1, forward strand.
CGTTGGACTGTACGTTTTTGTACGCCGCGACGGAAATGTGGTTGACGATGCATCATCGCCTCAGGCTGGCGAGAGCGCACTATCGAATGAAAGTGTGGATATCGGTGCTCACAATATTTCCCTAGAAAAATCAAGCAGCGAGACGTCACCCCGAACAATGGGCGCTGGGCATGAAGTTCCGACGCCGGAAGAAGAAGTGATTATCAGAGAATGGCAAGAATCCCTTGGGTACGTTGACTATATTGAACAAAATGGAGTCATGGTTCCTCAGTCAAACTCCTACGACTCTTACCCTGTTAAGACTCTTCAACAAATTGCCGATCTTGGTGATAGGAATGCTCAGCTTCTTTTTGCGCAAAAGATGATGGAGGCTGGCAATGTTGAAGCGGCAAAACCATATTTGATTCAGGCGTCAGTGCGCGGTTTCACTAAGTCAGTGATTGATTTGGCCCAAATCCACATGGACATCGGCAGCCAAACTGATATTAACGGCGCAAAAGAAAGCATGATTGAGGCCTACGCATGGCTTGTGGTCGCGTCAAGGCGAGGTGACCTCAATGGAGATCTGCTGCGCCAAGGAATTCAGCGCGGACCTTTCAAACTCGATAATGCTGACGTTCAGCGAGCCGAAGAGGTTGCTCGTGGGAAGTATGATTCTTTGCTCGCCGAGCGACGTAGGATAGGCCTTCCAGACTTTGACAATGCCGCCCCAGCCGCTATGGAAAAGGTGCGCAAGATGTTTGCGCCGAAGTAAATTTTCACCTAATGGGGTACAGCATCAGAGGGAGGCGTCGTACTGAACTCAACTCGACGCATTTCCTTACATCGTACCCATGGTTCACTTGCCCACTAATGGTCGGCTTGCGCCAGATTGCAGCAGAATCCGTCAAACCTCGTAGGACGCAATGTTATTCGATTACTGTGTCCTACGAATTTGTGCTTCAACTGGCAACGATGCTTCGATATCGAACTCTAGTTGGCGCAATGCCTCGGCTTTCTCAAACCCGATACAGCCGTAGTTATCCTTAAACTTCCAGCCGTCAACCGTTGCCGGGGTCGAGAAAATCTTGACGGCGTGATCGGTTGCGTACTGCTTGCAAATAGGGGCGCGGGTCAGATCTTTTGGCAGACCCAATGTCAGCGTTTGTAGCTCAGCGTACAGTGAGGCGAGCCGCTGAACTTGCTGTGCGTCCATTTTGCCGCTGACCGTTGGCGCATCACCGCGCTGCACGGTATAAGCACCGCTCAACTGCCAGCGCACCGTGACCGGTTGGCAGGGTTTGCCGCAGTAGCTCTGGTATTGGTAGTGCGGGTACTCCGGCACCGGCTCGGCATCGGCTTGGACGACGTTTTTTGGGGTCAGCGTCGTGGTATCGGTAACGGCACAACCGGTCAGCACCATCACGGCAGCGAGCAGCGTCAGACGCATGATCATCATCCTTTGCGATGCACGGCGAGCGGGCCGTGGGCTTGGCACACCGGCATCACTTCGATGCTGCTGATGTTGACATGGGCCGGCTGGGCGATGGCCCAGTCGACGCATTCGGCGACATCGGCCGGCGTCAGTGCGTCAGCGCCGGCATACACTTTCGCGGCTTTCTCGGCATCGCCCTTGAAGCGCACCAACGAGAATTCACTGCCGCCAACCAGGCCGGGTTCGATATTGGTGACGCGCACGCCGGTGCCGAGCAGATCAGCACGCAGGTTGCGGGCGAACTGATCAACAAAAGCCTTGCTGGCGCCGTAGGCATTGCCGCCGGGGTAGGCATACGAGCCGGCGATCGAGCCCATCATCAGCACATGGCCGCGACCGCGCTCGACCATGCCGGGCAGGATGAGCCGCGTCAGCAGCGCCAGCGCGGTGCAGTTGGTGTCGATCATCTGCTGCCAGTCGTTCCAGTCCGCTTTGTGGCCAGGCTCCAGCCCGAGCGCGAGGCCGGCATTGTTGACCAGCACATCAACCGCGGCAAAATCCGCCGGGATCGCGGCGATGGCAGCGCGCAGCGCGGCCTGATCACGGACATCCACGGCGATGAGGTGACACGGCACGTTCAGACGCTGCGCCAGCGCCTGCAAACGGTCGGCGCGCCGTGCCAGCAGGAGCAATTTCATGCCGCGGGCGGCGAGCCGCTCGGCAATCGCTTCGCCAAAACCGCTGGACGCGCCAGTGATGAGCGCGATCTGATAGGAGCTTGCCATGGTGGGTTCCAATGTCTGGGACGTTGTTGCGGGAGAAACCGGTGCCGCATAATGCTACGGTGATTTGAACTCCTGCAAGGCATACAGACGCCATGGTCGACCACCACTCGCCGTCCTCGACGCCATCGCCGGCCGCTGCGCACGATCATCGCGGTGATGCGCACGGAGGGCATCATCATAGTCATGGCCATCACCACCATCGTCATGGCGGCAGCAATATCGCACTCGCGTTCTGGCTGAACCTCGGCTTTTGCATCATTGAATTCATTGGCGGCATCCTGACCAACAGCCTCGCCATCATGTCCGATGCGCTGCACGATCTCGGCGACAGCATCGCGCTTGGCATGGCCTGGCAGCTGGAGCGCTACGCCGGCAAGCAGGCAGACGAGCGTTACTCCTACGGTCACCGGCGCTTTTCGCTGCTCGGTGCGCTGATCAACACCGTGATTCTGTTGGTCGGCGGTGTATTTATTTTGTCGGAAGCCATTCCACGCCTGCTGCAACCGGAACCGGTACATGCACCGGGCATGCTGGCATTGGCCGTGCTCGGGGTGGCGGTCAACGGTTTCGCGGCTTTCCGCTTGCGCCACGAGAACACGATGAATGCCAAGGTCATGGCCTGGCATCTGTATGAGGATTTGCTTGGCTGGCTGGCCGTGCTGGTTGTCAGCGTGGTGATGATCATCAAGCCGATGCCGATTCTGGATCCGATCCTGTCGGTGCTGATCACGCTCTACATCACCTGGAATGTGGTCAAGAACCTGCGCCGCACCGTCGCGTTGTTCCTGCAAGCGGTGCCGGAAGAACTGAGCTTGCCGGCAATTGAGCAGGAACTGTGCGCCATCCCGGATGTGCAGTCCTGCCACCACACGCACCTGTGGTCACTGGACGGCGAACGGCATGTGCTGACCACGCATTTGATTGTTGGCGATGAGATTTCGGCCGCTGAAATTGGTTTGGTGAAACAAGCTGTGCATGCGCTGGCGCATCGGCATGGTTTTGTTCATACCACGATTGAGATTGAGCAGGCCGGAGCACAGTGCTCGATGGAACACAAGCATTGAGGCTTTCGCACACCTCCTCGGGCTTACGGGGCCGAAGCTTCCGCTCCTGCTAGAGCAAACGGGGCCCCATCTGCGCCAGCCGTCGTCGCGCTGTCGATGGCCGGGTACGCCGGCAAGGACGCCGGCGTAGCGCTGATAAGACAGGGATGTCGCATCTGCGCGTGCCCAAGCCAATGACAGTGCGGCGACGGGCAGGTGTATACGAAGCAAAGAAAAGCTTCTGGCGCAGCTGGGGTGCGTTTCTTTGCTTACTTTCTTTCGCGCACGCAAAGAAAGTAAGGCGCCCGCCGGTGCGCGAACCGGCAATGGTGGATGTCGACATGAAGTCGCTGCGTTCGCTGTGGCGATGCGCAGCTCGACAATCTACGTCTGTTCTTCGTTACTGAAGGCAAGGCTCTCCGTAGCCCCCCTCTCCCCAACCCCTCTCCCTCAAGGGGCGAGGGGCTTTCAGTTCCCTTCAGTTACACGGACACTTCGAAATAAAATAATTCTGGCTAGAAGAACTACTCCCAGCTCAAAATCACCTTACCGGAATTCCCCGACCCCATCGTCTCGAAACCTTGCTGGAAATCCGCAACATTGAAGCGGTGGGTGATGATCGGCGTCAGATCAAGACCGGACTGTATCATCGCGACCATCTTGTACCAGGTCTCGTACATCTCGCGGCCGTAAATGCCCTTGATGATGAGGCCCTTGAAAATCACCTGATTCCAGTCCACCGCGGCTTCTGACGGCGGAATGCCGAGCATCGCGATCTTGCCGCCATGGTTCATCGCTTCCAGCATGCTGCGGAACGCCGCTGGCACGCCGGACATTTCCAGACCGACATCGAAGCCTTCGGTCATGCCGAGTTCGTGCATGACATCGGTGACTTTTTCTTTGCTGACGTTGACGGCACGGGTGGCGCCCATTTTCTTGGCGAGATCCAGCCGGTATTCGTTGACGTCGGTGATGACGATATGACGGGCACCGACGTGACGGCAAATCGCCGCCGCCATGATGCCGATCGGGCCGGCGCCGGTGATCAGCACGTCTTCACCGACCAGATCGAACGACAGCGCGGTATGGGTGGCATTGCCGAACGGGTCGAAAATCGCGGCGATATCGTCCGGAATGTCATCCGGGATCGGGAAGGCGTTTTCGGCCGGGATCACCAGATACTCGGCAAAAGCGCCCGGACGGTTGACGCCAACACCGGTGGTGTTGCGGCACAGGTGACGGCGACCGGCGCGGCAGTTGCGGCAATGGCCGCAAACGAGATGGCCTTCGCCGGACACGCGCTGGCCAATCTTCAGACCTTTGACTTCGCTGCCCATGCCAGCGACGACGCCGACGTATTCGTGACCGACGGTCATCGGCACCGGAATGGTTTTCTGCGACCACTCATCCCATTTGTAGATGTGCATGTCGGTGCCGCAGATCGCGGTTTTCTTGATCTTGATGAGCACATCGTTCGGGCCGACATCCGGCTTGGCGGCATCAACCATCCAGATACCCGGTTCGGCTTTGACTTTGGCGAGCGTTTTCATTTGCGTTACCTCTTGCGGTGCGCAGGGCGCACCTCGATCAAACTGCAGGGTGGATCAAGCCAAGCGGATCCACCGATTGTCATGTCTTGACTCAGCGGATCCGGCGCTGCGAGCCTTGAACCGCTCTACTTCTGTTTTTCGAAGTTCTCTGCGGATGGAGAGTCCCCTCTCCCCTGCCCCTCTCCCACAAGGGGCGAGGGGCATGCCACTCACTTGATCACACCCAGCTCACGACCGACTTTGGCAAACGCCGCCACCGCCTTGTCGATGTGGTGCAGCTCATGCGCGGCCGACATCTGGGTGCGGATACGGGCCTGACCTTTCGGAACCACCGGGAAGGAAAAGCCGATGACATAGATGCCTTCTTTCAGCATCCGGTTGGCAAACTCCTTGGCCAGCGCCGCATCGCCGAGCATGACCGGGATGATCGGATGATCGGCGCCAGCGAGCGTGAAACCGAGCGCACTCATCTTGTCACGGAAATAGCTGGCATTGCGGCGCAGCTTGTTGCGCAGCGCATCGCCGCCCTCGAGCAGTTCGAGGCAGCGGATGGTGGCGGCGGCAATGGCCGGCATCAGCGTGTTGGAGAACAGATACGGCCGCGAGCGATTGCGCAGCCAGTCGATCACTTCTTTCTTGCCGGCGGTGTAACCGCCACTGGCGCCGCCGAGCGCTTTGCCGAGCGTGCCGGTGATGATGTCGACGCGCCCCATGACGCCGCAGAATTCGTGGCTGCCGCGGCCTTTGTCGCCGACAAAACCGACCGCGTGCGAGTCATCGACCATGACCATGGCGCCGTACTTGTCGGCCAGATCGCAGATGCCTTTGAGGTTGGCGATGATGCCGTCCATCGAGAACACGCCGTCGGTGGCGATCAGTTTGAAACGGGCACCGGCGGCATCGGCTTCTTTCAGCCTGGCTTCCAGATCGGCCATGTCGTTGTTGTTGTAACGGAAGCGCTTGGCTTTGCACAGCCGGACGCCGTCGATGATCGAGGCGTGATTGAGCGCATCGGAAATGACCGCGTCTTCTTCGCCCAGAATGGTTTCGAACAGACCGCCGTTTGCGTCAAAGCAGGATGAATAGAGAATGGTGTCTTCGGTGCCGAGAAACTTCGACAGCCGCGCTTCCAGATCCTTGTGCACGGTTTGCGTGCCGCAGATGAAGCGCACCGAGGCCATGCCGTAACCGTATTTGTCGAGGCCCTGTTTGCCGGCTTCGATCAGCTGCTTGTTGTTGGCAAGGCCGAGATAGTTGTTGGCGCAGAAGTTGATGACGTTCTCGCCGGTGGTCACATGAATGTCGGCGGTCTGCTGGCTGTCGATGACGCGCTCGTCCTTGTACAGGCCGGTGTCTTTCAGTTCCTGGATCTGGTTGCGAAGGTGCTGCAGAAATGCGTCGCGCATGCGGGTGGCTGCCGTGTTGAAGAATGGATTCCGGCCCGGTGGGCGCCGGGCCGTCAAATGAGCAATGGCCCTGCGCTGCATGGGCCATTTCCGGTGCCCGCTATTGTAGCTGTTCGGCCTCCACTTGCCGACCGGACCAGCACGGATCTATGGTCACGGTTCCCGAGACTTGTCCGCGTCTGATTCGCCGCCGCCCATGACCCGACTCCATTCCGCTGCCGTGGCAGCACTGACTACCTTGCTGTTCACCGGCCTCACCGCCACCGTGTTCGCACCCGCCGCCCTTTCCGCAGACCGCGTTACCGGCCGGCCGTTTGCCACCCGTTCCGAGGTCATCGCCCCGCATGGCATGGCCGCCACCAGCCATCCGCTCGCCACCCAGATTGCGCTCGATATCCTGAAACAGGGCGGCACGGCGGTTGACGCCGCCATTGCCGCCAACGCCGCACTGGGCCTGATGGAACCGACCGGCAACGGCATCGGCGGCGATCTGTTCGCCATTGTCTGGGACGCCAGGACCGGCAAGTTGCACGGTCTGAACGGCTCCGGCCGCAGCCCGAAAAGCCTGACGCTTGCGCACTTCAAAAATCAGGGATTGAGCGCGATTCCGGCCCACGGCCCGCTGCCGGTGTCAGTGCCCGGCACGGTCGATGGCTGGTTCGAACTGCATAAGAAATTCGGCAAGCTGCCGATGAAAACCCTACTGGCGCCTGCCATCCAATACGCCCGCGATGGTCACCCGGTCGCCGAACTGATTGCCTGGTACTGGCAGCGCAGCGTGCCGGTGCTGTCGAAATGGCCGGGTTTCAAGGAGCAGATGACCATCAATGGCCGCGCGCCGGCCAAAGGCGAAATGTGGCAGAACCCCAATCTCGCGAACACCCTGGAAAAAATCGCCAAAGGCGGTCGCGATGCGTTCTACAAGGGCGAGATTGCCCGCAGCATCGACGCCTACATGAAAAAGCACGGCGGCTTCTTGTCTTACGACGATCTGGCCAGCCACCGCAGCGAATGGGTCGAGCCGGTTTCGGTCAATTACCGCGGTTATGAGGTCTGGGAACTGCCGCCCAATACGCAAGGCATCGCTGCACTGCAAATGCTGAACGTATTGGAAGGCTACGACTTCAGCCAGATCCCGTTCGGCTCGGCCGAACACGTGCACTTGTTTGTCGAAGCGAAAAAACTTGCCTTTGCCGATCGCGCCAAGTTCTACGCCGACCCGGCGTTTGTCAAAACGCCGGTCGCGCATTTGCTCAGTGACGCCTACGCCGACGAGCGGCGCAAGTTGATTGATCTCAACAAGGCAATGCAGGCGGTCGATGCCGGCCATGCCCCGCTCAATGACGGCGACACCATTTACCTGACCACGGCAGACAAAGACGGCAACATGGTCAGTCTGATCCAGAGCAATTACCGTGGCATGGGTTCGGGCATGACGCCGGACGGGCTTGGCTTTGTCCTGCAAGATCGCGGCGAGATGTTTGTGCTGACCGAGGGCCACGCCAACAGCTTTGCCCCGGGCAAGCGGCCATTCCAGACCATCATTCCCGCGTTCATCACCAAGGATGGCAAACCGTGGGTTTCGTTTGGCGTCATGGGTGGCGCCATGCAGCCGCAGGGACATGTCCAGATCGTCATGAACCTGATCGATTTCGGCATGAACCTGCAGGAAGCCGGCGATGCCCCGCGCATTTACCACGAAGCCAGCGTCGATGAGCCGAACGGCGCCGCGATGGCGGACGGCGGCATCACCTATCTCGAAACCGGATTCGCTTACGAAACCATTCGCGAGCTGATGCGCAAGGGCCATCAGGTGCAATTCAACAATGGTGGCTACGGCGGCTATCAGGCGATTTTGCGCGACGGACAAAGCGGCGTTTACCTCGGCGCGTCGGAAGGCAGAAAAGACGGCCAAGCTGCCGGTTACTGAGCCTTGCACAACGCCGGGCGAGAAGCAGGTGACCAGTCGATTTATGGCGCCTGCTTCACAATCTTTTTGAACTGGCTTGCCAGTGCCAACTGCAGTGATATAGTCGCTCCGTCACTTGCGGACAAGTTGCGTTGTCTGCTCTGCCAGTGCCGCAGAGTAACGCCTTTTCGATTGCCGGGTTGCTCTGCGTATAACCATTACAAGGAGCACCGCCATGACATCCCCTGCATTGCATCCCCGCACACTCAGCCTGCTCGCGCTGGCTGTGCTGAGCAGTCTCAGCTTCAACACTTACGCTGACGAAGAAGCCAGCGACGAACCGGAAGAACGCATCGTCACCATCGGCACCCGCGTCAGTGGCCGCACCACCACCGAAACCGCCGCCCCGGTCGACATCATCTCGAACGAATCGATCCGCAACGCCGGCATCACCGACACCGCCGAACTGCTGCGGGCGCTGGCGCCGTCCTTCAACATGAACAACACCACGACCTCCGATGGTCAGGATCTGATGCGACCGGCCAGCTTGCGCAGCATGGGGCCGGATCAGGTGCTGGTGCTCATCAATGGCAAGCGCCGACATCAGCAAGCAGTCGTTGCCGTGCAACAGAACGTCGGCCGCGGTAACGCCGGCACCGACATGAACGCCATTCCGATCACGGCGATTGACCGCGTTGAAGTGCTGCGCGACGGTGCCGCCGCCCAATACGGTTCCGATGCCATCGCCGGCGTGATCAACATCATCCTGAAAGACGATACCGGCACCCGCGCCTGGGCCCATTACGGCCGCACCGAGGAAGGCGAAGCGAACAAGCAGGTCGGCATCAATACCGGTTTCGCGCTCGGGCAAAGTGGCACCTTCAATCTCAGCCTGGAATGGCAGGACAAGGACGAGATCAACCGCGCTCCCAAAACGGACTGGTTCGGCTCGATTCCTGAACCGCGCCAGCTGCTGCTGGTCGGTGAAGCGGCGATGGAAGCGCGCCAAGTCTGGTTCAATGCCGAGCTGCCGCTTGGTGAAGGCGCACTGTATGCATTCGGTGGTGTCGGCGAGCGCGAAGCCGAGTCGCTCGGCTTTTTCCGCAGTCCGGGTGATGGCCGGGTCTGGCCACAAATTTATCCCGATGGCATCACCCCAAAACTGGGCACGCAGTCAGAAGACGAAGCGTTCACGGTTGGCTTTCGTACCGACCTTGGCGACCGCTGGGAATTCGACGTCAGCTATGGCATCGGTGAAAACCGGATGGAGTTCCGCAATCTGGAATCACTGAACACCAGCTACGGTCCGGACAGCCCCACTACCGCCTATGACGGCGCGTTGATCAACAGCCTTGGCGTTTTCAATGTCGACTTCCGCGGCACGGTCGATTGGGGCATTGGCAAGGACGAACTGTCGCTCGCGGTTGGTGCCGAGCGGCGGGAGGACGGTTACGAGATCGAAGCTGGTGATCTGGTCTCGTACGCCCGTGGCGATACGCTTTGCAACCAGAACGCCAACCCGTTGGGTCTGCCCGGCCCGATTTGCGGTGAAGAAGATTTCACCACCCCGGGCATGCAAGGTTTCGCCGGTTTCCGACCGGAAATGGAAATCGATGAAACCCGCGACAGCACCGGTGTGTATGTGGATGCCGAGGCCTTCCTGACCGACAGCTTCACGCTCGGTGCCGCCCTGCGCTTCGAGGATTATTCCGACTTTGGCAAAACCACTACCGGCAAACTGTCAGGCCGCCTGGAGCTGACGCCGGAGCTGGCACTGCGCGGCACTTATTCGACCGGTTTCCGGGCGCCCGGCGTGCAGCAACAATTTTTTACCCAGCGTTCGATCTCGCTGAATGATCAGGGCCAGTTGTCCGATCTGGTGACCTTGCGGCCGGGTTCGGCCTTGGCGGAAGAGCTCGGTTTTTCCGAGTTGAAGGAAGAAACTTCCGAGAGTTTCAGCATTGGCTTGATTTACCGCGGCGATGTCTGGACCACCACCATCGATCTCTATCAAATCAATATTGATGATCGCATCGTTTATTCGCAGGCCATTGCCGATGGCACGGTAGCCGAGGGACCAAACCCGGACGCCATCAACGATTTCTTCGATGCGCACGGCCCGGTCGCAGCCGGTGGCGATGGTCAACTCGATGGCGTCTCCCGCGTCGAAACCTTCACCAACGCCGCCGACACCGAAACCCGCGGGCTCGACTGGGTCAACCTGTGGCGATTCGAAAGCGGCGCGGTGGACTGGTTGATTGAGGCCACCGCGCACTTGAACGATACCGAAATCACCGCCGTGAACACGTCGTCCACCATCGTGCCGGACAATGTCGTGGTCGATGCCGGTATCCGCAACCTGATCGAAAACGCCCAGCCAGGCGAACGGGCAACGGTGGCTGGCACCATCAAGGTCGCCGGCTTCTCCGGCACCCTGCGGGCGACCTATTACGGCAGCTATTCCGATCACCCCGCGGCCTATGGTCTCGGCAAACATACCTGGGGCGGCAAAGCCCTGTTCGATGCCACCGCGTTCTACGATTTCAACGAATCGTTCCGGCTCTCCGGCGGCATCCTGAACCTGTTCGATACCTATCCGGACAAGTGGGGCAGTGACGGTTCGCCGTTCAGCGACGAGATCGGTTTCACCTATGGCTGGAATACCGTGCCGTTCAGTCTGGCCGGTCGCCAGTACTTCCTGCGCGGCGAAGTGACGTTCTGATCGCGGACGTTCTGATCGCAGCAGAAAAAAACGGGGCGCGAGCCCCGTTTTTTTTGAACCCCCTTCAGCGAATATCCGCCAGATTGCGCCCGAACGGCGTCACCGCCAGCCGCATCAACTTCAGATGCTGCAAGCCAAACGGAATGCCGATGATGGTCAGGCACAGGATCAGCCCGAACACGGCATGGAACAGCACCGCCCACAGACCGCCGAACAGCAACCAGATGATGTTCAGAAAAATGTACAGGATGCCACTCGGGGTCGAAGTCTCCCGACTGACCGAGGTCGAGCCAAACGGAAACAGGGCAAACAGTGCCAGCTTCAGGTTCTGAAAGCCCCACGGCAATCCGATGATGGTGGCGCACAACGCCAAACCGCCGGTCAGGTAGCACAGGAACACCAGCCAGCCGCCAAACAGCAGCCACAACAGGTTCAAGAACAGACTCATCGCGAGTACCTCCTGCTGTCTGCTCAGCAAACCGTGGGCCATTCGTTAACGCACTGATTTCTCGAGACTTGTTTGGCCTGCCTTGGTGCCGTTGCGGTGTAAACGACTGATTTATGGTGAATTTGACCAGCCGGCAGACGAGCGCGCCTTTACGTGACTTGTCACAATACGGATCACTGGCTACCCTAGCCGACTTTTTGAACAACCCCTGCCAGGGAAATCGCACTGTGAAACGGGTTTTGGCCGTGTGGTACAGCCAATCGGGTCAGCTTGATCGGGTCATGGACCGGTTGCTGATGCCGCTGCGTCAAGCTGATGACATCCGGTTGCAGGAACTGAAACTGCAGCCGGCAACGCCGTATCCGTTCCCATGGCCGTTCTGGCAGTTCATGGACAGCTTTCCGGAATGCGTGCACCGCGACCCGGCCGCGCTGGTGCCGTTGCCACTGGCAGCCGATGCCGACTTCGATTTGATCATCGTCGGTTATCCGGTCTGGTTCCTGTCGCCGGCCGCACCGGTCACGGCATTCCTGCAAAGCGAACAGGGCCAGCGCTTGCTGAACGGCAAAGCCGTCGTCACCGTCACTGCCTGTCGCAACATGTGGTTGATGGCGCAGGAAGCTGTCAAAACGCTGCTGGCAGATGCTGGCGCCCGCCACTGCGACCACGTGGCCCTCACGGATCGCGCTTCCGCCATGGCGACCTTTGTGACCACACCGCGCTGGGTGTTGACCGGGCGCCGGGAGGCGTTCTGGGGGTTTCCGCGTGCTGGCGTCTCGGACGCCGACATTGATGGTTGCTCGCGTTTTGGTCGCGCCATTGTGGCGGGCCTGCGCGCCGACGCCGAGCGCGCGGCTACGCCGATGCTGCGCGGCCTGCGTGCCTGTGAGGTCGACGACCGGTTGATCGTCAGCGAACGCGTCGGCATCCGCAGCTTCCGCATCTGGGGCAAATTGTTGCGCGCGCTGGGCAAACCCGGCGCGCTGCCACGCCGTTTGGCGCTGGTGTTTTACATCGTGTTTTTGCTCACCCTGATCGTCACCGTGGTACCGGTGACCATGCTGCTGAAATGGCTGCTGCGGCCGGTGCTGCGCAAGCGTTTGCAGGCCATGAAAGATCATTATGAATTGCCGTCCGGATCGGATGCCGGCCGGCTCAACGAGTTTGTATGAACGCTGTCTATATCAACCGCATCAGTGCTTACCTGCCGAATGACCCGGTCGGCAATGACGAAATGGAAGCCGTGCTCGGCATGGTCGGTGAACGGCCTTCGCGCTCGCGTCGGCTGATCCTGCGCAACAACGGCATCCGCAAACGCCACTACGTGCTCGACCCGAAAACCGGCGAGCCCCGTTACAGCAATGCCCAGCTCACGGCGCAAGCCGTTCGCAAGCTCGCCGACGCGAACTTCGCACTGGCGCAGATCGACTGTCTGGTGACAGGGACATCCAATCCGGATCAGCTGTTGCCGAATCATGCCGTAATGGTCCATGGCGAGCTCGGTATCCCGCCGTGCGAGGTGGTGGCAACCGCCGGCATCTGTCTCGCCGGCACCACGGCACTGAAATACGCCTGGCTCAACGTGCTCAGCGGGCAAGCGCAGAACGCTGTTGCCACCGGTTCGGAAATGGCCTCGATCAGCCTGCGCGCCCAGCAATATGCCGCCGAAACCGAGCAGCAATTGCAAGCACTGGCAGCACAGCCCGAGCTTGCGTTCGAAAAGGATTTTCTGCGCTGGATGCTGTCCGATGGCGCTGGCGCCATGCTGCTGCAGAATCAACCGAATCGCGAAGACCGCAGCCTGCGTATCGACTGGATCGATGTTTTTTCCTATGCCAATGAATTGCCCGCCTGCATGTATGCCGGTGCCGATCGTGACGAACAGGGCAAGCTGATCGGCTGGAGCCGGTTCAGCCATGACGAGATCGGCCAACGCTCGGTTTTTGCCTTGAAGCAGGACGTCAAACTGCTCAATGCACATGTCGTCGAGTACTGCCTGGTCAAACCGCTGCGCGAGCTGATGCAAAAACGCCAGCTGCGCGCCGAGGCGATCGACTGGTTCCTGCCGCACATGTCGTCGCAGTATTTCAAGCAACCGATACACGATGCGCTGCAGGCCATCGACTTTGCCATTCCGTACGAGCGCTGGTTCACCAATCTGGTCGAGCGCGGCAACACCGGTTCGGCATCGATTTATCTGATGCTGGAAGAACTGTTCAATCAGGACCGCCTGGTGCCGGGTCAGACCCTGCTCTGTTTCGTGCCGGAAAGCGGTCGCTTCTCCAGCGCCTTCATTCATCTGACGGTGGTTTGAGATGCGTGCCGACGATGTGCCGCAGGAAACCAACCCGGTATTCCAGCACGAACGCAAGGCGGTTTACGCCGTCAATGCCGACGGCGAGTATGTGCTGGTCAAAACCGGTGGTTCGGAAGTCGATTTCGGCCCGACGCTGGATGCCGGCGAGTGGTTTGCCAGTCAGGCACAGCAAGCGCGGCAACGGGTCGAACAAGGCCTGAGCTCACCACTCGAGTTCTGGATGTATCAACAGCGCATGGATGTCCCGACGCTGGCGCAGGCCACCGGCCTGTGGCAATGGCGGGTGCGCCGGCATTTGCGGCCGGACATTTTTTCCCGCCTGTCGGCCACGCTTTTGCAGCGCCACGCCGACGCGCTCGGTATTGCTGTCACGCATCTGAAACAACTGCCATGACCGATCAGGACTACATCATGCAAAGCCACAGCATGCACGGCGACGCGGTCACGGCAGTCAGCACCGGAAGTACCGACTTTGAGCACCAGCAGTACGCGCACTGCGAAAGCGGCGTGCTGTCGGCCATGCTGCGCGCAACAGACCTGCCGATGACCGAGGCGATGGCGTTCGGCCTTGCCAGCGGTTTGTCGTTTGCGTACCTGCCGTTCATCAAAATCAACCAGCTGCCGCTGATCGCCTACCGGATGCCGCCGCGCTTCCTGATCAAATCGCTGCAGCGGCTGCTGAAGTTGCCGTTCCGGTTCGAAACCTTCCGCGATGCCGACAAAGGCAAACGCCGGCTTGATGAGTTGCTGGCGCAAGGAAAATTGGTCGGCTTGCAGACGTCGGTCTATTTCCTGCCGTACTTTCCACCGGCGATGCGCTTTCATTTCAACGCGCACAATCTGCTGGCCTATGGCAAGGACGGTGACGATTACCTGATCAGCGATCCGGTGTTCGAGCAGGTCAAGCGCTGCGCCAGCGCCGATCTGCAGAAAGCCCGCTTTGTTCGCGGCGTACTGGCGCCCAAAGGGCTGCTCTATTATCTCGATGGCCCGGTGCAAGCGCCGGATCTGAAGCCGTTGCTGCGTACGGCAATGATTCGCACCTGCCGGATCATGCTGCACACGCCGGCACCGTTCATCGGCAGCCGCGGCATTCGCTTTCTCGCTAATCGCCTGCCCAAACTGGCCGGCAAGTACGAAGCCGATTACGTCCGCCGCTATGTCGGCCACGTGGTTAGGATGCAGGAGGAAATCGGTACCGGCGGTGCCGGCTTCCGGTTTCTGTATGCCGCTTTCCTGCAGCAGGCGGCGCAGCTGCTCGGCGATGAACGCTTGGCAACGCACGCTGCCGTGCTGACCAGAATCGGTGACGACTGGCGCGAGTTCGCGCTGGCTGCCGCCCGCATGAACAAAGGCCGGATGCCAGTGGATCTGCCACTGCTGCAACAGCATTTGCTGAAACTGGCCGAGCAGGAAACCGCGTTCTTCCGCGAGCTGCTGAAGCTGATCAAATAGCCCGAATGTAAAGATCGGGGGCAAAAAATTGCTCCCGATCTTCTGGAAGTCAGCTGCGCATCGCTTTCGCCAATACCCGGCTGGCGATCAGCAGGCAAGCAACGCAGAGCGTCAGCAAAAGACCGACGTAGGGCAGCACGGCGCCGCTGTCACCGCCACGCAGAAACACCGTCAGAAACCCTTCCAGGCCCCAGTTCATCGGCGAGTACTGCGCCAGCTCGCGCATCAACGGCGGCATCACCAGCGCCGGCACCATGATGCCGCCGAGCGCGCCGAACAGAATATTGCTGACGCCACCGATGGTCGTCGCCTGTTCGATGCTTTTGGCATAGCTCGCGATCAGCAAGCCAAAGCCGAGCGCCGCCAGGCTGACCGCGCTGGCGATCAGCAACAGGGCCAACGGATTGACCTGCAAGTGCAGTGCATCGCCACCAAATGCGGGCACAACAAAACGGCCCACCAGCAACATCAGCCCGGTCTGGATCAGGTTGACGCCGTAGAACGGCAGCAACTTGCCGAGCAGGACCTGCAGCGGCGAGAGGCGCATGGTCGCAAGCCGCATCAGGGTGCCGTGGCTGCGCTCGGCGATCACGATGGTCGAAAGCGGAATCACGACAAAGAACATCGCAAAGGTCAGCCATGCCGGCACGCTCTGCTGAGTGGCGGTCAGGGCTGCTTGATTGGCATTGCTGGCGACGTGACGTGCCGTGACACTCGGCAATTGTTCCAGTTGCAACGCCAGCACCGGCTGCGATGCGAACAGCTGACGGGCACGCGCCAATGCGAGCTCACGTTCGACCTGTGCGTGCGCGGCTGCCAATGCCGCCATCGGCAAGCCCGGTTCGGCCCACACCTCGACCACGGCGGTATCTACTGTATTGGTTTCAGCCGCAAACGCCGGCGTGATCACAATCGCCCACAGCGCGGCACGCTGGCGCAGCGACTGTTCCAGCGTGCTGCGGTCCCTGTTGACCATTTGCGCTGGCGTCTGCTGCCAGGCGGTCAGCAAGGCGCGGCTGGCATCGGTTTGTGCCTCATCCAGCAGCAAGGGCGCGCCCAGTTCCAGCGTCGGCGGTTGGAAGGTATCGCGCAGCGCCAGCGACATCACCAGGATGAACACTGCCGGCATCGCGAACAGCACCAGCAAACCATGCCAGTCACGGCCCAGCGCGCGCAGCTCTTTGCCGGCGAGAATCGCGACGGTTTTCAGATAGGCCGCTTTCGGCATCGCAGTCATTCCGGGCTCTCAGTCACGCAGCGTACGGTGGGTCAATTGCAGGAACAGATCTTCGAGGTGACGATGACCGTACTGCAGCTGCTGGCAGTGCAGGCCATGGCGTTCGAAATGCGCCAGCAGCGACGACCAGTGCTGCTCATCCGTTTTGCTGAACCGGTGATCCTGGCCCTCGACCGGCAAGGCCGCAAAACCGTCCGGCAATCGCTGCCACGCCGGATCGGCTGGCAGCGCCGCAAAGCGCACGCGCAGCACCGGTGTCGCCTCGGTCAGCAGCGCATCGAGCCGGCCCTGCACCAGCACCCGACCGTGATCGATGATCGCCAGCCGATCACAGAGCGCTTGCACTTCTTCCATGTAATGCGAGGTGTAGATCAGCGTTTTGCCTTGCTGGCGCAAGCTCGCCACGGCAGCAAGCAGATGCGCGCGCGATTGCGGGTCGACCCCGACGGTCGGTTCATCCAGCAGCAGCAGATCCGGATCGGTCAGCATGCCGATGGCGAAGTTCAAGCGCCGCTTCAGACCTCCGGAGCACAGTGCGGCACGCTGTCCGGCAGCGGCCTGCAACTGCGCCAGCTCGATGCAGTGTTGCACGCGCTGGCGCGCCTGCGCGCCGCGCAGGCCCTGCACGCCGGCAAAGAATTCCAGGTTCTCGCGACAACTCAGCATCGGGTAAAACGCCAGTTCCTGCGGCACCAGCGCGAACCGTTTGGCGCGGCGATCGATCTGGCCTGATTGCGCCGTCAGCAAGCCGCTGATCAGCGCCATCAACGTGCTCTTGCCGGCACCATTGGGCCCGAGCAGGCCAAACACTTCGCCCGGCTGCGGCTGCAGACTCACCTGTTGCACCGCCGGCTGCGGCGCGCCCGGATAACGGAAACTGACCTCGGTCAGGGTGAGCAACGCGTCGGTCATGCCATCACCGCCAGGAAGCTGTAGACGAACAGACACTGCGCCGCGAAATAGCTGCCGAGTATCCACAATTGCGCCGCCGGCAAGGCGTGGCGGAATTTGTTCCAGCCGAGCAGACTGTCGCTGAGCACAAACAACGCTGCAGCAAGCGCCAATGGCCAGGCGTCGGCGCGCGGCAGTGACAGTGACAGGGCGAGCACGGCAACCAACCCGAGCACGGCGCCGTAGATCAGCACCGCAGCGTGCAGCAATCGGCCGGGCGGTCGCAGCGCGCGCTGCATCAGCAGCGCCGCCAGCATGACCATGCCAAGCAGCCAGACATTGAGGCTGGCGCCGTGCTGCCAGAGCGCGACGGCCATCGCGACATGGCCCAGCAGGAACGCCAGCAGACCGGGCAGAAAACCGCGCCGGAACAGCAACGCGACATCACCGAGCCAGCCCGCCGCCAATGCCAGCAGCAGGCTGGTTTTGGCGGTGAAATCCGGCGCGTGCGCCACCGCCACGATCAGCAGCAACAACGGCAACGGTTTCAGCAGCGGGTACCAGCGCTGGCGTGAATAATGACCGGCAAGCATCGCCGGCAGCGACAACGCCGCTGCAGTCCACAACGCCCACACGATCAAAACTGATCCGTGTTGAGCAGCACCAAGGTGCAAGCCGCCTCGAACGGAATACCGGCCGCACGCAGGCGCTGTTCGAGCAGCGCCGACTCCGAGCCCGGATTGAAAATCACCCGCTGCGGCTGCAGCGCCACCAGCGCATCGGCCAACGCCGCGCTGCGATCCGGTCCGACGTACATGGTCACCGTATCGACCGGTTCCATGATGGTTGCCAGCGACTGCTGCGCCGGCACACCGTCGATCTCGGTCAGCAGTGGATGCACCGGAATCACCTTGTGCCCATGCTGTCGCAACAGCTTCTGCGCCTTGTTGGCGTAACGTTCAGGCTTGTTGCTGGCGCCGACGATGACCACCGTTTGGCTGCTCATGAACGTCTCCCAAAAGTTGGCTGCCGGTCCGGCAGCAATGAAAAACGGGGGCCAATGGCCCCCGCTGCGATGTGCGGTTGCTGCGTCGCAGTTTACAGCGTGAAGCGCACCGGCACATCGATGTTGTAGCTGTCTTCCGGCAGCTCGGGCGGCAGTTCCGGCAGCGGCATCGACTTGGTGACCATGTCGATCATCGCGCGGTCGAGCAGACGCTCGCCGGTGGACTCGACCACTTCGACGGCCAGCATGTTGCCGCTCTTGTCTACCGTCGCCCGGACCACGCCCTCACCGACCAACTTGTCCTTGAAGGCTTTCGGCGGATAGAACTGGTTCTTGCGGAATACCTTCATGGCTTCCCGCTTGTAGTCACCGAACAGCAAGTCCGGGTCGATGACCGCATCCACAGCCGGCACATCCAGCGCCGAAATGGCCGGCGGGATTTCAACCGGCTTGGCCACGACCGGTTTGCTCTCCGCCACTTTGGTTTCGGCCGGCTTGGTTTCGACTGGCTTGGTTTCGACTGGCTTGGTCTCGGCGACCGGCCGGGTTTCTGCAGGTTTGGTTTCTGCCGGCTTGCTCTCGGCCACTTTCGCTTCGGCCGGCTTGGTTTCAGCGGGTTTGGTTTCGACCGGCTTGCCCGGCGCCGGCTTGGCCTCGACCGGCTTTGGCTCAGCCGGTTTCGCTTCCGCCACCTTGGCCGGTGCCGGTTTTTCTTCCGGCTTCTCGACCGTTGCCGTGAACGTGCGACCCGGCGCCGGCAGCAGGGTGTCGTACTGGGCCACATAGCTGTCGCGCTGGCGGGCATCACCCTTGCCGGTCACCGCCGCCTTGAATGCCTGGCTGGGCGGCAGATCACCGACCCAGGCATTGATCAGCAGCGCGAAAAAGCTGGTTGAGCGGATGGTGTTCAGCTTGCTGCCGTTGATCGAAATCTCGGTACCGACACCGGGCACATGATCGAAATTGACGGTGTCGCCGCGCTGCAGGTTGTCCTTGAAGGTGTTGGCGAAGGCGATGATGTGCTGGCCCTGGCCCTGCCAGACCGGCCGCGGGTTGTTGAGCGCGATGCGTTCCTTGAAGGTACGGCCGAGTTCGCGAGCCGACCATTTTTCGGCAACGATCTTGATGCTCATCCGCTTCGGCACATTGTCGGCCAGCGCGGCATCCAACGTTTTGGCATCCGGCGGCGCAAACAGGGCGCCGAGGTAGATGTCCGTGCGCAGCTCTTGGGCCATCCCGATGCCGAGCAACTGCAACTCAGTGTTGGCGACCCGGGCATCCGCTGCCTGCACCGAGGTCGCGACCAGCTGGCCAAACACCAACGTCAGCGAAACCCCACCAATCACCAGTAATTGCTTGATTTTTTTCATATTCGATACCTGGAACAGCACCCCAATTGTGAGCAAGTTAACGAATTTTCGGGGCGCTAGTCCAGTACAGACGGCTGTGCTGCCATATAAAGACAGGAGAAAGCCAAGCCTGGCGCAAACTTGGCCATGGTCTGACCTGACAAATTCAGAGCGCGTCAAAAAGCCAACGGAGCCTGATGGCTCCGTTGGTTTCGTTGGTGAGTCGTATCAAGCACTGCAAGCGAGTGCTTACTTGATGAAGTCGACCGGAATGTCCAGTTCCAGTTCGTTGCTGCGCACGGCCGCCGGCAGCGCCGGCAACGGCAGGCTGCGCTCCAGCATTGCGGTCATGGCATGGTCGAGGATCATCTGACCGGTACTGACGACTACCTCGCTGCCGAGCAGCGTGCCGCTGCGGTCCAGCCGGGCCCGGAGGATGCCGGAACCGGTCAGGCCAAGCCGCCAGGCACGAGCCGGGTATTCCAGCTGCTTGCGGATATGGCGCAGCGCATCCCGCTTGTATTCGCCAAGCAGCAAGTCCTCGTCCAGTTCCGATGCCGAGCTTTCGGTCGCCGGCTCACCGCCAACGTTCGTTCCCGACTCCAGCACAGCCACCACCGGCACCGTATCAGCCGTGCCGCCAGTCGAAGCCGCGGGTTCCGCGTGGGCCATGACGGTCGCCGGATCAGACGTGCCAGCACCAGCCTTATCCGCGATTGGCTCAACCGGCTTGCGCTCGGCCAGCTTGTCGGACTGGCCATCGCCAGCCGCCTTGGTCGTCGCAACCGCGCTTGCTGTTGGCTTGGTCGGCACCGTCTTGGTTGCAACGGTCTTGCCCGAATCCGCTTTGCCCGAATCTGCCTGGCCCGATTCGGTTTTGCCCGGTGCCGGTTTGTTCGCCACGGCGGTGCGCGCGGTTTTTGCCGGTTCGACAGCGGCCACCCGCGCCGGCGTCTCGTCCACTGCAGGCGCCACGCTCAGCAGCGGCCGCTCGACAATCGCCAGGCTGCTCAGCTTGTCGGTCAGCGCAGCCCAGCCCGGGTTGTCGGCGCCGCTGCGCAAATGGTTCTGGAAGGCTTTGGTCGGCGGGATCTCACCGAGCCAGGCCGACAGCAACAACGGATAGAAGCCATCACCCGTGATGGTGGTCAGCACCTGTCCGTTCAGCCGGACGCTGGTGCCGCGCCCCGGCAGGAAATCGAACTCGATCTGATCGCCGCGCTGCAGGTTGTCGCGAAAGGCATTGGCAAATTGCAGAATGCGCTCGCCCTGCGGCTGCCACGCCGAGCGTGGATTGTTCAGCGCGATGCGTTCCTTCCAATGGCGCTGGAATTCGCGCGCCGACAAGCGCTCGGCCAGCACCTTCAGTTGCATCCGCTTCGGTACCGTTTCGCTGGCCGCCAACACCAGCTCGGGACTCCACTCCGGCAAATAGATGGCGCCGATGTAGTAATCACTGCGCAGCTCCTGCGCCACTGCAATGCCGCGCAGCTGGACCGTCACATTCGGCGCCAACGTCACTTCCGGCACCGATGCCAACGCCGGCACCGAACAAAGGCCAAGCATCACGACAAGCACAACGCGCATTTGCCGTAGCGTGTTCATCATCGAATCACTCCTCGATTTGACACATCACGCAAGCAAATGGCCCGCATCACGCGGGCCATCCGACACGATCAGAAACGGCCTTGCCATTCCAACGAAGCACTGCGTCCCATTGGACTGTACAACGACTGGTTGAAGAACGGCCAGGAAAAGCTCGACAACGGCGGTTCTTCATCGGTCAGGTTCTGCACGCCAAAGACAACGCGATGATTCGTCGTGACCGCATAGCCGAACTGATAGTCCAGCTGAATGTAATCTTCGATGGTGTAGAACACGTCACCGTTGTTATCCAGGACATCCCACTCCCCAACATACTGCAAACCAGCGTAGTGGCTCGCCGCCTCGCCTTGCCAGTGCAGGCTCATTTTCGCGCGCCAAAGCGGGTTGCCGGAGTTGCCTTCCTGCTCATCCACACCCGCACCCGGATAAGCCTCGCCTTCCAGATTGAGCAAACGGGAGAGCTCGGTCTGCCATTTCAGCACGCCACCAGCGACCCGGTTGAACCGGAAAGCAAAGCCCAGATCGGCACCAAAGGCTTTGCGACCGGCCAGATTCAGGAACGAATCGTTGTAGGTGCGAACGGTCGGGGTGTACTGGCTGCCGTCCCATGCCGTGAATGTCTGGTTGGCTTCGATAATCCGGCCCGCACAGAAAGCCGGCAAGGTGCCACCGGCCAGGCAGCGTTGAGCGATCGTGCCTGCGCCGAGATTGCTGATGATGTTGTCGACATCAATTGACCACAGGTCGAACGACACTTCACTGCCAGACTCTGGCTCGAACAGCACGCCGACCACCACCGACTCCGACTCTTCCGGCTCCAGATCCGGATTGCCCGACTGGACGAAGGGCAAATTGCCTGCGCTGCCGATATTCAGTTTGGTGTAAAGCTGATGCATGCTCGGTGCCCGGAAACCCGTGCCCCATGACAACCGGAACAACAGCTCGTCGGTCGGGTTCACGCGCAGGCCAAGCTTCGGGTTGGTGCTGCTGCCAAAATCGCTGTAATCGTCCTGACGCAGCGACAGTGACAGCTCGGCGGTATCCGACAATGGAATTGCCGTTTCAACATAGGCCGCGGCAAGCGAGCGCTCGCCCTCGGCACCCGAGGTACCGTAGCCAACGACATCGCCATCAAGAATGGCTTGCTCGGAGCGGTCGAAGAAGGTTTCCTTCCGGTGTTCCAGACCGGCTGCCAGCCAGATCGGGCCGCGAACGGTATCCACCAGCGGGCCGGACATGCGCAGTTCCTGCGCCGTTACCGTCGACTCACCCTTGTGCCAGAACTCACTGGTGTAATCGTCTACTTGGCTAGCGGTCAGCGGATTGCGAATCGAGAATACGTTGTTGGCGATGTCTGCCTGCAACCGAATGTAGTCATTCCTGTGCAACCAGCCCTCGCTGAGCGTCTCATCAATTTCCGTTTCATGGCGATACAACGCCAAGCTGAAATCGTAAGCGGCCAACTGCCACTGCCAATCCATACCAAACTGCTGACTGCGCGACTCGGTGTCGATGGTGGGTGTGCCGAGCTCGGTCAACCGCCTTACAGTCCGGATGTTGGCGCCATCGATCGTCTCCACCTGGCCAATGCTGTTGCCATTGACGGGGAACGGAATTGCCGCGTGGAAACCGGTGGAGCGCGTATCCACGCCAACGACACCATAGTGCAGCGCCAGCGTTGCCCAGCCGAAATCGTAGCCGATTCTTCCATCGACGCTGGCACGATCCGTTTCCGGCAGCAGCTGCGCCTGGCCAGCATAATCATTCAGGCAGATATCGCCTGTGCCAAAACCAAAGAGTTCGGCACCCGCAAACCGATTTTCGGCCGCGCAAGAGCCAAGCGGAGAGAACACCCCGGTCGACTGGTTGAGCTGCCAACCTTCGCCACTGAAGATGTCACGGTCATCGCGAATCCCCAGTTCACCCAGGTCGCGGCGCAAGGATTTGGCGTAATCGCGGTCCTCGCCGAGCAGCTCGTCACGGTGCGACGCATCAACGCCAATCAGCCAGTTCAGTTTTTCCGTTTCACCACCGTGCAGTACTGACAGGGCACCGGTATCGGCACCACCATGCTCGGTGGTTTTGCCGCGCACCGCGATTTCGGTACCGGAGAAGCTGTCATAAGTAATGATATTGACGACCCCGGCAACGGCATCAGAGCCGTACAAAGCCGAGGCACCGTCCTTCAGAATCTCGATACGTTTGACGGTAGCGAGCGGAATGCTGTTCAAATCGACAAACGCATTGCTGCCACCGGCACCGAATGGGTACATCGGTTGGCGCTTGCCGTTGACGAGCACCAAAGTGCGTTCGGCACCGAGGCTGCGCAAATCAAACGCCGCCGCCCCTGGCGTGAAGCCGGTCGTGAACGATTCGTTGAAGCTGCCGGCGCCGTTGTAAGGCGACAGTTGCAGCAGCTCATGCAGCGTGACAGCGCCCGAGCCTTCGATCACGCTGCGATCAATGACAACGACGGGCGACGAGGTTTCCTGATCGATACGCTTGATATGGGTGCCGGTCACGACGATGCGGTCTTCGGCAGCGTCGTCAGCAATCGAAACAGCGGGAGAAACGGCGAGCAAAACAAGAACCGCGTGCGCAACCGGCTGGCGGCGCATCTGTGCAAACAGCATAACTACTCCTGCGACTGGATGATTAAAACAAGCGTCAGCACTGACGAAAGCCGGGGCCTGGCCCCGGCAAAGGCGCGCAATCTAGGCGCGCAAAAATTAACCGTCAAGCAAAAGTGTAAGTTTGTCGCGGAGTGTAAAGCCGGCTTTACGCCGTGTATCAGAATGTAGTTTTAACAGCGGTATGAACGGCATGAAATGGCTGGATCTCTGACCATCGAACAAGTAAATCGGCAGCCGTGATCAGAACTTTGTATGCACTGAGCGTCGTGATACTGCCGAAAGACGTTCGTTGCGGCTGGTACCTTCGATCGTCAGAACTGTCCCGGCGCGGTTCAGCGTGGCCCGCATCGATTCGCCGGTTCTCCCGCTCGCAAATCAGCGCGACGAAGGCTTCTTCGTTTGCCGGAGTCAACCTGCCGGGTTCGCGCCTGACGGCGAGCGTTGATGAACGCCCATCGGCCCGCTTGCGTTGACCGCACGCACCGTTCTGGAACAGCGCAGGCGCAAGCAATGAAAACGGGACCCGAAGGTCCCGTTTTCTTGCGATCGGCGATAACGGCCGATCAGCGCGACAAGCAGCGAACGATTACATCAGATCTTTGCAGGTATCGCGCTCTTCTTGCAGTTCTTTCTCCGACTCTTTCATCTTGCCCTTGATGAAATCGCTGACCGGCAAGTTCTGAATGATGGTCCATTCGCCGTTCTTGCAGGTGACCGGATACGAGTAGATGAGGCCCTTCTCGATGCCATAGCTGCCATCGCTGGCAACGGCCATCGAGGTCCAGTCACCGTCCGCGGTGCCAAGCACCCAGTCACGCATGTGATCGACCACGGCGTTGGCCGCCGAAGCAGCCGACGAAGCACCACGGGCAGCAATGACGGCGGCGCCACGCTTGGCGACGGTCGGAATGAAGGTGTCACGGGTCCAGGCGTCGTCGTTGACGACGCTCGGGGCCGGCTTGCCGTTGATGGTGGCATAGGTGATGTCCGGCACCTGGGTGGTCGAGTGGTTGCCCCAGATCAGCATCTTCTTGATGTCGCTGACTTTGCCGCCGACTTTCTCGGCCAGCTGGTGCAGGCCGCGGTTGTGGTCCAGCCGGGTCAGCGCGGTGATGTTGCGCGGGTTAATCGACGGCGCGTTCTTGCTGAGGATGTAGGCGTTGGTGTTGGCCGGGTTGCCGACCACGACGATCTTGATGTTCTTGCTGGCGACCTTGTCGACCACCTTGCCGAGCGCACTGAAGATCTTGCCGTTGTCTTTCAGCAGATCGCTGCGCTCCATGCCCGGGCCGCGCGGCTTGGCGCCAACCAGCAGGGCGTAGTCGGCGTCCTTGAACGCCACTTCCGGATTGTCGGTCGGGACGATGCCGTGCAGCAGCGGAAAGGCGCAGTCATTGAGCTCCATCGCCACCGCTTCCAGCACTTTCAGGGCCGGGGTGATTTCCAGCAACTGCAGGATGACCGGCTGGTCTTTGCCGAACATTTCACCATTGGCGACGCGAAACAGCAGGGAGTAGCAGATTTGACCGGCGGCACCGGTAACAGCAACACGGACTGGAGCTTTCATGGACACGACCCTTGCAACGGACTTTCGACTGGACCCGCCGCCACCGCCATGGCGCGACGGAATTGAAGGGCGCAAAGCGTAGCACAACGGCGATTCTGCCGGGTTGCTCGCAACAGCAAAGTCGGTCCTTTCATTAGGATCGGCCACTGGCGTTTGGCGGCGAGCCTGCCAGACTAGGCAGACAGGCCCGGGAGGGGCCGTCGTGGTGAGCATGGCTGTGGTTGGCTACCTGATCGCCCTAATCGCATTGGCGGCCCTGAGCCTCTGGCTCTGGCGGCTGCACCGGACCCGGCTGGCCGGCGAGGCGGCGCTGCGCTCATCGGAGGCCAAATACCGGCTGCTGCTGGAAAGTGCGCCCTGCGCCATCGTCATCACCGCGCTCGATGACAACCGGGTGCTGTACCTGAATCAGCGTGCGGTGGCCGAATTCGATGTGCCGCACGCCGATGAGGTGATCGGCACGCAGGCGCCGATGTACTACCAGAACCCGGCCGATCGGGAACTGTTCATCGCCACGCTGGAACGCGACGGCAAACTCGATGATCTGGAGCTGGCCCTGCAAACCCCGCACGGCGACAAGGTCTGGATGTCGGTGTCGGCACGGCTGACCGAGTTCGAGGGCAAAGCCGCCATCTTTGTCGCTGCGGTCAATGTCAGCGGTCGCAAGTATGTCGAGCTGGAGCTGCGTGAGCAGCGCAAGGTGCTGCAACAGTTCTATGACGCGATGACTGATCACGTGTTCCTGCTGCGGGTCGAGCCGGGCAACCGGTTCCGGCTGGTCGCCACCAATACCGCCATGGCCAGCTTCTTTGGCGCCAGCAAGGACCAGATGCTGAATCAGGAACTCGGCGAACTGCTCTCGGATCCGGAGCTGCTGGCGCGCATTCGCCAGCGCTATCAGCACGTGGTCGAGACCCGTACGGTCAGCCATTACGAAGAGTCCGCCACCGACCGCGACCAGCAAACCCAGGACTTCGACACCGTGCTGTCGCCATTGCTCGATGACGACGGAGCGGTTCGCTACATTTGCGGCATCTCGCGCAAAATCAGCGAGCGCAAGCAGATGGAAACCGCACTGCGGTTGACCAACGATCACCTGCAACAGCAGCTGGCCAAAGTCGAGGAATTGCACGGCTTGCTGCGCGAACAGGCCATCCGCGATCCACTCACCGGCCTGTTCAACCGCCGCTATCTGGAAGAGTCACTCGAGCGCGAATTGGCGCGGGCGCTGCGCGAAGGCTATCCGGTCAGCGTCGTGCTCGCCGACATCGATCACTTCAAGAAGCTCAACGACACCTATGGTCATCCGGCCGGTGATGAAGTGCTGCGGAAACTGGCGCAGTTGCTGAAAGAACAAGCTCGCGCCAGCGACATTCCCTGTCGCTATGGCGGCGAGGAATTCCTGTTTGTGCTGCCGCATGCCAACACCGCCACCGCCATCGAGCGCGCCGATCAATGGCGGCGCGCGTTTGCACAATTGCAGGTGCCGTTTGGCAGCCTGAGTCTGCAAGCAACGCTGTCGGCCGGCGTCGCCAGTTATCCGGGCCATGGCCGCAACGCGGCCGCACTGATTGATGCGGCCGACCGGGCGCTTTACGACGCCAAGCATCAGGGCCGCAACCGGGTTTGTCAGGCCCCCTGACGGCAGGCGGCCTGCCCGGGTCATGGAGTTGGCCGCCAATTTTGGCACTTTCGCTCTAATTGGTAGCGCTTGCCGTTAACCGCAACATCGTGTTTAACTTATTAAACACAGATCATGGCCATACCACCCCGGCTTACCCGTCACAGGTCCCACCATGTCCACCACCGCCCGCAATGCCGATTTGCAGAAACGCCGAGAAGCCGCGATCGCCCGCGGCGTCGGCCAAGCCACCCAGCGTTATGCCGACAAGGCCCTGAATGCCGAAGTCTGGGATGTTGAGGGCAAGCGCTACATCGATTTCGCCGGCGGCATTGGCGTGCTGAACACCGGCCATCGGCACCCGAAAGTGATGGCCGCAATCGAACAGCAGCTCGGCCGCTTCCTGCATACCTGCTTTCAGGTCATGCCGTACGAGCCCTATGTCGAGCTCGCCGAAAAACTCAATGCGATCGCGCCAATCAAGGGTCCGGCGAAATCGCTGTTGCTGTCGACCGGTGCCGAAGCGGTCGAAAACGCCATCAAGATCGCGCGTGCTTACACCAAGCGCACCGGCGTCATCGCATTCAGCGGCGGCTTTCACGGCCGCACGATGATGGGCATGGCGCTGACCGGCAAAGTGGCGCCGTACAAGATCGCATTCGGGCCGTTCCCGAGCGAGATTTATCACGGCCGTTTCCCGCACGATTACCACGGTGTGTCGGTAGCCGATGCCCTGGCCGATCTGCAGCACATTTTCAAATGCGACATCGAACCGAGCCGCGTTGCCGCCATCATCATCGAACCGGTGCAAGGCGAAGGCGGCTTCACGGTCACGCCGCCGGAGTTCATGCGGGCGCTGCGCGCGCTCTGCGATGAACACGGCATCTTGCTGATCGCCGACGAAGTGCAATCCGGCTTTGCCCGCACCGGCAAATACTTTGCGATGGAGCATTACGACGTCCACGCCGATCTCATCACCACCGCCAAGTCGATCGGTGGTGGACTGCCGATTTCCGGCGTGGTCGGTCGCGCCGAGGTGATGGATGCGCCGGCACCCGGCGGCCTTGGCGGCACCTATGCCGGCAACCCGGTTGCCTGCGCCGCCGCCTGCGCGGTGATTGACGTGATCAAGGAAGAGAATGTGCTCGCGCGCGCGCAAGCCCTCGGCGACAAATTCAAGCAGTTCATGCGCGAACTCGCCTCCGACAGCGCGCTCGGCATCGGTGAAATCCGCGGCCTCGGCGGCATGGTCGCGTTTGAAGTGGTCAAGCCCGGCAGCCATGAGCCGGATGCCGAGCGCACCAAAAAACTGACCGCCCACGCCGCCGAACGCGGTCTCATCCTGCTCAGCTGTGGCGTGTACTACAACACCATCCGCGTGCTGGTGCCGATCACCGCCGAAGACAAGGTGCTGGAAGAGGGGCTGTCGATTCTGGCGCAGGCACTGCGCGCAACAGCCTGAGCAATACCAGATCGTTGCGCTGGACTTGCGGTGAACAAATGGGCGGGATGATCCCGCCCGTTTTGCTTTGCAGGACCTGCGCCCTACCGCGGGCCGCTATTGATAGCTGTTCACAATCGCCTGCCACGCCGGATCATCGGGCAAGGCCTTCATCAGCGGTTCCAGCCAGTCGTAGACATCGCGACGCCGGTGCGGGATCAGGATCCGGCGGGCGAACACATCGTGCGGCCGGTCCGACAGCGCGTAAAGTTCGCGGCCGCCATAATGGCGGATCAGGTAATCAAAGGTGCTGCGGCTGATGATGGTGACATCGATGCGATTGACCCGCAGCTTGGTCAGGTTCTGCATTTCGCTGTCGGTATCTTCGCGGCGCAACTGACCGGCTTTGACCGCCTCATCAATGCCGTAGTAGTAGTGACCGTGCACGCCGCCCACCGTTTTGCCGTGCAGGCTTTCCGGGCCGTGATACTGCACCGGCCGCGAAGCCGGGGATACCAGCTCATCGCGATCATTCATCAGCACCGAGGTCCACAGGTACTGCTTCTCTTCGATATCGCGGAACCAGATCGGATTGACCCCGAGCACGATGCCGTCAAAATCACTGGCATGCACCAGCTGCTCAAGCCGTTTGCGCGGCAGGTATTCGGTCTTCAACGCCGCCCGGCCGAGTTTGCGATTGACGTAATCGGCAAACGCGTAATACAGCCCCTGCTCTTGCTGAACATCCGTTATGAACGGTGGTTTCAGATGATAGACATAGGCGGTCACCGTGGCGGGCGGTGCCGACGCAGCGGACCGGGCCTCGGTCGCGTTCGCGGTCATGGGGGTTGTGGCGAGGCTTATCGTCAATGCAATCCGTGCCAGCAGCAACGGCTGCAGGAACCGCATGCAGTACAGGCGTTGCCTGCCGATCATGGACGTCATCACGGCTCCAGACTCAAACTGCCCGGGTGCTCCAGTGTAGACGACGATTATCGGCCCGGTGCCGACCGACCCGATGTCGCTCGCCCCGGCCCTTGCCGACTGGCATCTGGCGCAATCTTGACCATACTTGCGCTGAACCCCATTCAAGCTGGAGGCATGGTCATGTTGTCTTGGCGTCATCTGCTGTTGATTGTCACCGTTCTGTTTGGCTCGAGCGCTTTTGCCGCAGGCAAGCAAGTCAAGCTGACTTCGCTTGATTGGCCGCCCTACACCGGCCCGGCACTGGCGGAAAAAGGCGCGACCGCCGCCGTGGTCAAAGCGGCATTCGAAGCCGCCGGCTACAGCGTCCAGATCGACTTTTTCCCGTGGGAACGTGCAGTCGCGATGGCCAAGGATCCGAACAGCGGCTATGCCGGCTACTTCCCGGAGTACTACTCGGCGGATATTGAAAAGGATTTTTTGTTCTCAGAACCGGTCGGTAATGGTCCACTCGGTCTTGCCCAGAACAAGGAAGCGCCGATCAGCTGGAACAGCCTCGACGATCTGACCAAATTCAAGGTCGGCGTGGTGCAAGGCTATATCAACACCGACGCCTTCGATGCCAATGTCGCGGCCAAGAAGCAGCCGGTGGAAGCGGTAACGTCCGATGCGCAAAACCTTAACAAGGTCGCCGCCAAACGGATCCCGGTCGCCATCATCGATCAGAACGTGATGAGCTATCTGCTCGCCAACGACGCCTCGCTGGCAGCGGCCAAAGGCAAACTGGAGTTCAATGGCAAAGTGCTGGAAGACAAAAAACTCTACATCTGTTTTCGCAAGGGACCGCAAGGTGAGGAATATGCCAAGGCACTCGCGGAAGGACTGAAGAAAATCGACGTTGCCGCGATTGTCAAAGCGCATCTGAAGTGATGTCGTGCAGGCGGCGGTAAAGCCAGGTAGAACGGTCCGGCGCGTCCGCACGTACCAGCGGGTGTGTTTGTCAGAACAGCCGGAAGGCTGAACATCGATAATCGATTCACCGACCGACACAAGGAGGCAGTGTCGGTGAATCACTGCAACGTTGGCGTTGCCGAAGCGGCAGTACGGAGCAGTTGATGAAGTCTCTCCGCGTTCTTGTGTTGTGCGTACTGGCTTTCGCGCTGGGGACGGCACCGGCAAGCCACAGCGCCGAAATCATCCGGCTCGCATCGCTGGAGTGGCCGCCTTACACCGGCGCGCAGCTTCCCGACGGCGGCGAATCCACCGCGACCTTGAGAGCGGCGTTCGCAGCCGTCGGTTATCAGCTGGAAGTCGATTTCCTGCCATGGGAACGTACGCTTGCGCTCGCCAAGGCACCGGACAGCGGCTACGCCGGTTATTTCCCCGAGTATTTCTCTCCGGCCATCACCGAGCAGTTCCTGTTCTCGGTGATCATCGGTTACGGTCCGCTCGGCTTGGCCGAACGACGCAACCAACCGCTGCAGTGGCAGCAGCCCAGCGATCTGCGCCGCTATCTGATTGGCACGGTGCAGGGCTATGTCAATACCGAAGAATTTGATCGCGCCGTTGCCGCCCGCCTGCAACCGGCGGAACCGGCAGGTTCCGATTCGCAGAACCTGAAAAAACTCGCCGCCGGTCGCATCGACGCGGCGATCATCGATCCGCACGTCATGCGTTACCTGCTGGAGCACGATGCAAGCCTTGCCAACGTCAAGCACTTGCTCGGATTCAATCCCCGCCTGTTGGAGAACAAGGCGCTGTACGTCTGCTTTCGCAAAGGCAAGGACGCGGAAAAGCTGGCCAGTGCGCTGGCGGAAGGGCTGGCCCGCATCCGTTTACGCGGCCCGGCGGCGGATGGCAAGAACGAGTTGTTGCCAACGGACACTCCGGCAGCCGAACAGAAGCCCTAGCACGGCACGCTGTCGGTATGCCCGTGATGAATCACTGGCCGGAGAGGACGCAGCTGCGTCCTGCGGATGTTCGCCGTCCTGCTGTCAATCGTTTTGTTGGCGTTCCGCATCGGAACCACCAGCCAACTGCTGCAAACCGGCCAGTGTCGGTGCCGGACACGATACGGCGCCGAATTGCCGCGCCAACGCCTGGCCTGCGGGCGAGAAAAACAGCGTTTGCCGGCAATGCAGGCCGTCGCTGTCGGTACGCAGCCATAGCGACATTGCCGCCGATTGCCCAGCACTCTGCCAACAGACATCGAACGCTTCCCGCACCGTTTGCAGCACCGGGCTCGCCTGAATGGCATCGCCGAGCGGCAGCGCCCACCAGCGCTCGTCGTTGCGCGCGCTGTTGCACGGATTGTCCGGTTCAGACCTGACCATAACCTTCCCGGCCACCGAGCCAGCGCGCGATCAGCGGTGCGACTTGCTGCGGCGCCTGCTGCATCAGCTCGCGCGCCAGTTGCTGCGCCAGCGCGACCCGTTTCTGATCGCGGGCGATGTCGGCAATCTTGAACGCCATGACGCCGGTCTGGCGGGTGCCGAGCAGTTCGCCAGGGCCGCGCAGCTCCATGTCCTTCTCGGCGATGACAAAACCGTCGTTGCTGTCGCGCATGACCGCCAGCCGCTCCTTCGCCATCGCCGACAACTGACCGTGATAGAGCAGCACGCAATGGCTTTGCGCGCTGCCGCGGCCGACCCGACCGCGCAACTGGTGCAGCTGCGACAGGCCGAGTCGTTCGGCGTTTTCGATGATCATCAGACTGGCGTTCGGCACGTCGACGCCGACTTCGATCACCGTGGTGGCGACCAGCAAATCCGCTTCATGCGCTTTGAAGGCCTGCATCACGTTCTGCTTTTCCGCCGGCTTCATCCTGCCGTGCACCAGGGCAATGCGCAGCGGCGCCAGTTGTTCGCGCAGGAGATCAAAAGTCGCTTCGGCTGCTTGCGCCTGCAGTTGCTCGCTTTCTTCGATCAGTGTGCAAACCCAGTAGACTTGCCGGCCTTCGGCGCAGGCGGCGCGCACGCGCTGGATGACATCGTCGCGACGGTTGTCCGGGATCACGACCGTGGTCACCGGGGTGCGGCCGGGCGGCAGTTCGTCGATGATGGAGTTGTCGAGATCGGCATACGCGGTCATCGCCAGCGTGCGCGGGATCGGCGTTGCCGTCATCACCAGCTGGTGTGGCAACTGCGTTTCGCCGGGGTGATCACCGTTGCGGCCTTTTTCCCACAGTTGCAAACGCTGGTGCACACCAAAGCGATGCTGCTCGTCGATGATGACGAGCGCCAGATCCTTGAACGCAACGCCTTCCTGAAACAGGGCGTGGGTGCCGACGACCAGACTCGCCTCGCCGTTCTGGATGGCGTCCAACACTTGTTGCCTTGCCTTGCCCTTGACGCGGCCGGCGAGAAATTCGCAGCGGATGCCGAGCGGCGCAAACCAGCGGGAAAAATTCTGCAGATGCTGTTCGGCCAGCAATTCGGTTGGCGCCATCAGCGCCACCTGTTTGCCGATGCCGATGGCATTGAGTGCGGCAAACGCCGCGACCAGCGTTTTGCCGGAGCCGACATCGCCCTGCACCAGTCGCAGCATCGGCCGTGGCTGTTGCAAATCCTGGCGGATTTCTTTCAGCACCTTGGTTTGCGCACCAGTGAGCGCGAACGGCAGCGACTGCAGTAGCTGCTTGGTCAGTTTCTGTTCCGGCGCCAGCACCGGCGCGCGCTGCTGGCGGGCTTTTTCGCGCAGCCGCAAAAAGGTCAGCTGGTTGGCGATCAACTCTTCCAGCACCAGCCGGACAATGGCCGGATGCTCGCCGCTGATCAGCGCGACTGTGTCGATATCAGCCGGCGGTTGATGCACGGTGCGCAGTGCCTGCATCAGGGTCGGCAGGCGTTGATCACGCAGCAGACTGGGTGGCAGCAGATCCGGCAATTCCTGACTGGCCAGTTTCTGCAGCGCTTGCTGCACCAGCTTGCGCAGACTGAGCTGCGACAGCCCTTCGGTGATCGGATACACCGGGGTCAAACGTTCGCCGAGCGGTGCGCTTTCATCATCCTTGAGCCAGCGGATTTCCGGATGCACGATCTCCATCGCCCGGCGACCGTAGCGCGCTTCGCCGTAAATGCGGGCGCGGCCGCCGAACTGCAGCCGGTCCTGCTGGGCCTTGTTGAAGTGGAAGAAGCGCAGCTCCATCTCGCCGCTGTCGTCGCGAAAACGGGCGACCAGCGAGCGCCGGCGACCGAAGGCAATCTCGGCACCGAGGATCTCGCCTTCGAGCTGGGCCGGCTCACGCGACCTGAGTTCGGCGACCCGGCTCAGCCGGGTCCGGTCTTCGTAGCGCAGCGGCAGATGGAACAGCAGGTCGGCGACGGTGCGGATGCCGAGCCGCTCCAGCTTCTGGGCAAGCGCCGGCCCGACCCCGGTCAGCTGGGTCACGCTGAGCTGTTCTGCGGGCGCCGTGCGGGCCGCGCGCTGAGGTTGCACCGGCATAGCCATTACGGCCTGTGTCGTCCTTGCCAGCCCGGAGTATACCCAACTGGCACTGGCGGACAGCCAGCGGCCGATCCCGGTCCCAGCCCCGGCCCCGGCTCGGCCCGGAAAAAATTTGCGCCGGACTGAAACCGGATCCGGCCGTGGTCCCGACCTATAAGGCGTACCCCCTTGATTCAACCAGACCGTTTTGGAGTCGAACATGTCTGAAGCCCTGATCCCCATCATCGTTGTGCCGGTGGTTTTCCTGACTGCCGCGTTTATCGTCGCCACCGCCATCAGCCACAACTCCCGCATCCGCATGCAGGAGCGCGAAATGCTCAACAAGGAGCGCATGGGCGCCATGGAGCGCGGCATCAACACCCCGCTGCTGGAGGCGCCGCGGCCGCGCCGCAGCACCTCGTCGCTGAACACCGGCCTGACCCTGATCGCGGTCGGTATCGGTCTCGGTTTCCTCACCTTCGACGGCTGGCATGACAACGACTGGGCGGTCGGCCTGACCGTGGCGCTGGCCGGTGTCGCCAAGCTGGTGTACTGGAAAATGGCCGGCAAAGCCGAATGGCAGCAGCAGCAGCAGCAGGAAAAAGTCGTCAGCGAAGCCTATCTGACCTATCTTCACGAACTGACCCACAAGATCCGCAACGGTTGAGACGGATCGACAGTCATGGGATGTGAAGGCGCAGTGTGGCAAACGCTGAGCAACTACCGCGAAGCCGGTGATCTCGAACTCGCACAGCACGCGGCCGCCGGCGAAACGCTGGCGCGCCGCGCGCTGCTCGATCGCTACCTGCCGCTGATCTACAGCGTCTGCATCCGCAGCGGCCTGTCCCGGCACGATGCCCAGGATCTGTCGCAGGAATGCGTGATCAAGCTGCTGCGGTTTCTGCCGCAGTACCGCGGCGAGGCCAAGCTGTCGACCTGGATCTACACGCTGTGCAAACGCACCATCGCCGATTATTTCCGCGCTGGCGCCCGCCGCGAAGAGACGGTCGACTGGACCGATCCGGTGCAGCAGGCGCGCACCGATGCCCAGCATCATGATTATCAGGAAGAGCGCCGCGATGGCGACAAGATGACGCAATGGATTGGCGAACTCGGCGAGCCACTGCGCACCGTGATGCTGCGCTTCTATCTCGCCGATGACAGCGTGGGCGAGATCGCCAAGGATTTGAATCTGCCGGAAGGCACCGTCAAAACCCATTTGTTCCGCGGCCGGCAACTGCTGCGCCAACGACTGGAGGGTCAAGCATGAATCCGAACCAAACGCCTGGCGAAAGCCGCAACAGCAACAACTGCGAAATCATTTTGCTGCGTCAGTTTGATGCCGATTGCCGTACCGGCGCGCCGTTGCCGGCCAACGTCGCCACGCATCTGGCGAGCTGCGACAACTGCCGGCAGCAATGGGCCGAACTTCGCGCCTTTGATCACGGTTTGAAACTGGCGATGACGGTCGAACCACCGGTCGAGCTGTACCGCGCTGCCTATCGAGCAGCCGTCGAGCTGGATGAAGCGCCGGTCAAGGCCAACAAGCGTTGGCTGCAGGCAGGCTACGCGCTGCTGGCCGGTGTTGCGGTCGGCCAGGGCTTGTTGATGTTGCCGTGGACCGCCGATTGGCCATGGCTGGCACCGATCGGTTTTCTGGCGGTCAGCGCCGCCTTGTTTGTCCGCGATCTGTATCAGGAAACCACGGCACTGCCGCCGGTTTGAACCGCAAGAATTTTCCACCCGTCTACACGAAGGGGAGCGAGGAACGGCGCTCAGCGCGGCCGCGGCACCTTGCTCAGTTTGCGCTGCAAGGTTCGGCGGTGCATGCCGAGCGCGCGCGCCGCGGCGCTGATATTGCCGTCGTGCTCGGTCAGCACGCGCTGGATATGCTCCCAGGACAATTGCCGCAGATTGAGTGGCTGCTCGGCAAGAGTTTCCGTCTCCGTTTCCGTTATCGCTTTGCTCTGGCCTTGCAGCGCCGCGATCAGATCCGGCAACGGTGCCGGTTTGACCAGATAATCATCGGCGCCGCGTTTGATCGCTTCCACCGCCGTGGCGATGCTGCCAAAACCGGTCAGCATGACGATGCGCGCCTGCGGCAGGTGCTGCCTCAGGCTTTGCAGCAAGACCAGACCGTTGTCGCTGCCCAAACGCAGATCCAGCAGCACCGCATCCCAATCCGCCGTATTGGCCTGCTGCAACGCGCTGGCGGCGTCGGCGGCCGTTGTCACCTGCCACTGTTGACGCTGCAGCGCGCGCGCCAGCGTGCTGGTGAACGCGACATCATCATCAATCAACAGCAGGCGAAACGCGGTCATCACGGCAACTCCAATGGCAAACGGATATCGGTGCGGGTGCCGCCTTGCGGCAAGGCCTGCCATGACACTTCGCCACCGATCCGCTCGATACTGGCGTTCGCCAGGTGAATGCCGATACCAAGGCCGGAAGTTTTTCCTTCCGTGCGTTTGCCCGCACCGGCTTTTTCCCCGAACGGTTTTCCCGCAAAGCCCGAACCGGCATCTTCAATGGACAACAACAGCTGACCGCCGTCACGCGCGGCGTGTACCGCAATGCGATGCTGACCGTTGCGCTGCGAAGCTTCATAGGCATTGTTGAACAGGTTGAGCAGCGCCGGCGCCAGCGAGCTCGGCACCGGTTGTCTCAGCTCGTCGAGCACATCGAGTTTCGTTTCCAGCGCCGCCTGCGGCCGGTACCAGCGCCATTGTTCCAGCGTGTCGCGTATCAGTGGCCCGATCGGCGCCACCGCTTCCTGTTCACCGATGTTGCGCAGACTGAGCAGCCAGTTGCGGGCCTGGCTGATCTGCCTGTCGAGTTCGGTCAGCACCTGTTGCCGCTCTTCCGCAGACAATGGTTGTTTCAGTTCGTCAGCGAGCAGCATCAGCGTATTCAGTGGCGTGCCGAGCTGATGCGCCACCTGCGCGGCTTGCGTGCCGAGGGCAACCAGCCGCTCATCCCGCAGCGCGCGCTCACGCGCCTGTCGGACTTCCTGTTCATGCAAACGCATCTGCTGCAACAGCCGCAGGCCAAAACCGGCCATGGCGATGGCGGTGACGACAAAATTGATCCACATGCCGTAAAGATGCCATTGCATCATCTCGTCATGGTTGATGTGCCAATGAAACGCCGGCGGCCAGAACAGCAGAAACAGATAGGCCAGCACCGCCAACGCCAGCACCGACACGGTCAAGCGGATATTGCCGGTCAGCAGCGCCAGGGCGATCGGCAGCAGCAACAGCGAGACAAACGGATTCTGCGCCGCGCCGGTGTAGTACAGCACCGCCGCCAGCTGCAGCACATCGAAACCGAATTGCAGATACAGGCGCCAACCGCGAAATGGCGTTGCCTGCTTGAGCCACCAACCCGTGTAGAAATTGAACGCCGCCGTCAGCAACAAAATGCTGGTGATGGTCGGCCACGGGATCGGGTATGCCAGCCAGTGATGCGCCACCATCATCGTCAGCAACTGCGCCAACACCGCGCAATGCCGCAGCCAGAACAGGCTGCGCAAGGTCAGCAAGGGCGGTGTGCTGTCGATTGTCCGCATGCGATGGGATCCTTCGGGGTTTCAGCCGGTCGGCGCGATCTAATGTTCAGTTGGCCCATCATGGTGACATGCCGAGCCGCTGGCGTCGCGGAAGTGGGCAAGCGGCTACTGCGGCAAATGGTCGCAGGCTCTGCGGTTGCAACCTCAGCAATCACAACCCCAGCAATCGCAACCCCAGCAATCGCAGCCTCAGCATAGATGGCGCTGGCCCGAATCGATCAACCGGGCTTGCGGGCGATGAATTGTTGCATCGGTCGACCATCGGGCAAGGTCAGCACACCGTCATGCAGAATCTCGAAATCGGCAAACTGGCGGGCCAGTTCGCCGGGCGCCAGCAGAAACGCCGGCCGACGCGGACCGCCGAAGCGTTCTGCGCCTTGCAGAAAGGTTTCGTACACCAGCAGCCCGCCCGGTTGCAGCCAGTGCTGTAGCTGCGGCAACAACGGCCGGTGCAGGTAGCGCGCGACATTGATCAAGGCAAACGACGGCTGCGCCAAGACCACCACGCCGGTTTCCAGATCCAGGCATTGCGATTGAATGGCCAGTCCGCGCGCCTGCGCGCTGGCCTGCAGCCGCTCCAGTGCATCGGCTTTGGCATCGACCGCCAGCACGCGAAACCCGTGTTGCGCCAAGGTCAGGGCATCGCGGCCGCTGCCACAGGCGAGATCGAGCGCCCAGACATCGGTTTTCGCTGCCGCATCAGGCAGCGTTCCGGGCAAACCGAGCGCGCGCTGCAGGCAGCCGCTCGCTTGCCACAATTGTCGTGATTGCAGCCCCTGCTGCCAGCACGCTTGCTGTTGCCATTGCTGCGCCAGCACGTCATCCAACTCCAGCGCTTGCGCAATCGGATAACCCCATTCGGTCAGCATGGCGACTGCCTGCTGCAGTTCATCGGCAACGTCATGAACCAGGCGCAGTACCGTACCGGGCAACGGCAATTCATGCCGGCGCAGGATCAGCTCGGCAAACGGCAGATGGCAGGCGTCGGCATGATGGCCGCGCAGATAAGCAGTCGGCGTACGCAGATCGAGCAGCGGTTCAGCCACGCGCCGCCTCGGCACGGGGGGCCGGCACCGGCAGGTGCCAGCTCGGCCGGACACCGTAACTGAGCCAACGCCAGAGCCATTCAAACGGACCATGTGGGTGACGCTGCATCCAGTATTGGGACACGGCGATCAGCACCAGCCAAACGAGCAAACAGATGATCAGCAAACCAACGCGATCAATCCGGCCGAACCAGGCGAGGCCGTGACCGTAGAACAGCGTGGTGCAAATCAGCGAGGTCAGCAGGTAATTGCTGAATGCCATGCGGCCGGTGCGAATCAGCGCGAGCCGCAGCCAGCCGGCGCACTGCGGACGCTGACTCCAGAGCATGATCGCCGCGGCATAACCGGCGGCCACCAGCAGGGAGCCGACGGCGTTCCAGTAATTGCCCATCAACAAGCTGCTGCTGAAAGCAAAGCCGGAATCGGCAAATTGCTGAACACCATGGCCCACCATGGCAAAGCCCAACAGCAAGCTCGACAGCGCAATCCAGCCATAGCAACGCGCCGACCATTGACCGAGAAAAGCGCCGCTGCGGTAGAGCACCACACCAAAGATCATCAAACCGCACAAACGCGGCCCGTAGAACAGCAGCGTCGCCCACTCACCGGCCCAGGCTTCCGGCACCCGATGCTGCATCTGCGTCAACCAGCCACCGCGATAAATCGCCACTTCGTCGGCCGACAGCGCCGCTTCCGGCAGCCAGTGACTGACCGCCACCATCAACTCGCTTTCGGTGAGTGTGCGCATTTCCCGGGTGATGGACCAGAGCAGGGAAAATTCCAGCAGCAGCAACGCCAGTGCGATCAGCAGCAGCAGCGCAGTACGTACGCGCAGCAGCGGATACAGCAGCATGCCGCAGACAGCGTAGACGGCGAGGATGTCGCCAAACCAGAGCAGATACGCATGCAGAATGCCGATCACCAGCAAACCGAACATCCGGCGATAGTGGGTGCGCAGCGCCGGCACGCCCTGGTTCAGCAAATGCTCGCGAAACAGCCCGAGCCCGGCGCCGAACAACAAGGAAAACAAGGTGATGAATTTTTCCTGGGCGAACACGGCCGGAAACCACCAGGCCCAGTAATTGAACCCGGTCAGATCGCCATAGGCAGCCGGGTTGTCGTAGGCGGCGTACGGCAGCGCAAATGCCCAGATATTGCACAGCAGGATGCCGAGCACGGCGATGCCACGCAGCAAATCCAGACTGTCATAACGGTGGTAAGGCGCGGGCAAGGTGGCCATGAGAGGCGTTCGTGTCATCCCTGATGCCGTCATTGAAGCACTGTCGTGCCGGCACGACAACGGGCGTTTGTCACAGCCTCAACATCTCCGGCTCAGGGACTGAAGCTCGCCAGTGCCGGCAGCAAAAAGCGCTGACCGTTGAATGCCAGCACCGCGCCTTCCGGCACCACCGCGATCAGGCGCAGACCGGCACTGACTTCATCGCCCGGATTCAGGCTGACGCCGTTGATCATGACGAAACTGTCACGGGCATTGCTGGCATAAATATGCGAATTCATTGTCAGCAGCGGCAGTTGCTGGCGAATCTCGAGTGGCAAGGCGTTGACGTTCGGTGGCGGCGCGTCACTGGCCGTGTCACCCGCATCACCGACTGGCGCCGGCTCGGCGGCACCGCCGTCGCGACTGCCGCTGACCGTTGCCGTGGTCGTGCGAGTCGCCGGCGGCGTTGCGCGATTGCCTTCGCCCGGACGATCAGCCGCGGCGCTGCGGTTCAACTGCTCCTCTGGCGCGCGCTCGCGAACGACAACCGCCGGTGCCGGCTCGCGCGGTTGCTGGACCACAATCACCGCCGGCATCGTGGTTTGTCCGGCCGGATGGGTCGTGGTCGGCGCCGGCGCATTCGTCGTGGTCACCGGCGGGCTGACCGCGACCGACTCCGATTCGGCAAAACCGAAGCGCCACACCAGCAGAGCGAGCAACACGGTATTCAGACAGATCGCAACAACCGCGACGACCAGCCACGGCGAGCGGCTGCGGCCGTCGTCGCGCCCTTCCCATTCCACGGTCGGGGTTTGCAGCCCCGGTACCGTGCGGTTTTCCTGCCGCTCGCGCTCCGATTTGCGCAGCGCTTCCAACAAATACGACATCAACGTGTCTCCGCCAGCCAGCCGGGCGCCAAGCGCGCCAGCCGGGGTTGGGTTTCATCATGCGCCTGCACGGCGATCAGGGTTTGCACACCAGCGACGCCGTCCGGCAACAGCCCGCGATCGCGCTGGAATTGCCGCACCTGTTCGGCGAGCAGCGCATCAAAACGCGCAGTTGCGGCACCGGCGGTCATGCCTTGCGCGGTCGCCAGTGCGTTCGCCAGCCAGATCACCTGCGGGCCGCTCATGCCTTCGGTCAGCGGCCGGCTGTAACCGGCCGGTGGTTGCCACAGCAGCTGGTATTCACCGGACCAAAGCTGCTGAAACTGCGGCAACGGCAACTCCGCTTCACGGTTGCCGAACCGGATCACGGCGCGGCTGTCATCGAGTGCAATCAGCGTGACCCAGAACGGTCCGCGCTCACCGGCCAGCAGTTTCAGCATCGCCGGCAGGTTGTAGGCTTTCAGCAGGCGCAACTCGGCAAAACCGCTGTCGCAGCGCAGCCCCTGCGTTTCGGCGTACGGACACATGGGCCCGTCACGCCGCGCGTCGTAATCGCCGAGCCATTGCGCGAACAGCTCGCGGGCCGCGTCATCGCCGCGCCGATCCAGCGCGGTATCGCCAAGCAAGGCGTTCACCAATGCAGTGAGATTGTGATCGGCGGCCGGTTCGCTGGCGGCTTGTGTCAGCGCGGTTTGCGGCATCGACGTTTGCGGTTCGGCGCTGGCCGGCGCGAGCGCATTCGCGGCCACCGGCGGCGCTTCACC
Source organism: Pseudomonadota bacterium (assembly GCA_049324755.1). Taxonomy (GTDB): domain Bacteria; phylum Pseudomonadota; class Gammaproteobacteria; order Enterobacterales; family Permianibacteraceae; genus Permianibacter. Next base: position 96,013 of record JBMOMZ010000011.1, read on the forward strand.
CGGCCGCCACCAGACGCCAATCGCCAGCGCCGACGCGGTCAGCATCAGGCCGGCGGCCAACCACGGCCACGGCGAACGCTGACCGGCCGCGCGCTTGACGTAAAGCAAATCGCCGAGCACTTCCCGCGCCGCGGTTTTGACCATTGCCTCGTCAATGCGATCTTTCTCGCGGGCATAACCACCGAGCAGTGCCCGTTCGGAAATGGTGTTGATGAGGCGCGGAATGCCGCCGGAAAAATAATGCAGCGCGCGCAGCGCATTGCCGGTGAACGGCGAGCGCTGCACGCCGGCGACTTGCAGCCGGTGCAGCACATAGGCGCCGGTTTCGTCACGATTCAGCGGCAGCAAGTGGTAGCGGGCAGTAATGCGCTGCGCCAGCTGGCGCAGTTCCGGTTGCGCCAGTCGTTCCAGCAATTCCGGCTGGCCGATCAAAATGATCTGCAGCAGCTTTTTGTCATTGGTTTCCAGGTTGGTCAGCAGCCGGACCTGTTCCATCGCCTCCAGCGACAGATGCTGGGCTTCGTCGATCATCAGCACCGTACTGAGACCGCGGCGATGGTTTTCCAGCAGCCGCTCGGCGATGACATCGGTCAGCGCTTTCAGGCTGGTTTTGGCGTCCGGCGGCGCGATGCGCAATTCATCAATAATGGTTTGCAGCAGTTCGACCGGGGACAGCCGCGGGTTCAGCACGTAGGCGAGCCGGACATTGTCCGGCAGTTGTTCGAGCAGGCAGCGACAGAGCGTGGTTTTGCCGGTGCCGACCTCGCCGGTCAGCAGAATGAAACCACCGCCGACACCGACACCATATAAAAGATGCGCGAGCGCCTCGCGATGACGGCCGCTCAAATACAGGTAGCGCGGGTCCGGCGCGATCGAAAAGGGGCTTTCTTTCAGTCCGTAATGCCCTTGGTACATCAGCACGGGCCTGTTGGCTGGCAGGGACGGCCATGATACCCGCGCCCTGTCGCCCGGCATACCCGGCAACAGGTACAATGGCCGGATGAAAATCTACCTCGTCGGCGGCGCCGTCCGCGATCAGCTGCTCGGCCGCCCGGTCACCGAACGCGACTACGTGGTGGTCGGTGCGACACCGGCAGAGCTGTTGGCGCAAGGCTATCAACCGGTCGGTCGCGATTTTCCGGTGTTTCTGCATCCGGACACCCGCGCCGAGTACGCACTGGCGCGCACCGAGCGCAAAACCGGTCATGGCTATCACGGCTTTGCCATGCACGCCGCCCCCGACGTCAGCCTCGAAGCCGATCTGCTGCGCCGTGATCTGACCATCAACGCGATGGCAATGGCTGACGACGGCGAGCTGATCGACCCGTACGGCGGTCGCGCCGATCTGGCCAACAAAATCCTGCGTCACGTCTCGCCGGCGTTTGCCGAAGATCCGCTGCGGGTGCTGCGGGTGGCGCGCTTTGCCGCCCGCTACGCGCCAGACGGCTTCACCGTGGCGCCCGATACGGTGGCGCTGATGCGACAGATGGTCGACAGCGGCGAGCTGAATCACCTGACCCCGGAGCGGGTCTGGCAGGAAACCGCGAAAGCACTGGGCGAAGACCAGCCCGGCGTCTATATCGAAACGCTGCGTGCCTGCGGTGCACTGAAAGTCATCTTCCCGGAGCTCGATTGCCTGTGGGGCGTGCCGAATCCGGCCCAGTGGCACCCGGAGATCGATACCGGCGTGCACACGCTGATGGTGCTCGATGTCGCCTGCCGGATCAGCACGAGTGTGCGGGTTCGCTTTGCGGCGCTGGTGCACGATCTCGGCAAAGGCGTTACCCCGGCGCAGTACTGGCCGAGTCACCGCGGCCATGAAGAAGCCGGTGTGCCGATCATCAACGCACTGGCGGATCGGCTGAAACTGCCGAATGATTTTCGCGAGCTGGCGGTGCTCACCTCGCGTTTTCATCTACACTTCCACCGTGGCTTTCAACTGCGCCCCGGCACCGTGGTCAAGGTGCTGATGCAAAGCGATGCCCTGCGCCGGCCCGAACGTTTCCAGGAATTGCTGCTGGCCTGTGAAGCCGATTTCCGTGGCCGTGAAGGCTGGCTCGAACGCGCCTACCCACAGCGCGCCTACTGGCAGCATGCGCTCGATGCCGTGCGTGCCGTACCGGTCCAACCGCTGCTGGACCAAGGACTGCAAGGCCAGCGACTGGCCGACCACCTGACCGAGCACCGCGCCCAAGCGGTCGCCGATTTACGCGCGAGACTCGCGCATGACAGTAGTGAACTTGCTTGAAACCGAACTTGCTTGAAGCTGAGCTTGCTTAAAGCCGAACTTGCTTGAGGCTGAACTGGCGTAAAGCCGAACGTGTGAAAACCGAACCTGCGAAAACCGGAATTGTTGTAGCGCTGAAAGCAGCCGAGCCCACGACGATCCGATCGCGACCCGAACCGCAGCCGCCTGCCGACCCGCCGCGGCATTGAGACAAGATTGACAACACAATTGACGTTCACCCGCACCGCATTGCTCTGCTTGCCCTCACCGCTTGCAGCCGCGGTCGGTGCGCGTCTGTATTTGATGGCAACACCGCACCACAGCATGGAGCTGGCATGAAACCAAGCAAACCCCGTTCGTCCGGACCGCGTCGCAGCGGCGGCAATGATCGTCCGCGCCGTTTTGACAACGATGATCGGCCGCGCACCCGTTTCGATGAAGAACGCGCCGCCGAACGCCGCGCCCGCGGCGAGGGCCCGCGCAGTGACGGGCCACGCAGCGATCGCCCGCGCTCGGATCGACCACGTCGTGACGAAAGCCTGACTGCCCGGCCGAGCCGTGATGGCAGCCGTGACAATCGCGGCGGTTTTGCTCGCGATGGCGAACGCAGCGAGCGCGGACCGGGTCGCGGTTTCGGCGATCGCAACCGGAGTGAAGGCGGCGAGCGCAGCTTCCGTGATCGCAATGAGCGCGGTCCGGGCCGTGGTGGTGATCGGAACCGTGACGGTGGTTACGGAGGTGATCGCGGCGAGCGCAGTTTCCGTCCACGTGGTCCGGGCAAGGATCCGAGCATTCAGGTCTGGCGGCCGGAGGATGATGACATCGGCAATCGCGATCCGGGCGTTGGCCAGGACCGTGGCAACCGCGGCCGCGGTGAACGCAGCGATCGGCCGCGCGATTTTGCTGATCGCCCGCGCAGTGACCGTCCGCGTGAAGACCGCCCGCGTGGCGATCGGCCACGCCGCGATGATAACGACCGGCCACGTCGGGACTTTGATCGGCCGCGCCGTGAATTTGCCGACCGTGACCCGTTTGACCGGAACAGCCCGCGCCCGCCGCGTTTCGAGCGCGAGGATGGGATGGAAAGCGGTGATCAGGACGCCGCGCCGGTCAAACCGGAAAATGCCCAGCGCCGCGATGAAACCCGCATTCATGGCGTCAACGCCTGCAAGGCATTCTTTGCCGTGCGACCGCAGGATTTGATCCGCGTTTACCTGACGCAAGCCAGGGCGCCGCAGTTTGCCGACGTGATGAAACACTGCGTCAACGAACGCCTGGCCTATCACATCATTCCGGACGACGAGCTCGCCCGCGCTGCCGACACCGATCACCATGAAGGCGTCTGTTTCCTGGTGAGAAAGCGGACCACGCTGACGCTTGATGAATGGCTGGCGACCGTGCCGGCAAAAGGCTCGCGTCGAGTCTTGGCGCTGGAAAATGTCGGCAACCCGCACAACCTCGGCGCGATTCTGCGCACCGCCGCCCACTTCGGTGTCGATGCCGTGCTGGTCAATGCCGGCGCGCCGGTACACAGCGGCGCGGTCGCCCGCACTGCCGAGGGCGGTTTCGAAGCGCTGACCCTGGTCGAGTACCGCGACTTGCCGGCAGCGTTTGAAAAGCTCAGCGAAGCCGGCTTTGAACTCATTGCCACCAGCGGTGACGGCGAATCCGGTCTGTTCGATCAGAAGCTGCCGAAACGAGCGGTGATCTGGTTCGGTGAAGAGCACAGCGGCCTGTCCGACTACGTGCTCGAACACGCCGATCTGGCGCTCAAAATCCCCGGCAGCGGCGCGGTTCAAAGCCTGAACGTCAGCTGCGCCGTCGCGGTCGTTTTGGCGGAATGGATGCGGACCAGCAGCAAATAGCACAACCATTTCCGACACCGTCATCCCCGCGCAGGCGGGGATCCAGCGTCTTTTGGGATAGCCTGAAAAGCACTGGTTTTCTGCATGCGCGGTTATGACGACTCTCTTGATTTTCACATCACTCGCAACGGGAATCCGTCCTGATGTCCAGCGCAAAAAAGTCTTCTGACGCACAGCAACCGAAGTTTGCCCGCACCCGTTTCCGTCAGGCCAGCGAACTGCTCGCCAGCATCCTGCCGCTGACCGATCCCGCCGATACCATGATGGACCGCTACTTCAAGGCGCATCGGGAAATGGGCTCGCAGGATCGCGCTTTTGCCGCCGAAACCACCTACGCCTGTTTGCGCCGGCTGCGCGAATTGCGGGCGCTCTGTCGTGGTGCCGGGCCGTTTCCCGGCTTGCGGTTTGAAGCCGAGGCGCTGGTCGCGACCTACCTCATCACGGTCGCCGGCTGGAGCATGCGCGGGCTGGAGGAAACCGACTTCAAGGATCGCGCGGAAGCGCTGATCAAGGCGGTGCGCAGCTTCGATAAAAGCACGCTGAGCTTCGCTGAAAAATTCAATCTGCCGGATTGGCTGTGCGAGCCCTTGCGCCAGCAACTCGGCGACGCCGAAACCGAAAAACTGGCGCGAGCGCTGAACGAGCCGGCGCCAGTCGATCTGCGGGTCAGCACCCGCCGGATCAGCCGCGATGACTTGCAGCAACAGCTGACCGAGCATGGTTTTGATTGCAAACCGATGCCGCTGTCGCCGTGGGGTTTGCGTCGCGACCAACGTGGTCCGCTGTTCAACACCGCCCAGTTCAAGCAAGGCCTGTTCGAAATGCAGGACGAAGCGAGTCAGCTGGTCGGTTGGCTGGTGAGCCCGCGGCCGCGGCAAACGGTCGTCGATTTCTGCGCCGGCGCCGGCGGCAAAACGCTGCATCTGGCCGACCTGATGAACAACAAGGGCAGCATCATCGCCTGCGATGTTGCCCAGCACCGGCTCGACAAAATGAAGCCGCGGCTGATCCGCGCCAAGCTCGACAATGTCCGCCTGCTGCCGCTCAGCAGCGAAAACGACGACGCGCTGCGCGGCCTGTTTGGCGAAGCCGATGCCGTGCTGGTCGATGCGCCCTGCTCCGGTTCCGGCACGCTGCGCCGCAACCCGGACATGAAATGGCGCGACATGGACATCGCGTCGTTGCACGAACAGCAGCTGTCGATTCTGACTTCCGCGTCGCGGCTGGTAAAACCGGGCGGTCGGTTGGTGTACGCCACCTGCTCGCTGCTGGCCGGGGAAAACCAGGCCGTTGTCGATGATTTTCTCGCCGCCAATCCGGATTTTGTCCGCGCCGGCATTGACGGCCCCGATCCACAAAACGGCGATCATCAGGACGCCGGCATCATGGCCGCATTTGCTGCACTGGATCCGGCGCTGGCGCAACAACTGCGCGACCGTGGCGAACTGGTGCTGCTACCACACCGGCATCACACCGACGGCTTTTTCGGCCAGCGTTTGCAGCGCAAGCACTGACGCCAGCACCGAACGGCGGCGCCGGACCGTGGCCCGAACACGGTCCGGCGCCATCGCCTGCTCCACGACCTGACCGCGCTCAGCAAGGCCATGCACGGCGATGACAATCGCGCCATAATCGGGCCATGTTTTTGCCGCCAGCGCCGATGATGAGCACGCTCCCCGCCGACGAATTCGATTGCGATCTTTTGGTCATTGGCGCCGGCATTCACGGCGCTGCCGTGGCCCGTGAAGCGGCCGCCCGCGGCTGGAATGTCATCGTCCTGGAGCAGTATGCCGAGCCGGCCGCGGCCACTTCCTCACGCTCCAGCAAGCTCATCCACGGCGGTCTGCGCTACCTCGAAACCGGTCAGCTCAAACTGGTGTACGAATGCCTGCGCGAGCAGAAGATTCTGCTGCGCACCGCGCCGCAGCTGGTGCACCGGCAGCGCTTCGCCATCCCGATCATGCCCGGCATGCGCCGGCCCGGCTGGCTCATTCATGCCGGCTTGTGGCTTTATTGCCTGCTTGGCGGCGCCCGGCCGAAGCGGCACAGCGCCCGCTACGCGGCGGCCGACGGCCTGCTGGCCCGCGGCGACCAGTACCTGCTGAGTTACCAGGACGCCCAGACCGACGACGCGCCGCTGACTGCGGCAGTGCTGAAAAGCGCCGAGCTGATGGGCGCCCGTCTGCATTACCGGACCCGGGTCGAAAGCCTCGATTTGGAGCCCGCTGGCGTGCGTATCCAGGCGCGCGACGACCAGGGCGAGCGCGTCACCCTGCGCGCGCGCGCCGTCGCGAACCTGAGCGGCCCATGGCTGCCCCAGCTGCTCGGCCGGGTCAGCCCGGCGCTGCCGATCCCGGCGACCGAATGGGTCAAGGGCAGCCACATCGTGCTGCCGAACGCCCCCAAACAGGGTTGTTACTACCTTGAAGCCGAAGACGGCCGGGCGGTGTTCGTCATGCCCTGGCGCGGCCAGCGGCTGGTCGGCACCACCGAAACCCGGTTTACCGGCGATCCCGCCAGCGTGACCCCGGACGAAGCCGAGATCGCCTACCTGCTGCGTACCCACAACCGCTATTTCGTGCCGCAGTTTCACCGCAGCGAGGTGCTCGACAGCTGGAGCGGCTTGCGCTTGTTGCCGGCCGGCGACGGCAGTGCCTTCAAACGGCCACGCGATTCGATTCTGTTGACGGATCGTGATGTAGCACCGCGGCTGATCAGCCTGATCGGCGGCAAGCTGACCTCGCACCGGGCAACCGCCGAACAGATTTGTCGTCGACTCGCGGCCTCGCTGCCGCGCACAGTGGTGCGGGCCGATACCCGCCGGCAACTGTTGCCGGCAGTCCCGTTGCCGTCGACGGCAACCGTGCCGTCGCTGCGCAAGTAAGCGGCGGCCGGTCCGGTGACGGCTTCCACGCAAACCGGTTAGGCTGGCAGCGATCGCCTTTTCGTCTGGAGCTCGACCATGAGCAGTCCGTTTTTTGCCTACCTCGCGCGCCTGCGTTACATCGAACGCTGGGGCTTGAAGCGCAATGCGCTGCGCGAAAACGTCATGGAGCATTCGTTTGAGGTCGCGGCCATTGCTCATGCGCTGGCAACCATCCGCAACCAGCTGTTCGGCGGGCAGGTCAATGCCGATCAGATTGCCGTGACGGCGCTGTATCACGACGCCAGCGAAGTCTTTACCGGCGATCTGCCATCGCCCGTCAAATACCATTCCCCGGCCATTCGCGATGCCTACAAGGCCATCGAAGCACAGGCCCAAACCGATTTGCTGGCGATGCTGCCGACACCTCTGCAAGCCAGTTACCGGCCGCTGCTGCTCGATCAGGCCATGTCCGCCGAACAGCATGAACTCATCAAGGCAGCCGACACCATTGCCGCCTGCCTGAAATGCCGCAGCGAGCTGTTGGCCGGCAATGGCGAATTCAAAGTTGCCGCCGAAGACATCGAGGCCCGCCTGCAGGCACTCCGCTTGCCCGAGGTGGACTACTTCATGCGCGAGTTCGCGCCGGCCTTCGAGCTGACGCTGGACGAAATCTGCGTATCCAAACCCAGTCAGTGATGCGGTTCGGTCGCGGCTCGGTAACCACCGCGGCAACGATACCCAAAGATTGCTTTCCGCAACGGCCGCTGTGCGACAGCGGTCGAATAGCGCCAGCCGCGACGATCAATCCGTCGCCATCGCCTCGCTCGGCCAGAGACAGCACAAAGCCCACATAGCAACGCCCTCAGCACGGAGCAGGCGACCAACACACCTCCGATCGCGGCAGCAGGACCGGCTGCGAGACGAGCGGCCACGACGCACGCACGCGAAGCCACCGCGCCCGCGCCAAACCAAACCAAACCAGATGGACTATCAGCCGGGACGAACCGAGTCCGCGCAACGGAATGCCGGGGCGGGAAACGAAGGCGGAAAGCCTGAGCAGAGAAACGGACAAGCAAGGAGACCGAGCTGGGCACGACTGGACGCGGAGCAGCGAAACGACGGGATTCAAGACGGGGAACGGCGATAGGGAGAGCGGCAATAACGGGAATTAAGGGGGCAGCGGGGACTAACGACAGGAACTAACGGCAGGAACTACGCGAGGGGGAGAGTGGCGAGCCGCAGAGCATGACTCAATACGGCCCGCCAAAAACGCCAGTCGGCAATTAGGCAGCAGCAGCGGCCTTCTTACGACGACGACGCTTCTTCGGCTTGTCAACAGAAGCCATGGTCTTGGTCTCGAACTTGGCGAAGGCCTTTTCGAGTTTCGCCTTGAAGCGGGCCAGTTGCTTGGCCTGACGCTCTTTCATCTTGGCGATTTTCTTCTTGGCAGCAGCCAGGCGACGGGCACGGGCAGCGGCTTCACGCTTGGCGGCACGCTCTTCCTTGCTCACTTTCGGGGCTGCTTTCTTGGCCTTGACGGCCTTCACTTTGCGCGGGGCTTTCGCCTTCGCAGCTTTTGCTTTACGCGGGGCTTTTGCCTTGACGGCTTTAGCCGGTTTCTTTGCCTTTGCTTTGGTCGCTTTTGCCATTTTTGATTTCTCCAGTCAGGTAGCGATTAACGCTACGGCGCTGAGTATATACAAGTTTTTTTCCTTGGTGAAATTTTGGGCAGCGTTTTTTGTGCAAAAAGGCAATTTTTTTGTCCTTTGCAGCCCGTTTTTGGATCAAAAACGGCGTCATCACATCGTTGACCGGCGTTTTGATCATCGTGACGAGACAAAAAGGCGGATCGGATCGGCTTTCGTGAACACGGGCGATCCGGTTTTGGATCGGTTTGCTGAGCCCTCGTGATCCAATTCGCGCGCCGGTTTCTGATCGCCCCCGGCGGGAGTCAGTGACCCGATCAAAACGATCCGCGCGACCATCCCGATGGCGGTCAGGAGCCGGTCATGGCGATCCGAAAGCACGAAAGATCCGACCACGACTGCCGTAAATTGTCAGTGCCATTGCGCAGTGGCGGTTCAGCAAGCGCTTATCGCTCCGATTGAGCCGGTCAATTTCCCCGCGTCTGCCGTTTGCGACCATACTGCATCGCGGTTGTGACCATCTTCCCCCTGCAGAAGGAGCACGCTCATGGATATCAATATCGGGATCAGCAACAGCCACCGCGAAGCGATTGCCAATGGCCTGTCGCGGCTGCTCGCCGACAGCTACACGCTGTACCTGAAGACCCATAACTACCACTGGAACGTTACCGGTCCGATGTTCAACACCCTGCACCTGATGTTCGAAGGGCAGTACAACGAGCTGGCTTTGGCGGTGGATGCGATTGCCGAACGGATCCGCGCGCTCGGCTTTCCGGCGCCGGGCACCTATCGCGAATTCGCTACGCTGACCCGGATCCCGGAAGACACCGACAAGCCGGATGCGAAAGAGATGATTCGCCGGCTGGTGCTTGGCCAGGAACAGGTCGTTCGCACCGCCCGCGAACTGTTCCCGCTGGTCGAAGAAGCCAGCGACGAACCCACCGCCGACCTGCTGACCCAACGCATGAACCTGCACGAGAAGAACGCGTGGATGCTGCGCGCTTTGCTTGAATAGGCAAGGCGGTGGGAACGGCGTTAGCCGCGATACCGGCCAGCGCAATTGCGGCTAGCGCCGCTCCCGGAAATCTCGGACAAAACAAAACGGGGCCCATCGGCCCCGTTTTTGTTTGCTCGCTGATGCCGGTCAGACCGCTGCGGACCAATCGATCCAACCGGTCCAGGCGGTCGCCAGGATCAGGATGCCGAAGGCGATGCGGTACCAGGCAAAGCCGATGAAGGTATGGCTGGAGACGAACTTGATCAGCGCCCGGACCGCCACAATGGCACTGAGAAAGGCGGCGATGAAACCGACCGCCAGCATCGGAATGTCACTGGCGTCGAACAGCGCACGGCTTTTCCAGCCGTCGTAAACGGTGGCACCGAAAATGGTCGGCATGGCCAGAAAGAACGAGAACTCGGTCGCTGCCTTGCGCGAAAAGCCGAACAGCAAACCGCCGATAATGGTGGCGCCGGAACGGGAGGTTCCCGGGATCAAGGCCAGGCACTGGGCGCAGCCGACCTTGAACGCATCCATCGCGCTCATGTCATCCACTTCCTGAATCCGCACCACATGCTCGCGCTTTTCCGCCCACAGGATCAGCAGACCACCGACGATGAAGGCACCGGCCACGGTCAGCGGGTTGAACAGATAAGTCTTGATGTCACTGGCGAAGATCAGCGCCAGCACCACGGCCGGCAGGAAGGCAATCAGCAGGTTGATGGTGAAGCGCTGCGCCGTTGGCTCGCGGAACAGGCCGCCGACCGTGTCAGTGATGCGGCGCCGGTATTCAAAGCAGACCGCCAGGATTGCGCCCGACTGGATGACGATATTGAAGACCTTGGCTTTCTCGCCGTTGAAGCCGATCAGGGCGCCGGACACGATCAGGTGGCCGGTACTGGAGACCGGCAAGAATTCCGTCAGTCCTTCGACGATGCCCTGAATCAGGGCCTGCACTAACAACCACCATTCCATTTTTGTTGGGTCCTTTACGGGTCTTGCTTGGGAAAAATCAGGTGCGGCGGCGCGCTATTTGGTCAGTGCATAAATGACCATCAGCACACCTATTTGGCCGAAGGCCAGTATCCAGAAATACACACTGAAGCCGACGATACGCAGGTGGATGTTGTCGAACATCTTGGTCCGTTTCGCCCAGATCCAGCCAAAGATGCTGCTGGTGATGGTGACGCCGATCAGCCACGGTACCCAATCAAACTGGCGGGCATTGGCCCAGGCAACGGAAGGGGTCAGTAGCAGTACAAGGATCAGCAACAGCCAGTTCATCAAAGTCGCTCCCGCATGTCATGGAGGGCAAACCCGGTCAGCGACAGATCGACCGCCTTGCCAAGCGCAATCACCTTGAACAACTCGCCCATCTCGTGCGGCATCAGCAGCCGTTTCAGTGCCTGGGCCGCTGCGATCTGTTCACGCTCTTCGCTGTAGCGCATGGCCAGCTCCAGCACCCCGAGCGATTGCAGAAAACCGGCCTGATGGCAGTAACCGAGCAGGTCGAGACCGGCGTCGATCGCCTGCTCGGCAACGGCGGTGAAATCGACATGGGCAGTGACATCCTGCAGGCCCGGCAACAGCAGCGGATCCGGATGCGCGTGATGCCGGTAATGGCACATCAACGTGCCGCGACTGCGGTCCGGGTGGTAGAACTCGTGACGCGGAAAACCGTAGTCGATCAGCAGCACGACACCACGCTGCAGCATGCGGCCGAGGCTCTGCAACCAGCCGGCCTGCAGCGGGTGGTACTCGGACAGGTAATCGTCCGGCCAGCCGGCTTTGATGGCATCCGGCAGCGCCGCAAACCACAGTTGCAAGGCGGCATCGGCCGGCAATTCGGTCCAGCGGAAATCACCGTTTTCTGCCAGCGTCACCGCCATCTCGGTCAGCGTGTTCCCGTTGCGACGGAACAGCGTGACCGGCATCGCATCGAGCACTTCGTTGGCGAGCACGACGCCGTTGAAGGCGCCCGGAAAGGCTTCCAACCAGACCACTTTGCCGGCGAGTTCGGCCGGCAACTCGGCCAGCGTCTGCTGCTGGCGCTGACGCAGATCGGCCGATACTTCGACAATGAAATACTGCCCCGGCAGGCAATCGAGCGCGGCGAGTTCGAGCAGGATGTCGCGCGCCATGATGCCGCGGCCGGCGCCGAACTCGAGCAGATCGCCGCCGCCGATGGCGGTCAGCACTTCCGCACATTGCCGGGCCAGACACTGGCTGAACAGCGGCGACAATTCCGGCGCCGTGACAAAGTCACCAGCGGCACCGAGCTTGGTGGCGCCGGCGCTGTAGTAGCCAAGACCGGGGGCATAAAGCAGATCCGCCATGAACGCCGAAAACGGCAGCGGGCGCTGCTGCATCTGGGCCGCAAGGTGCGCCTGCAAACGCTCGCTGTGGGCGATGGCTGCCGCCGAGGGCAGCGGCAGGCGGGGGTTCAGTTGCTGCAACTGACGTTGCAAGCGTTCGCTATGGGACATGAAAAACCGCTTTCGAAAGGACGCGGCATTTTACGGTTCTGCGCCGCCGGCTGCACGCAGAACCGGTCCGGCTGCCGCCACGCGACCGTTTTCACGTCGTGCTTGCTGCCGCTCCGACGAACCCCGAGAATGGCGCGCCATGCCTGAACAAGCCACCCGCCTGCCCACCGTGAAACGCCCCGGTCTGTTGCGCCGACTGTGGCGCGCATTGCTTTGGTCCGCACTCGGCTTTGTCGCGCTGTCGCTGCTGTTGGTGCTGGTGTTCCGGTTTGCACCGGTGCCGTATTCCGGGGTCATGCTGGAGCGGCAATTGTCGGCGTGGTGGCAAGGCGATGACGACTACCGCGCCCGCAAGAAGTGGGTGCCGTACGAGGACATCGCCAAGTCGGCAGGCCTCGCCACGATCGCCGGCGAGGACCAGAAATTTCCGCTGCACCACGGTTTTGATCTGGAGCAGATGGAAAAAGCCTGGAATGCACACCAGCGCGGCAAACGCTTGCGCGGTGCCAGCACCATCAGCCAGCAGGTCGCCAAGAACCTGTTTCTGTGGTCGGGTCGCAGCTATGTCCGCAAAGGGCTGGAGGTGTGGTTCACCGGCCTCATTGAACTGATGTGGCCGAAAGAACGCATCCTCGAAGTGCACCTCAACATCGTCGAATACGGCAAAGGCATTTACGGCGTCGAAGCCGCCAGCCGGATCTATTTCGGCCGCAACGCCAGCAAGCTGAGCTGGTCACAATCGGCCCTGCTCGCCGCCGTGTTGCCGAATCCGCACCGCTTCAAAGTCAGCAAACCATCGGCCTATGTCTATCGTCGGCAAGCCTGGATTCTGGATCAGATGCGCGGACTCGGTGGCACCGAGTACCTGAAGCAACTCGACTGATCCCGCGCCAGACGATCCGGTCGCTGCAGCCTATATATAGGAAGGAAATGCGGCCGCGAACGTGACGCCGACGCATCCTCTATATATAAAGGAAGAGAACAGGAGGGGGCATGGACGTTCTGATCTTCAGCAGTCAGCCATTCGAGCAAGCGTTTCTGGACAATGCCGCCGGTCGATTCGGCCATCGTTGTCAGCATCAGGCGCTGGCATTATCCGCGGCTACGGCGCCGCTTGCGCGCGGGTATCCGGCGGTTTGCGTGTTCGTCAATGACGATGCGTCGGCGCCGGTATTGCATCAATTGGTCGCTGGCGGAACCCGCTTGCTGGCACTGCGCAGTGCCGGTTTCAATCATGTCGATCTGGCTGCTGCCAAGGCACTGAATCTGGCCGTGGCGCGCGTGCCAGCCTATTCACCGTATGCGGTTGCCGAACACACGGTTGGCTTGATCCTGACCCTGAATCGCAAATTGCACCGGGCGTTTGCCCGCGTCCGCGAGCAGAATTTTTCCCTGAATGGCCTGCTTGGTTTTGATCTGCACGGCAAGACCATCGGCATCGTTGGCACCGGACAGATCGGCACCGTGCTCGCCCGGATCATGACCGGTTTCGGCTGCCGGATTCTGGCGGCGGATCCGATCCAGAACCCGGAATGCCTGGCACTCGGCGTGCGCTATGTCGCGCTGCCGGAACTGCTTCGACACAGCCATATTGTCAGCCTGCATTGCCCGCTCAACAGCGAAACCCAGCACCTGATCAATGCCCAGACCCTGGCGCTGCTGCGCCCCGGCGCGATGCTGATCAACACCGGTCGCGGCGCACTGGTTGACAGCAAAGCAGTGATTGCAGCGCTGAAATCCGGCCAGCTCGGCGCACTCGGTCTCGACGTTTACGAGGAAGAAGCCGGGGTGTTTTTCACCGACCATTCCAACGATATCCTGACCGATGACGTGCTCGCCAGGCTGATGACTTTCCCCAATGTTTTCATCACCGGGCATCAGGGATTTTTTACCCAGGAAGCGCTGCAGAACATCGCTGAAACGACCATGGCCAACGTCTCGGCCTTTGCCGCCGGCACACCGAATGGCAACTGGTTGCGCTGATCAGCCGCTGAATCTGGCGCGTAAAAGCTTGACGAATTTTCGCTGCAGGAGCGGCCTTGGCCGCGATGCTTTCAGAGCAAAACGCCGCCACGGTTACGCAAAATACATCGCGGCCAAGGCCGCTCCTGCAATCCACATACACGGCACATACACAGCACAGCAGCGCGCTTTCGCACTGCCCCTATCGGCAACAAACAAGGATCCATCGCATGCAAAACGCCATTCTGATCACCGGTGCCGGCCGCCGGATCGGCCATGCGCTGGCGCTGCATCTGCGCGCACAAGGCCACGCGGTGATCGGCCATTACCATCACGACAATCCGGATCTGGTGAGCTTGCGTCAGGCCGGCATCACGCTGATTCAGGCCGACTTCACCGACGAGCAGGGTGTGCGCGCACTGCTGCGAGAAATTCAGGCCACCACCACGTCACTGCGCGCCATTGTCCACAATGCCTCGGCATTTGCCCTGACCGCGACCGGCACCGTGGAGGCACTCCAGCAAGCCGATCTGTTCTATCAGGTGCATGTCCGCAGCCCCTACCTCATCAGCCGTGAACTGACGCCGCTGTTGCAGGCCTGCACGGCGCCGCACGCCGACATCGTGCACATCACCGACATTTATGCGGACAAGCCGAATCCGCGTTTCGATGTCTACTGCGCCAGCAAGGCCGCCGCCCAGAACCTGGCACTGAGTTTTGCCCGCTCGCTGGCGCCAAAAGTGAAAGTGAACGTGATCCAGCCCGGCCCGATCCTGTTCAAGGACTGGCACAGCGAGGCGATGAAGGAGCAGGTGCTGCGCGAGACGCTGCTCGGCGTGGAAGGCGGCAGCGAACCGATTTGCCTGGCGGTGTCGGCACTGCTCGCCAATCCGTATCAGACCGGCGCGGTGATCGCGGTCGATGGCGGTCGGCGTTTGGGGTAACTCCCATCCGGTTTTGGGCTGAGTGCGGTTGTTGGTGGTCGGGCTCGGTGGAAATCGAGTTTGCTTGAGCGCGGCATGCCTGGGCTGGATGAAGAACACTAACCCCGCTCAAAAAGATCCGTCGCTCCCGCGCAGGCGGGAGCCCAGTGTCTTGTTTGACAGTCACTGGATTCCCGCCTGCGCGGGAATGACGAGCGAAATCAGGGCGCAGGGTGCGTCACGACGCATCGAATCTGAAACAAGGCGGATCATGACCCGCCCTACCGGGCTATCGGACTAACGAACAGCGCCCCGCTCACCCAGACAAATCGCGCCGGTCGCCTCGTCGCGATACACCGCCGCCGGCGATTCCCCCAGCGTCAGCGTACCCAGCTGAATCGGCGTGACAATGCCGTGTGGTGCCGGTAATGGCCGTTGCTGCAGGTAGTCGAGCAGCTCTTGTACCAGCGGCCGCAGATAGTTTTCCTTGATCATCGGCAGCGGGCTGTGCCGGGCCGCGCTGATCGGCGTCAGCAGATCGATATCGGCCGGGCGATCGCGCACCTTGCGATCCGGCGCGCTGCGATCGCGCCCCAGTTCTTCTTCAATGCGGTTGGTCGCGGCTTTCAGCGCGGCGGGCGACAGATCGGTGGCGATCAGCGCCACCAGATTCAGAAAATCGTGTTCTGACTGCATGCCTTCCGGCTGGGTCTGCACCACACGGCTGACATACAGCTGCGGCGACAGCGCCAGCAGTGCCTTCAACACCGCCGGCACATTGCGCTCCGGCGCGACATTGCTGCCAATTCCTAACAGATAACCAGTTGGCAAACGGAATTCCTCAATCTGCACGGTGGGGACCAGAACTCACACCCCTCCTTGTCAAGGAGGGGTGGGGGTGGTTTAGCTCAGCGCACCACACTGAGTGCGACACAAAACGCACCGCCAGCACCTTGAGAGCTTCCCGTAGGTGTTTCCTAGCGGCTCCGCTCAATCACCACGCCGATGCGCGGCACATTCGGAAAAATGAACACCTTGGCCAGATCCACCGTCACCGCCTGCACCTTCGGAAACTCGGTGAGAATGCTGCCGGCAAAGCGCTCGGCCAGCGTCTCGATGAGCTGCACCGGCTGCTCCGGGCCACAAGCCGCGGCAATCGCCTGCACCCTTGCCAGCACCGCACCGTAATCGAGCGCATCGGCCAGCTGATCGCTCTGCGCCGCCGGCCTGGTATCGACCTTCAGGGTCAGGCTCAGCAACAGCTTCTGGCTGATCTTCTGCTCCCAGGCATAGGCGCCGATGGTCACGGAGAGATCGATATCACGCAGGTAAATGGTGTCCATCCGAAGGGCTTCTGTACAAACGATCGATGCCGGCATTGTCGGCGTTCCGCCGGTCGCTGTCACGGCGGGAGCGCGGTTGATAGACCCAGCGTCAAATTTAGCGCCTTTGATACGATCAGCGGGCAATTACGAGGAAACGACAGGAACCGATCGCTAACTGGTCGCACTGCGTCAAGACCAACGCGCCGCTATACTGCCGGCTTCGCGGCGCCGTTACGGCGCGAAGACTGTTGCCGCGCGGCGCAGCCGGCCTCCCCCTCATCCCAACCCTTCTCCCTCAGGGGGAGAAGGGCTCAATCAGCTCCCTCTCCCTTGAGGGGAGAGGGCCGGGGTGAGGGTGAACCCTCCGCACGCCTCACACAGCCCCAAAAAAAACGAAACCATGACCACCGACCTGCTGATCAACCTCGCCTTCGTCCTGCTCGCCTACCTCGCCGGCTCAGTCTCGGCCGCGATCCTGACCTGCCGCCTGCTCGGCCTGCCCGACCCGCGCTCACAAGGCTCGCGCAACCCGGGCGCGACCAATGTGCTGCGCATCGGCGGCAAAAAAGCCGCACTGATCACGCTGGCCGGCGACTCCATCAAAGGCGTCATCCCGGTCGTGCTGGCGCAACTGTTCGGCGTCGAAGGACTCTGGCTCGCCGCGGTCGCGCTGGCCGCGTTCATGGGCCACCTCTTCCCGGTTTTCTTTGGCTTTGAAGGCGGCAAAGGCGTCGCTACCGGCTTTGGTGTTGTGTTTGCGCTGGAATGGCGACTCGGCCTCTGCCTCGTCGGCATCTGGCTGGTCATGGCCTTCCTGTTCCGCTATTCGTCACTGGCTGCGCTGACCGCGTTCGCGGCTGCACCGATCATCGCCTGGTTCTGGTGGCCGGCCTACACCTGGCCGCTCGCGGTCCTTGGCGTGCTGCTGATCTGGCGGCATCAGGAGAATATTCGGAAGTTGTTGAGCGGGCAGGAAAGCAGGATTGGGCAGAAGAAGGCTGTGCAGAGTTGATTTTGTAGGTGCGATTAGCGTCAGCGTAATCGCACGCATGTTGCGGTGCAGCTTTGGAGATGACATTCGTACGATTACGCTTCGCTAAGCGTACCTACGAGGTCTAAACTTCGAAGCATTCAATTACAACCTTTCAATCGGCAAATTATTGGAGGATTTGCCATCCCGAAAATAGTCGAGCTCCATACTCATCGGCAACTAGACACCCGCTCTTTCATGATTTTGCGGTAGCACTGTAACAGGGAGCTTCATGAAATGAAACATTCACTTCTGTTCGCATTAATTACCTTCGTTGCCGCCACCGGTTGCAGCGAAAACAATATGGGTAACAGTCAGCCAGCTCTTCCGCCTGACTCTTCTGTCGTTGGTGGTTACGCACAATGCGATTCCCACGACCCTGCATTTGCCAATATGTCAGTTCCAATGGTCACGACGCTAAACGCATTTATACGAACTGGTGTTACAGTAAATTGCACTAAAAACATGCCTTTGAATTTGAAGGCAGACAGATTTATCTGACGCATGTCGCATTTGGCGAAAAACACGACTGCCCCGCTGGCTGTTTTTCCAACGACTTGTGCGCAATTGTTGATGGCCAGAATGCTTTGCTTTACAGAGGATCTTTTACTGCTGCCGAAGCGCCAGATGGGGTCGCGGCTTATTGCCCAGAACTTGTCGATGGTGGATCAACTTCAGAATGTGCAATCCCGCCGCCGGGACGAAGCCACCCCATCACGCTGACAGACACATTCATTGCGTTTCGTAACGATTCAATGACGTCAGAATTTCGTTGGTGCTTTCTAAGGATCTAAGTAGCTCAGCAAAACTCGTAAGGCGCAATAACCGAAGGGCATTGCGCCCGACGCGGCTTGTCGCTTTTCTTCAGGGAAGATATGAAAAAAGCTCTTGTTGAAGCAGGTCTATACCACTACTTAGCAGCGCTATCTGTCTGTCTATGGCTCGCATCTCTTTTCATGAATGGGTTCACTTTCTATGACGAGAGACAGGCGTATTCCGGCTTCAAAATTTTATTAATTGGCTGGACTGGAATATTCGACCTCCGTTTTGCTTGGTTCGCTAATCCACTCTACTTTGTAGGCTTGATTCTTCTAAAAGAAAACTCGAAGTCATCAACCGTCATTCTGTCATTGAGCCTTGTCATTGCATTGGACATGTTTCGATTTGACCGTGTTTACTTCAATGAAGCAGGACACGGTGCAGACATCTACGGCTTGGCAAGTGGCGCATATATCTGGCTGGCCAGCATCTTCATTGCTTCGGCAGCTTCGCTGACGAAAACTCTAAATTCCGATCATAAAAACGAATCGGCAGTGGCTAAAGGGGGGCTGGTGCTTGCTTGCACCATGGCCGGCCTGCTGGCTTTCGTCATCTGGTCAGTGAGGAATGAAGATCTGAGTACGGCAGGGGCTCAAGATAAAAGTCGTCTATCCCAAGCGATTTTCAAAAAAGGAATGGTTTGCCCTTTTAACGTCTGGAGCATGACATCACCTAAACTGCCGAACGGACCAATTGAAATTCTCTCAAATAACTTATTGTCCAATGACTCAGGCTGGAAGGAAAAGCTTCTGCATGGGAACTTTCCATCCTTTCAGCACCAAGGTATTTACTACGACAAAGATGCCGTGAAAGGTCTTGTAAGACTTGATCCCGTGACAAGCCATCCTGTTGGATACCTTGAGTTATCGTCATTAAAAATGAAAGATGGACAAAAAGAATTCAGGGCCGTACTAAGGGATAGGGAGCAAACCGTTTTGTACGACCAAAGCTGGTCAACATCTTTTATGTATAGAGAAAGCTGCCCTGCTGGATTGTCTCATGAATCTGCGTGGGCCAAGTTAATGAGCCACATTCCACAAGAGAGTATATGGAAATTGCCGCTTATTGATGATGATCTTGCGGTCGAAGCAATTGGCCCCTATCAAGCATCAGAGCCAGATGAGACATTAAAGAAGGGGTATGGGAAAAGGGTGATTTATGGCTGTCAGCATGATGTTTTTTCTTCAAAGAACGCCCCAAAAGAGCTCCGCGACAGATTCGACTTGGTCCGGAACTCGTCCGCTACATTAATTGGCGGGAAAATGTATATCCCGCTAGAGCCGGTGCGTTATTGGAACATAGCCTGCTCAAACTCATCGGTTCACTATTTCGCTTTTGACCAAAAAGACGAAGGCCTTTACTTGTATTCAAGGAACAAGGCGAACCCGCAAGATGTGAGGATCTTAAAGGTCAAGTTTAAGACCATATCACCTTATAAAGTTATTGATGAGTACTATTTATTAACGGTCGAAGGCGACGAGGTGCCAACTCAGCTCACCATGGTAGAGGGTGCATCAGGAATTTCGAATACTTTTTATTTAGTTCCCCGCAAATGAGTCCATGGAGCCACGAAGAATGCAAGAGTCTGTAGAATCGGTAGAGGCGTTTAGCCGAACCCAATTCTACATAACGTCACGCGGCCACCGGCTCTAGGTATTTCTTGTTTACCCACAATGCAGATTTCGGGTCGATTCTGACCCAGCCGGCTTTTTCGCTGTAGACACCAACGATGACACCGGCGGCGAGCGATTTGATCTTCTTGCCGGAGGCGGCGTGGGTGTCGCGGACATTCAGCGAGTCGGTGTTGACGACACGTCCGCGCCAGAGCGGGTCTTTGACAGCTTTGGCTGCGCTCATCGCGTCGAGTTCGGTGCGGATGAGCGACAGGAAATTCGCTTCGGCGTTGGCGACTTTGTTGCCGCCGAAGAAGGCGCTGCCCGGGCAGCTTTTGGTGCTGCCAGCACCGTTCTTGCGCTCGCCGGTATTCAGATCGTACCAATGGTGGTAGACGATGTGATTGCTGTCGGCGGTCAGCCGGAACTTGTGACAGAGCAGCGCATTGAGCCGGACGATGAGAGCACGATGCGCGGGCGTCATGGCATCGCCGCCTTGATCGAAGTTGCCGAGATGTTCAATGCAGATGGCGCCGGTGTTGGCACCTTTGATACCAGCCGGAATTTTCTCCAGCGAGCGGCCGGTGATGACCGTGCCGTCAGGCAAGGTGGTGAAGTGCTGGGCGATTTCGGCAAAGCCACGTTCCAGATGCGAACGCTCCATGCCCTGTTGCAGCGCGAAATGGTTGTCGCCTTTGAAGTGCTTGTAGCCGGGAATGTAGGTGTGGTGGTTCTGCACCAGCGTGATCTGCCGGCTGACGGTTTGTTTGCCCAGCCAGGCAGTGAAGCCCGCTTCGTCGAACAGCGTGAATTTGCCTTGTTTCCGTTCCATGGTGAGGCTCCTTTTGGCTGGGTTTGAGAGAGGCAGTTGGGATTGCGATAGCGAATGCCTGCGTTGGTGGCGAGGTCACCCTCTCCCCGGCCCTCCCCCATCAAGGGGGAGGGAGAACACAAGTTCGCGGCCCATGTCCCGGCACCGAACTACTTGGTAATCAGCCGTTCGATCACGCAGCACATCTGCACGCCGGTTTGTTCGCCGAGTTTGCGGTAGCTTTCCCACTGCACTTCGTCGAAGAACTGGTCCATGGTGGTCTGCTGCGGAAAATCCGGGTTTTCGCTGCGGTAGTGCTGCAAATCCACCGCCTCTTCGCCGGTCATGGCCGGTTTGACGTACAGGATCCAGATATCCGGGTCGCGGTTGTGATCCGGGTTGTCGGTGTACCAGCCAACGGCGAGGCTGGCGCGGCCACCGTTCTGGCGCAGGCCGTTGTCCAGTTTGCCGCGCAGCGTTTCCAGTGTGACCAGCGGGGCTACTTCGGCGAAACGGGCCATGCGTTCGTTGTCACTGAGTACGCGGATTTCGCAGCCGAAATCCATCCGCGCTTTGTGCACCAGATTGCCGAAACCCTGGTATTGGTAGTTCGGATCACATTCGGCATCGAGGATCACGATCACCGGCACCCGGCGCCGGATGAGTTCGTAGGCGCCCATGTTTTCGAAATGACCGCCATCGCTCAGGTACCAGTACGGGGCACTGGTGCCGCGAAAATAGCCGAGCAATTCCTGCACCATGTAGCGGAACAGCCGCGGACAGTAGTAACTCCAGAACGGCAGTTTGCGGGTGCGCCACCAGTAACCGAGCCGGACGTTGGCGACCGCACAGATGACGCTGCTCCACCAATGCGTAAGCGAACCGAGGCCGGTCGAGAACGCTGCACCGGAGATGCCGATCCAACGCCCGAGCGACAGTTCTTCGTGCTGCTCGCAACCGGAAAATAGCCGACCGCTCGGTGATTCGTTGATCGCTTTCGGTTGCCGTTTGCTCGGGAACGATGGCCCGAGTGCGGTCCAGCCGTTTTGATCGCGCAGCAAATGGTGCCGGGCGCCGGCGCTGTACAACCAGTGCGACACCGCCAGATTGACGCCCTTGCGATCACTGCGCCAGAGCCCGGTATCGGCTTCGACCGTCTCGTTGATCGTGCAGTTGATGAGATGCAGCGGGCCGCCGTCTTTATCCGGTTGGTATTGCGTGATCGGCACATCGCCCGGCGTGCTGCCACCGGCACCGCAGCTGGCGCCGCGCATGACATCGCGCGCACGCAGCAGGGCCGCGCTCAAAAACGTACGGGCGAGCCGGGCGTAATAGAACGGATGCAGCGAGGTGGAATTGATCAGATTGATCCAACAGGCAATCAAAAACAGCAACAGCAGCTGGACGCCGAGTTTGCTCCAGTCGCTCGCCTCAAAAACACTGTAATGCGGCCAGCCATAGCTCTGCAGCACATGGGCGGCGAGCGCGAAGCCAAACACCGCCAAGGCCAGCAGCACCAGTGTCGCGGCGATGGCGCCGACAATCGACAACGGCACGCGCATCTTGCCGCCGCCATCGCCTTTGTCACCAAGCAACGTCGCCATGATCTTGCGGCCGAACAGCAGTACCGCCTCAGCGCCCGCCAACACGCCGGCGAGCCAGATGGCAAATTCATCAATGAACGTAGCGCGCATGCCGGGATTGGCGAGCACCGTGCCGAGCCCTTGCAGCAGCATCAGCACCAGCAGCAGCACCAGCAGGCTGAGCGCGCGGCCCTGCCACAGCGTCAGACAGTAACGATGCCGGCGCAGTTGTTCGTCACTGGCGGCAATCGCGCGCAGCCACGGTTTGGCGATGCGCGCTTCCTCACCGCCGGTCGCCACCAGCGCATAGAAGTAATAGAGAATGCCGAGCAGCACAAAGCCGGCAACGGGGATGACGGTGAAATGCAGCCACGGCCCGCTGAAGGTCTGGATCATGTCGAGCCAGCTGATACCGGTGTGGGCGGTGACACTGAAGCGCGCCAACGGCTCCAGCAACGGCGACAGCAATAACGTCAGCAGACCGACGGTGTACGCCAGCGTCGCAAACAGAAACTGCATCATCAACAGACTGCGCAGCATGTAGGCAAACGCCAGCCAGCCATCGTCCTTGCCACCGGGGGCCAGATAGCGGCCGTGCCGGCGCAGGTGTTCGATGGGGCCGCTGTGTGGTTGCAGCAATTGCTCGCTGACTTGCTCGACGCCGCCACTGCTTTGAAACAGCCGGCCGAGAAAACTGCCGAAATAGCCACCGCCGGAGACGGTCGAGATCCAGTCCACGTGCGGTAGCAGATTGCCGCTGCGACCATCACCACGGGCGATGCCCTGAAAGAAACCGAGCGCAAACGTGGCAGAACGGATGCCACCACCGGACACAGCGATCCCCAGTTCGGTCTGATTGGGATCCACTTCCGCGGCGGCACGCCGCCGCCGCAACAACTGCTGCTCGGTCAGCCGGACGGCGGACGGGTGGTGGAATTCGCGGCTGTTGTTGTGGCTAGTGTTGTGGCTGGTACTGTGGCTGGTCTTGGTACTGGCCATGACGCACTCCCTGCGTGACGTGCTGGCTAAGAATGACGGCGCGCCAGTCTAAAACAGCGGCGCGAATCAGTTCAGCAAACAACGACGGCAGAACAGTGCTGAAGGAATTGCCGACAAGCCTAGTCCGGCAATGATGGCTGTGACAAGTCAGCAGGATGGTTATCAACACCGATCTGCCGCGGCCGATGACTCAGGGCGCGCGCAGCTCCACCATTGGCCAGCGCGGTTTGGCGCCGATGGCCAGGTCGCGCTGTTCGCCGGCGAGCAGGCGTTGGCAACCGGCGTAGGCGATCATCGCGCCGTTGTCGCCGCAGTATTTGAGCTGCGGGTAATAGGCTTTGCCGCCGCGCTTTTGCAGCAGTTTCTGCATTTTTTCGCGCAGCTGCAGATTGGCCGAGACGCCGCCGGCGATCACCAGCGATTGGTATTTCGTCTGCTTGAGTGCGCGCTCACACTTGCCGACCAGCGTGTCGACCACGGCTTCCTGAAACGCGCAGGCGATGTCGGCTTTGGCCTGTTCGCTCTGGTCGCAGTCCTGCCAGGCCAGCAGCGCGGCGGTTTTCAGGCCGGAGAAACTGAAATTGCAGTGCGGCCGATCCAGCATCGGGCGCGGGAAGGTGTAGATGCCGGGCCGGCCCTGCTCGGCGAGCTTGGCCAGCTTGGCGCCACCGGGGTAGCCGAGGCCCATGATCTTGGCGGTCTTGTCGAAGGCTTCGCCGGCGGCGTCATCGAGCGACTCACCGAGCAGCACGTAGTCGCCAAGGCCTTTGACCTCGACGATCTGGGTATGGCCGCCGGATACCAGCAAGGCCAGAAACGGGAAGGCCGGCTTGTCGGCTTCCAGCATCGGCGCCAGCAGATGACCTTCCATGTGGTGGATGCCAATGGCCGGCACCCCCCAGCCATAGGCGAGGCTGCGGCCGATGGACGCGCCGACCAGCAGCGCGCCGACCAGGCCCGGGCCTTCGGTGTAGGCAACCGCATCCGGCTTGGCGATGCCGGCCCGGTCCAGCACCTCGCGCACCATCGGCAGGGTCTTGCGGACGTGGTCGCGCGAGGCGAGCTCCGGCACCACGCCGCCAAATTCGGCGTGCATCTTGATCTGCGAGTACAGGGCGTCGGCCAGCAGGCCGCGTTCGCTGTCATACAGCGCGACGCCGGTTTCGTCGCAGGAAGACTCGATGCCAAGAACGATCATGCTGGGTCGGGGGGCCTGAATGGGGTCGGAAGCCGCGTGGCGGCTGGGTTCGGGCCGGCATTGTAGCGGCTCGGCGGGGGCTTGGCTTGCCCGGATCCGGCCGGCCGGCCGGGCTTGATCACGATTTGACCAAAGATCTGTTTGCGATCGATCCGGGCCATTGGCTAGAATGCTGCCCCTTTCCGGGACCAGCCGCGAGGCCGGCCCCACCCGTGTACCCGGGTTAAGCCCTGGATCTGCAACTGTTTAAGGTTCTGCAATGCCGAACGTGAAAGTCAAAGAAAACGAGCCGTTTGACGTCGCCCTGCGTCGCTTCAAGCGCGCCTGCGAAAAAGCCGGCACCCTGGCTGAAGTCCGCTCGCGCGAGGCTTACGAGAAGCCGACCACCGAGCGCAAGCGCAAGAAAGCCGCTGCGGTCAAGCGCTACGCCAAGAAGCTGTCGCGCGAATCGATCCGCAAAGAGCGTCTGTACTAAGACGACGCCCTTTGCTGGCTGATCTCCAGTCAGCGAGCTGATCAGGGGGGTCTTTCGGACCCGCCCACCGGGTACACCGTGCAGTCGATCCAAGTGCCAGGCCATGTGCCTGGCATTTTGCGTTGTAGATCTTTTGCGTGGCAAAACAGCCTCGTTGCCTTCCCCCCTTGAGCGAGAAGGTGGCCGTTCCTGCGCATCCCTGCGCTTGCGGCATTCGGATATCCTATCCATCAGTGCGTAGCACCGGATGAGGGGTAACCTGCCGCTCAAACCTCTTCCGCCAATTTAAAGGTACTCGCTCATGACGACCCTGCGTGAACGCCTGACTGAAGACATGAAAGCCGCAATGAAAGCGCAAGACAAGGCGCGGCTCGGCACCATTCGCTTGCTGCAATCGGCCATCAAGCAGCAGGAAGTCGACAACCGCATCACGCTCGACGACACCGCCATCCTCGCCGTCATCGAAAAGGCCATCAAGCAGCGCCGGGAATCAATCAAGCAATACGAAGCCGGCGGCCGTGCCGACCTGGTCGCCAGCGAACAGGCCGAGCTCGATGTGCTGCAGGCCTACCTGCCGGAGCAGTTGAGCGAAGCCGAACTGGGCGCATTGATCAGCGCCACCATTGCCGAAACCGGTGCCGCCAGCATCAAGGACATGGGCAAGGTCATGAACGCGCTGAAACCGAAAGTGCAGGGTCGCTGCGACATGGGCGCGCTGTCGGGGCTTATCAAAGCGAAGCTCGGCGGCTAACCTATTCCGCTTAGCACAACCGAATCAAGCGGCAGCTTCTGATGGCTGCCGGTCAGGAGCGGAATCACTCCTTTATACACAAGGAAGTTCAAATGAAACGTTTTCGCCTTGGCGGAGCCGTACTCATTCTGCTGGCGTTGTTTTCCGCCTGTACGTCAATTCCGCTATCCACCATGTGGAAAATGCGGAATTTTGATGAACAGCAATTTGCTGAACTCAACGGCGAAGAGATTCGCGTCAGGGTTCGTCTGCCTGCACCAAGCAAATTGAACGTTGCAGAAACTTCACTCGAGTCGACGTTGGAGACTGAGCAAGGTCGCCATAGCACTCAATTGACGTTGGAGCAGGAGTCACTCCGATCCTACTCAGTATCGGAAGGGTTGCTATTCAAGGAAGATGTGACTTATTCAGAATACGTGTTGCGGCTGAGTGCTGGCTCGCTCCAGCGGTTCGCCACACTGCAGAGATTGACGCCTACCCGCTCCCAGACACAGAAGAGCGCATTCAAGATAACCACAGATTTTACCAATTTACCGGAAGGGCTGGATTCGCTCCAGTTCAGTGTAGATTTGCAGCTGAAACGTGATGAGGGCTATTTTGCCTTGCTGGATAAGGCCTCGATTTCATTCAAGTCTGAATAGACGGTAGTCAAGCCAGGCAAGACAACTGCCGTGCCCGGCTTGAGCGTTGCGTCAGGCGCTGAAGAAGTACCGGGTCAGGTGAAAGAACACCGGCGCCGAAAAGCACAGCGAATCGATCCGATCCAGCACACCGCCATGGCCGCTGATCAGCGCGCCGAAATCCTTGACGCCGCGATCGCGCTTGATCGCCGACATCACCAAGCCGCCGACCGTGCCCATCAGTACGATGATCAGCGCCATCACGAACGCCTGCAGCGGCGTGAACGGCGTGATCCAGTACAGCGCGGCGCCGACGCCGGCGGCAGCGAGACTGCCACCGACAAAACCTTCGATGGTCTTGTTCGGGCTGATCACCGGCGCCAGCTTGTGTCTGCCGAGCAGCTTGCCGAACACATACTGCAGCACATCAGACAGCTGGGCGACCAGCAGCAGGAACAGCAGCAGCTTGATGTTCTCGCCGGCGTAGTTTTTCAGATCCAGCATCAGCAGCGCCGGCACGTGGCTGACGCAATAGACGCAGACCATCAGGCCCCACTGGATCCGGGCCGAGCGCGACAGAAAATCCTCCGGATCGCCGCGCAGCACGCTGACCAGGGACAGGAACAAGAAGGCATAAACCGGGATCAGGATCGAAAAGAGCCCATACCAGTCATACGCCACCAAGGCGTACTGCACTGGCAAAAACACAAAGAAGCCGTAGACCAGCGCCCGGTGATCGGCACGTTTGGTGCTGCTGATGCCGAGGTATTCGCGCAGCGCAATGAACGACAGCAGCGCAAACAAGCCAATCGCACCAAGCGGACCAACCAGCACCGCCGCGCCCACTGCCGCCACCATCAGCCACCAGGCGCGAATGCGGGCATTGAGGTTTTGCACGGTGTGGCGACCGGCATCCGATTGCACGCGCCAGTGCAGTGCAGCGCCGATCACGGACGACAGCAACAGCAAGGCCAGAATGAAGCCGAACACCCATTGCAATTCCGAATCGAGTCGTTCGATCACGGTAGCAAACTCTCCTGCAGCAGCGCCTCACGGGCGCGAACGAGAAACGCATCCTTGCCTTCGTCCGGCACACGCGACAGCGGCGCACCGAAACGGATGCTCGATTGGGTTGGCACCGGCAGCACTTCGCCTTTGGGCAGCACGCGATGCAAATTGCGCAGCCAGACCGGCACCAGCACGGCGTCAGGGCAGCTTTGACTGAGGTGATACAAACCGCTCTTGAACGGCTGCACCGTATCGCCACTGCCGCGGGTACCTTCCGGAAACAGAATCAGCGACCGGCCGGTGGCGAGCACGTCAGCCAGTTGCTGCTGAATCGCGGCGCGTTGCGCCTTGGCTGCCGCTTCGTCAGCTGGCGCAGCACGCTCGATCAGGGTCAGCGGAAACACCCGGTTGCCGACGTAACGGCGTGACCAGTTCGCTGCCCAGTAATCACGCGCGGCGACAATGCGGGTGCGCCCACGCCAAGCGGCATCGAGCGAGGTCCAGACCATGACGCCATCGAGATGCGAACTGTGATTGGCGTAAAACACGATCGGTTTGCCGGTCGGGATCTGCGCGTGCCAATACACCTGATGGCCCGCCATCAGCCGCGCCAGCCCGGTCAGGCTGGCGCGCACCGCGCGATCAATGAGCTGCATGATGAAGATGCCGGGCGATCAGCCGCAGCCGTTGCCAACAAGTGAGCAGCGAGCCGAGCAGAACGATGACCAGCGTCGCGGCAAGCAAGTGCGAAATATAGGGCTGCAGCGGCGGCAATACGGCTAGTACGCCAGCAACCGTGATCACCGCCATACGCTGTGATTTGCCTAGCACGCCGGCAAAAATCTGCGGCGCACCGACGCTGCCGCCGAGCGCGCGAATATAAGCCGTCAGCACCGCCGCCGCGCCGGCTGCCCAGCCGAGTTCAACGCCGTACGGCACGGTCGGAATCAGATAGCCCAGCGGCACGATGATCAGCAGATCGGCCAGCCGATCCGGCAGCTCATTGAAGAGCGGCCCGGTTGGCGTGCCTTTGCCGCCTTCGACGGCAACCATGCCGTCGAACAGATTGCACAGCAGCCGCAGCTGGATGGCGACCGCCATCAGCAGCAGCCAGAGCGGCTGGCTGGTTCCGGCATGATCGATTGTGCCGGCGTAGCGGTAGCAGGCGAACGTCGCCAAGCCGGCGAAGCCGACACTGAGCACGGAAATCTGGTTGGGACTGAGCCCGGAGCGGGTCAGCAGGCGGGCCACGGCATGGGCCCAGGAGGTGTTGCGGGAGGCAATCGGTCGTCGTTCCATCGATCCGAATCGGGTAGCAGGCAACAGTGCCGCGCCCATCTTGGCCAAATGTGCCAGCGCTGGCAATGGTGCGCGCTTGCCGCCGCCGCTAGCCGACCGGCATCATAACGGCCCCTCCGCTGTTGCCGTTTCGCTTGGATTGCCCCCGTGGCCGGTCGTATTCCCCAGCAGTTTGTCCAGGATTTGCTGTCCCGCGTCGACATTGTCGAGGTGGTGCAAAGCCGCGTGCCGCTGAAGAAGAAGGGCAAGGACTACTGGGCCTGCTGCCCGTTCCATGGCGAGAAAAGCCCGTCGTTTTCGGTGTCGCAGAGCAAGCAGTTCTACAAGTGTTTTGGCTGCGGCGTCTCGGGCAACGCGCTCGGCTTCATCATGGCTTACGACCGCATCGAGTTTCCGGCCGCCGTGGAAACGCTGGCCGAGCGTATCGGCGTTGAAGTGCCGCGCGAGGAAGGCAGCGACCCGCAGGCCGGCCTGCGCCAGGAGCTGTACACCATTCTGTCGGAGGCCAGCGCCTACTATCAGCGCAAACTCCGTGAGCCGGACGGGGCACCCGGTGTTGAGTACCTGAAGCGGCGTGGCGTTTCCGGTGAAATCGCCAAGCAGTACGGCATCGGTTTTTCCCCGGCCGGCTGGGATGGCCTGCTGAAAGCGGTCGGGACCGGGCCACGCCAGCGCGAATTGCTGGAACAGGCCGGCATGCTGATTCCAAAAGAGGGCGGCAACGGTCACTACGATCGCTTCCGCGAACGGGTGATGTTCCCCATTCGCGATGCCCGTGGCCGGGTCATCGGCTTTGGCGGCCGGGTGCTCGACAAGGGCGACGCTGGACAGGGAAGTCCGAGTGCCGGCGAAGACAGGACGTCAGTAGCCGGCCCGAAATACCTGAACTCGCCGGAAACGCCGGTTTTTCACAAGGGCAGCGAGCTGTACGGCCTGTATGAAGCCAAACAGCACAAGGACAGCCAGAGCCGGATGTTGCTGGTCGAGGGCTATATGGACGTGGTCGCCTTGGCCCAGTTCGGCATTCCGAACGCGGTCGCCTCGCTCGGCACCGCTGCCACCGCCGCCCATTTCGAAACCCTGTTCCGCTACTGCCCGGAAGTGGTCTGCTGCTTCGATGGCGACAACGCCGGCCGCGGCGCCGCCTGGCGCGCGCTCGGCCATGCCATCAGCCTGCAGCGCGAAGGCCGCCAGGTGCGCTTCCTGTTCCTGCCGGAAACCGAAGATCCGGATTCGATGGTGCGCAAGGAAGGCGCGGAGGCGTTCAAGCGCCGGATGAGTGAGCAGTCACTGCCGCTGTCGACCTATCTGTTTGAAGAACTCAGCCGGCAGACCGATATCACCAGTCTGGACGGCAAGGCCCGGCTGGCGTCGCTGGCCAAGCCCCTGATCGCCAAGGCCACCGACCCGGTGTTCAAACAGCTGCTGGAGCAGGAGCTGAACCAACGCATCGGCCTGCAAGTCGCCGCACCGGCACCAGCAACCGCCGTGCGCACCACCAAGCCGGCCAAGGCGCCGGTCCGCGCCAAGCCGCTGATCATGACGCCGATGCGAACCGTGCTGGCGCTGCTGTTGCAGCAACCGACGCTGATCGACGAGCTGCCGGTTGCCGCCGAACGCGAACTCGCCGTGCTCAAAGGCGGCGATCTGCTGGTGACCATGGCTCGCACCCTGCGCGAACAACCGGGGGTGAATACCGGCGTGCTGCTTGGCCTGTTCGCCGACCATCCGCACGAAGAAACCCTGCGCCAGTTGGCCGGCTGGGCGCCGGAAGGCGCCGCCGACGACCCGAAACTGATGGAGCAGTTTGAAGCCAACCGGCCGCGCGAATTTGCCGATGCCCTGGCCAAGCTGCGCATCGAGGCCGCCCAGCAGGCCGCCGACCCTGGCCACCTCGAAGCGCGGGTGCGCTCTGGCCTCGCCACGGCCGAGGAACGGGCCAAGTTCATGGCCAGCCTGCGCGCCGGCAAAACCTGAGCTGACTTGAACCGGCGCCCGGCCGCCCCCAACTGGCTGCATCCATCCCGGCTACCTCACCGGCAGCTCGCGGTACCAGCGTGCCGGCATTGTTCTCTTTGTGAACAAACCGACCCCGAATTGCGGTCTACCCTGTATAATTGCCGGCTTTTCCCGGAACCCGTGATTCCCACCCCGAGCCAACGCTGGCGGCATCGGGGCGGACAGCGTGTCCCTTTGTTTTCTCTACTCTGCAGGTCGTACGGCATGGCATCCACTGACAATTTTGATGCGGACAATACCCAGCAGTCGCAGTTGAAGCTGCTGATTGCGAAAGGTAAGGAGCAGGGCTACCTCACCTACGCCGAAGTCAACGACTTCCTGCCGCCGGACATCATCGATCCGGAACAGATCGACGAGATCATCCGCATCATCAATGACATGGGTATCCAGGTCTTTGAAGTCGCGCCGGATGCCGATCAACTGATCATGAGTGACACTGCACCGGTCGCCGACGAAGACGTCGCCGAAGAAGCCGCTGCCGCACTCGCCAGCCTCGACGTCGAAGTCGGCCGCACCACCGACCCGGTCCGCATGTACATGCGCGAAATGGGCACCGTGGAACTGCTGACCCGCGAAGGCGAAATCGAAATCGCCAAGCGCATCGAAGAAGGCCTGCGCGAAGTTCTGACCGCGATCACCGAATACCCGGGTACCACCACTTATCTGCTCGACGAATTCGATCGCTACCTCGCCGGCGAAATCCGCCTCGCCGACATTTTGACCGGCTTCATCGACCCGAATGCGCTGAACGACGAGATGCCGCAGGCGGCCTCGCACGTCGGTTCGGAACTGGCCGAGGAAGAACTGGCCGATGAAGACGATGAAGCGGCTGGCGACGAAGAAGAAGTCGATACCGGCCCGGATCCGGAAGAAGCCAAGGCGCGTTTCGTTGCGCTGCGCGAGCAGCACGAGAAAGCACTGGCGGCGCTGAAGAAATACGGCAAGAACCACAAGACCACCAAGGCGGCGATGACCGAGCTTGGCGATCTGTTCATGCAGCTCAAGCTGGTGCCGAAACAGTTTGATCGGCTGGTGCACAAGACCCGCAAACTGATGGATCACGTCCGCACGCAAGAACGCCTGATCATGCGCCTGTGCTGCGACAAGGCCGGCATGCCGCGCAAAGCATTCATCGCCAGCTTCCCGACCAACGAAACCAACCTGAAGTGGCTGGATCAGCACCTGAAGGCGAAGAGCGATTTCCGCGACAAGCTGGAAACGCACGCTGAAGACATTCTGCGCGCGCAGAAGAAACTGGCTCAGATCGAAGAAGAAACCCATCTGTCGGTGCTCGATATCAAAGAGCTGAACCGCCGGATGTCGATCGGTGAAGCCAAAGCCCGCCGCGCCAAGAAAGAAATGGTCGAGGCCAACCTGCGTCTGGTGATCTCGATTGCGAAGAAATACACCAACCGTGGTCTGCAATTCCTCGATCTGATCCAGGAAGGCAACATCGGTCTGATGAAAGCGGTCGACAAATTCGAATACCGGCGCGGTTACAAGTTCTCGACCTACGCGACCTGGTGGATCCGTCAGGCCATCACCCGCTCGATCGCCGATCAGGCCCGCACCATCCGTATTCCGGTGCACATGATCGAAACCATCAACAAGCTGAACCGCATTTCGCGGCAGATGCTGCAGGAGATGGGCCGCGAGCCGACCCCGGACGAACTGGCCCAGCGCATGCAGATGCCGGAAGACAAGATCCGCAAGGTGCTGAAAATCGCCAAAGAACCGATCTCGATGGAAACCCCGATCGGCGATGACGAAGATTCGCATTTGGGCGACTTCATCGAGGATACCGCCACCGAGTCGCCGGTCGATGTCGCGATGGCAGAATCGCTGCGCGAAGCCACCCGCGAAGTGCTCGGCGGCCTGACCGCGCGCGAAGCCAAAGTGCTGCGCATGCGTTTCGGCATCGACATGCCGACCGACCACACGCTGGAAGAAGTCGGCAAGCAGTTCGACGTCACCCGCGAGCGGATCCGTCAGATCGAAGCGAAAGCGCTGCGCAAACTGCGCCACCCGTCGCGCTCGGAGCGCCTGCGCAGCTTCCTCGACGAGCAATAAGCGGCTCTGCATCAGGTGAACAAAAGGGACGCTTGCCAGCGTCCCTTTTCCTGATTACCCTGCGCACCGCTGCTGTCTACCGCGTTCGCCATACAATCTGCTTTTCGGGCCCTTAGCTCAGTTGGTTAGAGCAAGCGACTCATAATCGCTGGGTCACAGGTTCAAGTCCTGTAGGGCCCACCACTTCGCCTTCGGCTCGTGCTGAGCCAACATGGACTAATCCAGCCTGCGCCAGAGGCGCAGTCGTTCAGCGCTGAAATGTTCACACTGGTGAACATTTCCGGGCGCGCTTCACCCTGTAGGGCCCACCACTTCCCTGATGCAGTTATGGTCGTGTCGGCCGTGCGTTGTTATGCTGGCGCAAACACCCGCACGCCGCGATCACCCATGTCGGAAACCATCCTGCTGGTCGAAGATGAGCCTGCCATTGCCGCGACGATCGTCTACGCGCTGGAGCAGGCCGGTTATCGCGTCCAGCACTGCCACACTGGCCACGCGGCGCTGGCCGCGGCTGCCAACAGCCGATTCGATCTGTTCATTCTGGATGTCGGGCTGCCGGATCAAACCGGTTTCAGCTTGTGCCAGTCACTGCGGCAACAGCACGCGACACCGGTGCTGTTCCTGACCGCGCGCAATGACACGTTTGATCGGATCGTCGGGCTGGAGCTTGGCGCCGACGATTACCTAGGCAAACCGTTTTCCCCCCGCGAACTCGTCCTGCGCGTGCAGGTGATTGTGCGCCGGCATCGCGATGCCGCAAGCCGCACCGCGAGCGCCAGCACGGCAAAGCAAACAGCGGCATTTGTGCATCAGCGCGAGCAGGCACGCATCCTGTTTCGTGGCCAGTTGCTGACGCTGACCAAATCGGAATACTGGCTGCTGGCAACCCTGCTGAGCCAGCCCGAACGGGTGTTCAGCCGTGAGCAATTGCTGGACGCTCTGGGGCCCGGTGCGGAAGACAGCGGTGATCGCAGCATCGATACCCTGATCAAACAATTGCGCGCCAAGCTGCGCGCCGTTGATGCCAGCGGCGATCCCATCACGACCCATCGCGGGCTCGGTTACAGCCTGAAACGGCTGGACTGAACCGGGAGTCATTGCCATGAAGCTCGGGTTGCGCCTGTTTCTCGGCTATTTCCTGATTGTCGGCCTGACCGCCTGGCTCAGCCTGAAGCTGGTGCTCGATGAACTCAAGCCGGTCGTTCGTCAGGTCAGCGAAGAGGCGCTGGTGGAACTGGCGCAAACGCTGGCGCTGGTCGCGCAGCCGGCAATGCGCAGCGGCGACATCGGCAACAGCGAGCTGGCGCAGCAGCTGCGGCAACTGGCCAATGTCCGCTTGCAGGCCACCATCTGGCGCCAGCAAAAAAACCAGTTGAATCTGCGCGTGTACGTCACCGACGCCCGCGGTATCGTGCGCTTCGACAGCACCGGGCAAGATCTCGGCAAGGATTATTCGCGCTGGAACGATGTCTACTTGACCTTGCGCGGCGAATACGGCGTGCGCTCCAGCCGGCGCGATCCGGCTAACGAAAATTCCACCACCATGTATGTCGCGGCGCCAATCCGCG
Organism: Pseudomonadota bacterium; assembly: GCA_049324755.1. Lineage (GTDB taxonomy): Bacteria > Pseudomonadota > Gammaproteobacteria > Enterobacterales > Permianibacteraceae > Permianibacter. The sequence goes on from JBMOMZ010000011.1 coordinate 130,173, forward strand.
ATGGCGAACGCCTGCTCGGCGTGCTGACCGTCGCGCTGCCCAACGACAGCACGCAGCCGTATATCGATGCCGCGCGTAATCAGCTCTGGCGCTATGGCATCGCCCTGCTCGGCTTTTCCCTGTTGATTGGCATTGGCTTCACGTTCTGGCTCATCAGCAGCCTGCGCAAAGTCAGTCAGTACGCGCTGGCGGTCAGCGACAATCGCGTCGCGCAACCACCGCAATTTGCCCGCGGTACCGAACTGGAAAAACTCACCGACGCGATGGAAACGATGCGGCAACGTCTGGAAGGCAAAGCCTACGTTGAGCAATACGTGCTGGCGTTGACGCATGAACTGAAAAGCCCGCTCGCCGCCATCATCGCGGCCACCGAGTTGCTCGGCGATCCGCACATGCCGGTGGACCGCCGCCAGCAGTTTCTTGGCAATATCCAGCAGCAGAGCGCTCGGCTGCACGATCTCATTCAACGTCTGCTGGAACTGGCCAAGCTGGAGCAGCGGCGCCAGCTGGAACAGCCGGAAGCGGTGCCACTGGCCGAGCTCGTCGATAATGTCTGCCAAAGCCTGCACGCCGCGCTCGCCAGCAAACAGCTGACGGTGCGCAACACCATCGCCAGTGAAATCGTGCTGCACGGCGAGCGTTTTCTGTTGCGGCAAGCGCTGCAAAACCTGTTCGACAATGCCGTGGCATTTGCGCCAGCCGGCAGCACCTTGACCGTCGAGTGCGAGGACACAGCCGGTCAGCGCATCGTCCGGCTTTGCAACGCCGGCCCGGCGATCCCGGACTATGCGCTGGCGCATCTTGGTGAGCGCTTCTATGCGTTGCCGCGCCCCGATGGCAGCAAGGGCAGCGGGCTCGGACTCAGCTTTGTCCGGGAAGTGATGGCCCTGCATGGCGGCACACTGCACGCCGAGAACCGGCCGGATGGCGTTTGCATGGCGCTGGTGTTTCCGCGCCAGACGTCCTGAATCGCGCTGCGCCGGGCGGCGCCGGCGCAGAATGGTGCCGTCCTCACCGAATCCTCACCCCGCACTCATTCACCACTCACCGACGCCAACCACACTGGCAGCGGGTTCTTCGAGAGGTGAGTCATGCAACGCAAACTCTTTATCAAACTGCTGGTGTTGGCCCTGCTGTTTCTGGGACTGCAAATCCCGCTGGTGTTGACCCAGGATGTAGTCGGTGAGCGCGCCAATTTCCGTGATATCGCCATTGCCGATGTCGCTCAGGCCCAGGCAGGCGAACAGCGGTTGCTGGGGCCGGTGCTGGTGGTGCCGTATCGGCGCGAATGGTTGGAGCACAGTCAGGACAGCGACGGCAAACCGGTGACGCGCCCGCGTCGCGAAGACAGTTTTCTGACAGTGCTGCCAACGCAGCTGCAGGTTCACGGCGACGCAGCAGTCGAGTTGCGTCAGCGCGGCATTTTTCCGGTGCCGGTCTATCTCAACGCGCTGGAACTGCAAGGCCAGTTTCAATGGCCGGCAAATTTTGGCCGCGCCGGCCAAGCCGACGAAACGATTACCTGGCATACACCGTATGTCGCGATTGGCATCAGCAGCCAGCGCGGTTTGAAACAGGTTGAGCCGCTGCGCTGGAATCAGGTGATCCAGTCGTTCGCCCCGGGTAGCGGTCTTGGCGATCTGCTGGACGGTCAAGGCATACGCGCTGAGGTGCCACTCAATCTGCAAGCAGGCGATGTCGAGTTTCAGGTCAAACTGAAACTGGCCGGCACCCAGCAGTTCAGCGTCCTGCCGCTCGGTGAGCAGACCCATCTGCAACTGGCGAGCAATTGGCCACATCCGCGCTTTGCCGGGGCGCAACTGCCGGATCAACGCAGTATCAGTGATGCCGGTTTCACCGCCAGCTGGCAGACCAGTCACCTCGCCACAAATTTAGGTTCCAACTGGCAACGTTGCATGCGCGGCGGCGAGCAATGTCACCACCTGTGGGATCAGGAACTTGGCGTTGCCTTGCACGAACCGGTCGATATTTACCTGATGTCGGAACGGGCGCTGAAATACGGCTTCCTGTTTCTCGGCATCACCTTCGCCGCATTCTTCCTGCTGGAAATGCAACTCAGCCTGCCGGTGCACCCAATCCAGTACGGCATGGTCGGGCTCGCGCTCGCGATGTTTTTCCTGCTGCTGATTTCCTTTGCCGAGCAACTCGGTTTTGCGGCGGCTTACGCGATTGCCGCATTTGCCTGCATCAGCCTGATCAGTTTTTATCTGGTGGCCGTGCTCAAGGCGAAGAACCGCGCGCTCGGTTTCGCCGTGCTGCTCGCGGCGCTGTACGGCGCGCTGTATGCGATTCTGCAGCTGGAAGACGTCGCACTGCTGATTGGTGCCAGCCTGTTGTTCGTGCTGCTGGCGGTGGTCATGGCGCTGACCCGCAACGTCGACTGGTATGGCTGGCAAGCGCCACCGGCGCTGGACAACGCACCGTAATCCGCAGCATGGCCTGCCACCCGGATGCCGATCAGTCCGGGTGGCAATCTTGCCCGGACCGCACTTGATCCAGCGCAAAAGCCCTATGGAGCCTGTGCCTACAATGGCGCCACTTTCTGCCTGCCGCGAGCTCCTCTCATGCCTGCTCCGCTGCCCCCGCTCAAATGGACGCGTCTCTATTCCGTCGGTCATCCGGCGCTGGATGCCCAGCATCGCAAACTGTTTGTCCTGATCAACGATCTGGTCGGCCTGCAGCAAGCAGATGACACCGCGAAACGGCAAGCCGTGATCGACACGCTGCCCAAACTCGGCAAGTACGCCGAACGCCACTTCAAGTCGGAAGAGCTGCTGATGGCACGCGCCCACGCCGACAATCTCGACGCCCATCGCGAGAAGCACGCGGCGCTGCTGGCACAGGTGCAGCAATTGCAGCGCGACATCGACAAGGGCAAGCAACCGCCGTTTCATGAGCTGCTGCTTTTCCTGCGCTACTGGCTGGCCGAGCACATTCTGGTCACCGACAAGCGTTACGCGCCGGCGATGGCCAAGCTGCTGATCGACGGCGAACTGAGCGAAGCCGCCGCCGAACAGGCCGCCGAAGCCGAACTCTGGTAAGCCACCCGCCGGCGACTGCCATCCGCTCTCCTGCCGTCAGACGCGGCAGTCGCTGAACCGTACGTACCAGTACCTGGCAAGCGCCGCCTGCGCTTGCTGGTTGCTGCTTTTTTCGCCAGAATGCGCGCCCGCTGCGGAACCGTACCGTCTCGACCCGGTCTCTGCTGCTCGATTTCATTCCGTTGTTGCCTGAGAGTCTGCTGTGTCGTTCTGGCGTATTGCTGTCGCCCTGTTCTGCGTGCTGTTTTCCACCGTGTTCGTCGCGTCGCCGCTGGCGCAGGCGTCGATCCGTGGCTGCGATCCTTCCTACCTGGAATCCGCTTACAGCGAAGCCCACCGGCTGGCCGCCATTGAAGGCGCGATGTACGCGCTGCTGGCCAACAACGCCTATGACGATGCCGAGCAACCACACTTCACACTGCCGGCCGACTGGCAGCTGTTGCAACGCGGGCAACATGGCGATCTGCAATATCAGCTCTATTTGCACCAGCGCGACGGCATGCCGGCAAAACGGGTGATTGCGTTTCGCGGCACCGATAGCGGCCGTGATTGGTGGAGCGGCAGCATCACCGGCGAACAGTACGAGTTGGCAGCGCAGATTGTCCGTCAGGTGCAGGCGCAATACCCGGACGGCACGCTGGTCGCCACCGGACATTCCCTCGGCGGCGGTCTGGCATTGCACGTGTCGATGCGTTTCCCCGGGCTCAGCGCCTACGCGTTCAACCCGTCACCGCTGGTGCGTGAGCCCACCACCGTGGTCCGCAACCGGCGGGTGATCTACTGGGAAGCCAACGATCTGCTGCACTGGGGCCGGCGCGCGCTCAGCAAAACACCGGACGCCGTCTACTGGCGGTTTTCGTTCGTCAAAGGCGATGGCCACAAATCGACGGTGCTGGCCAAAGGTTTGCTGATGCTCGGCGCACTGATGAATCCTGATTTGGCGAATACCTTGCAGCAAAATTGCCGCATTGATCCGTTGCGATAAGCACTCTGCAGGAGCGGCCTTGGCCGCGATGGCGTTGCCGAGAAACGGCTTTGCCGGCAAGAAGTCGCAGCCGACGCCGCTCCTGCAAAAACATCTCGCTCAGCGCAGCAGATTCCAAGCACTCAAGCCAACAACCAAAACCCCGACCGCAATCATCAGCACTTTCGCCGGCAGAATTTTCACCAGATAAGCAGCGAACGGAGCGGCGATCAAACCGCCGACCAGCAAGCCCAGCACGATCTGCCAATGCTGGATACCGAGCACCGCGATGAAAATGACACTCGCGGCCAGCGAGACAAAAAACTCGGCCGCATGCACGGTGCCGATGGCATAACGCGGCGGCACGCCCTGCGCGATCAACTGCGTCGTGGTCAGCGAGCCCCAGCCGCCGCCACCAATCGCATCGAGAAAACCGCCGAACAAGCCGAGTGGCGTCGTACCGCGCACTTTCGGTCGCGCTGCCTGCCGGCGCCAGACCCGCGCCAGAATCCACAAACCCATCAGCAGCAGATAGGCACTGACCCACGGCTTGATCGCATCGCCCGGCACCAGGCTCAGCACGCTGGCGCCGATAATGGCGCCGACAATGCCGGGCAAGGCGAGCCGCCACAGCAGCCGCTTTTTGACGTTGCCGTTGTAGACATGCGACGCCCACGACGCACCAGTGGTGAACACTTCGGCAACATGAATGGAGGCGCTTGCCATTGCCGGGCTGTGACCAAAACCAATCAGCATGCTGGACGAGGTGACGCCATAGGCCATGCCGAGCGCGCCGTCGATGAGCTGCGCGATGAGGCCGATCAGGACAAAGGTGGTGAAATCCGGCGCCAGCTCCATTGCGGCCACGCCCCTGCAAAAACAATGGCGCGCAGTATCGATGGACGGCCAAATGCCCGGAAATGAACCGCCCGCATGGGCTTATAACCAGCGGGTGAAGAACCCGGTAGCGAAAGCCACGCGGCATTTGTGCCGCTTGTCGCCAGTCAGTCGCGACGGCAGCATCCGGTACGGCCGGCGGCTCCTCGCCAGAATGGCAGGCAGGCGCAGGACAACGACCACGTCGATTGCATCCCAAGTCAATAAAACAGGGTCCACCACAACAAGGAAGGCATATGAAGCGCGAACAACTGGCCGAGGCACTGCTGCGCTACGGTCTCGCCACGCTGATCTTCATTCACGGCGCGCACCGGCTCTACCACGGCGGCGTAACGCCGTTCGGCGGCTTTCTCGACAGTCAGGGCTTTCCGTTTGGCCTCGCGCTGGCCTGGGGCATTACCGTGTATGAGCTGGTCGGCCCGCTGTTGCTGCTCGCACGCCGCTTGGTCGTGCCGATCGCGCTGATCTCGGCGATGCAATATGCGGTCGGCATCTGGCTGGTGCACTGGCCGCATGGCTGGTTTGTCGTCGGCAGCGGCCGCAACGGCATGGAGTTCAGCGTGCTGCTGATCCTGAGCTTGCTGGTGTTGGCGCTCTGGCAGCCGCGCCGGTAAGCGGCGACCGGCGCACCGGGGCCTGCCCGGTCATTTCATTGCGACATGCCGTCCGGTTGTAAGCGTGTAACCGGACGTCCTTTCCGATCTGGCGTCATCTCGCCCAGCATTTGGCCATCCAAATGTAGGGCCATGCTGATGACTGCCACCTCCCCCCTGCCGACCCCGCTCGGCGACTTCCGCCAACACCCGCTGGCGCGCGAACTGGCCGCGCTGTCGGCCGAACAGCTGCTCTGGCTGTCCGGCTATGCCTATGGCCTCGCCCAGCGCGGCGCCGGCGCCATCGCCGCGGTACCGGCCGCCGAGGCCAAGCCGGCGCTGACCGCCACCGTGCTGTACGGCTCGCAAACCGGCAATGCCAAGCGGCTGGCGGAACAGCTCTACGCCGATCTGCAGGCCCAGGGCATCCAGGCCCGCTTGCTGCGCGCCAGCGATTACCCCACCCGCGAACTCGCCCAGGAGAAACTGCTGCTGGTTGCCATCAGCACCCAGGGCGAAGGCGAGCCACCGGAAGACAGCATCGCGTTGTTCAAATTTCTCGCCAGCAACCGGGCGCCGAAACTGGCGCAGCTGAAGTACGCCATTTTTGGTCTGGGTGATCGCAGCTACAACCAGTTCTGCGCGGCCGGCAAAAACCTCGGCGAACTGCTCGGCAAACTTGGCGCCAGCGAATGGCAGCCGCGCGTCGATGCCGATGTCGAATACGATGCCGACGCCAAAAACTGGCGCACGCAGATCGTCGAACAGGCAAAAAAACTGCAGCCTGCGAGCACTACGCCGAGCGCACAGGTGTTGCCACTGCGGCCTGCCGCCGCGAGCGTCTATCACCGCGACAAACCGTTTCCGGCGCCGGTATTGGCAGTGCAGAAAATCACCGCCCGCGACAGCGGCAAGGACGTGCGTCATGTCGAATTGTCACTGGCCGGTTCGGGCTTGAGCTACGAGCCGGGTGACACGCTCGGTATCTGGCCGCGCAATCCCGATGTCGTGGTCAACGATGTGCTGCAGATCCTGCAGCTCGATGGTGAGGTCGCCGTGCTTCATGACGGCGAAACCTTCAGCTTGCGCCGGTGGCTGAAAGAAAAACGCGAACTGACCCAGCTCGCCCGACCGGTGCTGGAGCGTTATCAGCAGATTGCCCAGCAGGAAAAATTGGCGGAGCTCCTGAAGCCCGCACAGGCCAGCGCGCTGCAGGCGTTTCTGACCGCGCACCAGTTCATCGATGTGCTGCAACAGTTTCCGGCCCGGCTCAGCGCCGAGCAGTTGCTCGGCGTGCTGCGGCCGCTGACGCCGCGGCTGTATTCGATCGCCTCGTCACAGAAAGTGGTCGGCGAGGAAGTGCACCTGACTGTCGGCGTCATTGACGAAGCAACCGCTGGCGGTCGCCGCGTTGGTGCCGCCTCGCGTTTTCTCGCCGATATCAGCGACGCTGACACGGTCGACGTATTCGTCGAGCACAACCCGGCATTCCGGCTGCCGGAGGATGACAGCCGCGACCTGATCCTGATCGGCCCCGGTACCGGCATCGCACCGTTCCGTGCCTTTGTTCAGGAGCGCGCCGAGCGCAGTGCCAGCGGCAGCGCTGTTGGCGGATCGTTAGGAAAAACCTGGCTGTTCTTCGGCAACCAGCATTTCACTTCGCAGTTCCTGTACCAGACCGAATGGCAGGCAGCGCTCAAGAGCGGCGCTTTAGCCAAACTTTCGCTGGCGTTTTCGCGTGACCAGAAAGAGCGCATCTACGTCCAGCACCGGCTGCGCGAGCAGGCCCGGGACGTGTATGCGTGGCTGCAGCGCGGCGCGGCGATTTATGTCTGCGGCGATGCCAAGCAGATGGCGCCGGATGTGCACGCGGCGCTGCGCGAGATCATTGCCGAGCAGAGTGGCAAAGACGCCGCCTACGCCGATGACTATCTCGATCGGCTGCGCGAGGAAGGCCGCTACCGGCGTGATGTGTACTGAGTGACGTTCCGCGCCGGCAACGGCGCCGTAGGGTGCGTCTTGACGCACCGAACACGAACAACACGGCAAATTTGCGAACACGGCGGGTCATGACCCGCCCTACGACAGAAAATCTTATGAGCGGTGCGAAATGAGCAACCCCAGCGAAGTCGAAGGCATCAAGGCGCGCAGCCGATTGCTGCGCGGCAGTCTGAAAGAAAGCCTGAGCGATGATCATACCGGCGCCATCCGCGCCGACGACACCATGATCATCAAGTTCCACGGCAGCTACCAGCAGGACGATCGCGATCTGCGCGCCGAACGCGCCGAGCAGAAACTCGAACCGCTCTACAGCTTCATGCTGCGGGTACGGATGCCGGCCGGCGTCGCGACCCCGGCGCAGTGGCTGAAGCTGGATGAGCTCGCCCGCACCTACGGCAACAACACGCTGAAGCTGACCACGCGGCAAGCGTTCCAGTTGCACGGCGTGTTGAAACGCAACCTGAAAGCGACCATCCAGGGCATCAGCAGCGTTGCGCTCGACACCATTGCCGCCTGCGGCGACATCAACCGCAACGTGATCCTGTCGGCCAATCCGGAACAGTCGGATGCCTGGCAGCAGGTCTACCCGCATGTGCAGGCGGTGGCAACGCACCTGCTGCCGAAAACCAGGGCCTATCACGAGATCTGGCTGGACGGCGAGCTGGTGGAAGGTGGCGAACCGGAAGAAGAGCCGATTTATGGCCCGACCTATCTGCCGCGCAAATTCAAGACCGCGTTTGTCGTGCCACCGGTCAACGATGTCGATGTGTTCGCGCACGACATGGGCTTCATCGCCATTTTCGAACACGGCAAGCTGATCGGCTTCAACGTCACCGTCGGCGGCGGCCTCGGCTCGACCCACGGCGACAAGACCACCTATCCGCGTCTTGCTGATGTCATCGGCTTTGTCACGCCGGAGCAGTTGCTGTCGGTGTCGGAACACATCCTGACCACCCAGCGTGATCACGGCGAGCGCAGCGTGCGCAAGCATGCGCGCCTGAAATACACCATCGCCAAACACGGCGTCGACTGGTTCAAGCGCGAGCTGGAAGCGCGCACCGGCTTTGCCTTGGCGCCGGCCAAGCCGTTCACGTTCGAGCACAACGGTGATCGCTTCGGCTGGGTCGATGGCAGCGATGGTCGCGCCCACCTGACCTTGCATATCGACGGCGGCCGCGTGGTGGACCGCGACGACAAACGGCTGCTGAGTGGCCTGCGCGAGATCGCCAAGATCCACGGCGGCGATTTCCGGTTGACGCCGAATCAGAACCTCGTCATCGCCAATGTCTCGGCGCGCCAGCGCGCCCGCATCGACGCGCTGGTCGCCGAGTACGGCATGGGCCAATACCAGACCGTGACGCCGCTGCGTCGCGACGCGCTCGCCTGCGTGTCGCTGCCGACCTGCTCGCTGGCGATGGCCGAAGCCGAACGCTATCTGCCGGCATTCGTCGGCAAAGTCGAAGCGCTGCTCGAACAACACGGCTTGCTCAGTTTTCCGCTGAACCTGCGCATCACCGGTTGCCCGAATGGCTGCGCCCGGCCGTGGCTGGCGGAAGTCGGCTTAATCGGCAAGGCGCCGGGCCGCTACAACCTCTACCTCGGTGGCGATGCGGCCGGCACCCGGTTCAACCAGCTCTATCGCGAGAACATCGACGAAGCCACGATTCTCGCCGCGTTGGAGCCGCTTATCGGTCGGTTTGCCAAAGAGCGCAAAGCCACCGAACGCTTCGGCGACTGGCTGCATCGCGCGGCGGTACTGACGGCGGCGGCCTGAACCTGACAGAACCAATACGGATCGTGATCACGATGAGTACTGCATTGAATCGGCAAGCCAGCGCGGCGAGTGACGCAAACGGCGCGCCCGCCACGCCTGCCACGACGACGCCGAACGCGGAACAGCTGGCCGAAAGCAATCAGGCACTGGCCGCGCTCAGCGCCGCGGAGCGCGTGCAGTGGGCCTTGCAACATCTGCCCGGTGAATTTGCGCTGAGTTCCAGTTTTGGCGCGCAGGCAGCGGTGTTGCTGCACATGGTCAGCACGGCCAAGCCGGATATTCCGGTCATCGTCATCGACACCGGTTATCTCTTTCCCGAAACCTATCGCTTCATCGACGAACTGACCGAGCGGATGCTGCTGAACCTGAAGGTGTACCGGGCGCAGCTGTCGATTGCCTGGCAGGAAGCGCGTTACGGCAAGCTGTGGGAGCAAGGAGTCGACGGCATCACCCGCTACAACCAGATCCGCAAGGTCGAACCGATGCAGCGGGCACTGCGCGAGCTGAATGTCGGCAGCTGGTTCTCCGGCGTCCGCCGCAGCCAGGCGGCGTCGCGCGCGCAGGCACCGTGGCTGCAGCTGCAGGATGGCCGTTACAAGATCCACCCCATCGTCGACTGGACCGATCGCGATGTCGGCCAGTATCTGAAACAACACAAACTGCCCTATCACCCGCTATGGGAACGCGGTTATGTCTCGATCGGTGACTGGCATACCACCCGGCCACTCGGCGAAGGCATGAGCGAAGAAGACACCCGCTTCTTCGGCTTGAAACGCGAATGCGGCCTGCACGATTTTTCGATCTGAACTTGCTCGCCCGCTGCGCATTGCGCCACGCGAGTTCAGCTGCTGCTGACCAGCACGAGTAGCGGTAATAGCAGCAGCAGCGGCAGATAGGGATACAGCACGCTCGGCCGCGGCAGTTGCGCGGCATATTCGCGCAGCAATGCCGCCAACCCGCCGCGTTCGCGCTGCCAGTTGCTGTGCAACTGCAGCGGCAAGCCTTCAACCGGTCCGCGCAGCGCCGCCTCGATGTGCAGCAACCGGTTGACCAGCCGTTGCTGCTGGGTGCGGACGATCACTTCCAGCCCCCAGCCGAGCAGACTCAGCAGCAGCGCGAACGCCGGTTTCTCGGTAAGGAACGCCAACGCCACCAGGGCAAGTATCGCCAGCTTGATGTGCAGCGCCTGGGTTTCCTGCGCTTCGCTCTGCTGTTGCAGCAGCAGCCATTCCTGTTGCCACATGGCGTGGTGGTCCATCCCTGACTCCGGTTGTTTCGGTTTGAAAGCGGCGACAGCCTAGCCGATTTTCACCGCTGATCCGAGTGCCGCTTGATCTGGATGACCCGCGTCCCCGACCCGGCGTGCTTTAATGATCCCAGCGCCGACCATCATCCTGTCTGCCAGGGAGACCGCCCATGTCGCCTCGTCAATTGTCATCCCCCGCCGCCGTTGTCGATTTGCTCAAGGATGGGGATTGGCTCTGGACGCAATCGATGGCAGCGACACCGCGCGTGTTGTTGAACGGGCTGGCCGAGCGTCTCGGCGAACGCCGCGATCTGCATCTGATGCAGCTGCATACCGAACGCATCGACGCGCTGACCCGGCCGGAACAGGCGGCGCACTTGCGCCATCACTGCTTCTTTCTCGGTGGCCAGACCCGGCCGCTGGTGCAGCAGGGCCTCGCCGATTACGTGCCGATGTTCCTGTCCGAGTTGCCGCTGTTTTTCCGCCGGGGCGAACAGCGCATCGACGTGGCGCTGATTCAGGTGTCGCCGCCGGACCGGCATGGCCTGTGCACGCTCGGCATTTCGGTCGAAGCCAGCAAGGCTGCCTGCGAGCGCGCCGGCCAAATCATCGCCCATATCAATCCGCGGATGCCGCGCACGCACGGCGACAGTTTTATCCGCTACGAGCAGCTGGGCGCCGTGTTTGAAGGCAGCGACGAGTTGCCGGTACACGCGGCCGCCGAACCGGATGCCGTCAACACCGCCATCGGCCAGCATGTCGCCAGCCTGATTGACGACGGCGCCTGTTTGCAGATGGGCATTGGCGCCATTCCCGATGCAGTGCTGGGTTGCCTCGGCAATCACCGCGATCTCGGCGTGCACAGCGAAATGTTTTCCGATGGCGTGCTCGAGCTGGTCGCACGCGGCGTGATCAACAACCGGCGCAAGCAGGTGCATCCGGACAAGCTGGTCGCCACCTTCGTGATGGGCTCGCGCCGGCTGTACGATTTTGTCGATGACAATCCGGAAGTGGTGTTGCTGGAAGCCGATTACGTCAACGACACCCGCAATATCCGCCGCAACCGTAATGTGGTGGCGATCAACAGCGCCTTGCAGGTGGATTTGACCGGCCAGATCTGCGCCGACTCGATCGGCACCAAAATCTATTCCGGCGTCGGCGGTCAGATGGACTTCATGCGCGGCGCGGCGCTGTCCGACGGCGGCAAGGCGATCATCGCGCTGCCGAGCACGGCCGCCGGCGGCACGCTGTCACGGATTGCGCCGGTGCTCGATGCCGGCGCCGGCGTCGTGACGACGCGGGCCCATGCCCATTACGTCGTCACCGAATACGGAATCGCCGATCTGCGCGGCAAGAGCCTGCGTCAGCGGGCCGAAGCCTTGATTGCCATCGCGCATCCGCAGTTCCGCGAGGCACTGACCCAGGCGGCGCGACAGCAATGGCGACTGCAATGCTGACTCTGTGCTAGCGTTGGCGCCCCGCTCGTTTCGCTTTTTCTGCCGGTCATGGAAGAGCCAACTGCCTCAGTCACTGCCAAAACCTCCCCAATGGCAACGGCCTGCGCCAACTGCGGCCAGGCACCGGTCGGCCGTTACTGCCCGGCCTGCGGCCAGCGCCAGCTCAGCCGCGCGCAATTCTCGCTGCGCCATCTGGCCGGCGAACTTGGCGCCAACCTGCTGCAATGGGACAACAAGCTGCTGCGCACGCTGACGCTCGCGCTCGCCAAACCGGGTGAGTTGTCGGCGCAGTATCTGGCCGGCGCCCGCAGTCGCTACACCTCGCCGATTACGCTGTTGCTGTTGTTGTTTTTCGTTTTTTTTATCGGCTCGGTGCCGCTGACCGATTTCACGCTGCCGCTGGCCGCGCATCTGGAGTGGGGCAGCTGGTATTCGGCGCCGTTTGCCGGATGGGTGCAGGCAAAAGCAGCAGCGACATCCGGCGGCATGACCGCGCTCGCCACTGCGTTTGGCCAGCAGCAACATGAACTGGCGAAAACGCTGGTGCTGCTGCATGTGCCGCTGTTTGCGATCGGCCTCAAGTTGCTGCACTGGCGCCGCGATGTCTATTACGTCGAGCACATCATTGTCGCCAGCCATTTTCTGGTGGCGGTGATGCTGCTGACCTTGCTGGCCGTGCTGGTGCTGTTCCTGCCGACCGAAATGCTCTACCAGCCCGACCCGGTACCGGAGCCGGTCAAACGGAAAGTGCTGTTCTGGGGCCTGAATATTCCGATGGCGGTGCTGATGCTGCTGAGCCTGAAGCGCGCCTACCGGCAGTCATGGTGGCTGGCGCTGGTGAAACTGCCATTGGCGATCATCGCGTTTGCCGCCGGCCACATGCTGTACCGCGCCATCACTTTTTTGTTGACGCTGTTGTTGTTGTAGATGTTGTTGTAGCTGTTGTTGTAGTGGTTGTGGTAGCGGCGGTTGTTGCCGCCGACTCCGCCAACACGACCCGGTTGCGGCCTTGCTGCTTGGCCTGCAGCAGGGCACTGTCGGCGCGGTCGATGGTTTGCTGCAGATCCTCGCCCGAATGATGCTCGGCAACGCCGATGCTGACCGTCGCCGACACCCGCTGATCTGCCAGTGGCAGTTCACGCCGGGCAAAGTGTTGTCGCAAACGTTCCGCCAACTGGCGGGCGCCGTTCAGGTCGGTGCGCGGCAGCAGCAAGACAAATTCTTCGCCACCCCAACGGGCAATGCAGTCACTCTCGCGCATGCAGGCCCGGGCCGCGGCGACCAGGCTGCAGATCACGTCGTCACCGAAATGATGACCGTGCCGATCGTTGATCTGCTTGAAGTGGTCGATGTCGCAAATCAGCACGGCGATGGGATGCACCGCGCGATCAGCCAGGGCCAGTTGCTGCCGGGCATGTTGCAGCAAGCTGCGCCGGTTCATCACCTCAGTCAGCGGGTCCAGCGTCGACAGGCGTTGCAGCTCGTCAACACCACGCTCGATCAAAATCATCAAATAGCCGAAACCGTTGATCGTGATGCCGATAAAAACGCCGATCAGCGCCAGTACCTGACCGACACCGGCCTGCTGGAAATTGTACTGCTCGCTGGCGCCAACCGCTTCGATCGAGCGCGCCAGCATGGTCAGCACCACGATCAGATTGCCGAGTTGCAAGACATTGAGCAGATGTGAACGCCGGACCCGGGCCGCGGCGGCATAGACGTGAACAAATTGGGCAAATTGCAGTGCGAACAGACTGCTGAGAATCCCTAGCCGAAACGATTCGCTGAAGCCAAAATCGCGCAACGTCAGATGCAGCAGGGTCAACACCAGCGCGGTCCAGCGCAGGCTACGCTCCGGCAGCTGAAACAGCCGCGCCAACGCGATCAGCATCAAGCCATAAGCGAGCGCCGCACCGGCGTTGGGGATGCTGCTGCTGAAGAAAGCCGGGGTCTGATCGCGAAACAGACGGAACAGCTGGGTAACGCCGGCAAGCAGCTGGGCCCAGAGCCAGAGTCGCAGCGCTGGCCGCACTTCGTCCTGATGTCGGACGCTGAGGCCGGCGGCGCCCAGAATCAGATGCAGCACGCCGGTCAGAATCAGCACGGTGAAACCGTTCATCAACTGCATGGAGCCATTCCGCCGCACACCCGGGACGCTTGCAGTATAGGTGCCAGCCGCGCCAGCAACAGCCGGAAAGATTGCACTTGCACGATCGGCACCGGCCCGGTAGCAACGGTCGCGGCGAGCTGATTGCCGTTCAAGAGTTCAGGAACCGCAGTCTCAGAAGATGGCTTGGCAAGCCGACCGAAATCCATTACCTTGCCGTCCGCCATCGGAGGTCTGGCCACAGAGCGCATGCGCAGGACGCGCAAAGAGGACAGGTTCCCCAACCATCATGTTCAGTTATTCGCTGCTGACGCTGACCAAAGCGGTCACCAGCCTGTTCTACCGGTTTCAGGTGAACTGGCTCAGTGACGAGAAGTTTGAAGTCAGTGATCAGGTCCGGGTCTTGGTGCTGCTCAATCACACCAGCCTGTTTGAACCGCTGTTCATCCGCATCGCACCACAGAAGCTGCTGCGCCACATTTCGCAGCGGCTGGTGATCCCCGTTGCCGATACTACCGTGCAACGGCCGATTGTCGGCAAGGTGCTGACCACCATCGTGCCGGGCTCGGTGCCGATCTCGCGCAAGCGTGACGATTCCTGGCAGCAGTTTCTGGAAAAAGTCGCACCGGAATCACTGGTCTGCATCCTGCCGGAAGGTCGGATGAAGCGCGCCAACGGCTTCGACAAGGATGGCAATCCGATGACCGTGCGCGGCGGCATTGCCGACATCCTGACCCGGTTCGATCAGGGCAAGATGCTGTTGGTCTACAGCGGCGGCCTGCACCACGTGCAAACGCCGGGCGAACCGAAAGTGCGCGTGTTCAAGTCGATCAAGGTCAATCTGGAAATGGTCGACATCGCCCATTACAAGAGCCAGCTGCACCACGACGAACACCCACAGTTTGTCCGCAATGTGGTCAGCGATTTGCAACAACGCCTGCTGACGCGGGTACCGCACTGTCCGCACCAACCCTGCAATCGTCAGGCGCGTGTCATTCCTTCCGTCGCTGTTGAGTCGACCATCACTGGCCGTTCACAAAGCTGATTGCGGCCATTGGCCTTGGCTTGATACAGCGCCACATCTGCCGCATGGATCAAATCGTGCAGTGACATCGAGCGTTCGGCAGTGGCCAACCCGAAACTCGCGGTCAGCCGGACCGGGTCACGCCGGCCCGGCATGACCGTGGTCTCGACCAGAAACCGCAACCGCTCGCCGATCTGCCGTGCCGCCGTCGCATCGGTGTCCGGCAACAGCAGCGACAGCTCCTCGCCGCCATAGCGCGCCAGGACATCACCGGCGCGCAGTTCGCGCCGAATCAATTGCGTCACGGTGCGCAGCACGTCATCGCCGATCAAATGGCCATGACGGTCATTGACGGTTTTGAAATGATCCAGATCGATCATCAACAAGGACACCGGCAAGTGCCGGCGGTCGATCTGTGCCAGTGCCGTCTCGGCAATCGGTTCGAAGGCGTAGCGATTGTAGGCGCCGGTCAACGCATCGGTGGTCGCCCGCCGCGCCAGATCATGCACCAGCCGTTCGCGCGCCATCAGCATGAAGCCGATACCCATGGCATAGAAAATCACGAACACAGCCAGATAGAAGACCGAATGTACCCAGCTGACATCATGCAAACCTTGCGAGACATGGATGCCGGAGATCCCGGTCAGCAGGCGCAACAGCATGAGCAGGGTAATCGACAGAAAGATGATGCCGAGAAAGCGGCGCGCCCGTTCGTCACGCGCGCTGCCCTTGAGCAGCAGCCAGGCCGGATATGCACCGAGTGGCAACAGCAAAATGGAAATGGCATTGACCCGCTGCTGGTAGTTGCTGTCGAGCAGGCAGACCACGGTGAAACTGATCATCACGGCCAACACCATCAGTGCGGTGTTGCGCCGAATCGCTCGCGGCAGTTCCAGCGCCTGCCGCACCGCTTCGGTCATCAGGCCGATGGCAAGAAAGATCAGCAGATTGGGCAGCACAATCGCCCACATACCCGGCGCGCCGCCGCGCGCTGCCATCAACACAAAGGCCGACGAGAACGCCAGGTAAGACAGTGCCCAGACCAGAATGCCCTGGCCGACTTGCTGCCGGCGCTGGGTCAACCACATCAGCAGGCTGGACACCAGGGTGCTGAATACCAGCATCACGATCATCGTGCGAGTATCCAGCATCAATGCCATCCCCCCTGCGGCAAGCGTCTTTCTCCGCCAAGCACCGAGCGGCTATCGGTGCTGCATCAGTGTAGCGGGTTTGCCTGTCAGCGGTTGCCGGACCCGGATCGACCGGAACCTGACGAACCTGCACCCGAAGAACCCGCGCCAGGCGGGCGCGGGCCACGGTGCCGACCGGAGCCGGGTTCGCCGCTGCGACGCTGGCTGGCCTGCTGCGGATGCGGTTTATTGGTTTTCGGGGCGTGACCGCTGCGGGCATGGCTTTCGACAGCGGCGGTCTTGTTGCCACGGCTTTCGCCGTGACCGGCGCTGCGACCGTCAGCGCTGCTGCGTGGTGCCGCAGCACGTGGTCGACGCGCCTGCGGCGGCCGCGGCGGCCGGTCATCTTCGTCGGCAACGCGCGGTGCATTCGGATCCGGCTTGAAGCCCGGCACGATCTGGCGCGGCAACTGTTGCTTGGTCAGCCGCTCGATCGCTTTCAGCAATTTTTCTTCGTCACGCTCGACCAGCGAGATCGCTTCGCCGCTGGCACCGGCACGACCGGTGCGGCCGATGCGATGGACATAATCTTCGGCGACATTCGGCAATTCGAAGTTGACCACATGCGGCAGCTGCTCGATATCGAGACCACGGGCGGCGATATCGGTCGCGACCAGCACCCGGACGCTGCTGGCTTTGAAATCGGCCAGCGCCTTGGTGCGGGCCCCCTGGCTCTTGTTGCCGTGAATCGCCGCGGCGGTGATGCCATCACGCGCCAGCTTTTCCGCCAGCCGGTTGGCGCCGTGTTTGGTGCGGGTGAACACCAGCACCTGTTCCCAATCGTTGTCACGGATGAGTTTGCTGAGCAGTTCGGTTTTGCGACCGCGGTCGACCGAGTAAATGGTTTGTTCGATGCGCTCGGCGGTGGTGTTGCGCGGCGCGACATCGATCTGCAGCGGATTGTTCAGCAGGCCGGCCGCCAGCGTCCGGATCTCACCGGAGAAGGTCGCCGAGAACAGCAGGTTCTGCCGGCGCGATGGCAGCAGCGCCAAGACTTTCTTGATGTCGTGAATGAAGCCCATGTCGAGCATGCGATCGGCTTCGTCGAGCACCAGAATTTCCAGTTCGTTGAAGCGCACCGCGTTCTGCTGATACAGGTCGAGCAGGCGGCCCGGCGTCGCCACCAGCACATCGACACCCTTGCGCAGCGCCATCATCTGCGGGTTGATGCCGACACCGCCGAACACGACGGCCGAACGCAGCGTCAAAAACTTTCCGTACGTGGCAACGCTTTCCTGCACCTGCGCCGCGAGTTCGCGGGTCGGCGTCAGCACCAGCGCGCGGACGCGATTCGGCGAGACTTTTTTGCCGCTGTCCTGCGCTGACAACAACAAGCGCTGCAGCAGCGGCAGGGTGAAGCCGGCGGTTTTGCCGGTGCCGGTCTGGGCTGCGGCCATGATGTCGCGACCGGTCAATACGGCAGGAATCGCTTGCGCCTGGATCGGCGACGGGGTTTCGTAACCTTGCTCGGCAACGGCGCGCAACAAGGGCTCGGACAGACCGAGAGTGGTGAATGACATGGATTTTTCTCAAAGCTGGCAGAAGGAAATGATGGCGCGCATCGGCAAACCATCACACCAGCGGGGGTACTGCGGACAGCCGACAGGTTCGGCGGCAAGGCAGGAACGGTCGTGTAACAAGTCGCGAAGCGACGCATGCCATCAGACCGTGCGGTGACGTGTGATACGGGCAACTGCTGGCGGGAGGCCCCATCTACCGGGCGCGCAGCCTAACCGATCGGCGCTCAGAAAACGAGCAGAATCGGCCGGTCGGGCGCGCGCCCACTGGTAACCAGCACGCATGTATTGCTGCCGACTGCACAAACCGCAGGCCTTATTGAATCTGCAGCGGTCCGACATTCGGCAAGCGGCTTAGCAAATCGGGGCCGAGCAGCCGCGATGGCGTATAGCTGCCACCTTCACCCTGGCGCGTGACCAGCCCGGTTACGACTGCAAGCGCGGCATCGACCGTCAGCGTGTAACCGTTCGGCACTTCGATGCGCGCGGTCTTGATCACGCCGGCGGCATTGCGCACCTCGCCCCAGACAAAGGTGCGCGCCTTGTCGCGCGCCGCTTCGCTTGGGCCGCGAACCTTTTTCTCGATCTGTTTCTTCAGCAGGTTTTGCACGAAGCCCAGGCCCAGCAATGGCTTGATCCAGTTCAAGCGTTTCAGCTTGCTGATCAGACCCGGTGACGCCGGTATATAGACTTCGATATTGGCAATGCCGGTGCTGTGATAGGCGGTCGAAACATCGCCCCACGGAATGGTCATCGCCAGTTTTTCGCCGTTGCCAAAATCGATGCGGCGGGTTTTCGCCGCCAGCGGCACCGTCTTGAGCTGACCTTGTTCGCGGATCTTGCCACCTTGCGCCAAGCCTTCGACTGAAGTTTTCGCGGTGCCGGGGCTGAAGCTGGAACGGGAATCAAAGCCGAGCGTGAGATGCGTCGCGTCCGGCAACGCCGCTTTCAACGCGGCGGCGACGCAATCGGTCGGCACCACATCGAAGCCGACCCCGGGGCAGATCACGATGCCGACCTGCTTCGCCTGATCATGCAAGCTCTGCGCATATTCGAACACGCTGATCTCGCCGGTGATGTCGAGATAGTTCACTTTCGCCTGCAGGCAGGCCTGCATCATCGGCGCGGCGGTGGCCGAGAACGGCCCGGCGCAATGCAGCACGGTTTGTACGCCGTGCAACTGCGCGGCGATGGCAGCAACATCGTTCAGATCGAAACAGCGAAATGACAGACCCAGTTCATTCGCCAGTGCGCTCAGCTTGTCACGGTTGCGGCCAGCCAGTATCGGCCGCAGGCCGCGGCGCCGGGCTTCGCGCGCGATCAGCTCGCCGGTGTAGCCGTTGGCACCGTAGATCAGAAAGGTATTGCTCACGCGCCGGACTCCTTCTGTTGCGTCGATTGCTGGGTCGGTTGCTGGCCAGATTGCAGCATTGCCTGCTGTGCCGCCCGGTACTGCGCGGCCTTGGCGTTGCGCTGGCGGAGGTAATTGAGCATGGCGCGGACATAAAGCCGCGGCGAAATCCGCTTGAGCCAGTACAGCCGCTTGCTCTGCGGCTGGCTCAGCACCAGAAACTGTTTCCGCTCGACCGCCCGGATGATGTCATCGGCAATCTGCTCGGCGGTAAAGCCGGAGCGTTTGATCAGCTTCTCGACCACCAGCTTCATTTCCGGATTCGGCGTCTGCAAAGACAGATGCAGATCGGTATCAAAGAACGACGGACAGGCAACGGTGACGCCAATGCCATCGTCATGCAGCTCCATCCGCAGCGTTTCCGACAGCGAGATCAGGGCTGCCTTGCTGGCGTTGTAAGCGGCCATGGTCGGCGCATTGGCGATGCCGGCAAACGAGGCGACGTTGACGAGATGGCCGGCCTTTTGCTGACGCATCAGCGGAATCACTGCCCGGCAGCAGCGCACGGCGCCGAACAGGTTGGTGTCGAACAACTGCTGCCAGTCGCGGATCGGGGTATCGACGATATGACCGGCATGGGCATAGCCGGCATTGTTGATGAACACATCGATGCGACCGAGCTCATGCACCGTCGCCTCGACAAAGCTGCGCACGCTGTCATCGTCGGTGACATCACAGCGCCAGCTGAACACCTTTGCATTCTGCAGGTCCAGCTGGGCTTTGGTGTCCAGCAACTTGTCGACATTGCGGCCGGCAATGGCCACGGCATAACCGCGGGCGGCATAGCACAGCGCCAGCGCGCGACCGAGCCCGGAACCGGCACCGGTAATGGCGACAACCTGAATCATGGCAGTCTCACTTCAGAATCAGCAGAACCGGCACGATGCGACATCCGGTCGTCGCTGGCAAGAGCGGACCAGCGGTTTCCTGAATCGAGTTAAGGTGTGCGCTTGGTGTGCCATGAATATTTTTCTGGACACGCCGGTGCAAGCCGTCGCGCCCAATCGAGTAGTGCCACGCTATGTACCGATTGGCGCAATTGTCAGAGACGCGCACGCAGCTGTTGCAGCTGCCGATCATGCAGGCGCGCCAAGCTGAGCTGGGCCACCAGCGCACCAATGCCGGCCAACGCCATGTCTTTCTGGGTATCCCACTCATCGCCTTGCAGCGCCAGAAATTCTTCGGCACTGCCGCCGAGGGCCATCGCCGCCCCCCATTCGATCAACTCGTAGACCACGCTGATCGCCAGACACACGCAGAGCACCAGAAAGAACAGCCAGCCGCCGCGCTTGAGCGGCGTCAAACGCAGCAACAATTCGCGCGCCACCATCGCCGGAATGAAGCCCTGGGCCAGATGACCGACGCGATCGTAATGATTACGACTGAGTTCGAAAGTGTCGCGCAGCCAGTCAAATGCCGGCACCCGGGCATAGGTGTAATGGCCACCGACCATCAAAATCAGGCTGTGGATCAGGATCAGCACATACAGCAAGGTGGTCAGCGGAAAGCGTTGCCAGGTGATCGCCAGTAGCACCAGTGCAATCAACGCCGGCGCCACCTCCAGCCACCAGGTCAACCGGTCATAAGGCGCAATGGCTGACCAGATCAGCACCGCCATGAAGATCAGCAGCCACAGCTTCGCGGCCGGGGTCTGCAGCATGCCGCGGTTTACCATGTTTGCTCTCCAGACTCAGATTCGAATTGTTCAGTGCCGACGGTTCACGACGCCGCTTGCGGGGTCGGTGCCGCCAGCGGCAAGGTGAACCAGAATGAGCTGCCTTTGCCTTCGCTGGCGATCACGCCGATTTCACCGCCGTGCATCTCGACCAGTTGTTTGCAAATCGCCAGCCCAAGGCCGGTACCTTCATAGCGCCGACTGGGGCTGGCATCGACCTGAAAAAACGATTCGAAAATCCGGTCCTGCATATTGGCCGGAACGCCAATACCGGTGTCGTTGACCATGACTTTCAGAAAATTGCCGATCGGTTCCGCGGCGATGCTGATGGTGCCGTGGTCGGTAAACTTGATCGCATTGTTCAGCATATTGATCAACACTTGCTCGACCCGCGCCGGATCAACCATGACCTCGGGCAACCCCCCCGGTAACGCGTCCTTCAGCAGCAGTTGCTTGTGCTGCGCCAGGGGCGAACAGAGCTGCAGCGCATGGCGGACCAGATCCGGCAGCGGCACCGGTTGCAGCTGCAACTGGATCTGCCCTTCACTGAGCCGCGCCGATTCGAGCAAATCGGTTACGACCCGGGTCAGTCGGCGGCCACTGTCGGCAATCAACTCCACTTGTTCACGCACGGTCGGTTCCAACTCTTCAGCCAGCAACAGCTCCGACAATCCGACAATGCCATTGAGCGGCGTGCGCAGCTCATGCGAGGTATTGGCCAGCATCCGGTCCTTGACCGCATCGAGCTCACGCAATTTGCTGTTCAGCTGCTGCTGCCGCTGCAACTCGTGCTGATGTTGACGACGCAGATAGAAAAAGCTGGCCGCACCGAGCAGAAACAGCACAACACTGATGCCGGCGATCAGCTGCTGCTGCTGCCGCTCCAACTCCAGCTGCTGTACCCGATTTTCCGCTTGCAGTAATTCAATCTGGCGGTTCTGTCGCTCGCTGTTGAACGCGGCACTGAGCAGCGCAATCCGGCGGGCGCTGTTTTCATCGGTCAAAGCCTGCGCCGCTGCACGGGCGCGTTCCAGATAGTGCAGCGCCAACGGCCAGCGCTGGCGCTTTTTTTCCAGCTGGTACAGATCATCCCAGAGTATCGCCAGATTCGGGTGATCCTGACGCTGGGTCGCCTTGTCGACCAGACTCAGCAGCAACGTGCTGGCATCATCGGGTCGCGCCAAAGCGGCCAGTGCGTTGGCCTTGATGCGCAGGAGATTGACGTCACGCGAGCTGCTACCGCTCGCCTGCATCAGCGTCAAGCCTTGTTCGGCGTAGCGCAGTGCTTCGCTATAGCGATTCAACAGCAGCAGCTCGTGGCCGATGGCGGCGTGAAACACATGGACGCCGATTGCATCATTGGCCTGCTCGGCAAATTTCAGCGCTTGCTGATAATGCTGCAGCGCCTGCTCGTGCTGTTGCTGCAAACTGCTGCGCAGGCCGCGCACCTCAGCGGCGGCACCAGCCAGTGATGGCAATTCCGGATGCGCCTGTTTCAAGGCATCGAGCTGCTGGATATACAGCTCGACTTGGGCAAATTGCCGGGTCTCGATCAGCAATGTTGCCAGCGTTTTGAGCACCCAACCACGACGCTCTGGATCATCAATTTGCTCGTAGTCGCGCAGCGCGCGTTGCTGCAATACCAGCGCTTGATCGGGCAGGTTGACCTGACGATAGACATAGCCCTGGATCATCAGCGCCCGGCCACGCGCGGCTGGCAGTTGGTGCTTGTCGGCAAAGCTTTCGGTTTCGACCGCTTCGGTCAGCGCTTGCGCGCCTTCGCCGGCCATGAACAGTGCAAAGGCACGATCATTGCGCAGCGTTGCGATGATTACGGGTTCGGTGCGGGCATTGGTGCGCTGCAAGGCCACACCGGCCAGCGCAATGGCGCGTGCGGTGTCATGTCGACTATAAAAACCGACCAGTTCGACCAGTGCCGGTAGTTGCTCAGCTTCCGGCAGTTGCTGCCAGCGCGCATAAAGCTCGCCGGCCGACGTTTCCGTCAGGCCGGCGTGCAGTGGCGAAGTCAGCAGCAGGCAGAGCGTCAACAGCAGGACGCGCAGCCCGCTGAATCGCGCGTTAACGCAATGCCGCCGCATCGGGTCGCTTGAATTTGCCGATGTTGTTATTGGTGTTGTTGTTATTGGTGTTCCACTGCACATGTTGTTCACCGAGGTCGGCCATCATCCGGCCATGCAGTGCCGTGGTGTCTTGGGCGCAAATCAGCGCACGCTCTGCGGCGTCGAAACCGGCGGCCTGCAGCAGCGCCTCACGTTCGGCGCCACCCGCTTCGAATTGCCGCAGGGCAGTGGCATCCAGTGCCAGTTGTTGAAAGAATTGCGCCATCTTGCTTGCCATCATGGTTCTCCTTGTCGACATCCTGTTGGACGGTTTGCAACGCCAGGCCCATGACAACATTGGCTGGCGCTGCGGCTACAGCGTGATTGCGTGAAACGTGCGCTTTCAGTTTAGCTGCCCGGCGTGAAAGCCTGCAGATCGCGCTCGGTCAAACCAAGCGGCACCAGCCGTTCGTCGGCGAACTCGGGAAAATCCAGCGCCGGCACCAGCAAGGTACTATAGGGTTTGGTGGCGATTTCGGGCAATTGCTGCAGCGCAAACCAGTCGATGCGTGCCGGCAGGCCGGGAATCGAGCTCGCTTCATACAAGCACAGTTGATGCGTCGGCGGAAACGCCGTCAGCAGCATGTCGCGCAGTACCTGCATCGCGTTCTGGCCGGGCTCGTAACGGGTCAGCGTGCATTCCCCAACAATGCCGATCTGCCACAGCAGCATCGATACGGTCGGGTCGATCTGGCGGCGGGAAAACAGGAAGGCAGTGGCTTCGAACGAGGCCCAGCCGTGATCGGACGGATCCAGACCCAGATCGGCAATCAGGCAGTCTTCGGCGGAAATGCCGGGCAACATCCGGGCCCGGAAACCCTCGGCACGCGCCTGCCGAATCGCTTCATGGCTGGGCGTGACAAACACACCCGGATGGCCATAGAAGACTGCGCATACCCGTTTGCCGGCACGGATTTCAGTCAGGATGCGCGCGGTCATCGCCGCGTAGGTTTGTGGCCGGGTACGACCGTCGCCATACAGCGGCATCAAGCTGTCGAAGTGCGGATTCAGCTGCAGCAAATAATCAGCGATGACGCCGTTCGGCACGGCGGCCAGCACCAGATCCGCCTGTTCGATCTCGGCCTTCGCCGCCAGCGTCAGCTGACCGAAGGTGATCCCGGTACCGACAATGGCCAGCTCTCCTTTGCTCGACTTGCGATCACGGTGGTGATCTGCCCGCTGCGTGGCGCTAAGCGCCGGCACGTCCTGTGTTGCCGTCATGACTCGTTCCTGTTGGCATGGGTTTGCGCCGTGGCGGATGAGTGTAACAAACGCAACCGAAGACGCAGACCGATTTGCACGGGCCGGATTGGCCAAGGTCGAAAAGCAACAACCCCGCCGGAGCGGGGTTGTTGTGCATCAGATGTTGCAGGGCGTCAGAGGCGACTTAGGCAGCTTTGATGATGTCGATGCTGCCATTGGACCAGCGCGGCGTCCGATCAATCAGCGGATAGACGCTGGCCTGGCCGGCGATGATCGCTTCCAGCTCGGCCTGACCGATGTGTGGCGTCAGCCACTCCAGCAGCTGGCGACCGTAGCGGCGCAGCAACGTGTTGTGGCGCAGCAATACCCAGGTGACGCAGGCCGGGATCGCGCTCGGCGCCGGCAGCGCAACGAGCTCGTTCAGATCGTCACGGCTGACCGCCATTTCGGCGAGGATGCCGACACCCATGCCGGCGCGCACGTAAGTTTTGATCACGTCGGCGTCGCGGGCGGTGATGGCGAACTTCGGCGTCAGGCCTTGATCGCGGAAAGCCTGGTTCAGCGAGCTGTCGGCATTGACCGACGAGTCGTAGCTGACCAGCGGGTATTTGGCCAAATCGGCAATTTGCAGCGGCCGCTTGAGCTGGCTCAGCGGGTGATCTTTGGGCACCAGCACCACGCGCTGCCAACGATACGCCGGCAGACTGATGAGTCCTTCCGAGGCGGCACCGGTGCTGGAGTTGAATCCGAATTCCACGGCCCCGCTTTTCACCTTGGCGACGATGTCGGCATCGCTTTCTTGCGCGATGTGCAGCGACACGTCCGGATAGCGCTGGCGGAAACGGGCGAGCGTTTCGGGCAGCACGAAGCGGGCCTGGGTGTGGGTGGTGGCGATGGTGATGGCGCCTTTGGCGTCAGCGCGCGAATCGGCGGCCAGCGCCTTGATGTTCGCGGCTTCGCGCAGGATGACGCGGGCCCGTTCAATGATGGTTTGACCGGCCGGCGTGATGCTGTCGAGGCTTTTGCCCTTGCGGGTGAAAATCCGCAGCCCGAGCTCGTCTTCGAGTTGTTTCAGCTGCTTGCTGATGCCCGGCTGGGTGGCGTACACGCGCTCGGCGGCGAGCGTGATGTTCAGGCCTGAATCGGCGATGGCGATTAAGTAGCGTAGCTGTTGCAGGGTCATGACAACTCTCTCCGTTGCGATCGTTGCTGGCGGCGGTCCACAAGGTTCATCTCGGCATAAAACGGTTTGGCTACTGGTTTACAGGCGGCGGTAAGCTTTACGGTTTTCATTGAGTTACTCCTGGTTGTATAGCTGCTTCGGGGCAGCCTTCGGGCCGTAGCCGTTTGGATGGCTACACGGCCGACTATACCGGCTTATAACGATTCGTCAACTGCTAAATTGGTTATTTCCGGTCTGACCTGCCGGGTCACTATGTTGCGACGCAGCAAGCCCGAATATGCCCGGTCCGGCGGCCTTTGCCAAGCCGGTCTGCATAGCAATTCATCAAACCTATGAAGGTCAGCCGACGGCCGGTATGACGGCCGGCATATGCCCGGCAAGCATGTCGATCCCATCAGCCGGCATTTCCGCTGCGGGAGAGTGCTCACTAGCATTTAGCCATCCAAACCAAGCCGTCCAAACCAAGAAGGCCCCGCCCCGATGGATTACTTCCCACTGTTCCTCAAACTCGACCGGCTGCCGGTATTGGTGGTCGGCGGCGGTGACGTGGCCGAGCGCAAGATCGCGCTGCTGCAGGCGGCCGGCGCCGCCGTCACGGTCGGCGCGCCGGAATTGACACCGGCGCTGCAGACGCAGGTCGCGCAACAGCGTCTGCATTGGCGGAACGGCGAATTCGACGAGAGCTGGCTGCACGAGCAACGGCTGGTGATCGCCGCGACCGATGATCGGGCGGTGAACGCCCGTGTCTACCACGCCGCCGAAGCGCGCGCGATCCCGGTCAATGTGGTCGACGATCCGGAGTTATCGCGCTTCATCGTGCCGGCGATTGTTGATCGCTCGCCAGTGGTGATCGCGATCAGCAGCGGCGGCCGGGCACCGGTGCTGGCACGCCGCGTTCGCGCGCAACTGGAAACCGTGCTCGACGAATCGCTCGGCCGGCTCGCCGCTTTGGCCGAACGGTTTCGCGACCGCGCCAAGCAGGTATTTGGCTCGGTCAGCGCCCGCCGGCAATTCTGGGAACGCGTGTTTGACAGCGACATCCCGGCGCTGATCAAGGCGCGGCGCGATGATGACGCCGACACCCGGGTCGCCGCACTGTTGACCGAAGCCGAGCAAGCGACGGAGTCCGCCATTGCTACGCCGGGCCATGTCAGCCTGGTCGGCGCCGGCCCCGGCGATCCGGGTCTGCTGACACTGAACGCGCTGCGTGCGCTGCAGCAAGCCGATGTCATCGTGCACGATCAGCTGGTCAGCAAAGCGGTGCTCGATCTGGCCCGGCGCGATGCCGATTTGCTCGATGTCGGCAAGAAAGCCGGCGATCACCAAACCGAGCAGCAGCGGATCAACGAACTGCTGATCAGCCTGGCGCAAGCCGGCAAAAAAGTGGTGCGGCTCAAAGGCGGTGATCCGTTCATTTTCGGCCGCGGCGGCGAAGAGCTGGAAGCCCTGGTCCGGCACGGCATTTCGTTTGATGTCGTGCCCGGCATTACCGCCGCACTCGCCTGCGGGGCTTATGCCGGCATTCCGCTGACCCATCGCGAGCACGCGCAATCGGTGCGCTTGGTCACCGCCCATTTCCAACGCGGCAGCGATGGCGTCGTCACCGACACGCTCGACTGGCCATCGCTGGCGCGCGATCGGCAAACCCTGGTGTTCTACATGGGCGTTGCCCAGCTGGAAACGATTCGCAGCCAGCTGATCCGGCACGGCCGCGACGCCAGCACGCCGTTCGCGCTGATTGAAAACGGCTCGCGGCCGGAGCAGCGCGTCATCACCGGCACGCTGGCAAACCTGCCGGAACAGGCGTCGGCATTTGCGGTCCGCTCGCCAGCCTTGCTCGTGGTCGGCGAAGTCGCCGGTCTCGCCGACAAGCTGCACTGGTTCGGCGAGCTGCTGACGGCGCCGGCTGCGGCGCTGCAAACGGCGGCCTAGATCGCTCGCCCTTGTGGCGGCGCTTGCGCGTCCCCAGATTCGGACCGACAATGAATTGCGCGCAACCGCCGCTCAGGAGACCGACATGGAGAGAACGCCGTACCATTTCGACATCAAGGTCAAAACCCAGTACGTCGAGGAGCAATCCGATCCCGACGACAGCCGCTATGTGTTTGCCTACACCATCACCATCAAGAACGACGGTGAGCTGCCGGCCAAACTGGTCAGCCGGCACTGGGTCATCACCGACGCCAATGGCGAAACACTGGAAGTCAAAGGTCAGGGCGTGGTCGGCGAGCAGCCGTATCTGAAACCGGGCGACGAGTTTGAGTACACCAGCGGCACCGTGCTGGCGACGCCGGTCGGCAGCATGCAGGGCACCTATCACATGACCGGTGACGACGGCGCCCGCTTCGATGCGCCGATCCCGGCGTTCAGTCTGGTGGAACCGGGACAGCTGCATTGAGTCAGCACCATTGCCCGTGTTCTTGTCCCAACGCCCCCAACACCTCCACACGGTCGGCTACGCCGACCGTTTTGTTTGCACTGAATTCAGAACATGGCAACGCATGTAATCGGTGATGTCCAGGCCTGCCTGCATCCGCTGCTCGAGCTGCTGGACAAACTGCAGTTTGCCGCCGACTGCGATCAACTGTGGTTCTGCGGTGATCTGGTCAACCGCGGCCCGGATTCGCTCGGCACCCTGCGAGCCGTCTACGAGCGCCGCGACAACTGCCGCGTCGTGCTCGGCAATCACGATCTGCACTTGCTGGCCGTCGCGGCCGGCTGCCATCCCTGCAAGAAAGGCGACACTCTCGACGACATCCTGCGCGCACCCGATCGCGAGCGGTTGCTGGACTGGCTCGCGCAGCAACCCCTGGCCGTACAACAGGGCTCGTGGCTGATGACACACGCCGGCGTGCCGCCGGGTTGGACGGTTGCCGATACGCTCGCCGCCAGCGCCGAAGTGCAACAACAGTGGCTGCAGCAACCGGCAGCGTTCTTCGCCCAGATGTATGGCAACGAGCCGTCACAGTGGCAGCCGACGCTGCAGGGCGCCGCGCGCTGGCGTTACTGCATCAACGCGCTGACCCGGATGCGGTTTGTCGATGGCGACGGCCGGCTTGAACTGAAACAGAAAGGCGCGCCCGGCAGCCAGCCGGACCATTTGCTGCCGTGGTACCAGCACCCGAACCGGCCGGTCGGCGATTGCCAGATCGTGTTCGGACACTGGGCCATGCTGCACGGCAAAGCCGATGCCGAGCGGGTGCACGCGCTCGATACCGGCTGTGTTTATGGTCAGCAACTGACGGCACTGACACTGGAAACCGGCCAGCGCACCCAGGTCCCGGGCTGGCGCCGCTGACGGCAGATTTTGCGACCCGGTCGGCTGGTAACACGGTGCAAGCTGCGTGCTACACTCGCCCGCATGCTCGCCTCCGCGCCCCACAAGGAAGCCATCACATGCGCTCACTGCTGTCTGTGCTCACGATAACGCTGGCCGCTGCCGGGTTTGCCAACAATGCCCTGGCCGCTGATCCGCTGACCGGTCGCCCGGTCAAGGAAGATTCGCTGTACCAGCATCGCAGTGTCTTCTTCATCAATTTCGGTGTGCAGAACGGCGGCGATGAATTGATCGCGCTGTACGACGTGGACTCTGGCGAGCAGGTCGACAACTCCCGTGCCGGTGGTTACACCCGCCTGACCCTCGGCGGCGAAATTGCCATTGGCGATACGCCATTCAGCGTGCAAATTGGCGCCGGCCTGCTGCGCGACGGCCTGACCAGCAATGTCACTTCCAGCAAGTCGGTGTTCAAGCGCAAAGTGCTGGAACTGATCCCGTTCTGGAATTTTGATCGCCATCGCGTCGGTGTCGGTGCTGCCGCCCACCTGGAGCCGACGTTTCATTTCAACCCGGATGGTCCGGGCAGCATCAGCGAAGAGTTTGATGATGCCGTTGGTGCGGTGTTGCAGTACGACATTCGCTATGACCAGAACCTCTCGGTCGGCGCTCGCTACACGTATATCAACTACGAAATCGAAACTCCCGTGGCACTGGAGAAAGACGAGTACAGTGGTCGCTCGATCGGTCTGCATGTGACCTACGCGTTTTGAGCTGATCCCGGTCGTTCAGCCAATGAAAAAGCCGCGCGACGCGCGGCTTTTTCATTGGCTGTAATCGTTCACACCAGCTGCCAGCTCTTGCCGGCAGGGTTCACTTCCTTCGGCGCATCGGCCAGGCGCTCATAGGTGACAAAACTGTAGTTGTAGGGATTTTCGGCATCCGGCGTGTGTGACTCGGAATCGAGCTCACGCCAGCGGTACTGGCGCAGATCCGGGAAATGGGCATCGCCCGGTACGTTCAGCTGGATAAAAGTCAGATACAGACGATCAGCAATCGGCAATGCCTGTTCGTAAATGCTGGCGCCGCCCATGATCATGATTTCTTCGGCGGCATGCGGCTCGGCCAGTGTCAGCGCCTGCTGCAAATCATGGGCAACCACGACACCAGCCGCACGAAAATGGACATCGCGGGTAATCACGATATTGACCCGCATCGGCAATGGCTTGCTGCCGATCGATTCAAACGTCTTGCGGCCCATGATCACCGGTTTGCCGAGCGTGAGTTTCTTGAAGTGGCGCAGATCGGCCGGCAGATGCCAGGGCATCTTGTTACCGTCACCGATCACGCGATTCGCCGCCATCGCAGCGATCAACGCGATCCGTGGTCTGGCTTGAATGGTTGTGGCCATGCAGAAATCCTTGCCTTTTTCGCCGCACGCGCGGCGAAGTGGGACGCAAATTATACCGGTTTATCCGGACCCGACGTTAGCGGCCCCTGCTGCAACCGTTGTTGCAATGCCAGTGCGGTTTCGGCCTGTTTGACCAATTGGCCGCAGACAATGTCGCAGAGCTGGTAAGTGCTGTCGTTGGCCATGCGGTAATAAGCGGCTGTGCCACGCGCTTCACGCTGAATGAGGCCAGCCTGCAACAGCACGCTCAGGTGCTTGGAGACATTGGCCTGGGTGCTGTCGGTCAGCGCCACCAGCTCGCTGACGTTCTTCTCGCCATCACGCAGGCTGTTGAGGATTTTCAGCCGACGTGGCTCGGCCAGCGCTTTGAACACTTCAGCGACCCGGATCAAGGCAGCATCGTTCAAACCTTCCATACTGTTCAATCCTGATGCGGTAGTTCAGTGGGCCAGTGGCAGGGCCCGATCGTCGGAAGTCAGCCTGGGCCGTAAGCCCGGTTGCGGCATGGACGCATCATACCAGAGATTTGACTAAATAACTACATAGTCATATAGTTATTTAGGAATTGTCACGGAGTGCTCCGATGAACGCTCGTCTGTCCCTGGCGCTGGCGACCCCGACGCTGCTGGCGCTGCCCCTGCTGGCAACCCTCGCCGGTCCGGCGGTGGCCGCCGAAACTGCCGCTCCGCAAACACTGACCGTACGCCGCAGCGAAAGCGGCGGCCACTATGTTGCCGACGGCCTGGTCGAGGCCGTGCGCCAGTCCGTGCTGTCGGCGCAAACCGCCGGCCGGATTGTCGAACGCCCGGTCGAGGCTGGTGCCTCGGTCAAACGCGGCAGCTTGCTGGTGCGCATCGACGACCGCGAGGCCGCGCAGGCCGAATCAGCGCGCCGGGCCGAACTCGCCGCGGCCGAAGCTCAGCTCGCCAATGCCCAGGCCGAGCTCGAGCGCACCAGGCAGCTGTTCCAGAAATCACTGGTCGGCCAGGCCGCGCTCGATCGCGCCGAAACCGCCCAACGCGCCGCACTGGCGCAGGTGCGTGCGCTCAGCGCCTCCAGCGATGTCTCGACCACCCAGCGCAGTTTCACCCGCGTGCTGGCGCCATACGATGGTCTGGTCAGCGCCGTGCAAGTGCAGGTCGGCGACATGGCCGTGCCGGGCAAACCGCTGCTGACCGTCTACGACCCGAGCGCGATGCGCATCATCGCCTCGCTGCCGGTCGCGCTGCTGTCGCAATGGCAGCGCGAACAAACCGTCACCGTCGCACTGGCGCAGCAGACCCTGACGCTGACCACGGCGGCGATCACCGTGTTGCCGGTCACCGACCCGAATGCCCAGCAAGTGCAAGTGCGTCTGGATTTGCCACAAACCCCGGCAGGACTGCTGCCCGGCATGTTTGCCAAGGTGCTGTTCCCGGTTGGCAGCCGACCGCAGCTGCAAGTGCCAACCAGCGCGGTCATTCAGCGCGGTGAGCTCAGCGCAGTGTATGTGCTCAACATGCAGAACCAATACAGCCTGCGGCAAGTCCGGCTCGGCGCCCGCAGCGGTGACTTTGTCGAAGTGGCTGCCGGGCTCAGTGATGGCGAACAGATCGCGCTCGATCCGGTCGCCGCTTCGCAGCGGCGGAGCAAGCCATGAGCAGTGGTGTACACAAGACGCTCGGTTTTTCCGGCCGCATTGCCGCGGCTTTTCAGGACAATGCACTGACCCCGCTGCTGGCACTGATTGCCGCGCTGCTGGGCCTGTTCGCGGTGCTGGTGACGGCGCGTGAAGAAGAGCCGCAGATCGACGTGACGATGGCGACCGTGCTGGTGCCGTTTCCCGGCGCCTCGGCGAAAGATGTCGAGCAGATGATCGCGGTGCCGGCCGAGCAAGTGCTTGGTCAACTCGCCGGCCTCAAACACATTTACTCGGTGTCGCAGCCGGGTGCCGCACTGATCACCGTGCAGTTCGATGTTGGCGTCAAACGCGAGCTCGCGCTGACGCGACTGTACGACGCTGTGCACAGCAATGCCGACTGGCTGCCGAGCAAACTCGGCGCGCTGGCGCCGCTGGTCAAAGCCAAAGGCATCGATGACGTGCCGGTGCTGGCGCTGACCTTGTCGAGCGCGCGTCAGGACAACAGCGCTTACGATCTGGAGCGGGTCGCGCACAATCTGGAAAACGAACTGAAGCGGGTGCCGGGCACGCGTGAAATCAAAACGCTCGGTGGCCCAGGCCGCGTCGTCGAAGTGCGGCTCGACGCAGCACGGCTCGCCGCCGCCAGTCTGTCGGTCGCCGATCTGCGTTACGCACTCGCCAGCGCCAATCAGGGCTTGCCGGCCGGCGAACTGGTGCAGGACAACCGCAGCATCCGCATCGATGTCGGGCCATTTCTCGATTCGGCCGATGCGGTGGCGAACCTCGTCGTCGGCGTGCACAACAACAACCCGGTCTATCTGCATCAGGTTGCGGAAGTGGTGGAAGGGCCAGCGAGCCCGAACGCTTATGTCTGGACCTGGCAGCGCGACAATGCCGACGGTGTACAGCCAGCGGTCACGCTGCAAGTCACCAAGAAGCCGGGTAGCAACGCGGTCGAAGTCGCCAGCAATGTGCTGGCGCAAGTGGACGCGCTGAAAGGCGTGCTGATCCCGGATGAGATCAATGTCCATGTCAGCCGCAACTACGGCGAAACCGCCAATGCCAAAGCGACCCAGCTCATTCAGAAACTGATCTTCGCGACGCTGTCGGTGGTCGCGCTGGTGCTGTTCGCGCTTGGCAAACGCGAAGCAGCGATTGTCGGCATCGCCGTGCTGCTGACGTTGACCGCGACGCTGTTCGCCTCGTGGGCCTACGGTTTCACGCTGAACCGGGTGTCGCTGTTCGCGCTGATTTTCTCCATCGGCATCCTGGTCGACGATGCGATTGTCGTGGTCGAGAACATCCATCGGCATCAGCAACTGAATCCGGGTGCGCCACTGTCGGCGATCATTCCGCGCGCCGTTGACGAAGTCGGCGGCCCGACCATTCTTGCCACCTTCACCGTCATCGCCGCGCTGCTGCCGATGGCCTTTGTCAGCGGCCTGATGGGCCCGTACATGGCGCCGATCCCGATCAATGCTTCGATGGGCATGTTGATCTCGCTGGCGATTGCCTTTGTGCTGACACCGTGGCTGGCCCGGCGCTGGCTCGGTGCCAGTCAATCCAGCCATAACAACCATGGCAGCCATGACAGCGAAGAATCCGCCGGCAAATTGCAACGACTGTTCCGCAGAATTTTCACCCCGCTGCTGCACCCACAAACCGGCAGCAAGGCCCGGCGCAAACTGCTCGCTGGCGTCGGCTTGCTGATCGTGATCTCGCTGGCCTTGCCGATGCTGCAGGCAGTGGTCATGAAGATGCTGCCGTTCGACAACAAATCCGAATTCCAGGTCGTGATCGATATGCCGGAAGGCACGCCGGTCGAACAGACCGCGGCAGTGTTGCACGCGCTTGGCGATTACCTGCAGACCGTGCCGGAAGTGACGGATTACCAAGGTTATGCCGGACTGTCGGCGCCGATCACCTTCAACGGTCTGGTGCGGCAATATGATCTGCGCCAGAGCAGCGAGCTGGGCGATCTGCAGGTCAATCTGCTGCCGAAAAGCGAACGCGACGAACAGAGTCACGCGATCGCGCAGCGCCTGCTGCCCGATCTGCAGAACATTGCCGATTCGTTCGGCGCCGATCTGAAGCTGGTCGAAGTGCCGCCGGGACCACCGGTGCTGGCACCGATCGTCGCCGAAGTGTATGGCCCCGATGATGCCGGCCGTCTCGCGATTGCCAAACAGGTGCGGGCCGCGTTTGCCGGTCAGGCCAGCATCGTCGGTATCGATGACAGCAGTGTCGCGCCGTCACCGCGCCTGCATCTGCGCGTCGATCGCACCAAGGCCGCGCTGCTCGGCGTCTCGCAGGTGCAGATCGCCAGCACACTGCGCGCCGGCCTGTCCGGTGAAGATGTCACCTATCTGCATGACGGGCTGGCCAAATATCCGGCACCGGTACGGCTGACCTTGCCGCGCGCCAATCAATCGCAACTCGACGATTTGCTGAAACTGACCGTCACCAGCGTCACCGGCAAGCAGGTGCCGCTGTCCGAGCTGGTAACGATCGAACAGAGCCAGCGCGAGCAGGTGCTGTACCACAAGAATGGTTTGCCGGTGATTTATGTGGTGGCCGACAAGACCGGTGCGAATGACAGTCCGTTGTATGGCATGTTTGCCATTCGCAGCGCGCTCGCCGATATCGAACTGCCCGGTCAGGGCAAGCTCGGTGAATATTTCATCCAGCAACCGCCACAGGCCTGGACCGATTACGCGATCAAATGGGATGGCGAATGGCAGATCACTTTCGAGACTTTCCGTGACATGGGCGCGGCCTATGCGGTCGGTTTGATCCTGATCTACCTGCTGGTGGTCGCCGAGTTCCGCTCCTATCTGACGCCGCTGATCATCATGGCGCCGATTCCGCTGACGATCATCGGCGTGATGCCGGGCCATGCCCTGCTCGGTGCGCAGTTCACCGCGACCTCGATGATCGGCATGATTGCGCTCGCCGGCATCATCGTCCGCAACTCGATCCTGCTGGTCGATTTCATCGAGCTGCAACTTCGCGATGGCGTTGAATTCCTCACGGCAATTATCCAGTCGGCAGCGACCCGTGCCCAGCCGATCATCCTGACCGGTCTGGCGGCAATGCTCGGCGCGTTTTTCATTCTCGACGATCCGATCTTCAACGGTCTCGCCATCTCGCTGATCTTCGGCGTGCTGGTGTCAACGGTGCTGACGCTAGTCGTCATTCCGCTGCTCTATTTCATCGCGTTCCGGCACCGCCATCTGGCGCCGGACGCCTCCACGACTTCGGCAGGAGCCTGATCATGAGCGACAACCGTTTTCGCTTTGCGATTCGCCAGCTCGACAATTTCCAGTTCCAGATGAATTGGGATCTGGCCGGCGTCGAACCGCTGCTGACCGATGAGCCGGCACCGCTCGGTGCCGGCAGCGGGCCGAATCCGGCCCGGGTGCTGGCCGCTTCGGTGGCCAACTGTCTGTCGGCGTCGCTGCTGTTCGCACTGCGCAAGTACAAGGATCAGCCGTCGCCGCTGATCGCGACCGTTGAAGCCGAGCTCGCCCGCAACGACAACAACCGCTGGCGCATCGCGCAATTGCAGGTCGACATCCAGTTGGCCGATGCCAGTGAAGCGCTGCCGCATCTGGCGCGGGCCCTGGCCCAGTTCGAGGATTTCTGTGTCGTGACCGAAAGCGTCCGGCATGGCATTCCGGTTGCGGTCAGCGTCCGGGATGGCAACGGTGTCCTGGTGAAAGCTTCGTAGTCAAATCAGCATGAAGCCGACCGGCTTCGAGGAGAGTGAGAAATGAAATCCTGGCAAATGGTGCGCATGTTCGCCGGCTTCTTTGTGCTACTGTCGCTGGCGCTCGGCGTCAAGGGCAGCCCGGTTTTTGTCTCGGAATACTGGCTGGCGTTCACCGCGTTCGTCGGCCTGAACCTGCTGCAGAGCGCGTTCACCAAGTGGTGCCTGCTGGAAAGCATCCTGCGCAAACTCGGTGTGCAGCCTGGCGCCTGAACCACGTCACCCATCAGAACCGGCAACTGGAGAGTGCGCTCATGCGTTACATCGTAGACAGCAACAAAAGCGTTGATCAACTGGTGACCGACCTGACCGCGGCAGTGCAAAGGCACGGCTTCGGCGTCATTCACCAGCATGATCTGGAAGCGACGATGGCCAACAAGGGCGTCACGCTCGGTGCGCCCTGCCGCGTGCTCGACGTTTGCAATCCGCACGTGGCCAAGGAAGTGCTCAGCGCCGACATGGGCATGGCGGTGGTACTGCCCTGCCGTATCGCGATTTACCACGACAACAAGGGCAGCCATATCGGCATGGTCAAACCGACCGCGCTGCTGGCAATCTTCAGCGATGCGCCCGAGCTGTTCGGTGTCGCCGAGGAAGTCGAGCAGAAGCTGATCACGATGATCAACGAAGCGCGCTGAGCGCAGCGCCGGAGAGGAACACCATGTCAATTCGGAGTTTGCTGTTGGCTGCTTGCGCTGTCGTGCTGACGACATCGCTGACCGCGGCGGAACCCGATGCCGCGGCGCTGGCCACAGCGCGCGCCAGGGCGGAGCTGGCGATCAGCGAAATGCAGCGCCAGCTCAAACTGGAGCTGCAAACGGCGCTGCAGCAGGGTGGCGGGGTCTCGGCGATCCGGATTTGTCGCGAACGGGCGCCGGCCATTGCCGCCGAGCTCAATCAGAAGCTCGGGGTCAGCATCCGCCGCACCAGCGAACGTTGGCGCAATCCGGTCAATGCGCCGGACACGTTCGAATCCGGCGTGCTGAAGCAATTTGCCGCCGCTGCGGCGGCAGCGCCGGACATCAACCAGCTGCGTTTTGAAGAAGTGCTGAACGGCAGCGGTGCGCCGCGCCTGCATGTCATGCAAGCGATCGCGCTGCAGGGGCCGTGCGTGATGTGCCATGGCACTGAACTCAGTGACGAGATTCGCGACAGCCTGCGCTTGCTGTATCCGTCGGATCACGCCACCGGTTTCAGTCCCGGCGAACTGCGCGGCGCATTCAGTGTCAGCGTGCCACTCGAACCGGCCCCGGCGCGCTGAATAGCCACGGCAGCGCCGTCGTTTCGGCGCGCTCGCGGCGAACCGGATCGCCGCGAGCAGGCGAGGCCGTCAAGGACACTCCTTCATCATCGGATTGCACGGCGCGGCGGCTTTGATTTGCGCCCGCGCCACCGCCTCCAGCGAAGTCATGCCGGCGCTCTTGCCAAAGCTGATCGCTTCTTCTTCGCTCTGGCCGGCGGCCGCCGCGCGCAACGCCAACAACGCACCAACGCGATTGCTGCTGGCGCAGTGCAGCAGGGTTTTGCCATCGGCAGCACGTAAAGCCGCATCCAGCTTGGCGGCATTGCCGGCGGTGATGTCGCCGGCGCCGGCGATCGGAATGCTGACATAGTTCAGGCCGAGCGCTTTGGCGGCGGCCGCTTCGTCGTAACCGGCATCTTCGCTGGCAGCGCGCAGGTTGATCACGGTGGTGACTCCGGCGGCTTTGAGCATTTCCAGATCCGCGCGGCTGGGCTGGCCACCGGTGATGAGTTCCGGGCTGAGCTCGCTCGCCGCTTTCATATCCAATGCCGGCAGCTCGGCCGCCAACACCAAGCTGCTGAATGTCAACGCCAGCGAGACCACGAAATACTGAAGCCTGTTCATGACCGTGTCCTTATCAACCGAACTGCACCCTAACCAGACGCTGGCAGGCAGGCTTGCCTTTTGCCAGCGCCATCCCCATCGTACTGCCTGTTCCTTCGCATGGCCGCGAAGCGCCATCCAGTACTGCAGCCGCGGCACGCGGCGGAGCGTTTTACCATGACCGATCTGGTGCACCTGACCTGTCCGCAATGCCACACCGGCAATCGCTTCCCGGCCGATCGGATTGATCGGCAACCGCGCTGCGGTCGCTGTCAGGCACCGCTGTTTCAAGGGGCGCCGATCGAAGCCGGCGCCGGCAGTTTGCCCGCCATTCTGCAGCATACCGATCTGCCGCTCGTGATCGATTTCTGGGCGCCCTGGTGCGGTCCGTGCAAAGCGTTCGCACCGGTGTTCGCCGACGCCGCGCGCAGCCTGGAGCCGCAACTGCGTTTCGTCAAAGTGAATACCGAAGCAGAACCGGCGCTGGCCGCGCAGTTCAATATCCGCAGCATTCCGACCATCGCACTGTTTTACCGCGGCCAGGAAATCGCCCGTCAGAACGGCGCGATGCACGGCGGCCAGCTGCGGCAATGGCTGGCGCAGCAGCTGATGGGCGATCAGGCCGGTTAGGCCGGTTAGGCCGGTTAGGCCGCGCTCAGGCTTGCTGCGCTTTCGGCACCTGCAACCCCCAGCGTGCCAGCACCTCGGCCAGCGCATCGAGTTTGACCGGCTTGGTCAGGTAATCGTCCATGCCGGCTTGCAGGCATTGTTCGCGGTCGCCTTTGAGCGCGTGCGCGGTCATCGCGATGATCAGCTGATGCCGCTTGTCGTGCTCATTGCCGCGGATGGCTCGGGTAGCATCAAACCCATCCATGTCGGGCATCTGGCAATCCATGAACACCACATCAAACTGGCGTTCCTGCAACAAGGCCACGGCCGGTCGGCCGCCATCGAGCGCACTGACCTGAAAGCCGAACCGTTCCAGCAATTTCTGTGCGACCCGGCGATTGATTTCATTGTCATCGACGATCAGCGCATGCCGGCACTGGCCAGCGTTGTCCGCGGCCGGCATCGTGACCACCGCTGCCGGCGCCGGTACCGGTTCGGCGACACTGTTGCCCGGCAGCAGCGCTGCAAACAATTCCGCCGGCCGCAGCGGCAACGGCAACACGGCGTCGGCAAGCATCGGTTTTTCCCGCAGCTGTTTGCGCGCCTGCGGCCCGGCCAGCAACAACACCCGGCACAGCGGCAAAGCCTGCCGCAGCTGGCCAAGCACCGCGTCGTTGCCGGCGTTGGCCGGTACGATCAGCAACGCCGGTTTCACGGCAATCAATGAGGCGATACCGGCATTGCCGACTTCGACGTAACGCACGCCTACCTGCTGCAGCAGCTGCTGCAAATGCTGATGCAGTGCGTCCGACAGTTGCCAGCCGAATACCGCCGGCACGGTCAGCGTGGCGATCGCCGGCGCTTCGGCTTCCAGCTGTTGCAACTGGATGTGGACGATGAACTGCGAACCGCTGCCGACCCGGCTTTGCACGCTGATGTCGCCGCCCATCAGCCGCGCCAACTGGCGACTGATGGTAAGCCCAAGGCCGGTGCCGACCATCGCACGGGCATCGGCAACACCTTGCGAGAACGGCTCGAACATCTTGCTCTGCACTTCCGGTGCGATGCCGATGCCGGTGTCTTCGACAATCAATTCAAGCATGGTCGGTCGGCCGTCACCCGCGAGCCATTGCACCCGCAAGTTCACCGCCCCCTGTTCGGTGAACTTGATCGCATTGCCGAGCAAGTTGAGCAAAATTTGCCGCAACCGCAACGGGTCGCCCTGCACCTGCACTGGCGCCGTCAACGGCAGTGAATAATTCAGCGCCAGCTGCTTCTGCTCGGCCTGCAGGGCAAACACATCGAGCACCGATTCCAATAGCTGGCGCAGATCAAACGGCTGGCTGTGCAACTGCAGGCGACCGGCATCGAGCTTGGACAAATCGAGAATGTCGTTCACCAGACCGAGCAGCGATTCACCGCTTTGCCGGATGGTTTGCAGCAGCTCGCGTTGCTCGGCATTCAGCGGTGTGTCCTGCAGCAGTTCACTGACGCCAATGATGCCGGTCATCGGCGTGCGGATCTCGTGGCTCATCTGGGCCAGAAAACGGCTGCGGCTCGCTGCCGCCGCCTCGGCCATACGGCGACCACTGCGCAAGCGGAAGAAAATCAGCAAGGCGATGATCAGCAGCAACAAACCGGCGCTGGCACCGCCCCACAGCGCCAGCCGTTGTTGCCGGACGTGGAGCTGCTGGATCTCGTTTTCCCGGGTCAGGTTGGCAATCTGGTTTTCCCGCTGCGCCAGCGACAGGCGGCTCTGGAACTGGCCGACCCGCAGCGCCGCGCGCTCCGAGAAAATGGCCCGGCCGAGCGCTTCCCGCTCGCGGCTGGCGACAAGCGCTCCACGATAATCCTGCTGCGCTTCGAGCAGCTCGGTTTTTACCTGCAGCACTTCCTGCAACAGGACCCGGTGCCCCATGCGTTTGCTGATGGCCTCAGCACGGTTCAGTTGCTCATTGGCTTCCTGGAATTCGCGCTGCTGCAGGGCCAGCCGCGCCAGCTCCACCCGGGTTTGCGCATGCCCGGCTTCGTCACGGATCTGCTCACGCATGACCAGTGCCTGGCTGAGCGCGGCGCGAGCGGCGCTGTACTGCTTCAAGCCGGCCAGGGCCTGACCACGGTTGTGCTGAATGTGGGCCTGGGTGAACAGCTGCGGGATCTGCGATGGCAAGGCCGCCGCTTTTTCCAGCCAGATCAATGCCTGCTCGTATTCTTTGCTGTCGACATAGGCATCGGCCAGGTTGATACAGGAGTAAGCCAGCAGTTTTTCGTCGCCCAACTCGCGCGACAACTGCTCGGCCTCACGCAACATGGCAAACGCATCATCAATGCGTTCCAGATTCAGAAACAACACGCCGAGATTGTTCAGCGTCGAGGTCTTGCGATGGCGATTGCCGAGTGCATCCTCGAGCACCAGAGTCTGCTGGAAATAACCGAGCGCGCCGTCGAGATCGCCGATGGCGCGGCTGATCACACCAAGCACATTCAGATTGCGCGCTTCCGCCCGTTGCTGCCGAAACTGGCGGGCTTCAATCAAACCTTGCTCGGCATCCTGCTGGGCCCGGACATAATCGCCGAGCATGTGATACGCCCAGGCACTGTTGGCGAGCAGCAAGCTGTGCAACTCGCGGGCGTCATCGCCCGCCAGCGATTCGACCAGCGCCAGCGCTTCCCGGGCCGCGTCGAGCGCCGCCTGTGGTTCGGCGTTGCGATCCAGCTCGCTGAGTTGATACAGCAGCCGGACCCGCTCGATACCGATGGCCTGCGGCAATGCCGCTTCGATGCGGGCCCGATCGGCCGGCGCGACAACCGTGTAATCGGCAGCGGCAACGGCGCTGGCAAAACCGAGCAGCAAGCCGCCACACACGATTCTCTGCCAGCGCCGCATGCGGCCTCCTAGACAGCAACCGGCGCTTTGATCGCCGGATGGGATTGGTAATCGAGAATTTCGAAGTCTTCAAACCGGTACGAGAACAGATCGGCCGGTTTGCGGGCGATCTGCAACCGCGGTGGCGGCAGCGGCGCGCGCCTGAGTTGTTCTTTGGCTTGCTCGATGTGGTTGCTGTACAGGTGAACGTCACCACCGGTCCAGACAAAATCACCGACCTGCAGCTCGCACTGCTGCGCCACCATGTGGGTCAGCAGTGCATACGACGCGATATTGAACGGCACACCGAGGAAGATATCGGCCGAGCGCTGATACAGCTGGCAACTGAGCTCGCCGTTGGCGACATAGAACTGGAACAGGGCGTGGCAGGGTTGCAGCGCCATCTTGTCCAGATCGGCCACGTTCCAGGCACTGACGATCAGCCGGCGTGAATCCGGGTTCGTGCGGATCTGCTCGACCACCTGGCTGATCTGATCGATATGACGGCCATCCGGCGCCGGCCAGCTGCGCCATTGGTAACCGTAGACCGGGCCGAGATCGCCGTTAGCATCGGCCCATTCGTCCCAGATGCTGACGCCGTTGTCTTTCAGGTACTTGATGTTGGTGTCGCCATTCAGAAACCACAGCAGCTCGTGGATGATCGAGCGCAGGTGCAGCTTCTTGGTGGTGACCAGCGGAAACCCGGTGCGCAGATTGAAGCGCATCTGGGCACCGAACAGTGAGCGGGTACCGGTACCGGTGCGGTCGGCTTTCCGGGCACCGTTGTCGAGTACGTCACGCAGCAGATTCAGATAAGTTTGCATCAATGACAATCCGTTTTATTTCGCCAGCGCCGGCTGCGCCGACGCCTTGCGATACGCCAAGATGATCAACACCGCGCCGAGCACGATCAGCGGCACACAGAGCCACTGGCCACGCGACAGACCGAGTGCCTGCAAGCCGAGATGGGCATCCGGCTCGCGGAAAAATTCGACAATGAAACGAAACCCGCCGTAGCCGAGCGCGAACAAACCGCTGACCGCCATCTGCGGCGGTTTGCGTGACGAAAACCACCACAACATCACAAACAACAGCGCGCCTTCGAGCAGTGCTTCGTACAGCTGCGACGGGTGTCGGAGCAGGCCCTGCGGGTCGGTCGGAAAGCGGAACGCCCACGGCACATCGGGGCCGGCTTCGCGCCCCCACAACTCGGCATTGATGAAATTGCCGATGCGGCCGAAGAACAGACCCGGCGGCACCAGCGGCGCCATGAAATCCGCGACCTGGAAGAAGGTGCGTTGCTGCGCCTTGGCATACCAGAAAAACGCCACCAGCACGCCGAGCAGACCGCCGTGGAAGGACATGCCGCCTTCCCAGATTTTGAACAGATACAGCGGATCGTCGAGGAACAGGCCGAGTTGATAAAAGAACACGTAGCCCAGCCGGCCGCCAATGACGACGCCGAGAAAACCGTAGAACAGAAAATCGCTGACTTGCTCGGTTGTCCAGCCGCTGCCCGGCTGCTTGGCACGGACACTGCCAAGCCACCACGCGGCCAGAAAGCCAAGCAGATACATCAGCCCGTACCAGCGCAGCGCGATCGGGCCGAGCGAGACAATCACCGGATCAATGACCGGAAAATCCATTGTTCATCCTTATCGTTTTTGTCCGCTGCCGCGATCGCGCTCACAGCGCAAACAGCGCTTTGACCAGCAAGCGAGCGCCGAGCACGGCGAGAAACGCCGCGAACAGTCGCCGCAGGCGCGCCGCCGGCCAGCGATGCGCCAGCCGGGCGCCAAGCGGCGCGGTGAACCACGAGGCCAGCGTAATCGCCAGCACCGCCGGCCAGTATACAAAGCCGGTCGCTCCCGGCGGCATTGTTGTTGCGCTGCCGGCCTGCCAGCCGGCGACGATATAGCCGAGCGTGCCAAACACCGCGATCGGCAAACCAACCGCGGCCGAGGTTGCCACGGCCTGCGTGATCGGCACGCCGTAATGCAGCAGCAGCGGCACCGTCAGCGAGCCACCGCCAATGCCGACCAGCCCGGACAGCAAACCGATGCCGGCGCCCCAGCCGGGCCAGGCCCAGGCCGGCGGCGGCGTCCGGGTGGCGCTCACCACGCTGACGCTGGCCGTGCGCAGCGCCAGCGCCATGGCGAACAACGCAAACAGCAGCGTCAGCCAGCGCGAACCCAGCTGCGCGGCCACGGTCCCGGCCAGACTGGCAGCGAGCGCCACCGCCGGTGCCAGCCGGCGAACCAGCGGCCATTGCACGGCGCCGCGGCGGGCATGGGCACGGGTCGAGGCGACAGCCGTCAGCACGATGGCGGCCAGCGAACTGGCCAGCGCCGATGGCATCAGCGCGGCCGCCGGCACCCCGACCTGCGGCAGCAGCCACAGCAAACCCGGCACCAGGATCAAGCCGCCGCCAATGCCGAGCAGGCCGGCCATTAGCCCGGACAGCGCGCCAAGCGCCAAGCAAGCCAGGGCAAGCGACAGGTAAACTGGCGACTGGAAAAACGCAGGATCCATAGACTCGTGTGCCTGATTGTGCTGGCGCGGGAGGTCCACCCGGACTACCCGCTGATCGTGCTTGCCCACCGCGACGAATTCACCGCCCGGCCGAGCCAGGCGCTGGCCTGGTGGCCGGACGCCGCGACGCTGGCCGGCATCGATCTGGCGGCCGGCGGCACCTGGCTTGGCGCCCACCGCAACGGCCGCTTCGCCGCCGTCACCAATGTCCGCGAAGGGCCACCGCAAGCGAGCGCTCGCTCTCGCGGTGAACTCGTTCCGCATTGGCTGCACAACCCGGCACTCGATGCCGGACAACACCAGGGCCAGCTCGCCGCGGCCCGGCAGTATAGCGGCTTCAATCTGCTGTTCGGCGACTGGCAACGCGGTCATCTGCGGTTGCACTACGGCAGCAACCGCTTTCCGGGCCGGCCCATCGAGCCCGGCCTCTGGGCGCTGTCGAACGGCAATTTCGATGCGCCGTGGCCGAAAGCCCGCCGTGCCAAGGCCGCCCTGGCCGGATTGCTGGCCGAAGGCGGCGCACCCGGCCTGCACTGGCTCGACCGGCTGGCCGATGCTCAGATCGCCGCCGACCACGAACTGCCCGACACCGGTATCGGCCTCGACAAGGAGCGCTGGCTGTCGCCAATGCTGATCACCGGCCCGCACTATGGCACCCGCGCCGCCAGCCTGCTGAGCATCCGCGCCGACGGCCAGCTGCAGCTGCACGAGCGCAGCCTCGCGCCCGAGCATGGCGGCCGCGTCACCGGTCAGCAAAGCTATACCGTGATGCTGGCCTGACCAGAGTGGCACCGACGCTGCGCCCGTGGGCCGAAACAACAGGGGCAAAATTCACCAAAATCCCACGCTGGATCGGCCTCCAGGCCTCGGCTATAGTGCCAGCCCCGGTCTGTCGGCCGGGCTGCTGTGTCCAATTAGACTGATAACGAGATTCGCCATGCGCAAGAAGCACGCCGGAGCCGGTGACGACGCCGAAATCGACATGACCCCGATGCTGGACATCGTGTTCATCATGCTCATCTTCTTCATCGTGACCACATCCTTTGTCCGGGAAGCGGGTCTCGACATCCAGCGTCCGTCCGGTCAGGCCGCGACCACCACCAAGGTCAAAGCCAACGTGCTGATCACCATCAACAGCACCGGCCAGATCATCCTCAATGATCGCGAAATCGATGTCCGCGCCGTTCGCGCCAACGTCGAAAAAACCCTGGCCGAAGCGCCGGATGCCTCGGTCATCGTCCAGGCCCACAAGGACAGCGAAACCGACATCCTGATCAGCGTTGTCGATGCCGCCAAAGAAGCCGGCGTCGACAAGGTCTCGGTCGGCACCTACGACAAAGACAAGTAAGCATTCCGGATTCGGCAAAAAGGGCAGCGCAAGCTGCCCTTTTTGTTGCCTGCGAAACGGCGGCCAAATTGCGCGGCTGCCAGCGTTGCCGTAAGGTGCCGAGCGAGACCACTTGCCTATGGAAATCACGATGACCGACAGCCG
Source organism: Pseudomonadota bacterium (assembly GCA_049324755.1). Classification (GTDB taxonomy): domain Bacteria; phylum Pseudomonadota; class Gammaproteobacteria; order Enterobacterales; family Permianibacteraceae; genus Permianibacter. Next base: position 175,017 of record JBMOMZ010000011.1, read on the forward strand.
GTTTGCGAACCTGCAAGCAAACATTTCACAGCAGGCATTGGCGCTGCCCGGCTGCCACCGCGACATCAAATGGGGCAACGACGTGGTGTTCTCGGTTCATGGCAAAATGTTTTGCTGTCTGAGCGTGGAAAACGGCGTCTTGCAACGCATCTCGGTGAAAGTCTCGGCCGATCGTTTTCTGGAACTGACCGATCAACCCGGCATCGTGCCGGCGCCGTACCTGGCCAAACACCATTGGGTCAGCCTGCAGCCGACGATGACGCTGGCAGAACCCGCGGTACTGGCAATGGTGCGCGAGGCCTACGCGATCGTACGGGCAGGCTTGAGCAAGAAAGTGCAGGCCAGCCTGGCCGCAATCGATACCGTCACGCCATCAAGGTAATGCATTCATGACCCGCATTTTGTTTTTTGCCCTGCTCGGCGCAGCGGCCTGGTTTTGGTGGCACAGCATGCAGGCGCGCGAGAATGCCCGCCAGGCGGCCAAGCGCGAGTGCGAGCGTTATGGCCTGACCTTGATCGACGACACGGTCGAGCGGGTGCATCTTGGCTTTGGCCGCGCCCATGGCGGCGGCACGACCGTTGTCCGGGTCTATCAGTTCGAATTCACCCCGAACGGCGCGCGCCGCTACAAGGGCTTGATCCGGATGCGCGGCACCAGCGTCGAAGACGTCAAAATGGAGCCATACTCAGTCGACTGAGCGCCCCTGCTCGGAACCGGAGGCTGCGGACATGAAACCGGCCACGCGCACCATGCTGCTGCTTTGCGGCGTTGGTCTGAGCGCCTGTGTCAGCGCGCCACCGTCGACAACGGCGCCGACGCCAGCGACGCCTTCCAGCACCGGCACCGAGCATCGGCGCGGCACGATGCCGTTTACCGGCCCGGGCCATGATCGGCGCAACGCCGTTCATTTTCCCGGTGTCAGCAACCCGCTCGCGTTCAGTCAAAAACAACAGGAATGGCTGTGGCTGCACTACCGCGACTGGCAGAAGCTGAGTCAGTCGCTGCGCGAGTACGCCGGCGCTCGCTATGATGAAGTGACGCTGCTGAGCAAGGACGGCGAGCAGCGGGTGATTTATTTTCGAATGCCGAACGCAGCGAAACCTTGAGCAAGGCAATTCCGCGCTGAGCGCGAATGCCGTTGCCGGGTTCGTTATGACAAAAGAAAAGGGCGGTCAAACCGCCCTTTTCTTTTTTGCGTATCGCTTACGCGACTTTCGCGGCATCGGTCATCTTGAAGATGCCGGTGGCGTTGCTGGAATCGAACGTCAGATCCAGCTTCCACTCGCCCGACGCCTCGTCGAGGAATTTGTCGCGGCTGATGAATTCGTAGAACGAGCCCGGCACCGTGTAGGTGGCGACGCGGCCATCGCTGTCGATCATCCGGCGCTCGACTTGCGCGGCCTTGAACGCGGTCTGGCGAACGCGGCCGTTGGCCGAGACTTCCACCGCTTCCTTGATCGAACGGCCCAGCGCTTTCTGCTCTTTGGTCAGTTCGAACACATCGGCGACGCGATCGGTGACGTGGTTGTAGGCATTGCCTTCGGTGCTGATCCAGGCCATTTCGGCCGATTCTTTCAGCAGCACCTCGTAATCGGCGCGGGTCACTTCGCCATGCTGGCGGGCAAAGCAGTCGACGAGGTTCGGCAACAGCACCAGCGCTTCAGCCTTGCCGAGCGCTTTCTGCTCGGCGAGCTTGGCCAGCAGCACCTTGCTGTCGGCGGTCAGCGGATCGCGCGAGTTGCCGACGACATTGGCAACGGCTTGCTGGAACGCCGGCGAGAACTGATCGACGTGCAGTTCGGAAACAAAGAACTGGGCGATCACATCCGGGAATTCGCCGTGGGTGTAGACGTGGCCGGTCATTTTCAGCCGCGGCAGCGGGTACAGGCCACCGACGACAAAACCGAGCGGCTTCAGGATGCGTTCGAACGCGAGCTGACCGACTGGCAAGGCACCGTTCTGGGCAACGACGGTGCGCAGCGCGCCGTGATCGAAATTGATCTTGCGGCCGATCCGAATCGCTTCGTCGACATACTGCGCGCCTTCCGGCACCCGCTTCAGCAGATCCGAGAACAGCACCATGTTCATGGCCTGGGCGAGTTCGGCCTGGCTGACCGTGTCGCCGTCGCGCAGCAGGCGGGCATCGACTTCCATGGCATTGAAGAGCCAGACCGCACGCTCTGCACCCAACACTTTCGAAACCAACTGCTGCACGTTGCTGCTCATGGACTGCCTCGCTACCAGATTCAGGACCATCAAATGTTCGGGTCGATAAAAAGGCCGGCTGTCCTCCCGGGGCGGGATTCGGTCCGACCAGTTTGCTGCGCCGCAATATAGCGGAGTGGTCAGGATTTGACCAGCCCTGACGCTGGGTAGGGCGGGTTCACCCTCTCCCCGGCCCTCCCCCATCAAGGGGGAGGGAGAACTACTGTCCAGCGCGAGCCAGTCAGTCCCCTCTCCCTTGAAGGGGCGGAGGCGGGGAATGACGAAGCATCGCGTCGTCCCGCCGCAGCGCCACGAGCCCGCGAGTGGCCGGGGCGCGAAGCGGGGTTAGGGTGAGGGTGAACCGTCAGTCCGCACTCAGGCCTTGTAGACGCAGCCGAAACGGTTGGCCAGGAAGTCGTCCAGGTTGACCGCTTCCTGCGCGACAAAGCCCTTGCGCGGCAGCTTGCCGGCGCGCATCAACTCCATCGCAGTGACGATGCCGGCCGCGGTGGTCAGCTGGATCGCAGTCATGGTCATGCCGGCGATCTGTTTCGGGAAAATGCGGGTCGCGAAGGTCTGCTGCTGGTACTTGCCGTCTTTCCAGCCGGTCACCGAGACGAACACCACAACCATGTCCTGGCTGGTGTATGGCATCGCGTGTTCGAAGATTTCCTTCAGGTTTTCCCGCTTGTCGATCATGCGCAGATCGTTGATCAGCAGACGCAGGATCTTGTTGTGGCCCGGGAAGCGCATGGTCTTGTAGTCCAGGTTGCGGACTTTGCCGGCCAGCGTTTCACACAGCGTGCCGAGACCACCCGAGGTGTTGAAGGCTTCGTATTCGTCGCCGTCGATCAGCAGGGTTTCCAGACCTTCCAGCGGCTGCACCTTCATGAACTCGCCGTTGACGATGGCATCGCACGGCTCGCAGTACTCGTTGATCAGGCCGTCAGTCGACCAGGTCAGGTTGTACTTCAGGGTATTGGTCGGGTAGCGGGTCAGCGCACCGACGCGCATCTTGACGTCCTGCAGCTTGTCGAATTTCTTGGCGAGGTCATAACCGGCAATGCCGATGAAGCCCGGGGCCAGGCCGCACTGCGGCATCAGCGCAGTTTCGGCGGTCTTGGCGATTTCCTTGATGGCATTGGTCGCGGCGACGTCTTCGGTCAGATCGAAGTAGTGCACCTTGGCCTTGGCCGCGGCAGCGGCGACGCCCTTGGCGGCGAAGAACGGCAGCGCGTTCAGCACGAAATCGGCGTTCTGCATGGCAGCGAGCAGCGAAGCTTCGTTGCTGGCATCGACAATCACGCTCTTGACGCCCGGGATGTCAAAGTTGACCGGCCGCAGGTCGCCGACGGTCACGTCATATTCGCCGGTCGATGCCAGCATGGTGGTGATCGCGACACCAATCTTGCCGCCGCCCAGCACCAGCGCGCGTTTGAAATCGTTAGCTGCCATGGTTCTTCCCTCCACAGATTTGAGTGAGCCCAATTTTCGAGTGAACCCTGGATTCGGGTGAACCCGGCGTGGGTCTGAAGCGTAGACCCGGCACAGAAAAACTGGGGCAATAGACGGCGCAAATTCTGCGCAGCAGCTTCGTCAGATCAAAGCGAGCAATTCGACGAAAAGCAGGCTAGACTCGTCGGAATGACGAAACGACCGGTTGATTCGGCAGAACTATCCCGCTGTCGACCATTGCGCGGCCGGAAGCCCCCTCTCCCCAACCCCTCTCCCGCAAGGGGCGAGGGGCTAACTGCCTCTCCCCTCGACAACGGGGAGATCCCCTCTCCCTTGATGGGAGAGGGCTAGGGAGAGGGTGACCTACTAGAACGAACCCAAGCCCTTCTAAGCGAAACCCCATGGACCCGCTCGACAATCTCGACCGCCAGCTGCTGACCCTGCTGCAAGCCAACGCCCGCGAAGCTACCGCCACCCTCGCCCGCAAACTGGGCGTCGCCCGCACCACGGTTGTGGCGCGTATCGCCCGGCTGGAGAAGACCGGCGTCATCGGCGGCTATGGCGTTCGGCTCGGTAAACCCGGCGAAGAGAAGGGGCTGCGAGCGTACTGCGCGCTGCAGGTGGAACCGAAAGTCGGGCCTGCGGTGGTGAAGCGGCTCGGGCGGTTTCCGGAGATTGAAGAATTGTCAGCAGTCAGCGGGATTTGGGATTACATGTTGTTGTTGCGGGCCGAATCGCCGGAGCGCTTGGATCAAGTGTTGGATGAGATTGGGGCGATTGAGGGGGTGAAGCAAACGACTACGGCGGTTATGTTGGCTAGGAAGATTGATAGGCGGGGGTAAGAGTGGCATTCCGATTGAGCTGTCCACAAACATTCTCGGACGAAAATGTACTGCGCTTCTTACAAGTTCTTGAAAGCGCCACACTGACTCCCGATGCTTATATCGACTTTAAACCAATTAGGTTCGTTTATCCGTTTCCAACATTAGCGTCGGCACTTGGTGTGCGAAAATTTGTGCGAGAGCGCAAACGACTTGGTCTCCGCACACTCCCCATTGGCAGCGACTCCAAAGATGCAGCTATTTCGTACCTTAGATATATCGGCTTTTTCAAGTTTATCGGCGTTGATTCTGGAAACAACCCTGGGCGGGCTCCGGGAAGTAGCAGATATCTGCCGATAACAGTACTGAAGCGATCTGAACTTTTATCTCAAAAAATTAGGAACGAAAGCATTCAGGATGTTATTGACTCTCAAAGCGACAGACTAGCCAGAGTTCTTTTTCCCGAGCCAGAAAACGAAGGCCCATCGATAATGCTTTCCTACTGTTTCCGGGAATTAATCAGAAACGTTTTTGAACATGCCGAAGTAGATACATGCATTGCGATGGCCCAGCGTTGGCAAAATGGAGAGGCTGAAATTGCAATTGCAGACGAGGGCATTGGCTTTCTTTCATCTTTAAGAAAATCCTACATGGTGGAGTCTCCGGATGAAGCCATTAGATTGGCTATGCTACCAGGTTACTCGTCTGGTCTTACCCGAGCAACAGGGAGTAGGTGGGATAACTCAGGATATGGCTTGTATGATCTTGCCCCAGATTTCCGGACACCCGGCTAAGAGAGTAATCTCTAACCCTGAGGCGGTCCATGAAATCCAAGATGTCTAAAAAACCAACAACCCGTAAGAGCTATTCCCCGCAGTTCAAAGAAC
>JBMOMZ010000012.1:0-3179 GCA_049324755.1 Pseudomonadota bacterium
GTACCGGCGACGGTCGACTCCAACACCGACAACTTTGCAGTCGCCGAACTGCTCGATCTGACGCTGGTCCGCAATGACGCCGGCACTCTCAACGTCACCACGCCCGGCACCGACGTGCCGTTGTCGTTCACGCTCACCAACACCGGCAACGGCGAAGAAGCGTTTGCCTTGCAGGTCAATTCGGCATTGACCGGCGATACCTTTGATCCGCAGAACGTGCTGATTTATATCGATAACGGTGACGGCGTTTTCGCAATCGGCACCGACACGTTGTACGTTGCCGGGGTGAACGACCCGCTCCTCGCTGCCGATGCATCGCGGGTGTTGTTCGTGGTCAGCGACATGCCGGCGGGTCTGGCCAACGGCGACATTGGCCTGGTCAGTTTGCAGGCGACGGCCGCTACCGGCAGTGGCACCCCGGGCACCGTGTTCCCCAGTGCCGGCACCGGTGGTGTCGATGCTGTGGTCGGTGCGACGACGGCGACTCACCGCGAACAGAACGGCTACGCCGTCGCGCAGGTGACGACCACGCTGGTGAAGTCGCAGGTGGTGTTGGACCCCTTGGGCCGTGCCTACGCGGTCAGTGGCGCGACCATAACCTACACACTGGTATTCACCGTTACCGGCACTGGCACAATTCTGAACGCACGGCTGCAGGACGTGATTCCCGCCAACACCACCTATGTGCCCGCAAGCCTGACGCTGGACGGCGCGAGCCTTACCGACGCGCTGGACGGCGACGCCGGGCATTTTACCGGCACGCAAATCGAGGTGGTGCCCGGTGCCGGCGTGATGCCGGCACCGCTCACCGCCACCGTTACGTTTCAAGTCACAATCAACTGATCAAGGAGATGATGCAGATGAAAACGCACGTTTATTTCAACACGCACACAGTTGCAAAAACGATCGGCGGATTGGCTGTTGCGGCATTGCTCGCCATGCCGTCGGCCTGGGCCGTCGACGCGGCGCCAGCAAAGAAGACCGGTATTGAATTGACGGTGAAATCCTTCCAGGAAATCGACGTCACCGACAAGAACGGCAAGGTGGAAAAGAAAACCGTGCCGGTGGCAAAGATCGTTCCGGGCGATGAAGTTATTTACGTCATCTCCTGGAAGAACAACGGCGCGAAACCGGCCAGCGATGTTGTCGTCAGCAATCCGGTGCCGCCGCAAGTCACTTTCGTCGCCGGCTCGTCGAAGGCGCCAGGCGCGAAAGATGAGGTCTCGGTCGACGACGGCAAGACCTGGGGGCAACTGGAAACGCTCACGGTCAAGGCTGACGACGGCAAGCTGCGCCCGGCAACCGGCGCCGACGTGACGGTCGTTCAGTGGAAACTTTCGGCACCGGTTGCTCCGGGCGCATCCGGCAGCGTGGGTTATCGCGCCATCGTGAAGTGAGTTGACGGAATCGGGGCAGCCCGATTTCGGTTTGCAGTGAAAGAAAAGCAGTCTGGAAAGTGAAAGTAGCAAGTGAAGACAGCAAGTGCAGAAGAAACCCCGAACCGGAAGTCAGCACCACGACCGGCAAGGGAAAGTAAAAATCTAAAAATGAGAGGCACACCATGAACCGCAAGCAGATCACGAGTCATGTACTCGGTGTTGGGCTGGCATTCCTGGCTTTTGTACCGGCCGCATTCGCGACCGGTACAGATGCAGGGACGAGCGTCAGCAACACGGCCACCGTCAACTACAAGATCGGGACTATCGATCAGCCCTCGGTCTCCAACCTCACCCCCGACACATTCGTGGTCGACCGCCGCATTCTGTTGTCGGTTGCCGAATCCGGTGGTGTCTACACGTCCGTTGCGCCGGGTTCGACGAACCAGGCGCTGACGTTCACGATCACCAACGACACCAACCAAACCATCGACATGGGGCTGGCATTTGTCCAGGGCGGCGCCGAGCCGTTCGGCGGCACCGACAACTTCAACGTCGCCGCGACCACGTTGTATCAGGATGATCCGATGGGCGCGTCGCCGGGTGTCTGGGACGCCGCCGATACGGTCGTCACCTTCCTCGACGAAATGACCGAAGGTGAAATCCGTACGGTGTTCGTGGTTGCCGACATCCTCAACACCCGCGTCAACGGTGATCTCGCCACCGGCGTGTTGACGGCAACTGCCCGCGAGGGCGGCACGGCTGCTGCCCAGGGCGCGCTCATTACCCAGACCGGCGATGCCACCGCCGATACGCAAGGGACTGTTGATACGGTATTTGGCGATGTCGTTACGGCGTACAGCGCCGCCCGCGATGGTGCCGCCAGCGATGCGGATGGCTGGAGCGTATCGTCTGCTGACATCGTCGTGACCAAAACGTCGCGCGTGATCAGCGACCCGTTCACCGGCGTGAGCGTCAATGCGAAGCGCATTCCGGGCGCGGTCATTGAATACTGCATTGCTGTCGAGAACAACGGCGCCTCTGCCGCCGACACGGTAACCGTTACTGATGTTGTGCCGGCTGGCACCACGTTTGTGTCAGGCTCGATCCGCACCGCAGTTGGCGGTGCCGGGACCACCTGCGACGCGACCGGCGCTACCGAAGACAATGACGCTTTGGGTGCCGACGAAACCGATCCGGCGGGCGGCAGCTACAACGGCGGTACCACCACGGTCACGGTGAACATCGAGCCGAGCATTGCCGGCGGTGGCGGCATTTCCCGCGCTGCCTTCCAGGTGACGATCGATTGACCGTTCGTCTCGCCCTGGTGCGGGGTGACCTGAACGGATAATCATGCGGCAACGCATGCGTGACTGCCTCTTGCCAAAAACGGTGGCCGGGATTTTCCTGGCCACCGTTTTCGGCGTTTTTTCGGCAGGCGCGGCGTACGCGGCAACGATCGACAACACGGCCACCGCAAGCTACCAGTTGTTCCTGACTGATCCACCGACACCGCAAAGTTCCAACACCACCCAACTGGTGACCGTGCCACCGCCAACTCCGGCGACGGTGACGTTCTACCAGTACGCACCGCCGGGTACCCCGAGCGACGTGCAGTATCCGGTTGATGGCGGCGCTTACGACAGTGGCGCGGCTGTTTTTCTGCCGCTCGCCAACCCGATCACGCTGCGTGGCCAGCCCATCCCGCTCGACGGCCCCGTGCCGCTGCGCGAGACCACGGTTTTCCATGCCGGCGAGCCGGTGTTTGTGTCGCTGGTTGATGCCAACCGCAATCAGGATTCC
>JBMOMZ010000013.1:0-29066 GCA_049324755.1 Pseudomonadota bacterium
GGACAGTATATGATCATGAACTTGATGCGTTGTCGATCCACCAACGCAACACACAATTACTTGATCGTCGAAAAGCGATCCTGAATCAATAGCTTAGCTAAACCTGTTTTTTGAGATGGCTTCTACTGTGGTTTCCCGCCGTTATTGGCGATGGCAGAGCTGACAGGTTTCCTGCCGGAATTCGTCAAACAGACTGGCGGGGTCGTCCTGCCGATCGCTGTTGGCATAGCGCGCCATCCGCTCTGACAGCTGCTGCTGACGCGCCGTTATCGCCGGCAGATAGGCCCAGCCCGTTGCCGTTGCGTACCGTTCGGCTTCTCCCAGCCACCGCCTCGCCGCGGTTTCGTTGCCCGCTTTCGCTTCATAATCGGCCATGAATACGGCGTAGGCCTCGATATTGTGCGGCCAGCGCGGCTGGTTCCGGCAGGACGGATTGTGTTCGTCGCAGCTATCGGCATCGCGCATCGCTTTCAGGCCACGCTGAAAGGCCTTGCTGGCAACCGGTTCATCGAAAGCCAGCAGCGCCAGCACAAAGGAATGGAAATCCGGATTCTGTCGGTAGGCACGGAGAAATTTCTCGTAATGGCGGTCGGCCGCTTTCTGATCACCATCACGGCGCGCCAGCGTCATCTGGAGCGGAATGCGCCAGCTCGGAATCCGGTAATCGCCAGTCAGCTGCTCGGCGCGGCCGAGAAAATAATCGGCCAGGATCACATGCTGCAGCGTCATCGGGTCCTGACGTGGCGCCTCGGCTGCCAGCCAGAGATGATTGAGTCCCAAAAGCAGATTGGTGCGGCCATCGGTCGGCGCCACGGCGTAAGCCAGCGTCAAGCCTTCCAGACTGTGCTTGCCACGCTTCGGTTTTTCGTTCAACGCCTGAAAGAACTGGCTCTCGGCTTCAGCGAGCACTTGCCGGTTCTGCTCGGTATTGGCTGCGGGACGGCCTGCATTGTCGGCGGCAACAGCCGTTGCCAGCAGCAGGGCAAACAGAAAACTGACTGACCAGTGCGATTTCATAAGGCCACTCCATGAGGGAATGGCCTCAGCTTAGGGAATGCGTCATCCAGATGGATGTGCCGAAAGTCATGTCGGCAATGGGAGTTGCCGCCCTATAAAATACCGTTGTGCGAAACGCGCGCCCCACAGTAAAAGCAGTTCAAGTGCCGCGGACTAACCTTCCGGCCACAATCATCACAATGCGTCGCGGCCATTGCCACCTTGCCATCACGCCGACCGTCTTTGAGGTCAATTCGCTCGATCTTTTCAAACAGGCGCTCTTTCGAGTAACCGTTCTCCTCCAGCATCTCCCACATGGCAAGACAGACCAAGGACAGATGGTCCAGACGCTGTTGCAGCATTCGCACGTCTATCGCTGCATCAGAAGCCTTGGCCGCAGCGCGATCGGCAGAGGACTCTGCCTGACGAATGCGGAATTGCTGAAACACATCAAAAAGATCCATCCTTCGCACTCCACTCGATTAGTTACCTGCAAGGCTCGCACTGATCGCCGCCTCGCGGATCAGCGCCGGACCGCGATAGATGAAGCCGGAGTAAATCTGCACCAGACTCGCACCGGCCCTGATCTTGGCGGCGGCCTGCTCGCCGTTGGTGATGCCACCGACACCGATGATCGGCATACGGCCGTTCAGCTCGGTGGCGAGCCAGCCCAGCACTTCGGTGCTCTTGGCAAAGACCGGCGCACCGGACAAGCCGCCGGTCTCGGTCGCATGCTGCAAACCTTCGACGCCCACGCGGCCGACGGTGGTATTGGTCGCAATCGCGCCATCGAACCGGTGTTTCAACAGCGCCTCGGCGACTTGTGCCACTTCCTCGCGCGACAGATCCGGCGCGATTTTCAGCAGCAGCGGCACATATTTACCGTGCTTCTGCTGCAGCACGGCTTGCTCGGCTTTCAAGGTCCCGAGCAGCGAGTCAAGCGCCTCGCCAAACTGCAGACTGCGCAAGCCCTGGGTGTTCGGCGACGAGATGTTGACCGTGATGTAGTGCGCGTACTCATAGACCTTGCGCAAGCAAATCAGGTAATCGTCGTTCGCTTTCTCGACCGGCGTATCAAAATTCTTGCCGATATTGATGCCGAGAATGCCGCGGTATTTGCTCTTGCGGACATTCTCCAGCAAGTAATCGACGCCCTGATTGTTGAAACCGAGCCGGTTGATGATGCCGGTAGCTTCCGGCAACCGGAACATGCGCGGTTTCGGATTGCCCGGCTGCGGCCGGGGCGTCACGGTACCGACCTCAATGAAACCAAAACCGAGCATTGCCAGCGCATCGAGATAATCGGCGTTCTTGTCGAGCCCGGCCGCCAGACCGACCCGGTGCGGAAATTTCAGCCCCCACAGCTCGACCGGATCGGCAGGAATATCCTGGGCAAACAGCCCGCGCAACGGCGTGCGTTCGAGCGTGCGCAAACCGCCGAGCGCGACATGGTGAGCGGTTTCGGGATCAAGGCGGAACAACATGGAACGGGCCAAAGCGTACATAGCGATTTCTCTGTCAGCAGTATTTCAGTGGTCGGCCAGGCACAAGTCGCGCACGACCTTATCAAATAGCGACCCCGGCGAAAGCCGGGGTCGGGTGCAACAACGAAGCAGAAACAGACAAGCTCAACTGCTTACTTCTTCGCCGTCGCCTTTTTCGGCTTCGCAGCAGCTTTCGGCGCAGCGGCAACTTTCGCTGTGGCTTTGCCTTTCGGCGCCGCCTTTGCCCTGGGCTCTGCTTTTTCTTTGGCTTCTGCTTTCGCAGTCGCGGCTTTCGCCGGCTTGGCTTCACCCGCCTCTTCAGCTTTCTGCTGCCACTTGCCGTCGATATAGAACGCGCTCCAGCCGGTCTGCTTGCCGTCTTTCTCGCTGGCGACAAACTGCACGCCGCTCTTGCGCGAGAAGCGCAGCACCGTCGGGTTGCCGTCCGGATCTTTTTCCGGAGCCTGCAGCAGGTAACGGAATTTCTCGTGCAGCTGGTCCTTGACCGTTTTCAGCTCGCTGATTTTCGGTGGCCGGGTTTCCCGGATTTTCGGGAACTTGCTGGCGGCGAGGAACAGCCCGGCGGCACCGTCACGCAGAATGTAATGGTCGTCGGCCTTGTCGCATTTCAGATGCGGCATCGGGATCGGGTCTTCACGCGGTGGCGCGGCCTGACCGTTGCGCAGCAGCTTGCGGGTGTTGCCGCAGCTGGTGTTGGTGCAGCCGAAATACTTGCCGAACCGGCCGACTTTCAGCTGCATGTCGCTGCTGCATTTCTCGCACTGGATGATCGGGCCTTCGTAGCCCTTCAAACGGAACGAGCCCTGCTCGATGACGTAACCATCGCATTCCGGGTTGTTGCCACAGACATGCAGCTTGCGGCCTTCGTCCACCATGTAAGCCGACATCGCGGTGCCGCATTTCGGGCAACGCTTCTTGGCGCGCAGTTCGAGTGCTTCGGCTTCGTCATCTTCGGTCGAAACGACTTCATCAGCCGACAGCAGATTGATGGTTTTCTTGCAGCGCTCTTTCGGCGGCAGATTGAAGCCGGTGCAGCCGAGGAAAACGCCGGTCGTTGCGGTACGGATCGCCATCGGTCGGCCGCAGTCCGGGCAGGCAATGCTGGTTTCGACCGGTTGCGACCAGCGCATGCCACCGCGATCGCCCTCTGCCGCTTCCAGCTTTTTGACGAAATCGGCATAGAACTCGTCGAGCGTACCTTTCCAGTCGGCATCGCCTTGGGCCACCACGTCGAGCTGCTGCTCCATCTGGGCGGTGAAACTGTAATCGAGCAGATTGCTGAACGACTCGACCAAGCGGTCGGTGACGATCTCGCCCATTTTCTCGGCGTAGAAGCGACGCTGCTTCAGCGAAACATAACCCCGATCCTGAATGGTCGAGATGATCGCGGCATAGGTCGACGGCCGGCCGATACCGCGCTTCTCCAGTTCCCGCACCAAGGTCGCTTCGGTGTAGCGGGCGGTCGGTTTGGTGAAATGCTGCTTCGGCAGCAGCTCATTGAGCTTGAGCTTGTCGCCTTCTTTCAGATCCGGCAGTTCGACGTCTTCATCGCTTTTCTTTTGTGGCGGCAGCACGCGAGTCCAGCCATCGAAGCGCAGCACGCGGCCACGCACGCGCAGCTCGAAATTGCCGGCAGTCGCAACAATGCCGGTGGTGTCATATTCGGCATTGGTCATCTGGCAGGCAACGAATTGCCGCCAGATCAGCTGGTACAGCTTCTGGGCGTCTTCTTCCATGTCCGACAGCGCGCCCGGTTTGATCTGGACATTGGTCGGACGAATCGCTTCGTGCGCTTCCTGGGCGCCTTCCTTGCTGCTGTAGTAGTGCGCGCGCGGCGGCAGGTATTGCTCGCCAAATTCCTTGTGGATGAATTCGCGCACCGCATGCAGCGCATCTTCCGACAGGTTGGTGCTGTCGGTACGCATGTAGGTGATGTGGCCGGCTTCGTACAGCCGCTGCGCCAGCGTCATGGTTTTCTTGACGCTGAAGCCCATCCGGTTGCTGGCCGCCTGTTGCAGGGTCGACGTGGTGAACGGTGCGTTCGGCGAAGATTTGCTCGGTTTGTCTTCGCGTTTGCTGATGACGATGTTGGCTTTTTCCAGCCGCGCCATCGCCGCTTTGGTATCCGCCTCGTTGGTCGGACGGAACTCCTTGCCGCCTTCTTTGGCGACTTCCATCGTCACCTCGCCTTTGCTGGAACCCAGCTTGGCGTGCACATCCCAATATTCTTCCGGAATGAAGGCCCGGATCTCGCGCTCACGCTCGGTGATCAAGCGCACCGCCACCGATTGCACCCGACCGGCCGACAGGCCACGCGCGACTTTCTTCCACAGCAGCGGCGACACCATGTAACCAACGACGCGATCGAGGAAACGGCGTGCCTGCTGGGCGTTGACGTAATTCATGTCGAGATCGCCCGGATCGGCGAACGCTTCCTGAATCGCTTTCTTGGTGATTTCGTTGAACACCACGCGCTTGAAGCGCTTCGGCTCGCCACCGATGATCTCGCGCAGGTGCCAGGCAATGGCTTCCCCTTCGCGGTCCAAGTCGGTTGCCAGATAGACGGTGTCGACTTTCTCAGCGGCTTCTTTCAGATCCTTGATGACTTTTTCTTTGCCGGGAAGAATCTGGTAGCGCGCATCCCAGCCTTTTTCCGGGTTGATGCCCATGCGCTCGAACAGCTTTTGCCGTTCCTTGATTTTCGGATCAACCGCCAGCGCCTTGCTTTTGGCGACGGTTTTCTTCGGTTTCGGTTCGCCGCCGTCCTCTTCGGTCTTGGCACCGGTGGGCAAATCGCGAACGTGGCCGACACTGGATTTCACAATGAAATCCTTGCCGAGGTATTTGTTGATGGTCTTGGCCTTGGCCGGCGACTCCACAATGACCAGCGATTTTGACATGACGATGTCTAGGGTCCCGTAACGTAAAGCCCGGCAAGGTGCCGGGCGAAAGGACCGGCGACCGGCAACCCTACCTATATATGCAGGGCGCCGACCGACGGCGGCAGGTGACGCGAGTTCCGGAAAGTGCGCCACACAGGCGGCGCTTTATAGGGGCCGGAGCAAGCCCGGGTCAAGCGACCCGTTCACCTTGTCTTTTTTTACCATAGCGGGTTTTCGCGTCCTTGCGCAAAGCCCGGACCCGGATCAGGCCGTCTCCCGCAGCGCCACCGCCGGGCTGACCTGCTGGATCCGACGGGTCGAAAGCAGGCCGGACAGGGCCACGATGACCGCCCCAAGCAGCGGCGCGGTGTACCACAACCACGGGTGAAAACGCGCTTCCAAATCAAAGACTTGGCCATTGATGAGCGCAGCGACCCCTTCGGTGCCGGCGGCCGCCAGCAAACCGGCCAGGAGGCCCAGCAGAGTGAACTCGGCGAGCAGGCTGCGCTGCAGAAAACCGCGGCTGGCACCGAGCGTACGTAGTACGACCGCCTCACGGCGACGCTCATCCAGACTGGCCAGCAGCGCCGCGATCAGCACCGCCACTCCGGACAGCAACAGGAACGACAGTAGCAGCTCAACCGCGACCACCACCTGGGCAATCACTTTCTGGACATCGCGGATGATGCGATCCAGCGCGATGACCGTGACCGTCGGGAAGGCTTGGACAAACGCCGGCAGCGTCGTCGTGTCTTCGCTCGGCACATGCATCGCCGAAATGAAGCTGGCCGGGTAACCGTCGAGCGCGCCGGGCGAGAAAATCACGAAGAAATTCGGCTGCATCGAATCCCATTTGACTTCGCGGAAGCTGGTCACCGGCAGGCTGATCTCGCGGTCGGCAATGGTGAAGGTCAGCACGTCGCCGATCTGAATGCCGAGCCGCTTGGCCAGTTTGTCTTCCATCGAAATCTGCGCAGTCGTGCTGCTCGCATGCCACTCACCGGCGGTGATGGTGTTGTTCGGCGGCAGCTCGTCACTCCAGGTCAGGTTCAGTTCGCGGCGCAACTGGTTATCTTCGCGCGCACTCTCCGGCACCATCTCCTTGATGTCCTTGCCGGCCTTGCCGGTCAGCCGGCCGCGCACCATCGCATAACTGCGCGACACGTTCAGATTGCGTTCGGCCAGAAACGCCGACACCTGCGCATTCTGCTCCGGCGCGATATTGACCAGAAAATGGTTCGGAGCATCCGGCGGCAGCTGCTGCTGCCAACTGTCGATCAGATCGGTGCGCACCAGCGCGACCGAACCCATCAACAGCAGCGCCAAGGCAAACGCTCCGAGCTGCACACTGGCGGCGTAGCGATGACGCAGCAATTGCGCGATACCAAAACGCAGCGCACCCGGCGACAGCTTGCGCAGCAAATGCCCGCTTTGCAGCGTCACCAGGGAAAGCCCCCACAACAGCAGCGCAAATGCCACCAACGCACCGATGAAAATCGCCACCATGCGAACGCTGCCGGCATACCACCAGCAGAGCAGCACGAGCAGCGACAGGCTGAGCAACACCAGCGCCCAGGCACCACGGGTCAGTGGCACCATTTCCCGCCGCAGCACCCGCAACGGTGGCACTTGCGACAGCCGCAGCAAGGATGGCAACGCCGCGCCCGACAACGCCAGCAAACCGCTGCCCAATCCGGCGATCACCGGCATCGGACTGACCGGCGGCAGCCGCTCGGCAAGTTCCGGTGCAAACGATTGCAACAGCAGCCAATGACCACCGTAGCCAATCAGCAACCCCATCAGGCTGCCGATGAGGCCGAGCAGCAGCAATTGCAGCGCGTAAAAACTGCGCAAATCGGCGCTGGCCAAGCCGAAACAACGCATCAGTGCGGCCTGATCAAAATGACGCAGCGCATAGCGGCGGGCAGCGAGTGCGACTGCCAGCGTCGCCATCAGCAAGCTGACCAGACTGGCGAGCGAACCGAATTTGCTGGTGCGGGCAAAAGCGCCGCTGACCGCTTCCGAACCTTCGCGGCCACCGACCAGCCGTTGGCTGCTGGTCAGTTTCGGTTTGCTGTCTTTGACGAAGGCGCTGACCACTTCCGGTTCACCGGCAAAGTAATACAGCCAGGTGACCCGACTGCCCGGTTGCACCACTTCGGTTTTGCCGACCTCGTCAAGCCGCATGAACACGCGCGGCGCCAGACCAAACACCGCGCCAGCCCGGCCCGGCTCATCCTGGACGATACCGGCAATGCGGAACTCGGCGGCGCCGACCTCCACGCTGTCACCGACCATGACATTGAGCAGCGTCAGCAACTGGCCATCGACAAAAATTTCACCGGGATTCGGCTGCGCTTTTTGCACCGTGCCGGTCGCGGCCACATCCGGCGCAATCACCACTTTGCCGCGCAGCGGATACTGGCCGTCGACGGCGCGCACGCTGGCGAGTTGAAAGGCATCGCCTTTCGCCAACATGCTCGCGAATTCCAGGCCATTGCTTTGCTGCAAGGAACCGGTTTTCAGCGGATCGGTATCGAGCAATTCCGGATCGAGCTGGGTCGGGCTGCTGAGCTGGGCATCGGCACCGAGAAAATCGCCACCGCGTTCAGTGATGGCGCGATCGAGCCTGTCACCAAGAAAACCGGTGGTGCTGACACTGCCGACACCGATGGCGAGTGCCAGCAACAGCACCCGGATTTCGCTGCTGCGCCATTCCCGGCGCAGCGTCGCCAAAGCAAGACGCCACAGTTTCATCCCGCCACCTCCGCCACCAGCCGGCCCGCCGCCAGCATCAGGCGGCGCTGACAACGGCGCGCCAGCGCGTCATCGTGGGTGACCAGCACCAGCGTCGTGCCCTGCTCGGCATTCAGGCTGAACAGCAATTCGATGATGCGCGCTCCAGTGGCGCGATCGAGGTTGCCGGTCGGTTCGTCGGCAAACAGAATCGCCGGCTGGGCGGCAAATGCGCGCGCAATGGCCACCCGCTGCTGCTCGCCACCGGACAGCTGCCGTGGCGTGTGCGTCAGACGGCTGCCGAGCCCGACCCGCTCGAGCCAATGGCGGGCGGTCTTATCGGCATCGGTGTGGCCGGCGATCTCAAGCGGCAACATGACGTTTTCCAGTGCCGTCAGCGCCGGCAGCAAATGAAACGACTGGAACACGAAACCCACTTTGCGCGCGCGCAGGGCCGCGCGCTGGTCCTCATTGAGCGCGCGCAGCGGCTCGCCATCGAGCCAGATATCACCGTGGCTCGGCGTATCAAGGCCGGCCAGCAAACCGAGCAAGGTCGATTTGCCGGAACCGGAGGCGCCGACAATCGCCACCGATTCGCCGGACTGAATGGCGAAGCTGATGTCGGTCAGGATATCGAGCGGACCTTCTGCGGTTGGCACGCGCTGGCTGACCGCTTCGCAGCGCACCACTTCGCGCGCCGGCAGCGAGGCAGGATGAGAATCAAGGGCCGAAGTACGGTGCTGTTCCATAACGGGAATTCCTGATCGCAGAAGAGAATGACAAGAGCACAGCATAACGAGTTGACTGCGGCTGACTGGGCCGGTCTTTGTAACAGGGTCTGACCGGCAGCCTGTCGTATTCTACGAGCGCGTCGCCGGAACAGATGGCAGCTGGTCGCAGCGCCGGCACCGGTCAACGCAAGCGCGGCGGCCGGCTCATTCAGTACGCAGCGCCGCCATCGGGCTCAGCCTTGGTCGCTGCGCCCCCCCCCACGACACCGCGCGATCGGCACGGCGGCAAAAAAGCGAACCGCTGCGCCCGGCAGCGGTGAACCTGACAACCTCTCCGACATCACGTGCCCCGTCCGGCCGTATTCAGCGCGCGACCAGCGTTTCATCAAATTTGTAACCGACGCCATAGACCGAGTGAATCAGCTCCTCATCGCTGCGCTGCGCCTCACGGAGTTTCCGGCGCAGGTTCTTGACGTGCGAATCAACCGTCCGTTCGGTCACCACCCGGTGTTCGTCGTGGGCGGCATCCAGCAGCTGCTGGCGGGAATAAATGCGGCCCGGGTGGCTCGCGAGCTGACGCAGCAAGCGGTATTCGACCACCGTCAAATCCAGCAGCACGCCATCGATTTTTGCCGCCAGCGCCGCATCATCGAACTGCAATCGCGACGACGGCAGCACGCCCTGGCCAAACGCCGGTTGCACCCGGCGCAGCAGCGCCTTGACCCGCGCGACGACCTCGCGCGGGCTGTACGGTTTGCACAGGTAATCGTCGGCACCGAGCTCCAGCCCCAGCAAGCGATCAATCTCTTCCACCCGCGCGGTCAGCATCAACACCGGGATCTGCGAGAACTGGCGCAACTCGCGGCAAATGCTCAAACCGTCCTGGCCCGGCAGCATCAGATCAAGCAACAGAATTGACGGCGGATGCTGTCGCAGCCGGCTGACCACGCCATCACCGCGATGCAGCAGTTCGACCTGATAGCCTTCGCGGCGCAGATAGCCCGCCAGCAATTCGGCCAGTTCGACTTCGTCCTCGACAATCCAGACGCTGACATCGGCAGTCATGCTGTCGGCTCCGCCAAGGCTTGCCCAGGCAGTTCAATCTTTATGGCAAGACCGCCCAACGACGATGGCGCCGCGCTGACACGGCCGCCGTGTGCCTGAATGATCGCTTTGACCACACTGAGTCCCAGACCGCTGCCACCGGCATCACGGCTGCGCGAGCCCTCGACGCGAAAGAACCGTTGAAAGAGCTGGGGCAGCGCTGCTGCCGGCACACCGGGTGCCGAATCTTCCAGCAGCAATTGCATCTGCTCGCCGTGCCGGTGCAGCGTTACCCGAATCACGCCGCCGGCATCGGTATAGCGACAACTGTTGTGCAGCAAGTTATCCAGTACTTGCCGCAGGCGTTGACGGTCAGCGCGCAGCAGCAGCTGCGCTTCACCCTCGATCTGCACGCGCAGGCCAGCGGCCTGCAGCTGAGTGGCATTGTCCTGCAATGCCTGCTCCAGCAGCTGGCGCATATCAAAGGTCTGTAATTCCAGCCGCAGCGCACCGGTGTCGGCCAGCGCGACGTGATAGAGATCATCGACCATGCGACTCAGCCGCCGCGTGGCGTCATGCAAGCTGTGCAAGGTCGCGGCATCCGATGGCAACACGCCGTCCTGCATCGCTTCGATTTTGCCTTGCATCAACGCCAGCGGCGTGCGGAATTCGTGCGAGATATCGGCCATCGATTCGCGGCGCAGTTTTTCATTGGCGGTCAGCGTTTCGGCCAGCCGGTCGACATCACGAGCGAGCGCGCCGATCTCGTCCTCACTGCGCACCGCCGTGCGCGCATCCAGCTTGCCTTGTGCAAGCTCACGCACCGTGCCGGCCACCGACAGGATCGGTCGGGCCAGGCCGCGGCCGAGCCACCAGGCAACCGCGAGCGCGAGCAACATGGCGACACCGGAAATGACCAGCAGGGTGTTCAGTTGACCGCTGAGAAAGCGTTGCTCCAGGCCATCGCGGACAAACGGCGGGATCTGCAGGCGCAGCTCACCAATGTAGCGGTCCTGCCAATACAACGCTTGCCTGGCCAGGCTAAACCCGCGTGGCGGCTCGCGCCCGACCACGAGCCTGCCGTCGGCATCGGCGATCTGCAAACGCTGATGCAGCGGCGGCGGCTCGTGCTCGCCGGGTGGCGGCGGCTCGTGCTCGCCGGGCGGCGGCGGCTCGTGCTCGCCGGGCGGTGGCAATGGATGCCGCTCTGCATGGCTGTCTGCAGGACGTGGCCAGCGCAGCAAACGCCGTTCATTGATGCCACTTTGCTGAATCAGCAGCGGCAATCGGCCGGGATCGGCCTGCAGAAACTGCCAGCTCTGCGCCGTTGCCCAGTGCTCGATGAGCAACTCCTGCAGCGGTTGCAACCGGGCGAACTCGCGGCGCTGAAAATAATCAACGATGTCGTGACGCACGCTCCAGCGAATGGCAAGTGCCGGCAGGATGATCAGCGTCAGGGTCAGCGCAGCCAGCGCGAGAAAAAACCGCATTGTCAGCGACAGACGCGCCATGCGATGTGCTCCATATTGCGTGCTGTTAATACGTTGCTCTCAATGCGTTGCGCTTGCTTGCGCCGTCATCAAAAAACCACGCCACCCGCCGGTCGGCGGGGTGGCGTGGTGTGCGAGCTGACCGCCGGCGCGTTCAGCGCGGCCGACGCGGGCGCTCGGTCGGCACCGCGACCAGCTCGCCATGACGCAGCTGGCAGGTGGCGGCGAGGTTGCGGCCATCGGGCAAACTGAGCACCGCGGCAGCGCCCTCGGCGAGGCCGCCACAGGCCGCCTTGGCCTGCGCCCGCCGCTCCAGATGCGCTTTCGGCATCGCCATCAGCTGGGCCGGTCGCTCCGTGCAGACGGCCGCCATCGCGACACCGTCGCGGCCGGTCAGCGTGACTTCCGTGCCGGCCGATTTGCCGACGCAGGCGTCCACGGCCTGCGCCATGAAACCACCGCCCGGACCGGAATCGTCGTCGTGATGACGGCCTTTGCCTGCCAGCGCCAGCGGCGCGGCTACCATCAGGGCGACGGCCAGCGGGGCGAGCCATTGTTTGCGCGTGTTCATTGCTGTCTCCTTCAATGCAGATGCCGATTGGCGGAGACAGTAGGCGCCAGCATTGCATAGCAAGCAGGCAGACAGCGTGGAGAAATTGTGAACCACTGGCGCGTCGCCGTCACATTTGCTCATCATTTCGCCACCGCCAGCGGTTGCATGACCGCGTCCGAACGCGGTCAAATCACCAACCACGTTGAACCCGTTCGCCAAGGTAGCGCCTGAGATGCTGGTCCGTTTGTCGCTCGTTGTCCTGACCCTGTTGCTGCAACCGCTGACGGCCTTTGCCAACACCGTGCTGGTGGTCGGCGATTCGCTGAGTGCCGGATATGGCCTGCAGGATGGTGAAGGTTGGGTGCAGTTGCTGGAAAAGCGCCTGCAGCAAACGGCACCGGACTGGCGCGTGGTTAATGCCTCGATCAGCGGCGATACCACCAGCAACGGACTGCAGCGGCTGGCCGGCTCGCTGGCCGAGCACAAGCCGCGCATCGTCATCGTCGAGCTGGGCGGCAACGACGGCCTGCGCGGAACCCAGCTGCCGGTGATCAAGCAGAACCTGACGACATTGGTGAAGCAGTCGCAAGCGACCGGCGCCAAGGTGCTGCTGATGGAGATGCGCATACCGCCGAACTATGGCAAACGCTACACCGAACGCTTCACCGCCCAGTACAGCGAAGTGGCCAAGGAAACCGGCGCCGTACTGGTACCGTTTTTCCTTGCCGAGGTCGGCGGCCGCAACGAGCTGATGCAAGCCGACGGCATCCACCCGAACGCCAAGGGCCAACCGAAGATGGTCGACGCCACCTGGCCGCTGCTGAGAAAACTCGCCGGCATCTGAGCCAAGCCGCCTGTCAAGCACGGCAGCTTGGCGAACGGCGCGCCGGACCGTTCTCAACGCCGCTGCCACCGCAACCGCAGCAATTGGCCGGCCGCGGTTCTCGCGATCCGGCCCTGCTGATTTTTTGTTCAGCAGAGCGGCCCGCGTGCCGGGCTTGCGTTGCCGCATCTGGCCAACACCGTTCAAATTCGCGTTTTTCGGAAGGTTGAACGCAGGTCAGAAGAAAGTTGAACGACGATTTCCCCCCCTCGCCCTATAAACGCCTGAGCAATCAGCTTGCAGCGACCAGTCACTTTGCACGAGGGCGAAATGCGCATACTCTCCACCGGCCGGACAACAGGCACCATCCCTGCACTCACGCTGGCACTCACGCTGGCATTGACCGGCTGTAGTGATCCGGCCACATCGACGGCAGCCGCATCCGTGCCGGCGGCACCGGGGCAGATCCAGCCGGAAAACTGGCCGCTGCAACCATCGCCGCTGAGCCGCGATGCCGCCACCGAGGCCCGGATCACCGAACTGCTGGCCAGGATGACGCTGGAAGAAAAAGTCGGGCAAATCATCCAGGCCGATATCGACTCGGTCACGCCCGATGACGTCCGCCGCTATCACCTTGGCAGTGTGCTGAACGGCGGCAACTCGGCGCCGAACAAGGACAACCGCGCCCATCCGCGGGAATGGCTGAAACTCGCCGACGCCTTCTGGCTTGCCTCGACCGACAAACAAGGTGGTCGCCTCGGCATTCCCGTGATGTGGGGAACCGATGCCGTGCACGGCCAAAGCAAGATCGTCGGCGCGACCTTGTTCCCGCACAACATCGGACTCGGCGCCGCCAATGATCCGGCCTTGCTGCGCCGCATCGGCGAAATCACCGCCAAGGAGATTCTGGTCACCGGTCAGGACTGGACGTTCGCACCGACCATCGCGGTCGCGCGCAATGATCGCTGGGGCCGCACCTACGAGTCGTACTCCGAAAACCCCGAACTGGTGCGCCGCTATGCCGGTGCCATCATTGAAGGCCTGCAAGGCAAACTCGGCACGCCGGACTACCTCGGCCCGGATCGGCTGCTGGCCACCGCCAAACATTTCGTTGGTGATGGCGGCACGCTCGATGGCATCGACACCGGCAACAACCTCAGCAGCGAACAGGATCTGCGCGACATTCACGCCGCCGGCTATCCACCCGCCATCGCTGCCGGCGCGCAAGTGGTGATGGCCTCGTTCAACAGCTGGCACGGCCAGAAAATGCACGGCAACAAAGCCCTGCTGACCGATGTGCTGGTCGGCCGACTCGGCTTTGACGGTTTCGTTGTTGGCGACTGGAACGGTCACGCCCATGTGCCCGGTTGCAGCGAGAACCAGTGCCTCGCCGCACTGAACGCCGGCCTCGACATGTTCATGGCGCCGAACAGCTGGAAAGGCCTGTACGAATCGACGCTCGCGCAAGCACGCAGCGGCGAACTGGCGCTGTCACGGCTGGATGAAGCGGTGAGCCGCATCCTGCGGGTGAAAATCCGCATGGGTCTGCTCGATCAGGTGCTCCCGTCGCAACGGAAACATGCCGGCCGCTATGAGCTGCTCGGCTCGCCGGAACACCGCGCCGTCGCGCGCGAAGCCGCCCGCAAATCGATGGTACTGCTGAAAAACAACAACGCACTGCTACCGCTGAAGGCCAACAGCAAAATCCTCATCACCGGTGACGGCGCCCACAACATCGGCAAGCAGTGCGGTGGCTGGACGCTGACCTGGCAGGGGCTCGGCAACAGCAACGAGCACTTCCCGAATGGCGAGTCGTTCTACCAGGGTCTGCAACGTGCCGTGGCGACGACGGGCGGCGCTGTGCAACTGAGCGAGGATGGCAGTTACCAGGAGCGGCCGGATGTCGCGATCGTGGTCTTCGGTGAAGATCCGTACGCCGAGTTTCAGGGCGACCGGCCGCATCTCGATTTCAACGACGACAGCGCGCTGATGACGCTGACCAAATTCAAGCAGGCCGGTATTCCGACCGTTGCGGTGTTCCTGTCCGGCCGGCCGCTGTGGGTCAACCCGGAACTCAATCAGTCCGACGCCTTCATCGCGGCGTTTCTGCCCGGCACCGAAGGCGGCGCACTGGCCGATCTGCTGCTGCAACAAGCGGATGGCCGCAGCCAGTACGATTTCACCGGCAAGCTGTCATTCTCCTGGCCGAACGACGCCACCGGCAAAGAACTCAATATTGGCGACGCCGATTACCAACCGCTGTTCGCTTACGGTTACGGTCTGAGCTATCAGGACAAGCGCAATCTGGCGGCACTGCCCGAGCGTTCCGGCCTGAATGGCACCAGCAGCAACAACGACAGTCGCTACCTCGTCGCCGGCAAAGCCGTGACGCCGTGGCAGTTGCAACTGATCGACGACGGCAAAATCACCGTCGTCGAAAACGCGACCCAGATCTCCAGCCACCGCGCCGTGACCACCCGCGCCGCGGACCGCAAGCAGCAGGAAGACACGGTCATCATCGAAGTGCACGACAAGGCCTTCGTCGCGCTCAGTCACAGTCAGGGTCAGGCGATCAATCTGGTTGAACACAGCAGCTCCGGCATGGTGCTGGAACTCGACTACCGGGTGATTGCCTCGGGCGGCAAACCGGCCCGGCTCGGTCTTGCCTGCGGCCTAGCCTGCGGCAGTTTCCTCGATGTCGGTGACGCGCTGAAACAGCAGGCCGGTACCGGTTGGCGTACCGCCGAGATCCCGCTGCGCTGTTTCGCCGACGCAGGCGCGGGCAGCACGCTGCGGATGAACCACATCACCTCGCCATTCGTGCTCGCCTCCGACGGCGATCTGCAGATCCAGATCGCGCGGGTGCAGCTGAAAGCCAGTGAAGGTCATGCCGCCTGCGGTCTGCAATGAGCTGGCGCGCCGCACGCCACGGTCGCTGCGGGCGCCATTACGCGTAGCGACCGTTGGGCAGTGAACGCCGGCAATCAAGCAATCGCGAGAACAGTAAGCCGCCATACGGTGGGCGCTGACCGAAAGCATGGCGGCGCACCCAGCACGGGAGAAACTGGCCATGAAAACCGTGAAAAAGAAATACACCTCCACCGACATCGCCTTGATGGCCGGCGTCTCGCAACCGACCGTGTCGCGCGCCATCGCCGGTTCGCCAGCGGTCAAGGAAGCGACGCGACAACGCATCCTGCAGATTGCTGAACAACTGGATTACCACGTCGATCTGCGCGCCAGCCGGTTGCGCACCATGCAGACCGGCACACTGACGCTGCTGATGTTTGCCGACTCGGTCGATCAACGCGCAACGCTGAATCCGTTCTTCCTGTCGATGATCGGCGCCATCACCCGCGCCACGGCGCGACGGCAGTACGACTTGCTGGTGTCGTTTCAGCAGTTCTCGTCGGACTGGTTCGCCGATTACGAGAAAAGCCGCAAATCGGATGGTCTGATTCTGCTCGGCTATGGTGATTTTCAGGAACTGGAGCGACGCACCGCCGACTTGCAGCGGACCGACACCCACTTTATCCGTTGGGGCGCGCACCACCCGCTGCAAAGCGGTGTCGCCGTTGGCTGTGACAATGTCGGCGGCGGCCGACGTGTCACCGAACATCTGCTGGC
Organism: Pseudomonadota bacterium; assembly: GCA_049324755.1. Taxonomy (GTDB): domain Bacteria; phylum Pseudomonadota; class Gammaproteobacteria; order Enterobacterales; family Permianibacteraceae; genus Permianibacter. The sequence continues at coordinate 16,388 of JBMOMZ010000013.1, forward strand.
ACAGGGCCGTCGTCGCATTGCCTTTATCGGCGACATCAGCACGCGCAGCCCGGAGTTTCGGGACCGCTACCTCGGCTATGTCGCTGCCCTGCAAGCCGCCGGGCTGGCGGCTGATCCCGCGTTGCGCATCGATGCCGGCATCAGCGATGCACTGTCCGGTTGCCACGCCACGGCCGCCTTGCTGAAAAAGCAGCGCCGCTTTGACGCCATTGTCGCTGCCAGCGATCAGATCGCCATCGCTGCCCAGCGCGCCCTGCACGCTGCCGGCTTGCGGGTGCCCGACGATGTCGCCGTCGTCGGCTTCGATGACATTCCGTTGGCCGATCTGATGACGCCGGCGCTGACGACCATGCGCCAGGACACCGACCGCGCCGGCGAGCTGCTGGTGGCCAATCTGCTCAAACTGATCAACGGTCAAACGGTCGAGTCCGTCACGCTCGATGCCGAGCTGGTGGTGCGCGAATCCTGTGGCGCCAGACGGAACAAGCCGGACCCGACAAGCCCAACTTCCGTTGCGGCAACACCTCTTACATGACAGATTGCGGGCACTGACGCCGCGCTCGGCCTGCCCGAACCCCGCGAAACTCCGAGAACAAAAAAGCCGCTGTTACCAGCGGCTTTTTTGTTTTCGTATTGCTTTGGAAAACCGTGTTCAAGTCAGGAGGCTGTCACACCGGCGAAAGCCGGTATCCATTTTCACCGGCAAAAGTGGACCCCGGCTTTCGCCGGGGTGACAAGTTCATTTTGATTTCAGACTTAATCAGAGCATCCTTTGTTTGCGTATTGCTTTGTTTGCGTATTGCTTTGTTCGCGTCTCGTTACACCCACCTCCCGAACCGCCAGACTGCTGGCGGTTCGGGAGTGAACGTGGTCATCACTCAGTAGGTATAGCGAACACCGAGAATGTAGCGCGGACCGTACTGGCGAGCGAACAGGAACTGCTCCTCGAACCGGCCATAACCGCGCTCGGTTTCGTTGTTGACGTTGATGCCTTCCAGGAACGCCGTGAAGTTGTCGTAGAAGTCGTAGCGGATGCTGACATCCCACTGACCATAGGACGCAACCTGGGTCGCCGGGTTGTCGGACGAACCTTGCGACTGCCCCATGCCAGCAACGTAATCGGTGCGGTAGGCATAGGTCAGTTTCACCGACAAACCATCCTGCTCGTAAAAGCCCTGCAGGTTGGCCGAGTCGCTGATGCCGACCAGCGGATTCTGCGGTTCGAGATTGTAAGGATCGTATTCGACATCGCCATCGACCAGCGTCGCATTGAAGCCGACACCGAAACCGGTTTCGCCGAACACATGCTGCAACGCCACCTCGACACCTTCGACGGTTTTCTCGTCACTGAGATTCAGCGGCTTGGTCACACGCCAGACGATCAACGGGTCGGTAGCCAGCGGCTCGATCTGGCCATCGGCATTGCCGTAACCGTTGTCGATCAACCAGTTGAAAATGGCCGTGTCCGTTGCCTGTATGCCATCGGCTTCCAGTGCGGCGACCGCGGTGTTCCAGCGATCACTCTGATAGACATCGTGCAGACCCTCATAGGTCTGGTTGACGGCCTGATAATCGACATAATTCTTGACCTTCTTCTGGAACAGGCCGATCGCGGCATAGCTGCGATCACCGTAGTAATACTCCAGCGACAGGTCAAGGTTGGTCGATTCATACGGCAGCAGCGAGGTGTTGCCTTCCGAGACGGTACGCGAACCGAGTTTCGGGCTGCCACTGAACGAGCGGCCACCCTGCAACAGGCCGATTGGCGCGCGGGTAATCGACTTGCCCCACGAGAAGCGGGCAACAAGGTCGTCCATCAGCTCGGACTTGATATCGAGCATCGGCAGCAACACATCGTACTTGCCGGTGAAATCCTGCTGCTGCAAACCGGGCTCAAATTCGGTGATCCACTCCGACGCCGCCACCCAGACCACTCGCGACGGGACCCGCACCATCGCCGTGCTCGGCACCGTGGTTTCTTCGTAACGGACACCGGCATTGACGTTGAACGTGTAGTCCGCCCAGTCAAACTGCCATGCCGACTGAACATAGACCGACTCGGTGTTCTCCTCGACCCGGCTCACCGACGGCATGCCGTTGAAGAACGGATCGATGGAGTACTGGTTATCGCCCATCACCTCTTCGGTGAGGTAGTACAGCTGACGGGCAATCGCTTCATCGAAATCGAAGGTGTAGTAATAGCCCGGCTGCAAGGCCGAACCGCCGCCGCTGAATGCATCGAGCATGCCGCCGGTACTGCGCCGGACGAACATGCTGTCCGGGAAAATATGCGTGAACGACGGGCTGAAGCCCGGACCACCGCGCAAACCGCTCCAGGCGCTGTAACCACTCAACACCTGATCGGTTTTGGCGACGCCGAATTTGACGTTTAGCAACGGACTGTCCGCATCGCCGTTCATCCATTTGGCATCGATTTGCAGCTGCTGGATCTCCGACTCACCCGGCGAACGGATGAACTGGCTGAAGTTCGAGTCCATTTCACTCGGCAACAGTTCGTAGCCGCCGTTATCCCAGTTGACGTAGTAATGCGGGATCTCGCCGCTGCGGAAGTCGTAGATTTTGCTGCCGAGCAGATTGGAACCAAGAATGATCTGACCGGCGCTGCCAAGACCATCGTCCTCGCCGTTGTCGATGGCATTGCTGGAGTCATGATAGTCCAGCGCCAGTTGCCAGCCGTCATTGATCTGCCAATCGACGTTGAAACCGATCGACCGCGCCTCAACACCGGTGGTCGAGCGGCTGGCTGTGAAGGAGCCGTCGTCGCCGCTGATGTCGGCGTACACCGCGGTACCGTTCTCGTCCAGCTCGTAGGCATTGATGTTGTTGCCGAAGTTGTTCCAGATACCCCAACCGAAGGAATTCACCCCGGTGGTGGCGTCCGTGGTCGTGTAGTCGAGCGTGGTGGTGACATCTTCGTGCGGAGCAAACTGCAGCGTCAACTGACCGTTGGTGCGCTCACGCTCGACATCGGTGATGCTGAAGTTCATGTCTTTCGGGAAGAACGCCGCGTTGGTGATGCGGCTGCGGTTGTCGATGACTTGCGACGGGTCCAGATCCGGCAGCTGCTCATTGGTCTGCAGCACCCAGCCCTGGATGTTGGCTTCCTCGCGGCGGAAGTCACGCTCCTGATGCGAGAACGACACCCCAATCCCGAACCGGTCATTGGCAAAGGTATTGCTGTAAATGCCGGCGAATTCTGGCGTGATGTCATCGCCTTCGACATTCGAGGTGTCATTGATGCCTTTGGCGGAGAACGACATCTGCTGACCCGGCTTTTGCAGCGGCCGGGCGGTGACGATATTCACGGTCGCACCGAGGCCACCGCTCGGCTTGTCGGCACGGGCAGTCTTGTACAGTTCCAGTCGCGACACCCCTTCTGCCGACAAATCTTCCAGGTTGTACGAGCGGGTGAAACCGGTGCCCGGCATTTGCCGACCATTCAGCGTCACCAGGTTGAATTCCGGGCCGAAGCCACGCACCGTGATCTGGCTGCCTTCGCCGTTGGAACGGCTGATGGTCACACCGCTGATGCGTTGCAGCGCTTCGGCCAGGTTGGTGTCGGGGAACTTGCCCAGATCTTCCGCCGAAATCGCATCAACCACACCAGACTCGTCCCGTTTCAATTGCATGGAACGTTGCAGGCTGCCGCGGATACCGCGCACCTCAATGACTTCCGGATTTTCTGCAGTCTGGTTTTCGGTCGCCGGCGCTTCCGTCGCGCCGGGTTCGGCCGCTGCGGCAGCCGGTTGAGTTACGGGTTCGGAAACCGGTGCACTCGCCGGATTTGCCGTCTTGGCAGCTTCCGGTTCGGCCGGTGCCGTGGCGGTGTCAGCGCTTTTTTCTTCTGCGGCAAAAACCGGCGCGACAACGCTGCTGCCGAGCGCGATTGCCAGCGCGATCGCCAGCGGTGTTTGCGTGAATGTCGTTGTTTTCATGGTGGCCTGCTATTTGTTGTATCTGTTGCCTGTGCCGGGGACGCAGTCCCCGGCGTTTCGCTTGCCTGCTACAGGAGAACGATGGCGTCTCAGAATGGCGCCAGTTCCATGTTGTCGATGCGATAGGTCGCGCCCTCGCCCTGCCCCCAGGCCGGGAACACCATCACCACGTCGATCGCCGTGACATCGAGGCCGGCGGCCGCGAGATCGGCGACATTGAAGGTGTAGGTCTGCCAGACACCGGCAACCGGGTCGACACCTTCCCGACTTGTGTTCAGATTCACTTCAACCGCCGTGGCAGCACCGTCGGATTCGATTTTCAGCAGCCACGGTGCCGCGGCATTGTTCGGCGCACTGACCACCTTCATGTCGAAGCGCAGCACACCGCTGTCGACCAGCGAGGTGGCATCGATGGGTTGATCACCGCCACCGTTGGCCGAGCGAGTGATCAAGCCGAGCACGGTTGGCGTCGCACCGACGCTGAACTCGGCGACTTGTCCGTGCGCGACATCATCGGCCACTGAAACCGGTGCCGAGCCAGCACAGCAATCCCACAGCACCCAACCGGTGCGCGGTGCTTCGTCGTACAGCGTGATGGTCGGTGCGGCTTCATAGATGGCAGCATTGTCGATGCGATAAGTCGCCCCTTCACCCTGCCCCCAGGCCGGGAACACCATCACCACATCAATCGCCGAAACATCCAGACCAGCCGCCGCCAGATCAGCGAGCTTGAAGGTGTAGGTTTGCCAGACACCAGCCGCCGGATTCTGGCCTTCAAGACTGGTATTCAGGTTCACTTCAACAGCGCTCGCAGCGTTGTTGGCCTCCACCTTCAGCAGCCACGGCGCATTGGCGGTATTCGGCAGGCTGACCACGCGCATGTCGAACTGCAGCACACCGTTTTCGACAATGCTGCTGGCATCGAACGGCGCGTCACCACCACCGACACCGGGCCGGGTGTTGAAGCCCATGACGGTCGGGCTGGCACCGATCGAGAATTCGGCGGTGGCACCATGCTCGACATCATCGGTCACGACTTGCGGCGTCGAACCGCCACAGCAATCCCACATCGGCCAAGCCGGATTCTCGGCATCCTTGAACAGATCCAGACGCGGCGAGGCTTGCGAGATCTCGACATTGTTCATCCGGTAGACGGCGCCATTGCCGGTGCCCCAGGCCGGGAAAATCATCACAACGTCAATCGACGACACATCCAGTCCGGCATCGGCGAGCATCTGCAGCGGGAATTCGTAATGTTCCCATTGACCAACGGCCGGACTCGGGTCGGACGAACCGACATAACCGTCGACCAGATTCAACTCAACTGCGGTATCGCCGCCGCTGCTTTCGACTTTGAACTTCCACACCGAGGCCGGATCGCTCGGCGCACTGATCACTTTCAGATCGAAACGAATCGCGCCTTTTTCCAGCATGCCGCTGGCATCAAATGGCGTCGGCACGCCGGCCGGATCGGTGATGAAGGCAGAACGGGTAATGAAACCGTTGACCGTCGGCGCCGCGCCGACACTGAACTCGACCGACGGGCCCAGTTCCGGATCGTCGACTACCGCAGGCATCGAACCGCCACAGCAATCCCATGCAGGCCAGTTCGGGTTCAAGCTGCCGGCGAAGATGGTCAGGTTTTCGCCGGTCGGCGGCGGCGCAGGAATCGGAGCCGCACCAATCACCAGGGCATCATCCGGGTCGGCATAACCGGGCCGAATCGTCTCGCAACCTTTGCCGGTCAGCGGATCGGCCCCGCACTCGTATACGCGCACGTAATCGACTTGCAGCGTCTGGCCATTGGCAAACGCCTCGGCATCGATACCGGTTTCGTTGACATTGCTGGGCCAGTCGCCACCGACCGCGAGATTCAGAATCAGATAGAAATGCTGATCAAACGGTGAATTGTCCCAGTGCGTGGTCAGTTCGCCAGTGCCCTGATCGTAGTACTGCGTGTACCAACCTTGATGCACGAGGCCAACCGCCTCTCCTTGGCTGTTGTAACGCACTTCCGATTTGCGCTGGGTGGCATAGAGATAACCATCCATGTACCAGCGGATCTCGCCTTCCTGCCACTCGATGGCGTAGGTATGGAAATCATCGGCGGGGTTGCTGCCATCCGGTTTTTTGTAGGATTTGCCGGTGAATTTATGACCCGCCTCATCCGCGCCGGAGCCGTAATGCAAGGTGCCATGGATGCGGTTTTCCGGTTCGTCCTGATCAGGGGCATCCGCTTTCAGGTTAACGGCTTCCATGATGTCGATCTCACCGGAACGCGGCCAGCCGCCGTATTCGCTGTCAGTCGGCATCATCCAGAACGCCGGCCAGCTGCCCTGACCAAACGGCAGCTTGGCGCGCATTTCAAAACGGCCATATTTGAAATCGGCTTTGTACTGGGTGTTGAGCCGGGCCGAGGTGTAGGGCTTGGCGGCGCCCTCCGCGGCCGGACGCGCCACGATGTTCAACACACCGTTGGCGACGAAGGAGTTTTCCGCGGCGTCGGTGTAGCACTGCTGTTCGTTGTTGCCGCCACCGTCGCAGTTGACTTCGTGGGTCCACTTGCGACGGTCGATGCTGCTGCCGTCGAACTCGTCGTTCCAGACCAGTTTCCAGTCACTGACCGGTTGGGATGGGTCGACACTGTCGAGGTTCGTTTCCGTGGTGGCACTGTCGCTGCAACCGAACAACAAGGCTGCCAGCGCGACTGCCAGCAGTCGGTGTAAGTACGCGTTTAGAATTTTCATTATGTCTCCACTCGCCTCCGGGGATGCCGACTGCCGAACTCGTGGCCCTGCAGTAGTCCCGATGACCATTTCCTTGCTCGCCGTTTTGCGTTTCGCCGTTTCGCGCTCGAATCCGCGAGCTACTCCTATACCAAAGGCCAAGGCAAGTACGCGTTCAACGTTGCGGCAAGCACCAAACTTGAACGGTTTGAGTTTGCGTTTCACGCTAGTGAGACGTTCAAGATTGCGCAAAATCGCGCAGCCGTACCCAAACTGGTGCACCGGTAACCGTTTTTCCGCCGGTTCCACTGCTTTTACGACCGCACCAGGACGGCGGTCCTGCACCGCGCCAAAATGGCGCGTGCCACACAAGCCGTTCGGCTTTGGTCAGAAAACGAGCGTCCGCGGCCACCGCAGCACGCTTCCATGCACGTCAATAAGAGGAAACACCGAAGTGATTGCCGGCGGCGGACGAGCACAAGAACAGAGCTCAGCCGCCTTTGCTGCATTGCAACATGACTAATACCCTACCAAAAAACTGCGCAGGTATTCACGGTTCACCAGACTCAGCCCGCACGCAACAAACCACCAAGCACGCCACTCGCTCCGCCGCCAATGCACCACTGCCCAATGAGCTGTTGATGATGACCACCCAGCAAGCGGGGCGGCGGAACGCCGCGCCGACCGCGGCCGACATGGCAAGACCCGGCGCGCAGCCAACCGAACCGAGCGGCCGCGCCAGCTGTCGCACACCGCATCAGAACAGGCTTGCATTCTGTTGCTCAACCGATAAGCTCTGGCGCATCGGATGTGCACGGTAGCAGCGGATGAAAGCCATTCTGTTCAATCTGCATGATGTCATGCAGTTCATCACCATTTATCAATGTGTGCTGTTCGCGCTGTTTCTGTGGCTGTTCCGCAGCAAGCGGCGCGGCAACATCCTGCTGGCGCTGTTTCTGCTTGCCCACGCTGCCATTCCACTCGACAACCTGATCATGTACGGCACGGCGTTCCGGCAGTGGGCCATCGATTTTTCGCCGAATATTTTCTATGTGTTCGGCCACGCCTACTGGCTCGAAGCGCCGCTGTTGCTGTTGTATGTCCGGGCCATGATCTACCGTGACTACCGGATCAAGCGCAGCGACTGGTTGTTGTTCCTGCCGTTTGTTGCCTACGCCTTGTTCGAAATCGTCAATTATTACCGGCTGGATTACGCCACCAAGGTCGCGATTCTGCAGGGCTACGATACCTTTGCCCCGCCCAAGCTCACCCTGGCGGTAGGTTTCCTGCGCGAGCTGTTCCGCATTTTCTGCGGCATCCTCGCGCTGATCGAACTGTTCCGCTACCAGAAGCGCATCAAGGACGAGTTCGCCGACATTGAAAAAATCGATCTGACCTGGCTGAAAATCCTGGTGCTCGGCTTTCTGGCCGTGCGTGCTGACTCCATGTTCATCAGCACGGCGCTGATCTCCTCGCTCGAGCAGCACTACGCCCTCGACCTCGACTTCTGGGGACTGGCGGCCGACTACACGGTCATGCTGCTGATCAGCGCGCTGATCTTCTTCAGCATGGGCCACAGCCGGGTGTTCGCCGGCTTCGTCCAGCCCGAGCCCAAGGAAGCCGAGAAGCCGGAAGAGAAACCGGCGATCTCGCCCGAACAGATTGCCCAGCTCGAAAGCTATATGAAGGACAAGAAGCCGTACCTGAACTGCCTGCTGAACCTGGAGAACCTGTCCGGTCAGCTGCAAATGTCACCGCGCAACCTGTCGCAGGTGATCAACCGCCACTACCAGCAGAATTTCTTCGACTTCATCAACACCTACCGCATCGAGGAGTGCAAACGGCTGCTGTCCGACCCGGCCAACCGCCAGCAAACCATGCTGGAAATCATGGAAAGCGCCGGTTTCAACTCGAAAGCGACCTTCAACACCTTCTTCAAGAAAAAGGTCGGCATGACCCCGAGCGAGTTCCGCGAAAAGCTGAACCAGACCGCGAGCTGATGTCGTACTGACGGCGCGCAATGGGCGCGCCGTTCCTGTTTTCCCTGCTGCCGGCTCCGCCAACCGCATGCCTGCATCGAGGCCGACGGGTTCGGCCCGCTGCTGGCACGCTTACACCGCCCCTGCGATCTCGGGCAAAGCGATGCCCGCCTGCGCCAAGACTGGCAACCGGACGCACCGCCAACGGCAATGCCCGGTTCCATTGCCCTGTTTTGCGCAAAGTTGAACGTTCAACTTTGCGAAACAGCGGATTTCAGGACGAGTGGAAACCCACCCTGGCTTACTGTCACGGCGTCGACAAAGATTCGGGACGGACCTGCGGCCTCGCGCCGCGCCGTCACTGCGGGAGAACTACATGCAACTGTCAGGACTGGACATAGCGATTATCGCGATTTATGCCATCGGCATCTTTGCCCTGGCCCAGTGGGTGTCGCGCGAGAAAGGTGAACACAAGAAGAGCGCCCAGGACTATTTCCTGGCCAGTCGCTCGCTGCCGTGGTGGGCCATCGGCACCTCGCTGATTGCCGCCAACATCTCGGCCGAGCAAATCATCGGCATGTCCGGTTCCGGCTATGTCATCGGCCTCGGCATTGCCTCCTACGAATGGATGGCAGCGCTGACCCTGCTAATCGTCGGCAAATACTTCCTGCCGATCTTCCTGAAGAACGGCATCTACACGATGCCGGAATTTCTGGAGAAGCGGTACAGCCCGTCGGTACGCACCGTCATGGCGCTGTTCTGGCTCGGCGTCTACATCTTCGTCAACCTGACCTCGATCCTCTGGCTCGGCGCTACCGCCGTCCACACCGTCACCGGTATGGATACCGATCTGGCGCTGCTGCTGATCGGCCTGTTCGCCGGCGGCTACGCCCTGTATGGCGGCCTGAAGGCAGTAGCGCTGACTGACATCGTGCAGGTCACACTGCTGATCTGCGGCGGCCTGCTGATCAGTTACATCGCGCTCGATAAAGTCGGCGATGGCAGCATCACTGCCGGTTTCCTGCGGCTGACGACCGAGTTTCCGGAAAAGTTCGACATGGTGCTGTCACCGGACAGCCCGCACTACAAGGACCTGCCCGGTCTCAGTGTACTGCTCGGCGGCATGTGGGTGATGAACATCTCGTATTGGGGTTTCAATCAATACATCATCCAGCGCGGCCTCGCCGCCAAGAACATTCGCGAAGCCCAGAAAGGCATTGTGCTCGCGGCTTTCCTGAAACTGTTGATGCCGGTCATCATCGTGCTGCCCGGCATCGCTGCACTAGTGCTGGCACCGAATCTCGATCGACCGGACGAAGCCTACCCGCACCTGATGGCGCTGCTGCCGAGCGGCATTCTCGGCCTCGTTTTCGCCGCGCTGATCGCCGCCATCATCGCCTCGCTTGGTTCGAAAATTAATTCGGTCTCGACCATTTTCACCATGGACCTGTACCGCGCCATGCGGCCGCAAGCCAGCGAGCAACACCTGGTGCGCACCGGTCGCATCGCGGCCGTCATTGCGCTGCTGGTGGCCGTACTGTCGGCGCGACCCCTGCTCGGCAGCTTTGATCAGGCCTTCCAGTACATTCAGGAATTCACCGGCTTTTTTACCCCAGGCATCTGCGTGATCTTCGTGCTCGGCATGTTCTGGCAGCGCACCACGGCCAATGCCGCGCTGGTCGCCGCGATCAGCTCGGCGGTGTTGTCACTGGCACTGAAACTGTGGTGGCCGAGCCTGCCATTCATGGACCGGGTCGGGCTGGTGTTCGTCGCCTGCTTTGGCATCGCCATCGTGCTGTCGCTGCTGAAACCGGCCGCCGACGCCAAGATCAATGTCGAGCTGAAAAACATCGATTACTCGACCAGCACCGGCTTCAATGTGGCATCGGTTATCGTCATCGCGATTCTTTGCGGCCTGTACGGCTACTGGTGGTAATCCATAAGGTTCCGGATAAAGCCCGTTCACGCTCAGCGTGACCGGGCTTTGTTTTTCAAGAAGCTATACGCCCACGACTCCCCCTTCCTTTGCCGTAACGCCTGCACAGCACCAGCGCATGCCGGCAAAACGACAGGAACTTCCAGCCGGAGACTTTTGTCAGACTGACTCGGCTTCCGCCCTCGCAGTGCCGCCACAAGGAAAGGCTCCCATGAACGCTTGGCTCAGCAAGTTCTGGCGTGAAAATCGCAGTTTCTTTGTCTTTATCGCCTTGATGCTGGTATTCCGCAGCGCCGTCGCCGACTGGAGCCAGGTGCCCACTGGCTCGATGAAACCAACCATCATCGAAGGCGATCGTATCATCATCGACAAGCTCGCCTATGATTTGCGCCTGCCGTTCACCGCCATCTCGCTGCTGCCACTGGCCGAACCGCAGCGTGGCGACATCGTGGTGTTTGATTCCGCCGCCGCCGATAAAACCCTGGTCAAGCGCGTAATTGGCCTGCCGGGCGATACCGTCGCCATGACGAACAACCGACTTATCCTCAACGGTGTCGCTGTCGACTATCACGATATTGAACAGGCGGATGATGCGGTGGTTGCCGTCGAAGCACTGGCAGGTATCAGGCATCGCGTCCGTTGGACAAATACCGCACCGAGCCATTACCAATCCTTCGGCCCGGTTCATATCCCCGCCGGCTACTATTTGATGTTGGGCGACAACCGCGACAACAGCGCCGACAGCCGCGTCATCGGGTTGGTACCGCGGCACGAACTGCGCGGTCGCTCGCAAACGGTCGCCTTCTCACTCGACTACGATGATGCCTATCTGCCGCGTACCGAGCGCTTCTGGCAACCGTTGTGACGGCTTCATCCATGGGCCGCTTGTCTCCCCGTCGCTGGCAACACGCAGCGCTCGGCAAACACTTTTTCGTTGCGCTGGTGCTCTATTCAGCGCTGCAAGCCAATGGCGCGACGGCGACACCCGCCCTGGCCCAGTCCGCGCGCCAACAAATCGGCGTAACCCTCATCTACGACGGCCGTTATCAACGTTTGGATTACCCGAATGGCGACGTGCCAGCGGAACGCGGTGTTTGTACCGACGTGGTCATCCGCGCCTTTCGCGAGCTCGGCATCGATCTGCAGCAACGCATTCACGAAGACATGCAGCAAGCCTGGCAGAGCTACCCCAAGCTATGGGGCTTGACCCGACCGGATCGCAACATCGATCACCGCCGGGTGCCGAACATGGCGCATTATTTTCAGCGTCAGGGCTGGAAGCTGACAACCAACGCCGATTACTTGCCCGGTGATCTGGTGACCTGGATGCTGCCAGGCAACCTGCCTCATATCGGCATCGTCTCGGAAAAGAAGATCGGAAACCGGCCACTCATCATTCACAACATCGGTGCCGGCGTGGTCGAGGAGGATATGCTTACGCGATTTCCGGTTACGGGGCATTTTCGGCCGGTGGTGGAGGTTACTCCCTCTGCAGATTGAGTTTGGTTTGCATGGAAGCCCGGCTCGTTGCTTTGCCATAGATTGGGCTGCTTGATTTTTTGCCGCCGCGGACATCAAGTTTACTCGCGCCGCTAATCAGCCTGAAGGTTTGCCGGGACTCGCCCCGGCGGGCGAGTGACTTGGTAAAGCGCATCCCTGCGCTTTACCCCTTCGGGGCTTGCGCGCAAATCTGCTCCCTGCAGATTTGTCTTGGCGCAAGAAAGTCACCAAAGAACATTGCCTGTCACCCAGGGCTTCGCAGAGCTCAGCCCGCTCACGCGGCGCACAGTGCATTGGCACTGTACTTGTTTCCGCGTTCGCCCTCGCCCACAAAACGATAAAACCGTTTTGTGGGTTCCCTGCGCTACTACTTTCCAGCTAGGGCTTTTCAGACAGCACATCCCTGTGCAGTCTGAAAAGGCTTCGGCGTCCTGCCTCGCCCCTACGCTGCGCTACGGGCTGTTAACCCAGCTTCCATTCCGTTGAGCTTTGCACTTCCTTCGGTCGTCGGCTCGTCAGACGGCGGAAACGTCAAAGGCACGCTGCGCGCAAAGAAAACAAAGCACCGTCGTTCCCGCGCAG
>JBMOMZ010000014.1:0-29047 GCA_049324755.1 Pseudomonadota bacterium
TCAATCGTCGGTTTGATTTGCAGGCGATGGTGCCGCGATTGCTGGTGGCTTGTGTCGCTGGTACGCCGATGACGGAAAATCAGCTTCGATTCAATGATGTGGATCGACGCTAATCAGGTATTTTTTTGTTTTAGCGCGAAGCGTGCCTTTGACTTTCCCGCCGTCTGACGAGCCGACGACCGAAGGAAGTGCAAAGCTCAACGGAATGGAAGCAGGGTTAACAGCCCGGAGCGCAGCGTAGGAGCGAGGCAGGAAGCCGAAGCCTTTTCAGACTGCACAGGGACGTGCTGTCTGAAAAGCCCCAGCTGGAATGAAGTAGCGCAGGGCGAACGTGGAAACAAGCACAGCGCCAATGCACTGTGCGCCGCGTGAGCGGGCTGAGCTCTGCGAAGCCCTGCGCGAGGAATACAGGCAATGTTCTTTGCCTACTTTCGTGCGCCACGAAAGTAGGTCGCCCGCCGGGGCGAGTCCCGGCATCCCAGTCGGTTAATCCATAACGAGAAAGAGAATCGCGGCCCAGGCCGCTCCTACAAAAGCAAGTTCGTTACAGCGCTACCGACAGTCGTGTGATTGGCAGCGCAACGGGCGTGTGGTTATCGGGAACCGGCGATGGCGAAAGCTGCCGAGGCTCGAACGGCAAAAGAAATCCCCCAACCCGGCTCCTGACCACTTTTCATCCACCACTGCCCCCTTTAAAATCCGCCGCCCCGACCCTACCTAGCCGGTCGGGCGCCGTTGACGGCCTGTATTTGCGGGTCCCGTTGTTGCTGAGCGAGAGGTTCTGCCATGCCGATTTATGAGTACCGCTGCACCAGCTGCGGCCACGAACTGGAAAAACTGCAGAAACTGTCCGATCCGGAATTGACCGATTGCCCGGCTTGCGCCAGGCCCGATCTGCAGAAGCTGATCTCGGCGGCGGGCTTTCAGCTGAAGGGCAACGGCTGGTATGTCACTGACTTCAAGGGCGGCAGCAAGAAGTCGGCCAGCAGTGATGCCGACAAACCTGCCGCTGGCGGCTGCGGCGCGCCCGCCTGCGCCACCGCCTGTGCCGGCGGCAGCGACAGCGTCAACTGAACGCGCCTTTGGCACAGAAAAAAGCGGCTACGGCCGCTTTTTTGTTGCCCGCCATTTCACCTGCCGCGCCAATCGGCTTGCGTGCTGATGTCGATGGCCGTGGCCATCGTGTAAGTTAGCGCCATCTTGCTCAATCAGCCGGGTCGTGGTCATGCAGCGTCGCCAGTTCAACCAGCTTCTGTCCTTGTCGGGTCTTGCCGCCTGGAGCGGCATCAGCACATCGGCGGCCATGGCGGCCGACAAGAAAGCGCCGAACCGCGCCGGCGTCATCCGCAAACCGGCGGTGCTCAAAACCGGTGACCGCATTGGTCTGGTATTGCCGGCGTCGATGGCCTTCGAACCGGCCGATCTGGATCTTGCGCGTGAGCAAATCGAGGCGATGGGCTTCAACGTGGTGTTTGGCAAACATGTGCGCAACAAGCACGGTTATTTCGCCGGCACCGATGCCGAACGCGCCGCCGATATCAACGCCATGTTTGCCGATGATCGCATCGACGGCATTTTCTGCTACGCCGGTGGCTGGGGTTCGCCGCGGCTGCTGCCGCAACTGAAGTTCGATGTCATTGCCGCCAATCCGAAAGTGTTCCTCGGTTACAGCGACATCACTGCGCTGCTCAATGCCATTTACGATCGCACCGGCCTCATCACCTTTCATGGCCCGGTCGCGGCGGCGCACATCCGGCCGTGGACGCATGAACGATTGCAGCAGGTGCTGATGTCGACAGCGGCCATCGGCGAACTCGGCACGCCGCCCAAACCGGATGATGAGCTGGTCAACCGCAGTTACCGCGTGCAAACCTTGCGCGGCGGCCGCGCCACGGGTCACTTGGTCGGCGGCAATTTGTCGCTGGTCGCGGCGCTGATGGGCACGCCGTGGCAAATCGATACCCGCGGCGCCATTCTGCTGCTCGAAGACATCGACGAAGCCCCCTACCGTGTCGACCGGATGCTGACCCAACTCGCGCTCGGCGGTGCGTTCGATGGCGTGGCGGGTGTCGTGTTCGGCTATTGCACCGAATGCGCAGCCAGCGGCCCGTCATTCAGCATCGGCGAAGTGCTGCGCGACCGGCTGCAAGGTTTGGGCGTGCCGGTGATGTCCGGTTTTGCGTTCGGTCATCTGAAAGAAACGCATACCTTGCCGATTGGCCTGAAAGCGGTGATGGATGCCGACAAGGGCACGATTGTGTTTGCGGAAAGTGCGGTGCGTTGAGGCGCGATATTGCTTGCCAAGAAACTGGCCGCGGCTGGTATTGGCCTTGAGTCGAAGGTGTTTTGGTCCAAGCTCACCCTCTCGCCAAGCTCACCTTCTCGCCAACCCCTCTCCCGTCAAGAGAGCGGGGCCAGAACATCCTTCGCCGTGAGACCCCCTCCCCCTTGATGGGGGAGGGCCGGGGAGAGGGTGAACGCCGAGCACAAAGTGAGGCTGCGGACTCTGATTTGCAGTTGAAACCGCCAGCTATTGCCGCGCTGCCCGCCGGTTATCAAACACCGTTTCATCACTGCTGCGATACGGGTTGATATCCAGTCCACCGCGACGCGTGTAACGGGCGAATACGGTCAGTGACTGCGGCTGGCAGCGCTGCCAGATGTCGCAGAACATCCGCTCGATGCAGTGCTCGTGAAATTCGGCGTGGTTGCGGAACGAAACGATGTAGCGCAACAGGCTCGCGTGATCGATGGCGGCGCCGTGGTAGCGCACGACCACGGTGGCCCAGTCCGGTTGACCGGTGACCGGGCAGTTCGATTTGAGCAGCTGGCTGTGCAGGGTTTCACGAACGGTTTTGCCGGTTTTCGCATTGGATTGATCGAGCGCCAGCAGTTCCGGGTTCAGCTCGTAGGTGTCACACGCCACATCGAGCTCATCCAGACACAGGCCATCGCCGGGCCATTGCGGACGCATGACGTTTTCGCTGGCCGGTTTCAGCTCGACCAATACATTTGCCCCAGCCGCGGCCGACAGATCGCGCGCCATGGTTTGCTGTACGCTCTGCCAGTCATCAAAGCGGGTGCCGTTGAATGAGTTCAGGTACAGCTTGAACGATTTCGATTCGATCAAATTCGGGCTGTCGAACGGCACCGTGAACTCACCGAGCGCGACCACCGGCTTGCCCTTGCCGTTCAGCCACGACAGCTCGTAGCCATTCCAGATATCGACGCCGGTAAACGGCAACTGCTGCAGGGGTAGATGGGCGCGGTTCAGCGCACGTGGCACCGGGTGCAGCAGCTTGGGATCGTATTGATCCTTGTAGAGAACGGTTTTGCCGAGCAGGAGTTCGTGGCTCATTTATGTCACCGGGTTTTCGGTATCTAAAACTACAATTGCGATAGTGGCATGCTCTAAACGTTCAAGCGCAGAGCGGCAAAGCCCCCACCCCAGCCCTCCCCCTCGCAGGGGAGGGAGTTGTTTCGCTCCTCCCCCTGCCAGGGGGGAGGCCGGGAGGGGGGCTTGTCGAGATCCGCTGGCAGAATTCTCAGCGTTCTCTAACGAAGCACCAACTCTGTAGGGCTGCTCAAACGCAGCGGAGCTGCCGCTATCGGTCAACGCTGAAATGGCGGGTCTGCTGCGCTTGACCCGCCCTACGGTGCCTACAGTCCGCGCATGGTGGTATTGCACGCCGTGCATTCACACGAAACCTCCCAAGCACACGGCCTAGCTTCGCGCGGCAGGGTAAGACCGATCACTCTTATAAGCTGATTGCAATGGGGGCAGGTTGCTGTAACTGCTTCACTGCTTTGGAATTGCCCAAGAGCAACAAGTACCGGCCTAGCTTGGACCGGTAGCTTCGAACGGTCGATGTCCTTTAAGTATTTTTCTTCAATGAGACTCACTGAACCCCCAACACCCGCACATGCAACGTCACTTCCTCACGGTCGTAATACAGTTGCTTGGCGTGCAGTTCGAACTCGCGGTTGTTGTCGAGCAGTGGTTTTTCGATCACTTCGAGGCAGCGTTCCAGTTCGTCGTAGCGCTTTTTCATCGGCAGCTTCAGGTTGACGATGGCTTCGCGGCACCAGCCGTTCTGCAGCCATTTGGCCAGCAGCTGGGCGACCCGCATCGGCTTGTCGACCATGTCGCAGAGCAGCCAGTCGACTTTGCGCTCGGGTTTGAACAGAAAGCCGTCGAGCGCGCGGTGTTCGACCTGGCCGGTCGCCATCAGCCGCGGATCGATCTGGCCGTGATCGACGGCGGTGACGCGCAGGCCGAGCTGCACCATCTGATAGGTCCAGCCGCCGGGGCAGGCACCGAGATCGACCGCGTGCATACGTGGTCGCAGCCGGTGGGTCCATTCGCTGCGCGGCACAAATTCGATCAGCGCTTCTTCCAGTTTCAGGGTCGAGCGGCTCGGCGCGTCTTTCGGCATCCGCAGCCGGCGGATGCCCATCGGTTCCGGATGCGAGCGGGCGATCGGTGCGTAGCCGACCAGCGCGTGGGTGCCGTCGAGAAACAAGACGTGCAGCCGGTTCTCGCTGCCTTCACGCAGCATGTTGGCTTTTTTCAGTGCCTGTTCCAGCGGCGCGGTGATGGCGCGGCACAGACCCTGCAGTTCGCGACCGGGTTCGCTGTCGCTGCTTTCGATGAAAAGCTCGGCGCCGCTGCTGCGGCCCAGCGCTTTCAGAATGCCATCGACGCGGTTCTTCGGATCGAGCTCGACTTCTTCGAGTGCGAGAAACCACTGACGGGTAAACACCAGCAGTTTCAGATCGATCTGATCGACCAGTGCCCGGACATTGCCGCGACCGAACACCAAGCCGCCGAGTTCAGGGATTTCGGTGGTCAGTTCGGCATCCCAGGCTTGCGCCATGGCTTCCAGTTCGGCGGCGCATTCGGGTTCGAAACCGGGGCGGCAGTGGGCGACGATTAAAGCCAAGAGAGAAACCTCGTTTGGTATTCGGTTACGGCGATGTTGCCAATCATGTGTTGGCTCCCCGCCTTGTCAAGGCGGGGCTTTGATGTTTAGGTCCGGGCGGTAGAGCTCAGAACGCGATACTGTTGCCGAAGCGAGCCGCTTGATTACAACCTCCGCAACCACCCCTAGCCCCTCCTTAAAAAGGAGGGGGATCAACAAATCTACTCGGGTTTCTTGCCAGCGCGCGGCATCCCGGCCGGAAACGGCGTCACGTTCTCGCCTTTGGCATCGGTGATGCGGGCTTCGCCGATTTTGCTGACCTCGTCGATGCGGACGATCGAGTGGGCCGGAATATAGCTGCGGCGGACGCCGTCGAATTCATTCTTGAGCTTTTCCTCGGCCGGATCGACCAGCAGCTGGCTGCGCTCGCCGAACACCAGTTCCTCGATCTCGACAAAGCCCCACATGTCGCTCTGGTAGACATAGCGGGCATAGAGTTCGTAATGCTGACCTTGGTTCTGGAAGATCACGCGGTACAAACGGGGTTCGGTCATGGTGTCAAAAGGCAGCAAGATGGGGTGTCAAACCGGAACAAATCCCCCTCTCCCGGCGCTATGCACCACCCTCTCCCGCAAGGGGCGAGGGTTACGAGGAAGGCGTCGCGTTGCGACTTGCCCGGTCAATGGGGGCGCAATGGTAGCATAGCGGCCCTTCCCGCCGGGCTCTGTAGGCCCGGCGCCTGCTTTCACGTTCTGGAACCGCCATGCCGTCGCCGCACCCGATCGCCAGCCGCTACCGCGAAGATATCCACTTTTCCGCCAACGTCCGTGGCTTTGATTTCCGGTTCACGACCACCCATGGCCTGTTCTCGCCGAAAGAGGTCGATGCCGGCTCGCGGCTGTTGCTCGATTACGTGGACCCTGCGCCTAATGCCCGGACGCTGGACGTCGGCTGCGGCTATGGCGTGCTCGGCATGACGCTGGCGCGGCTGGCGCCGCAGGGCATGCACACGCTGATCGACAAGGATTATGTCGCGGTCGACTACAGCAGGAAGAACCTGGCGGCGAACGGCATCAAGAACGCCGAGGCATTTCTGTCCAATGGTCTGTCGGAAGTGGGTACTCGCCAGTTCGATCTGATCGTCTCGAACCTGCCGGCCAAGGCCGGCAACGAGCTGTTCTACCTCTACTTCTATGACGCCCTGCACCATCTGGCACCGGGTGGTGAACTCGTGGTGGTGACCATCAACGGCTTGCGTGACTTCATCAAGCGCAGCTTCAACGAGGTGTTCGGCAATTACGAGAAGCGCAAGCAGGGCGCCCAGTACACCATCTCGGCGGCGGTCAAAAAGTAAGCGTAGTTCAGCTTCGGCCGGGGTGTGAAAAAGTCACAAAAAGCGTTCCACGACGGAATCTCGCCGCTTGCAGCCCGATTGCGAAAACGTTTCACGAAACCGTCATCGGCTGTCCACAATTTCTGTGGATAACTTTGGTGAAATCTTGCCAAAACCCGAGGCCGGCCCCGCCAGATCTGGCCTCGGGCTCGACTTGGTCAAAAAATATACAGTAATATAAAATTCAATATTTTCAATTAGTTAGCATATTGTTTTGGCGTTGTCGAAGGATTGTACAGTGCCGGCTGCCGATCGCTTGACGCTGCACTGCATCGAAAACCGGGCTGTGGACGACTGCCGTCACGTTTTTGTCAATCGGGCAACGGCGGCATGCCATTTTGACCCGCAAGTGAGGACTAACCTGAGCTTTTTCGGTGCTGTTGCGCGTGCCCCAACCACTGTAAAAAAGCATGACGGTCCCCCGGCGACCGAACGGGCTGGCCGGCCTGTTCTGGCGCCTCCGTGGCTTGTCCCGGCGCGACAAAGCGGGCATCGTTCAGCTCTTTGATTGCCTGCGACCGGACGCCTTTGCGTGAGCGCCTCCCGTACCCAAGCCGAGATCGTGATGCGTTCGCTGCGTGCCGCCAAAGTCATTGGCCATCGCGGCTTGGCCGGGCTGGCCCCGGAAAACACCATGGCGGCCTTTGCCGCGGCCGCCGATGCCGGCCTGCGCTGGGTGGAGCTCGATGCCAAGCTCTGCGCCAGTGGTGAACTGGTGGTGCTGCATGACAACACGCTGGAGCGCACCAGCAATGGTCAGGGCCGCGCCGAGCACATGGACTGGTCGACCCTGCGCCGGTTGGACGCCGGCCGCTGGTTCGATGCCCGCTTTGCCGGCGAGCGCATTCCGCTGCTCAGCGAGGTGCTGGCGTTCTGCGCCGAGCGCGGCATCGGCATCAATATCGAGCTGAAACCGAACCCGAGCGATTACGTCAAGACCGCCCGGGTGCTGGCAGAACTGTTGCGCGCCGGCCGTTGGCTGGAGCGTTTGCCGCTGCTGGCGTCGAGTTTTTCCCGTCAGTCGTTGCGTGCGATTCAGCGCTATTTGCCGGCGTTGCCGCGCGGTTTTCTGCTTGAGCGGCGGTGGCCGGCGGCGGCCATCCTGGCCGAGCTGGATGCGCTGCAAGCGGTGAGTTTTCACTACGATGACCGGCTGATCAGCGCCGAACTGATTGCCACCGTGCGCGCGACCGGGCGCGACGTGCTGGTCTGGACCGTCAACGATGGCGACCGCGCCGAGGCACTGTGGCGCCAAGGCGTCACGGCGGTGTTTTCCGATCTGCCGCTGCTGCCGGTAACGCGGTCTGGCGCAGGCTCGCACTGACGACCAGCGTCTGAGCGACGTTTGTCCCGGTCGCTGCTTTTGTCTTAGCCGCTATAGTTATGAAAAACCGTACCAACTGTGGTGCGGTGACCTTTCTCCTCATCGCACGGGATCTGGCCACGGATGACTCGCGCCGTTCGCACATTGCTGGCTTGCCTGCTGTTGGCGGCGCTGTATTTCCTTGGCGGTCTGCTGGCGCGCCAGGTTGCGCTGCCGCCGACCATGGTGATGCCGGTCTGGCCGCCGTCCGGTATCGCGCTGGTTGCCTTGGCCCTGTTTGGCTACCGGTTGTGGCCCGGCGTGCTGCTCGGCTCCCTGCTGTTCAATGGCCTCATCTATTTCGACAGCAGCAGTCTGCAAGCCTGGCTTGCCGCCGCGCTGATTGGTGTCGGCGCAGCGCTGCAGGCCACCGCCGGTTGCTGGTTGCTGCAGCGCGTTGGCGATCGCCGGCAGTTGTCGCTGTCGCACCGGCACCTGCTGCGGCAGGTCGCGCTGGCCGGTCCGCTCGCCTGCCTCATCAATCCGATCTGGGGCACCAGTTCGCTTGTTTTGCTCGGTCAGCTGCCGCTGGCGATGGTGCCGGAAGCGGCGCTGACCTGGTGGATTGGCGACACCATCGGCGTCATCGCGTTGTTGCCGCTGTTGTACGTCTGGCAAACCGGCGATCGGCGCCTGTCCCGGCAGCGGCGCTGGACGCTGTCAGCCATTGTGCTGTTGCTCGCCATCCTGGCGGCGCAAACCGCGATCAATTTGCGCGAGCGGGAAATGGCGCAGTGGCACGCCGAGCAGCATCTGCGGCACAGCCGTATCTTTCACCGTTTTGAATTGCAGCAAGCCAGCGTCGAACAAACGCTGCTGATGTTGCGGGCCTTGTTCGTCAGCTCGCAGACGGTCACCCGGGAAGAGTTCCGCAGCTTTGCGAGCGAGCAACTGCAATTTGCCAACAGCGTCAGCACGCTGGAGTGGGCGCCGCGGGTGCTGGCCGAGCAACGTGCCGGCTTTGAGCTAGCGCAACGGGAACTGGAGCCGGCTTTCGAAATCCGCCAGCACAGCGCCGGCGTGATGGTGTCGGCGCTGCCGCGCAGCGAGTATTTTCCGATCACGTATATCGAACCGATGCAGGAGAACCGCGCCGTGCTCGGACTGGATCTGCTGGCCGATCCCAATCGCGCGGCATTTGTCCGTCGTGTCCAGCACACCCGCCGTTTCCAGGTCAGCGAACAGTTGGAGTGGCCGCAGCCGGAAAAAAATGGCTGGCATGTGCTGGCGGGTGTGCCGTATCCGGTCGGTAACGATGCCGCGCCGGTGGCGGCACCGTTGCAAGGGCTGCTGGTAGCGGTCATCGACGTCGAGGCGATGTTGCAACACGCCATGGCCAGCGATGGTGTCGCCGGCTTGTCGGCAGAGGTGTGGATGGAAGACGACAGTGGCCATTTGCAGCGCTTGCTGCAATGGCCGGCTGCGCACGCGAGCAACGACAACGACAGCGAAAGTCGTTTTGTCAGGCAGTTTGGGGATCGGCGCTGGCAGCTGGTGCTGGCCACGGCCGCCAGTGAAGCGCCGTCGGCGCACCGCGCCTGGCTCGCCATGGCGATCGGTCTGGTGTTGGCGGGCGGTCTTGGCATCTATCTGCTGTCGTCGAATCAGTACACCGCGCGGGTTGAAGCAGAGGTGGCGGAACGCACGGAAGAATTGCGGGTCGCTCGCGATCAGGCCGTCGCCGCCAGTCAGGCCAAGAGCCAGTTCCTGGCCAACATGAGCCATGAAATTCGCACGCCGCTGACGGCCATCATGGGCTACACCGAACTGCTGCTGGATGACCCGCAGACGCCGGCTGCGGTGAAAACGCCGCTCGCAGTTGTGCTCGACAGCAGCCGCACCCTGCTGACCCTGATCAACGATGTGCTGGATTTGGCCAAAATCGAAGCCGGCCATATGCGGCTCGTGCCGCAGCGCTGTTCGGTGCTGGCGCTGGTGCAGGAGGTGGTGCAGCTGCTGCAGCCGCGTGCCGAGCAGAAGCAATTGCTGCTGCTGACCGACTACCGGTTTCCGCTGCCGGCGCATGTCCAGACCGACCCGCTGCGGATACGGCAAATCCTGCTGAATCTGCTCGGCAATGCGGTCAAATTCACTGATATCGGTCAGATCCAGCTGCAGCTGCAGGCCGAGCGCGACAACGGCCAGGCGCGGTTCCGGATCAGCATCAGCGATACCGGGACCGGCATCGCGGCAACGGATCTGGCGCGCATTTTTGAGCCGTTTGAGCAGGCGAATCATGGCAGCGGCAAACGGCACATCGGCACGGGCTTGGGCCTGGCCATTTCCCGGCAATTGGCGCGACTGCTCGGTGGCGATATCCGGGTACACAGCGTGCCGGGGCAGGGCAGCACCTTTGTGTTTGAATTTCAGGCCGAATGTCTCGACGACGCGTTGCTGGTCAGTGAGTTCGAACGCGGGCCGCTGCTCGACAGCAAGCAGTCGCGGCCGCGCTTCAGTGGCCGTGTGCTGGTGGCCGAAGACAACACGGTCAACGCCAAGCTGGCGACCCAGCTGCTGCAGTCCTGTGGTGTGCAGGTCGATGTGGCTGCCGACGGCCTGATTGCCTTGTCGATGCTGGAAAAATCCCGCCAGCAACGGCAGCCCTACGATCTGGTGTTCATGGACATGCAGATGCCGCGCATGGACGGTTACGAAACCGTCCAGAAATTGCGCGCGGCCGGCTTCACCTTGCCGGTGGTTGCACTGACCGCCAATGCGATGAGCGGGGACCGGGAACGCTGCCTCGCGGCCGGTTGCGATGCCTTTGCCAGCAAGCCGTTCCAACGCAGCGAGATCGAAGCGTTGCTGCGCCAGTTCCTGAAGCTGAAGCCGTTTGATTGAGCGTGTGGCGGGTCAGGGAGCTTCTGAATTAAGTATTCCGTTTGTCCTGAGCTTGTCGAAGGATGAGCGGAATCCGCTGCAAATCAGGCATTCATGGTTCGACGAAAGCACGACGAACGGCTTTGAGGCGCTCAGGGACGCTCTGATTAAGCTACGAGCTTGTCATACCGGCGAAAGCCGGTATCCATGTTCACCGGTAAAAAAAGCCCCCGGCTTTCGCCGGGTGACCGGTGTATTTTGCCTGCAAACTTGATCAGCGTTTCCTTAGTTTATCGGCCCGCTTTCGGCCGCGCGCCACAGATACCAGCTGGCCACTGAACGATACGGCCGCCACGCTTCCGCAGTACCGAGCATGACCCGATCGCTCGGCCGGTGATCGAGTTCGTATGCCACTTCAATGCCTTTGCGCAAACCGAGATCGCCAAGGCTCATCACGTCGGGCCGGCCGAAGGCAAAAATCATCAGCATCTCGGCGGTCCAGACCCCGATGCCTTTCAGCGCGGTCAGGGTTTTGATCAATTCGTCATCCGGCAGATCGCGGATGTGTTTCAGATCCAATGTGCCGTCGAGCGCCGCTTCGGCAATGCCTTTGATGTAACGGGTTTTGGCGCCGGACAGGCCGGCAGCACGCATGTCTTCGTCGTTGGCGGCGAGCAGGCGGCTCGGGATAAACCGATCACCACGACCGGCCAGTTTCAAGACCCGCTTCTCGATGGTGTCGGCGGCTTTGACCGACAGCTGCTGCGAAATGATGGCGCCGATGAGCGCAGTGAATGGCTCGTTCTGCCACGGCGTCATCCGGCTGATGCCATGTTGCTGCACCAGGTTGGCCATGACCCGGTCATAGCCGGCAAGGTGCTCGGCCGCGCGCCGCAACACCCGTTCATCAGTGATAAGCTCCATGACCTTGCCTCTGCCTCGCCGGCACAACCAACCGCCACAAAGGGAAGCATAAACCATGTTGCCTGTTCGTTCGAAAACGGCCCGCCGGATTGCGCTGACATTGTTGCCGCTTGCTGCCAGTCTGATGGCGCAGCCGGCCGTTCATGCCGACGATTACCCCTACCTGGAAAAGCTGTACAAGCATTTTCACCAGTATCCCGAGTTGTCGTTTCGTGAGGTCGAATCGGCCAAACGGATGGCGAAAGAACTGAAAAGCCAGGGTTTCGAGGTCACCACGAATTTCGGCGGCCACGGCGTGGTGGCGGTGATGAAAAACGGCAACGGCCCGACCTTGCTGCTGCGGGCCGACATGGATGCGCTGCCAGTGGTCGAAAACACCGGCCTGCCCTATGCCAGCAAAGTCATCAGCAAGAACGAAGCCGGTCAGACAGTCGGCGTCATGCATGCCTGTGGTCACGATATCCACATGACCTCGTTGATTGGCGCCGCCCGCGAACTGAACGCGCGCAGGAACGAATGGCAGGGCACGCTGGTGCTGATCGGCCAGCCGGCCGAAGAGCTGTCCGGCGGCGCCAAGGCGATGCTGAAAGCCGGCCTGTACAGCAAGTTTCCGAAACCGGATTACGCGGTCGCGCTGCACACCTCGGCCTCGCACCCGGCCGGCTCGGTGGCGTACAGCATCGGCCCGGCGCTGGCGAGCGTCGATAACCTCGATATCACGATACGTGGTGTCGGTGGTCACGGCGCTTACCCGCACAAAACCAAGGACCCGATCGTGCTTGCCTCGCAGGTCGTGCTGGCGCTGCAGACCATCGTCAGCCGTGAAATCGATCCGCGCGAACCGGCCGTGATCACGGTCGGCTCGTTCCACGGCGGCGCCAAGGCCAACATCATTTCGGAAGAAGTGAAGCTCGCCTTGACCGTGCGCAGCTATTCGCCGGTCGTGCGCGAGCAGATGCTGAAAGCGATTGAACGCATCGTCACCGGTACCGCGCTCGCCGCCGGCATGCCGGCCGATGCCATGCCCGATGTGAAAATCCGTGACGAGTACACGCCGGCGACGCTGAACGAAGCCAAGCTGACCCAGCGCCTGGTCGGTGTGTTCGAGAAAGCACTCGGCGCCGACAAGGTGCTCGCCACCGAACCGGTCATGGCCGGCGAGGATTTCTCGCTGTACGGCCAAACCGAAGACAAGATCCCGAGCACGATTTTCTGGGTTGGCGGCGTCGATCCGGTGGTCTACGCCAAGGCGCAAAAAGGTGAAGTCAATCTGCCGGCGCTGCACTCGCCGGAGTTTGCCCCGCTGCCGGAACCAACTTTGCGTACTGGTGTGAAAGCGTTGGTGGCGGTGGCGTTGGACTTGTTGCCTCGCAATAGGTGAGTACGCGGGCAATCAAAGTAGGGCGCAATCGTTATTGCGCCGGATTCTGGCCAGTTCGGCGCAACGTCCTTTTGGGTATTGACGCCCGACAGAGATGAACGTGACCACCATCCAAAGCTTTTCTTCCTTGGCAGCGCCGGATGCCCGGATTCTGATTCTTGGCACCATGCCCGGCGTTGCTTCCTTGCAAGCGCAGCAGTATTACGCCCATCCGCGCAATGCGTTCTGGCCGATGATGGCGTCGCTGCTGGGTTTCGATGCGGCCTTGCCGTATGAGCAGCGCCTGGCGCAGCTGATCGCCAATCGCATCGCGCTTTGGGATGTGCTGGCGAGTTGCCAGCGGCCGGGCAGTCTCGATTCGGCCATCGCCCGCGCAACCGAGCGGCCGAATGATTTCGTCAGCCTGTTTGCCCAATGCCGGCAGCTCCGCGCCGTCGCTTGCAATGGCGGCACGGCCTATGCGCTGTTTCGTCGGCATGTGCTGCCGGTGGTGGATGTGGCCGGTATCGACGTCTTGCAATTGCCGTCAACCAGTCCGGCTCATGCCGGTAAATCGTTTGCGGCAAAGTTGGCGGAGTGGCAGCGGTTGCGAACGTACCTGGCTGACTGATGGCAGTGCTGCGGGAGGGCTGTGGGAGCGGCACTTCGCACGGCCGGTTTTTGTAGGAGCGGCCTTGGCCGCGATTTCTTTTAACGACCAAACCATCGCGGCCAGGGCCGTTCCGACAGAAACAGATCAGCTGCACTGCTGTCCGCGGCAATCGAGGTTTCCGGGGGCGGGCAACGCGCTCAGCGCTTCGTTTCCAGGAAATGCAGCGCACAGCGGATGAAATCGACCGGACTCAGGATGCCGGTGACTTTGCCGTCCTGGGTGACGATAAGGCAGGATTGCTTGTTGTCGAGCAGGTAACGGGCGGCGGTGGTCAGCGGCTGTTCCGGGCCGATGGTCACCGGCTGCTCCATCAGCTCGCGGATCAGGGTTCGTGCCTCCAGCCGCGAAGCATATGACAGCCCGCCGTTATCGACCGCGTTCAGCACAAACGCCAACAGCGGCCGCTGACTCAGCACGCCGACCAGATTGTCCTTGTCGTCCACGATCGGGATGTGGCGTATGCCTTTGTCGCGGATCAGCGAGTGCGCGTCTTGCAGGGTCTGGTTGTCACGCAGGCACAGTACGGTCGAGGTCATCAGATCGGCGACGGTTTGCATGCGGTGCCTCCCATGCTGGCGCTCAGGTCTTGTTTGCGTTTAGGTATAGCAGTGCCGGGGCGATTTCTCCGGTTGGGCGAGTCACGGCGCCAATGAAAAAGCCCGGACGAGCCGGGCTTTTGCCAAACACAGTGCAGTTTCCTTACGGTGCGCCACGCTTCATCAGCGGGGTGATGACCAGCATGAATACGCCGCAGCCGACACCGATCCAGCCGAGGGTCTGGAACACATCGGCATAGATGGCGAGCGCATCCGGCGTGCTGGTGCCTTCCGGCATTGCGGCCAGCGTGCCGAAGCGGCCGGCGAGCATTTCGCCGAAGGCCGAGGCGAGGAACCAGACGCCCATCATCAGCGAGACCACGCGCGGTACCGACAGTGTGGTCACCGCCGACAGACCGATTGGCGACAGCACCATCTCGCCGACTTCCAGCACGAAATACGCGAGGATGAACCACCAGAAGCCGGCAAGGCCATTGGCTTCCGGATTCAGTGCCGCGATCTCCAATACGAAGTGGGCGAGACCGGCAAAGATCAGGCCCCAACCGAATTTGGCCGACGCGCTCGGGTTCCAGCCGCGCTTGTCCAGCATGGGCCAGAGCCAGGCAAACGGAATCGCCAGCAGAATGATGAACAGAGCACCAACAAACGTTAACTGCGAAGAGTTCGGCGTGAACGTCATGAAGCCGAGATTGAACGTCTCCAAATTCATGACCCGGTCAGAGAATGCCAGCCAAGTGCCGTAAGTTTGCTCATACAGGCCCCAGAACACCGAGCTGATGCCGATCAGCACCATCAGAACGACCATGTTGCGGCGTTCCTGTTGACTACACTCGCGCAGAAGAAATCGTGTCCACCACACAAGCAGGGCCAGCGTCATCAGAATTGCCACCACCTCGGTTGCGGTGATCTCCGTTCCTTCTGTCAGCCCAAAGAATGTTCCGATGAAGGACAAATCAAAACGGATCTGCAGAATTTGCTGAACCAGAATGACGCCGAGCAGCGCGCCTAGGTAAATAGCCCATTCACGACGAATGCCGAACACCGGCTCCAGAAGCGATGAAGGATTGTTGGATTCAGCATGCCCATGCAAGTGCTTTTGGCCCGAGGTAAAGACCACCAATCCAATCAGCATGCCGATGCCGGCCGAGCCGAAACCGTATTCCCATCCGTATGCCTGACCGACGAAGCCGATGAACAAACTGGCAAGAACCGCACCGAGGTTGATGCCCATGTAGAAAATGGTGAAGGCCGAATCGCGGCGCGGATCGGTATCGCCATAGAGGCGGCCGACAATGGTCGAGATATTCGGTTTCAGGAACCCGACGCCGACAATGATGAACGCCAGCGACAGGTACATGATTTGGATCGCGAAGGCGTCCTGATCAACGCCGTTCTCGCCCACAAACGCGGCGTGACCTTTGTAGGCCATGCCGAGCTGACCGAGCACCAGCAGTGCGCCACCGAACACCACCGCCTTGCGCATGCCGAGGTACTTGTCGGCGAGCATGCCGCCGATCACCGGCAGTGCGTAGGCCAGACCGGCGTAGGTGCCGAGCAACAGATAACCGTCGCTGTCACCGAACTTGTGGTGCTGGGTCAAATAGAGGAACAGCAGCGCTTTCATGCCGTAGAAAGCAAAGCGCTCCCACATTTCGGTGAAGAAGCAGATATACAAACCAAGCGGGTGGCCGAGCAGCTGGCGCTGCTGGTCGAGCGGGGTGGAGGTCATGTCCTGATCTCGTTATTGTTGCCGCAGCGGATGCGCTGGTATTGCAAGCGCGGCTGGGCGGGGCAAAGCCATCGCCGGCTTCTTGGCCGGTCCACAAAACGCCCGCGAGTGTAACGGCCCGTGTGGCGCGGGCGCCAGCGGCATGGTCAAATCCCGGTGCCGACCTGATCGGATGAGAACAGAACGTGTTCAGTGCAGATGTGTCCCGCCATGAAACGCCAGTGCTAGCCGGTGCCGAGTTGCAACTGTGGCGTGCGCTGTGGCCGCGTGCCGAATGCGCCCGCATCGCCACGGAGCTGCGTCAGCGCTTGGCATGGCAGCAAAAGCCGATCGTCATTTTCGGTCGCGAGGTGATGCAGCCACGTTTGACCGCCTGGTACGGCGACCCGGACTGCGCCTATGTCTATTCCGGCAAGCGCAATGAACCGCTGCCGTGGACGCCGCTGCTCACCGAGCTGCGTGTCGCCGTGGAAACGGTCACCGGCGCCCGCTTCAACAGCGTGCTGGCCAATTGTTACCGCAACGGCCAGGACAGCATGGGCTGGCACAGCGACGACGAACCGGAGCTCGGGCCTGACCCCATCATTGCTTCGTTAAGTTTTGGCGCCGCGCGCCGGTTCTGCCTGCAACACCGCAAGCAGAAAGCGTTGCGGCTCGACCTGCTGCTGCAAGACGGTGATCTGCTGCTGATGGCCGGCGCGACCCAGGCCAACTACCGGCATGCCTTGCCGAAAACCGCCAAGCCGGTTGGCGAGCGGCTGAACTTCACCTTTCGCTGGATTTACCCGACCCGTCATCAACCTGCGCAGGCTTGACGCAGGCCGGGTAAGTGCTGCGCTGCAGCATTCGTGCACGATGACCGGTTTTGGTTGTTCCCCTCAGGTCGCTGTGATATCAAGTCGGCCAGCTTGGCGGGCCTGCCCGCTGTGCGCAAAAAATCACCAGATAAAAAGCCTTGCTCGCCTGGACGGGTCTTCGTTCGGCGGGAGACAGCCACGGAGTTTTTCATGAGCCGCAACCTTCCCCAGGGGACCTTGTTCGGTCATCCGATCGGATTGTTCCTGTTGTTCACCACCGAAATGTGGGAACGCTTCTGTTATTACGGCATGCGGGCGTTGGTCGTCCTGACCTTGGTGGCGGCCGTCGATGGCGCCAACCCCGGCTTTGGCATGGATCGCGGTGAAGCGCTGATTCTGTACGGCTGGTACACCAGCTCGGCCTACGCCACCAACATCATCGGTGGCTGGATTGCCGACAATTTCCTCGGCATGCGCCGTTCGGTGCTGATCGGCGGTGTGCTGATGGCCGCCGCGCAGTTCACGCTGTTCTTCGCCGTGCCGGGCGACATCACGCTGTACTACGTCGGCCTCGTGCTGATGGCCGCCGGTGTCGGTCTGTTCAAGCCGAACATTTCGACCATGGTCGGCGAGCTGTATCCGCAGGGCGATGCCCGTCGCGATGCCGCGTTTTCGATTTTCTACATGGGCATCAACATCGGCGCGCTGATTGCGCCGCTGATCACCTCGACCCTTGGTGAAGATCCGAACTACGGCTGGCGCTGGGGCTATTTCGCCGCCGGTGTCGGCATGTTGCTGTCGGTCGGTATCCAGCTGCTGTTCGCGCAAAAATACCTCGGCGATATCGGTGTGGTGCCGACGGCCAAGCTGTCGCGCGAAAAAGCCGGTGGCGTGCACATGCCGTTGACCCACGAAGAGCGCGATCGCCTGCGCGTCGTGATGTCGATGTTCGTGTTCATCATGATGTTCTGGACTGCGTTCGAGCAGGCCGGCGGTCTGCTGAACCTGGTGGCGCAGGACAACACCCAGCGCATGGTAGGCAGCTTTGAAGTGCCGGCCGGTTGGTTCCAGTCGGCGAACCCGTTGTTCATCATCATTTTCGCACCGGTTTTTGCCTGGCTCTGGGTCAAGCTGGCCCGCGAGAACAAGAACCCGTCAGCACCGCTGAAAGTGGCGACGGGTATTCTGCTGACGGCGGTCGGTTTCGGTTTCCTGATTCTCGGCGTGTTTGAAATGCAGTCGTCGCCGGACAAAAAGATGTCGATGATCTGGCTGACGCTTGGCTATCTGTTCCACACGCTCGGTGAGCTGTGCATTTCGCCGGTCGGGTTGAGCCTGATGACCAAGCTGGCACCGCTGCGCCTGATGTCGGTGGTCATGGGCGTCTGGTTCCTGATGCCGGCCTGCGCCTACTTCCTCGCCGGTTACATCGGTGCGTTCACCGAACACGCCGGTGAATACGGCTTCGTCCAGGACTTTGCCGTCAGCATGGGCGTGATG
The DNA here is from genome assembly GCA_049324755.1 of Pseudomonadota bacterium. Lineage (GTDB taxonomy): Bacteria > Pseudomonadota > Gammaproteobacteria > Enterobacterales > Permianibacteraceae > Permianibacter. The sequence goes on from JBMOMZ010000014.1 coordinate 18,039, forward strand.
CCGGAACACTCCGGTTTGCTGTTCGTGTTTGCCGCCATCGGCGTTTCGCTGGTGGTGTTCTCGGTGTTGATGTGGCTGGTCTCCGGCAAGCTGGTCGACTGGATGCATGGTGCCGAAAGCAAAGGCAACGGCAACTGAGTTTCTGGGCTGAGTTGCTGACAAAACCTCGCTTCGGCGGGGTTTTGTTTTTTTCCGCTTGCGCGGTTGGCGAAGCGCTGACAGGCGGGCGACAACCGGCTGAACCCGTTACAATCCAGGCGGCGATGAGCCTAACGCGAACGGAGTGCAGACCATGACATTTCTCGCCTGCCGAGTCTTTCAGGAAACGGTGCAAGACAAAAAGCAGATCAGCGGCCGGCTGGTGGAAATGGACCAGCAGGCGCTGTCAGCCGGTGATGTGCTGGTGGCGGTCGAGTATTCCGGCATCAACTACAAAGATGCGTTGGCGGTCACCGGCCGCGGCAAGATCCTGCGCAGCTATCCCTTGAATGCCGGCATTGATCTGGCCGGCACTGTGCTCGAATCGGCGGTGCCGTCATTCAAGACTGGCGATCGGGTGCTGGTCAACGGCTGTGGGCTCGGTGAGTCACATGACGGTGGCCTCGCTCAACGGGCGCGGGTGCCAGCCGACTGGCTGATTCCGTTGCCGTCCGGCCTTACCGCGTTTCAGGCGATGACGCTTGGCACGGCTGGCTTTACCGCTGCGCTCTGTCTGCACCGCATGCTGGAAAATGATCAGCGCCCGGACAAAGGTCCGATTGTGGTCACCGGCGCCACCGGCGGTGTTGGCAGCGTCGCGGTCGCGCTGTTCGCCGCACAAGGTTACGAGGTGATCGCGTTGTCGGGGCGGCCGGAACATCGTGATTACCTGCGCCGGCTGGGCGCGCACCAGGTCTGCACGCTGGCGGAATTGCAGCTTGGTGATCGACCGCTGGAGGCCGCCCGGTTCGGCGGTGTGGTCGATAGCGTTGGTGGCGAGCAACTGGCCAAACTGATCGCGCATGTGAATCTGTGGGGCAATGTCGCCTGCGTCGGTTTGGCTGCCAGCGAACAACTGCCGACCACGGTGTTTCCGCTGATTCTGCGCGGCGTCAGCTTGCTCGGGGTCAGCTCGGCCAATTGTCCGATGCCGCTGCGCAAGGCGATCTGGCAGAAACTCGGTGCCGACTGGAAAATTCCGTTCGAGCGGCTCTATACCGAAACGATTGGTTTACGCCATGTACCGGAAGCGGCGATGGAGTTGCTCGATCGCAAGCGCTTCGGCCGCACGGTGGTCGATTGCCGTTGATTCGGCTGTGCGAAAACAGAAAAAGATTACGTGGGAGCGGCTTTGGCCGCTATTGTGATGAGCAGTCCGCGTCGCGGCTAAAGCCGCTCCCACTGGGTTTCTTGTCCCATCACTGGGTTGAAGTTGAAAGGGTTGTAGTCAATGAAAATGCGAATTGCCTTGCTGGTGCTCGTGGCCAGTGCGCTGTCGTGGCCGGTGCAGGCCGACACGATCAAATACGGATTGAAAATCAGCAATGCCGCTCAGCATCTGGCCGAAGTCAGCGCCGAATTTCCCGCCACCGATGGTCAGCAGCTGGTGCTGCATCTGCCGCTCTGGCGCACCGGCCGCTATCAGGTGTTGCCACTGGCCAACGGCATACGCCAGTTCACGGCCACGGGCCGTAACGGCCGCGTGCTGAAGGTCAGCAAGCTCGACAAGTCGAGCTGGCAGATCGACAAACAGCCAGGCGAGGCGGTTTCGGTGAGTTACGAGCTGTATGCCAACGAACTTGGCCAGCGCACCCGTCATATCGACGACAGCCATGCCTACCTGAATGCCAGCGCGGTCTGGGTCTATAACGTCGCCATGCGCAAATTGCCGATTGCTGTGCAGTTGCAGGTACCGGCCGGCTGGGTGTCGCGGGCCGGTATGGAAAAGGGCAACTGCGAGCACTGCTTTGTTGCCGCTGATTACGATGTGCTGACCGACTCGCCGATCGAAACCGGCGAGCACGAGTTCCACTCCTTCGTGGTCGATGGCAAAACCATCGAACTGGCGATCTGGGGCACCGGCAATCACAATGGCGAACGGATTGCAGCCGATTTGAAGAAAATTGTCGCCACCACCGGCAAGCTGTTCGGCAGCTACCCGTTCGAAAAACGCTATCTCTTCATTGTCCACGCCACCAGCGGTGAAAGTGGTGCAACTGAGCACATGAACTCGACCGTGATCCAGAAACCGCGCTGGACGTTTGCGCCGCGCAAGGAATACCTCAAGTTCATTCGCACCGCGACCCATGAGTTTTTCCATACCTGGAACGTGAAAGCCTATCGGCCGGCGACGATGGTGCCGTATGACTACCAGAGTGAGAACTACAGCGAGCTGCTGTGGATTGCCGAGGGCCATACCAGCTATTTTGACAATATCCTGAGCCTGCGCGCCGGGGTCCAGACTCGCGATGAATACCTCGACGAAGTCGGCAGCATCATGGACGACTATCTGCGTCAGCCGGGCCGGTTCCAGCAGAGCGCACTGGAGTCCAGTTTTGATGAATGGATTCAGCCCAGTGGCGAGCGTGCCCGCAACGCGTCCGTCAGCATTTACAGCAAAGGCGAGATGATTGCGCTGACCATGGATCTGCTGCTGCGCAAGGCCAGTAAAGGCAAAGTCGGCGTCGAAGATCTGCACAGGCAACTCTGGCAAAAACACACGGTGAGCCAGGGCGGCTATCGCAGCGCCGATGTACTTGCGATCCTGAATGCGCTCAATGCCGGCAGCAAACAACCGGTGGACTGGCAGGCATTCTGGGCAGATTACATCGCCGGCACCAAAGAGTTGCCGCTGGCGGCGCTGCTGCATGACGCCGGTCTTGAGCTGCGCATCGATCAGGGCAAGGAAGACAAGGGCGAGCAGGAAGCCTGGTATGGCTGGAAATTCAAGGATGGCAGCGCCGATCAGTTTGCCGTGGTGAGCGAAGTCGAGCGTGACAGTCCGGCGTGGCAGGCGGGCGTCGTCAGCAACGACATCGTCGTTGCGCTGAACGCGCTCAGGGTCAGCGCCAAGGATCTGAACGAGCGCGCCGGCGCCTTGATCACGGGGCCGGTGCAGGTCACGCTGTTCCGCCGTGACGCCTTGCAAACGCTGACCGTCACCCCCCAGATCAAAGACAAAGGCAAGCGCAAGCTCAAGGCACTGGCAGAACCGGATCGTCAGCAGAAAGCGCTCAATGTCGCGTGGCTCGGCGTGGCTTGGCCGAAATGAGAAAGACACTGCGCCGCCTTTGGGCGGCGCAGTGCGTTCAGGGGTTCGCGGTTTGCGCGATTGAGCAATCAGCGAGGCATGAATGAAGTCTGCTAAGGCCGTTCGTTGTGATGCTGGCGGAGGACGAACGGAGGGAGGTAGCCGGACTTCCTTGGGCTGCAACAACAACGGCTCCGCCAGCGCAAGCGGACCGTTGAAGTAGCAACGTCAGACCGGAAAAATCGGATCAGAAGAATCGGTCCACAGGAATCGGAGCGCACTGCCATGCTGCGTTGTTTTTCGACTACCGGAGTCAAGGAAATCTCAGCCTATGCGGCCGACGTCAATACCGTCGTGCAGGCGGCGCTGTGGATCGATCTGTTGAACCCGTCGCGGGAAGAGGAGCGGGTGGTCGAACAGGCGCTGGGCGGCGAGGTCCCGACCCGGGAAGAGATGCAGGAAATTGAAACGTCCAGCCGGCTCTACGAAGAAAACGGCATTCTCTTCATGACCGCGACGGTGCTGATCAATGCCGATACCAGCACGCCGGAGTCGACCCCGGCCACCTTCATCCTGATGCCGAACCGGTTGGTGACCTTGCGTTACGCCGACTCCAGCCCGTTCCGCAACATGGCGAACCTTTGCGCCGGCAAACCGCAGCTGTTGATGCAGCCGGCGCAATTGATGACCTCGCTGCTCGATGCCATCGTCGACCGGATGGCGGATCTGCTGGAGCGCACGAGCACCGATCTGGACAGCTTGTCACGACAGGTATTCGGCGTCGTGGATCACAAAGCCAAACGGCGCAGCGAAGTGGTGTTCCGCGAGTTGTTGACAGCGTTCGGTCGCAATGGCGATCTGGTGGCGCGCATCCGCGAGAGCTTGACCAGCCTGACCCGCTTGCACAATTTTCTGGTGGAAACCGAGCGGCTGCCGAATCACCCCGAGCTGCGTGAGCATCTGTCGGGGTTGCGCGCGGATTTGCTGTCGCTGGCCGATCATGCGGCGTTCCTGAGCAACAAGATTGCCTTTCTGCTCGATGCGACGCTCGGCCTGGTCAGCATTGAACAGAACACCATCATCAAGACGCTGGCGGTGGCCGGCACGGTGTTCCTGCCACCGACCTTGATCGCCAGCATTTACGGCATGAACTTCGAGCACATGCCGGAGCTTGCCTGGCCGTGGGCGTATCCGTTGTCGCTGCTGTTGATCATCGCGTCCGGGGCAGTGCCGTACTGGTTCTTCAAGCGCAAGGGCTGGATCTGATGCCAGATTTTTTGTTCCGGGCTAAGGGGCAATGAAAAAAAGGTCACCCACGTAGGTGACCTTTTTGTTGTGAACCGCGTTCTTGACGACTTCGTTGGGCGATCAATGCCGGCTGCACGCTCAGCCGGTGATCGGTGCCGGCAAATGCTGCGGGGCCTCCGTCATCACCCGGCCCATTTCGCCTTCCAGTTGCGGCAGCAACTGCTCGGCGGCAGCGCCGTCGCCTTGTTTCAGCGCCGTTTCCAGATCGTGCGCCAATTGCTTCAGCCGCGGCACGCCGACGTAACACGTGGCTCCGTGGAATTTGTGCACCCGCTCCAGCAACAGTTTCAGTTCGCCGTCGTCGTGGGCGCTGCGGATCTGGCTTCTGGCCTCTGGAATGCTCTGCACCAGCATGCTCAGCATGGTTTGCGCCAGATCGAGTTTGTTGTTGGCCATTTTCATTGACAGTGGCCAGTCGATGGCCGCGGCCTCGGCGAGTACCGGATCGCTGTTGTCACCGGCTTTGCCGGCTTTGGCGGTGGCGCGCTCGATGGTGCTGTCGGCGCGACGGCGCCGCAGCCGGCTGTGACCGCGTTCCGCCGAATGCAGCCAACGCTGCACGGTGTCGTACAGCTCCTGTTCGCTGACCGGTTTGGTCAGGTAATCGTCCATGCCGGCATTGAGCAGCGTTTCGCGTTCGCCTTGCATGGCATGCGCGGTCAGCGCGATCACCGGGGTATTGCGGTGGCGCGGATGGGCACGCAGGGTTCGGGTCGCTTCGATGCCGTCCATTTCCGGCATCTGGATATCCATGAAAATCAGATCGAAGTCATGCTCGCGGGCGATATCGACCGCTTCCCGACCGCTGCGCGCGGTTTCCACTTCGGCGCCCATGTCGGCGAGCAAGGTACTGACGAGCTCCAGATTGGCGTCGTTGTCGTCGACGGCGAGAATGCGACAATTGAGCGGCGTTTCATCGTTCAGCGTTTGCTGGTTGGAGTCTTCGGGGCTGGCCTTGTTCTGTTGTTGGAACAGCGCCTGCAGAGTGGTGAACAGCCGGCGCTGACCGACCGGTTTGCCGATCACGCTGTCGGCGCCGCAGTCCAGAATCGCTGCGTGCTCGCTGCTGTCGACGCTGCGGCTGGCGAGCACCACCCGGGTGTTGCGCTGCCGGCATTGCTGGACCAGATGCCGAATCACATCGTGATCGGTCTGGCTGTGCAAGTGGCCGCCAAGCAGCAGAACATCGACCGGCGTGTTGCGATCGCTGTGTTGCAGGTAATCGGCGACATCCGGCAGCTGTTCAAATTCGGTGTACAGCATCTTCCACGATGACAGCAGATGGCCGATGGCGAGCCGCGCGGTCGGATGCGGTTCGTACACCAGCAGCCGGCGACCGGCCAGCTCGTCGTTGTGACGCAGCGCCGTCCAGGCGTCGTCCGATTTTTCACAGCGGATGGTAAACCAGAATGTCGAACCATTGCCTTGTTCGCTGGTCAGGCCGATTTCGCCGCCCATTTTTTCGATGAGTTTTTTGCAGATCACCAGACCGAGGCCGGTGCCGCCGAAGCGGCGCGTGGTGGTGGTGTCGGCCTGGGTGAAGGCCTGGAACAATTGCTTCTGCTGTTCCGGCGACAGGCCGATCCCGGTGTCGCGCACCTGCAGGCCGATGACCGCTTCGTGCTCGTCATCCTGCTCCAGCATGATCCGGATCTCGACGCTGCCCTGCGCGGTGAACTTGACCGCGTTGTTGACCAGGTTGGTCAGCACTTGTTTCAGGCGCAGGCCGTCGCCGAGCAGGTTGCACGGCACATCGGAATAGACCAGGGCGACCAGTTCCAGCTTTTTGTCGCTGGCCGCCGGCGCCATCATTGCCAGCACTTCGTCGGCGATTTCGCGCAGATCGAGCGGCGCGTTTTCCAGCACCAGCTTGCCGGCTTCGACTTTCGAGAAATCGAGAATGTCATCGACGATGGCAAGCAAGCCCTGCGCGGATTTGCGGATGGTATTCAGGTATTCGCGCTGCTTGCCGGTCAGCTCGGTTTTCAGCAGCAGATTGGTGAAGCCGATGACGCCGTTCATCGGGGTGCGGATTTCATGGCTCATGTTGGCCAGAAATTCCGATTTGACCCGCGCCGCTTCGATGGCCTGTTTGCGGGCGATATCGAGCTCGACGTTCTGGACTTCGATGGTTTCCAGAGTCTGCCGCAGATCGGCGGTGGCCTGATCGATGCCCTGTTGCAGCTCCTCGTGCGCTTCGTGCAACGAGTGCGCCATGTTGTTGATGCCGTTTTCCAGGACTTTCAGTTCGCCGGTAGCACGGGTTTCGATCTGGGTGTCGAGTTTGCCTTCCTTGATCCGGTGCACGGCTTGCGCCATCTGCACGATCGGCACGATGACGTTGCGCGCCATGCGCATCGCAAGTGCTGCACCAAACCCGGCGGCGATCAACACCACCACCAGCGCGATGGCGAGCGTTTCGTACATCCGCAACGCTTCGCTTTCTTTCGACATCTGCACCGAGACATAGCCGAGCACCGGCCGATCGGTCTGGCCGTCGCCGCGGACATCGCGCAGGCTCAGGATCTGGCCGAGCACCGGCGTCCGGACGATGAAGCCGGTGTCGTTGTCGAGCCATTCGATGCCTGGCGGCGGTTCGCCCTGCGCCCTCAGCGCGTCATCGAAGCGATCGGCGCCGGTGCGGGCGAGCATGCGATGCTGGCGGTCAAACACGGCGATGGCGACGACATCGTCATCGCTGTCGCGCGCCGAGGTGATGAGGTAGTTCAGCTGTTCTTCGTTGGCGGCGGCAATGCCGTATTCGCTGGCGTAGGCCAGATGGCGGGCGATGGTCTGGCCGCGCTGGCGCAGCGAGTTGTCGCTGTTGGCGCTGTGCTCGCTGACAAAGAAGCTCAGCAGCAGCACGGCGATACCGAACACCGGTATCAATGCCAGCAGCAGAATCCGACTGCGTATGCCCCAATCCATCATGGTTTTGCTTCCGTGTCGTGCGGCCGGTTTGCGCCTGGTTGGTCTGGAGCCGGCTCAGTCAAATCGGCGTCGGTGTCGCGTTGTCTTGCTGCGTCCGGCAGGCCATCGCTGCGCGCTGGTGCCGGCAACTGGCTCAGTGGCAGCTGCAGCGTGCGCGCCACCTGGTAGTTTACTTCGGTCACCAGATTGCGCGGTTCCTGCCAGCCGGGCTGTTCGCCGCGCAGCAGTGCCAGCGCCAGCTCGGCCGCCTGGGCGCCGGTGGCGGCAGCCGGTTGTTGCCGCACCGCCAGCGCGCCGGCAGGCAGCAACGAGCGTTCGGTGCCAAGCACCGGCAAGCCACTGCTGAGGCTTTCCCGCAGGATCACGCTGACCGCAATCGAATCATGGGTGGCCATGTCGCTGCTGTACAGCAACACGGCAATGCTGGGACGGAGCAGACCATAGACCCGGTGCGCCTGTTCACCGGCGCGGACAAAACCGGGCTTGAGCGTGAGCCCGCGCTGGCGTGCCTGCTGGCGCCACCCGGGCCACAGCCCCCGGCTGTTGGCGCCGACCAGCAAACCGGCCGGGCCGTGCTCCGGCAGCAGCTGCTGCCAGAGGCTGAGCAGCGCGGCGGCGTCGGCTTCGCGGTAGATGCCGCTGTGGCCGGCGCTGGCCGGTCCGATCTGGCGGGGCAGTTCCAGCCAGACCACCGGCGTGGTAGTGACCACGTGCTGACCATGCGTGGCCACGGTCAGGATGGTGTCGGTCGGGTGGTCGAGCAGCCGCGGCGCTGCGCCGCGCTGCTGTTGCCATTGCAGGCTGAACGCTTCGGTCAAGGCCGGGTTGGCCGGTGCCAGCCCGTGCAGTCTGTCGTCCACTTCGGCAGCGGCCAACAACGGCCCCGACGCCATCGGCAACAGCAGCGACAACAGCAGCGAGGCAACGGTGAAGCGCTTCATGCGCGGATCCGGCAACAGGGACGGGCCTCGCCATTATGGCGAGGCCGGCACGGCATTCCCAGTCCGCGCCGCGGTGGCGGCCGCTGCCGACCAAATCGGTGCCGGCGCGGCGACCATCCGGTACACTGCACGGCCACAATCTCCGGGCCGGTACGGCGGATGAACATTCTGGTTTTCGATATCGAGACGGTGCCCGACATCGCTGGTCTGCGCCGGCTGTATGAGCTGCCCGAACTGCCCGATGACGACGTGCTGGCCGCGGCCCAGTTGCTGCGGCGGCAGAAGACCGGCGGCAGCGACTTCCTGCCGCTGCACCTGCAGCGGGTGGTGGCCATTTCGGTGGTGCTGCGCAGCCAGGATCGGCTGGCGGTCTGGAGCATCGGCAACGAAGCGAGCGGCGAGGCCGAGTTGATCCAGCGCTTTTACGACGGTCTGGAAAAATACACGCCAACCCTGGTCAGCTGGAATGGCGGCGGTTTCGATCTGCCGGTGCTGCACTACCGCGCCTTGCTGCACAACGTGGTCGCCGAGCGCTACTGGGAAACCGGTGACAGCGACAACGCGTTCCGCTGGAACAATTACCTGAACCGCTATCACGATCGCCACACCGATCTGATGGACGTGCTGGCGCTGTACCAGGGCCGCGCGGTGGCGCCGCTTGATGACGTGGCCACGCTGCTGGGTTATCCCGGCAAGATGGGCATGAGCGGCGCCAAGGTCTGGGACGCGTTCAAGGCCGGCCAGCTCAAGTCCATTCGTGATTACTGCGAAACCGATGTCCTGAACACGTATCTCGTTTACCTGCGCTACGAGCAGATGCGTGGCCGGTTGGACCCGGCCCAGCTGCGTGCCGAGCAGGACAGGCTCCGGGCCTATCTGGCGCAGGAAAACAAAGCCCATTTTGACGAGTTCCTGGCGGCATGGCCGGCCTGAGCCAGCGCGGCGGCGAACACGCGACGGTCGATATCCCGGCCATCCTGGCGCCCGCACCGAATTCCTTCTGCACCACCAACTGAAACTGACGAGACATGATCAAGAAACGCAAACCCTTGCCAACCGAAACCCCGACCGTCGTGATCGAAAACCTCGCCCACGATGGCCGCGGCGTCACCCATCTCGATGGCAAGACCATCTTCATCGACAACGCCCTGCCCGGCGAAACGGTGCAGTTCCAGTACACCGCCCGGCACGGCAAATTCGACGAAGGTCTCGCCATCAAAATCGAGCAGCCGTCGGCTGACCGGGTCGAACCGCGCTGCCCGCATGCCATTGTTTGCGGGGGCTGCTCGTCGCAGCACATCAACGCTGAAGCGCAGATCCGCGACAAGGAGCGGGTGCTGTTCGAGCAGATGGCCCATTTCGGCAATGTCGAAGTCGAAGAGCGCTTGCCGGCGCTGACCAGCGAGGTCTGGGGCTATCGGCGCAAGGCACGTCTCGGTGTCAAATACGTCGAGAAAAAAGGCGGCGCGCTGGTCGGCTTCCGCGAGAAACGCTCGAGTTTTCTCGCCGCGATCAACGAGTGCCATGTGCTGCACCCGAAAGTCGGCACGCTGATCCCGGTGCTGAAAGAACTCATCTCGCAGCTCGACTGCCGCAGCAGCCTGCCGCAGATCGAAGTCGCGGTTGGCGATGAGCGCGCGGCGCTCGGCATCCGCCACCTGCATGCGCTGAGCGACGGTGACCGGGCTGCGCTGCTGGCGTTCGCCCAGACCTACGACATCGATCTCTACCTGCAACCGGGCGGCCCGGACAGCGTGCACAAGATCTGGCCGCAAGATGGACATGACCGCCTGTCATACCGCTTGCCCGATTTTGGTGTTGAACTGGAGTTTCACCTGATGGACTTCACCCAGGTCAATGCCGGCATCAACCGCCGCATGGTCAAGCTGGCCATTGATCTGCTGGATGTGCAACCGCATGAACGGGTACTGGATCTGTTCTGCGGTCTCGGCAACTTCACCTTGCCGCTCGCGACCAAGGCACGCGAAGTGGTCGGTGTTGAAGGCGAAGCGGCCATGGTCAAGCGCGGCATCGAAAACGCCGCCCACAACGGTTTGACCAATGTCAGCTTCTTCGGCGCCGACCTGGCGAAAGATCTGCCGGCCCAGCCGTGGGTCAAGGAAGGCTTCGACAAGATCCTGATCGACCCGCCGCGCTCCGGTGCGCTCGAAGTGGTGCGCGAACTGGCACGGTTCAAAGCCAAGCGCGTGGTCTATGTCTCGTGCAACCCGGCGACGCTGGCGCGCGATGCTGGTGAACTCACCAAGCTTGGCTATAAGTTAACGAAAGCGGGTGTGATGGATATGTTTCCGCATACGACGCATGTGGAGTCGATTGCGGTGTTTGATCTGGTTTGATGTTTTTGCACCCTCCCTTGTAAGGGGGTGAAGCGGGGAATTCCAAACCGTCCCAGTGGACGGTTTGGCCCGCTGAACGACAAGCGCTCTGCGTTTGGCTGGACGGGCTGGGGTGGGGTGATCTTGCCCCGATTTCCCGGACAGCTGACTAAGCGACTCGTTTGGCTTCAAACTCAACCGGGCTCAGGTAGCCAAGTTTTGAGTGACGCCGTTTGCGATTGTAATACACGTCAATGTATTCGA
>JBMOMZ010000015.1:0-28194 GCA_049324755.1 Pseudomonadota bacterium
AACTTGCGAACCTGCGTGTGATAGACTCGTAGCGTCATCGGTCTTGCTTCTCTGTTTTGGTTTGTCTTCGCAAAACTAACCATACGTGAAGCAAGATCGGTGATCCAGAACTATGCTCTCCTATTTAAATACAACAACGCCATTGCAGATGCCTTTGCTGATCTTGGCCAGCCGGACACGGTGCGCAGCACCTTTGTTGGATTCCAGAAGTACCTTTACGAGCGCTGATGCGTAGTCGAACAGCGCGGCAGCCGAATGCCATAACGAGCAAAAGATCGAGTCAGCGCCCCGAATACACCCGTTTGGCTTCCCGCACTTTCTCTTCGTATTCGGTTTCCGAGATCTTGCCGGCGCGGTAGGCCTGTTTCAGGTCCCGGATCTTCGCCTCATAGTCCAGCTCGAGCTGGTTGACGATGCGGCGGTATTCGGCCTTGTCGATCTGGCCGGCGCGGTAGGCCTCTTTGGCGCTGGTGATCGACCACACCGGTTCTGGCGCTGGTTTCACGACTGCCGGTGCCGGCGGTTTCTGCGTGACGGGTTTGCTGGCTGTGGTGGCTACCGGTTTGCTCGCTGCTGTTGCACTGCCAATGGCGGACCCGTTCGATGCCTGGCTGCTGGGTTTGGGCTCTGGTGCCGGTGCTGTTTTGGCCTTTTCAGCAACGTTGGTAGCATTTTCAGCGGTTTTCGCCGCAGAAGGCTGCTCGATAGGTGCGGCTATTTCGACCTTCCTGGGGCTGGCGTCGGTCGCCGCATTTGGCACGCTTTTGTCTCGCGGAATCTCGATAACCGGGCTTTCGTTGCCAGCCAAACCAGCATCCGTCGCTGGGGTGTTGGCGGCCGGGGTCGTCGCGACAAGGGCTGGTGCGTCGCTGCCGTACCAACGCACGGCGATGGTGGCGAGCGCGACGCCGCCGATCAGCACCAATCCCAACAGCAGATAGCGGCTGGCCGGCCGGTCGCTTGCCAGACGGAACGAGTGGGTCCGTTCCGGCAGCCGCTGGTGCATGCCGCCGTAAGGAAACAGCAGCTCATTGCCTTGTTCGGGCGGCAGCTGGTTTTGCGGCACCAGCCGGTGCGTGGCAAAGCGCGGGATGCTGTACAGCCGCACCGCCTGCGGAATGCCGGCCAGTTCGCGAAAACCCACTTCCTGGGCCGGCACTTCGGCCTTGTTCATTGCCATGTAGACGGCTTCGGACAGGTAGATCTCGTCGGCCGGGGTCACGCCTTCAATGCGCGAGGCGACATTGACCGGCTCGCCGAAAATATCCTTCTTGGTCACCCGCACTTCGCCCAGATTCGCCGCCACCCGGATGTGGATCTTCTCGGCGTCGGCAGCGTGCAGATTGTGGGCATGCATGGCGTCCTGCAGCGCCATCGAACAGAGCATGGCGTCAGTCGGCGAGCGGAACGTGATCAGCAGGGCATCGCCGATGCTTTTGACGACATTGCCCTTGAAGCGCCGGATCAGCGGCAACAGGGTTTTCTCGAAGGTCTGCAGCAGGTTGGCATTTTCCAGCCGCGATTGCCGGCTGGTGGTCGCGGTAAAGCCGGCGATATCGACGAACAAGATCGTCAGGTTTTCGGTGCGGATGTCCATGCCAGGGTCGGATCCTGTGACAACGAGGGCAGACAAGGCCGCAGTATAACGCTGGTGCTGTGCCCGGCTTCCCAAAGCCCTGCGAAACAGAGATAGTCATCGGATGACCCAATCGCTGTCCCAACCATCATGTCCGAAGCCCGTGTCCTGACCCGCCATGATGGTGGCATTGCCACCGTCAGTCTCAACCGTGCCGGCAAGCGCAACGCGCTCGATCTGGCGATGTTCCAGGCCATTGCTCGCACCATTCGCGCGCTCAAGCAAGACCGCAGCGTCCGGGCGGTGATCCTGCGTGGCGACGGCGAGGATTTCTGCTCCGGGCTCGACATCAAGTCGGTACTCGGCAATCCGCTGCACGGGCTCAAGCTGTTGTGGAAGTGGCTGCCCGGCAACGCCAATCTGGCGCAGCGGGTGTCGGTCGGCTGGCGCCGGTTGCCGGTGCCGGTGATCGCCGCGATACACGGCCGCTGCTGGGGTGGTGGTCTGCAGATCGCACTCGGCGCCGATTACCGCATCGCGACGCCGGATGCGTCGCTTTCGATCATGGAAGCCAAGTGGGGCATCATCCCGGACATGGGCGGCACGCTGGCCCTGCGCGAACTGCTGCCGGTCGACACCGCGATGCGGCTCGCCAGTACGGCAGAACTGCTGAACGGTAACGAAGCCCTTGAACTCGGTCTGCTGACCGCGACCGATGACGATCCATACGCCGCCGCGCAGACGCTCGCCGCCAGTTTTGTCGCCCGCTCACCGGACAGTGTCGCCGCCGTCAAACAGCTCTATCATCAAACTTGGTCGCCAGCGACCCGGCGTGTGCTGGCACGGGAAACATGGTTGCAATGGTGCCTGCTGCTCGGCGCTAACCAAAAGATTGCTGTCGCGCGCGCCAAGGATGGGCTGCCACACCCGTACCAACCGCGAAAACGGTGACAACCATTCGGCTCAAAGGACGTAAGCGCCGGGGTCATTGGGCCGGCTAGACAAACCGGTATTCCATTGATAGCTTCCGACGCTTCGGATCTGGTAGTTCGTTCAAAGCTGACAATAAAGATGTTCGTTTTAATGACAGCGCTAGTGGGATGCCTTGCCGAGCAATTGCAAGGAATTCACAACAACAAATAGGGAATTAAAAAAATGGCCGTACACGTAGTGCGCGCAGCTGAGCGTCGCGTCGCTGTGACATTGATCGCCTGGTTGGTTGCTAACACAGTGCTCGCCGAATCGCGAGTGGACGTCAGCCCTGCAAGCGCTGCTGCTAGAACCGACCCGACAACGCTGACCTTTCCTATTACCCGGGGTCCCGACACCAGCTTCGACGCATTCCTTGACTACCATGCGGAGAGCGGAACGGCGGTCACAGGAACCGACTTCACGGCACCAACAGGGCCCTTGCTGCTGCCGAGAGGCGCGACCTTGGCCTCGCTCACTTTTAATATTGCGGGCAGTGTTTCCGGAAGCGCGGACAAAAACTTCCAACTGCATCTGGACTCGGTGCTTGGCGTTGGGCCGGCGCCAAGCTTTTTTCTGGCGCAAACCGTCTCAATGGGCACCAATCCGCTAGACGTGCGTTATGCCGACATCAACTTGGACGGCAAGCCAGATCTGGTTACCTCAGCGCACGATGCTGATGAAATCACGGTCCGTTTGAATACCACCTCACCTGGCGCCTCTGTGCCCACCTTCTCGCCCCGCTACACCTTTGCCACCGGAGACGGTCCACGCTCCTTGGATTCTGCCGACCTGAACGGTGATGGCCGCGTCGATTTGATCGTCACCAACTCGGCGGTACTAGCCAACTCGATTTCGATACTGGTCAACGATACCGTACCGGGGGCCAGTTCCCCGAGCTTCGTCGTGCAGCAGGGTTTTGCCGTGCAAACGATGCCGCTGGATGTAAAGGCGGAGGACTTGAATGGCGATGGCAAGCTTGACCTGGTTGTTTCGCCTGACGGCGCAACGATGTCGCTGCTGTTGAATACCACGACTACAGGCAGCAGTACCCTGAGTTTTGGCTCCGAACAATATCTGTCGATGGGCAACTTTTCCTATTCCGTTGCGACGCCGGATATCAACTTCGACGGACTCGCCGATCTGCTCATTGCCAACTACAACGACCATACGCTGACGACTCGGATCAATATCACGTCACCGGGCGATACCGTATTCTCCTTTGCACCGGTTACCACCACCACCCTTGGCAGCAACCCGACTTTCATTGATGCCGCTGACTTCAATGCAGATGGCAAGCCCGATGTGATCGTAAGCGATGAGGAGAGCGATACCGTCTCGGTGCTCCTCAACACAACCTTGCCCGGCGCCACCGCTGCGACATTTTCGACGCGCCAGACATTGTCGGCAGGGGATTTTCCGGCGGGGATTCTGGCGGTCGATCTGAATCAGGACGGCCGCGCGGAAGTTATCGCGACCAACGCCATCAGCAACCAGCTAGCCGTCTGGCGCAACATCACCAAGCCCGGTGCCAGCAGTGTGCTGTTTGCACCGAAACAGAGCTATGACGTGGGCGCCAGTCCCTATGCCATTGACGCAGACGACATCAATGGCGACGGCTGGCAGGATCTCGTTGTCGCCAATCATATGGACAGCAGCGTATCGGTCCTGATGGGATCCAACACAAGCACCGCAAGCCATCCGGCATTTTCGACACAGCAGACATTCGCCACGGGTCAGTACCCGGAAGAGGTCAAGCGTGCGGACATCAACCGCGACGGCAAGCCGGATGCGGTTGTTCCCAACCTGGGCGCGAATACCGTTTCCGTTTTGTTGAACACGACCGTAGCAGGTGCGGTATCGGCCTCTTTTGCCGCAGCCCTGGATATCCCCGCGGCGAGTCCGCGCGCTTTGGCGATAGCCGACTTTAATGGCGATGGTTTGGAGGACATTGCTGTTGCCAAAGACGCCAGCAATGTCGGTGTGTCAATAAACAACACGGCCACAGGCTCCATGGCCGCCAGTTTTTATGCCTTGGCCGATTTCACGGTCGCAACAGGAGCGCCAACGGCACAACCGACGTCGATCACGGCGGCTGATCTGAACGGTGACGGAAAGCCCGATATTATTGCGAACGACGAGCATGAAGACGTGATCGCCGTGCTAATGAACACGACGTCACCAGGCGCGTCTGCGGCCAGCTTTACCGCGTCTCAGGAATTTGCGACAGGAAATTACCCGGTTTTTGTTGCCGTTGCAGATGTCAATCGAGACGGCAAACCGGATCTGCTGGTTGCCAATGAGCTCGATAACAGTTTCTCGATTCTACTAAACACCACCATCGCCGGAACGTTAACGGCCTCCTTTGCTGCACCTCAGACATTTGCTGTGGCGGGGGTCGACAGTCATCCGATGATGCTCGACGTGGTGGACCTAAATGGGGATGGCAACCCTGAGATTATCTCGACTGTGTCAGACGTCACCACATCCGAAGGTCACATTCTGGCGATCTTTCGCAACACCACACCGGCTGGCGCCATGGCAGTAAGTCTCGCTGCCCAGCAAGACATAACGGCCGGCATCGCTACCTATGCCTACTCAATACTCTCGACGGACATGAATGGCGATGGAAAGCCGGATCTGATTTCGGCCGACTTTCCCAATGACAACTTACTTGTCCACATCAACACCACAGAAACGGGTGCGACTTCATTTAGCTTCCTGCCCAAGCAAACATTGGCAGTTGGTCGAAATCCGCGACGACCGATCAGCGCAGATTTCAACGGCGATGGCCTTCTTGACTTGATCGTAGCGAACAGCCTCGATGGCACGGCCTCCGTCTATCTCAACGAGCGGCTGCGGGTTGATTTGTCCGCCACCGCGACAACCGGCACCATCCATCTCGACAGTACGCCGGCAACGTTTGCATTTGCTGCTTTGACGGGAGTGCCGGTCAATAGTGAGCAAATCTCGGATGCGATTTCGGTTTCCGGTATCACCCGTTCATCGCCCATCAGCATTGCTGGCGGCAGCTACAGCATCAATGGGGGCGCCTACGTTACGTCGGGCGGAACCGTGAGCAACGGCGATCAGGTCAGTGTCCGCCTCACGAGTTCTGCAAGCTTCCTCACGGAAGCGTTGACCACATTGAACATAGGTGGTGTCACCGGCACATTTTCCGTGACGACTGAAGCCGAAGATGCCGTTCCGGACGCTTTCAGCTTCAGCGCGCTGGCTGGCGTCCCAGTGAATTCGGTCCAGACCAGCAATGCAGTGACGATCACGGGTATCAATACCGCCGCGCCCATCAGTGTCGGCGATGGCGGTAGTTACAGTATCAACGGCGGCGCCTACACCACCTCGACTGGAACCGTACTTAACGGTGATCAGGTTACTGTCAGGTTAACCAGTGCGGCGAATTTCGTGGCCGACGCAACGGTGACGCTGACCATCGGCAATATATCCGGCAGCTTCACGGTTACAACCGAAGTCGAGGACGCCGTACCAGACGCATTCAGCTTGGCGGCGCTTTCCGGAGTGGCCATGAATTCAGACCAAACCAGTAATGCGCTGACGGTCACAGGCATCAATACCACCGTGCCCATCAGCATCAGTGGTGGCAGCTATAGTATCAACGGGGGAGAGTTCACTACGTCGGCTGGCACCGTGAAGGCAAACGATGTTGTCCGGGTCCGGGTAACCAGTTCCGGCAATCCGTCCACTACCAGCACGGCGACGTTGACCATTGCCGGTGTTAACGCCAACTTCAGCGTCACGACAGCGGCCGCAACAGGCGGAGGAGGTGGTGGTGGTGGTGAAACGAGCCCAGCGCTACTGTCCTTGCTGGCGTTGCTCGCCTGTCTGCATGGCCGCAAACGGAACCGCAGATTCCGCTGAGCCCGGGCAACCAGTCCGTGCTCGATTTCAGATCCGGGCGGCCTGAACGGTGCCGGATCTGAAACCTTGTAGTGTGGCAGCCGATCCGCTTCCGGCCAATTGCATGATGTCGTCGCGGCGGAGTGACAGCACGTCAAACAATCTCCTCTGGCGGCCCTCCACGGAATCCTGGCGCTTGGCAATGCTGCGCCAGTTCTGTCACGATAAAGCGGTTGCCGTCATGCGTTGATGGTTGTTCGTGACGGACTCGAATCAGTCACGAGGAGTCCGGCATGTCGCGTTACCTGCTCGCTCTCGATCAAGGCACGTCCAGTTCGCGGGCGTTGTTGTTTGATCGGCAACTGCAATTGCTGGCGACCCATGCCGCGCCATTCGCCTGCCAGTACCCGCAGCCCGGTTGGGTCGAGCAGTCGCCGCTGACGCTGTGGCAGACGCAAGTCGAAGCCGTGCACGGCGTGCTGCAACGCGCGCGGATTTCCGCGCAGGACATCGCTGCGCTCGGCATCAGCAATCAGCGCGAGACGATCATCGCCTGGCATCGCGATAGCGGCGAACCGCTGCATAACGCGATCGTATGGCAATGTCGGCGTACCGCCGAATTCTGCACGCAACTGAAACACCTCGGCGCCGAAACCGATGTCCGTGCGCGCACCGGCCTGGTGCTCGATCCGTATTTTTCCGCCAGCAAAATGCGCTGGCTGCTCGAACATGTGCCGGCCGTCAAAACCGCTGCAGCGCACGACAAACTCTGCTTCGGTACTGTCGACAGCTGGCTCATCTGGCAGCTGACTGATGGCCGCGTACACGTCACCGACGCCGGCAATGCCTCGCGCACGCAGCTGTACAACTTGCGCAGCGGCGACTGGGACCCGGTGTTGCTGAAACTGTTCGGCATTCCGCCGGAAACGCTACCGTTGATCGTCGATTCCAGCGCCGTGCTCGCGGCCGTTTCGGCGCGTCATTTCGGTGCCAGCATTCCGATCACCGGCATTGCCGGCGATCAGCAAGCGGCGCTATTCGGCCAGGCCTGTTTCACACCGGGCATGACCAAAAACACCTATGGCACCGGCTGCTTCATGCTGATGAACACCGGTGACCAAATCGTGCAATCGCAGCAGGGTTTGCTCAGTACCGTTGCCTGGCAACGCGATGGCAAACGCACTTACGCCCTGGAAGGCTCGGTGTTTGTCGCCGGCGCCTTGATCCAGTGGCTGCGCGACCATCTCGGCCTGTTTGAAAAAGCCAGCGACGTGGAAGCGCTGGCGCGGCAGGTGCAAGACAACGGTGGTGTCTATATCGTGCCCGCGTTCACCGGTCTCGGCGCACCGCACTGGGATGCCGAAGCGCGCGGCCTCATCTGCGGCCTGACCCGCGGCAGCAGCAAAGCCCACATCGCGCGCGCCGCGCTCGAAGCCGTGGCGTATCAGAACGTTGACTTGCTACGCGCAATGGAAGCCGATGCCGGCGTGCCGCTACCTGAGTTGCGCATCGATGGCGGCATGGCCGTCAACGACCTGCTCTGTCAGTTTCAATCCGATGTCCTGCAGCGCCCGGTCGTGCGACCACAGGTGGTGGAAAGCACCGCGCGCGGTGCAGCGATGTTGGCGGGACTGGGTGCGGGTGTCTGGCGCACGCTGAATGAAATCGCCGCACATTGGCGGAGCGAACACCGGTTCACGCCGCTGCAAAACGCGGCACAGATTGCGCCACTGCTCGCCGGTTGGTCGGCGGCAATTCGCATGGCCCGGTGCAGCTGAGTAACGGTTGTTCGCAGGATGGGCAGAGACATTTCTACCCATCCTGTGAGCCTGCACTCAGGCTGGCAGCACCAGCGGCAGTTCGCGCAGGCGTTTGCCGGTCAGTGCCGCGACTGCATTGGCCACGGCCGGGGCAATCGGCGGCGTGCCCGGCTCGCCGACGCCGCCCGGTTCTTCGCTGCTGCTGACGATGTGGGTTTCCACGAGCGGCATTTCGTTCAACCGCAGCACCGGGTAATCGTGGAAATTCGATTGCTGCACTTCGCCGTTCTTGAAGGTCAGTTTGCCGTGCAGCGCCGCCGACAAACCATACGCGACGCCGGATTCGATCTGGGCGCGAATGCCGTCCGGATTGACCGCGATGCCGCAATCGATGGCGCAGGTGACCTTGTGCACGCGGATGGCGCCGTTCTCGACCGACACTTCCGCCACCTGCGCAACAAAACTGCCGAACGATTCGTGCACGGCGATGCCGCGCGCCCGGCCTTTCGGCAGCGGTTTGCCCCAGCCGGCTTTCTCGGCCGCGAGATTGAGCACGCCGAGATGACGTGGCTGATCTTTCAGCAATGCGCGCCGGTAAGCGAGCGGATCCTTGCCGGCCTGTTTGGCCAGCTCATCGATCACGCTTTCCATGACAAAGCTGTTGTAGCTGTGGCCGACCGAGCGCCACCACAGCACCGGCACGCCCGGTTTCGGCGAATGCAAACCGACCCGGACATTGGCTACATGCTTCAGATACGGTGAATCGGCGACGCCTTCGACCGACGAATGATCAACGCCATCCTTGACGCCATACTGTTCGAACGGCGTGCCGGTCAGAATCGATTGGCCGACCAGTTGATGATCCCAGAGTTGCGGCAAGCCGCTGTTGTCGAACGCGACCCGTACGCGCTGGACATACATCGGCCGGTAGTAACCGCCGTGGATATCGTCCTCGCGGCTCCAGACTGTTTTGACCGGTGCCTTTGCTGCTTTCGCGACCTGCACCGCCTCGATGACGAAATCGGAGGCCGGATTGGCGCGGCGGCCAAAACCGCCGCCGAGAAAGGTGGTGTGGATCTGCACTTGTTCCGGTTTCAAGCCCAGCACATTGGCGGCAGCGGCTTGATCCAGCGTCTGGAACTGGGTGCCGGTCCAGATTTCACAGCTGTCCTTTTCAACCTTGACTGTGCAGTTCAGCGGCTCCATCGGCGCATGCGCCAGATACGGCACGTGGTATTCCATTTCCAGCACCTTCTTGGCCTTGGCCAGCGCGCTGTCGACGTCGCCGCTTTTTGCCGCCATCGCGCCTGGCGTTTTCGCCAGCGCCTGATAGGTCTTCTTCAATTCGTCGCTGTCGAGCGCGCCGACCGGGCCGCGCTCCCAATCAATCTTCAGCGCGTCGCGGCCTTGCTTAGCGGCCCAGTAATGATCGGCAATCACGGCCACGCCGCTTGGTACCTGCACGACATTGCGCACACCTTTCACCGCTTTCGCGGCGCTGGCATCAACGCTTTTCACTGTACCGCCAAATACCGGTGAGCGCGCGACCACCGCAGTCAACAAGCCGGGGAATTGCACATCGATGCCAAACACCGCTTTGCCGGTGATTTTCTCCGGCGTGTCGAGCCGCTTGGTCGGTTTGCCGATGCGCTGCCAGTCTTTCGCGTCTTTCAGTTTGACGCTGGTGGGTGTCGGCAGTTTGGCGGCCACGTCAGCAAGTTCACCGTAGGAAAAGCGTTTGCTGCCGCACAGCACAAAACCGTTCTCGGCGTTGCAGGTGCTTTCGGCAACGCCGGCTTTTTGCGCCGCCGCGCTGATGAGCAACGCTTTCGCCATCGCGCCGGCCTGCCGGTAGCGGTCGAATTCCGACCAGGTCGACGTCGAGCCGCCGGTGCCCTGAATGCCCCAGGCCGTGTGCGCGTAGGCTGGCGCCGCCGGCGCGTGTTCAACGCGGATCTGTTGCCAGTCGGCATCGAGCTCTTCGGCGATCAGCATCGGCAGTGCGGTCCAGATGCCTTGACCCATTTCCGAATGGGCGAGCAGCACGGTGATGCGGCCATCGCTGGCAATGCGCAAGAACGCGCTCGGTGCCGGCAAGGCCGCCGGCGCCTGCGCGGCGAGAATTTTGTGCAGCGGCAGCGAAATGCCGATAACGAGACCGGCGCCAACCGCGGCGGTCGTTTGCAGGAATTTCCGGCGGGACAGATCAGTTTCAGCGTTCACGGGCAGTCTCCGTTGCGCGAACTGCCGGTGCAGCACCAGCAGCAGAAAAGAAGCAGTTCAAGGAAGCGAAATGGCGAATCAGGCCTTGCTGTATTTCGCTGCCTGATGCACGGCCGCGCGGATACGCGGATAGGTGCCGCAGCGACAGATGTTGCCGCTCAATGCAGCGTCGATGTCGGCATCGGTCGGCGCGGCATTGGTCGCGAGCAATGCCGCTGCCGCCATGATCTGGCCGCTCTGGCAATAGCCGCACTGGACGACATCAAGCTCGGCCCAGGCGCGCTGCACCGGATGCGAACCGTCTTTCGACAAGCCTTCGATGGTGGTGATTTTCTTGCCGTCGGCAAACGATGCCGGCGTCATGCAGGCGCGCATCGCCGTGCCGTCGACATGCACGGTGCAGGCACCGCATTGCGCCATGCCGCAACCGAACTTGGTGCCAGTCAGTTGCAGCAGATCACGCAAGACCCACAGCAGCGGCATGTCGGCCGGTGCGTCGATGTTGTGTTCGGTTCCATTGACGATCAATTTCATGAGCAACCTCGCAAGCGGATGAACGCTCGGCAGAAACAGGTAACCGTGTTGACGGCAACTTGTGTACAAAGCAACAGCGGAGGCTAACGACGGCAGACTGCCAGCGACAAGACGAATGCGACCAATGGAGCTGGTCGCACCGGGCCAGTGTAGTCCGATTTATTTGGCGCTGCATCGGGCCATAATCGCTGTCATGCTGCGGTCATCTGCGCACCGCTACGGTGCTCTGATGTTGCAGCGCAAAAAGCTTTTCGCATCGCGTCTTCAAGGATGTTTGCAAACCGTGACCGAACGCCGCCAACTGCTCGCCATGCTGGATCGCCTGCCGCTGGACGACGAGGTCGTGCTTGCGACCGTGGTCAAGGTCGAAGGCTCGGCCTATCGCCGGCCCGGCGCCCGCATGCTGATCCCGCGTTACGGCCGCAGCGTCGGTACGCTGAGCGGCGGCTGCCTCGAATCGGAAGTCAGCAAGAAAGCCTGGTACCTGACCGAAGGCGGCCGGGCCGTGGTCTGCCGCTATTCGACCGCCAGCCTGAGTGCGAGCGCGCACGGAGACCAAGGCGGCACCAATCCGGATAACGACAACGATGCCGAGACCGACGCCGAGAGCGAACTGGCGTTCGGGTTGGGCTGCAACGGCACCGTGCACGTGCTGCTGCAGCGGTTGCCGGTGACCGCGCCATTGTTCGCCCGGCTGCGTGCGGTCGAGCAGGGCAGGGCGCCGGCCGCACAGGCGATTGTCATCGGCAAAAGTGGTGAATGGGGCGCGAACATCGGCGATACGGTGGCTATCGGTAGCGAAGTAGTCAGCGAAAACCCTGCTGAAGCTTGCGCCGACCGCAGGCCTGCTGACCCGGCACTCGCCAGCGCGGTCCAGGCTGAACTGACTGCGGTACTGGCGGCCGGCCAGAGCCGGCTGCTGCGTTACCGGCGTGCCGATGGCGCCGAACTCGAGTGGCTGCTGGAACTGCTGCCGCCGCGGCCGGAGCTGGTGATCATCGGCGCCGGCCATGATGCCGAACCGCTGGTCCGGCTCGCCGCGTTGATGGGCTGGCGGGTGACCGTGGTCGATGGCCGCGCCCACTTCGCCCGGCCGGAGCGCTTTCCCGACGCCGACCAGGTGCTCTGCCTCAGTGTCGCCGACGCCGCCCGGCTGCCGCCGGTCACCCGCAGCGTGGTGGTCGTGATGAGCCACAGTTTTTCGCAAGATCGCGACTGGTTACGCCACTTTCTGCACCAATCGCCGCTCTATCTCGGCCAATTGGGCCCCAAATCGCGTACCGACCGTTTGCTCGGCGAGCTCGCCGCCAGCGACGACCCAAGCCTGCACCGCGCCATCCGCCGGCTGCGGGCGCCGGTCGGGCTGGACCTCGGCGGCAGCACGCCGGAGGCGGTCGCGCTCGCCATCCTCGCCGAAGCGCAAGCGGCGCTGACCGGCCGGCTCGGCGGCCCGCTTGCCGATCGCGGTGCTTCCATCCATCAAAACGAACCTGTGGCCGAGCGGACATGGCCGGGCTGAAAGCTGTCTCGCCGGCAAACGCCGCTGGTCATGTCGCGCTGCTATTGGCGGCGGGCGGCAGCACACGTTTGGGCCGGCCGAAACAGCTGCTGACCCGCAACGGTGTGCCGTTGGTGCGGTGCATGGCCGAAGCGGCGTTGGCCACCATGCCGGAAAACCTGTTTGTGGTGGTTGGTGCCGAAGCGACAAGAATGCACGAAGCTCTGGCGACACTGCCGGTGACCTTCATCGTCAATGAGCGCTGGCAACAAGGTCTGGCGTCATCGTTGCAGGCAGCGGCACCGCTGTTGTCGCAGCAGGCGCTACCGGTGCTGGTGTTGGGCTGTGACCAACCGGCGCTGACCGTCGCCCACTTGCAAAAACTACTGGCGCAGCCACGACCAACGGATGGCGTCAGGGTCACGGATTATGGCGCGGCGGTCGGCTTGCCGGCGCTGGTACCGGCCGCGCTGTTTCAGCAGGCCGGGCAACTGCGAGCCGACCAAGGGTTAAAGGCGCTGTGGCAACAGCGAGCGCCGCACAAGGTGTTGGCACCGGAACTGGCTTTTGATCTGGATACAGAAGCCGATGTCGTCAATGCGCGTGCGCGCGGCTGGCTGGATGCAGCCGATTGGCGGTGAACAAATCGTGGTTGTTCCTGTGCAAAAGAAAACGGCAGCCACCGGCTGCCGTTTTCTTTCACGCTGCTTCAACTCTGGAAATACGAATAATGGCCGAGCGAAAAGTTCTCGCATTCGCCACTGCTGGTTTGCTTGTAGACATAAATGCGACTGCCATCGCCGGCACCGCTTTGCATGGCGCTGGCCGCGGCATAGAGCGGGCTGGTCGGCAGCACATAGCAGGAAAAGTACTCGTTTTCGCTGTCGCGGCCGGCGATGGTGATACTGCTGTTGGCATAGCCGTTGACCAGCACATACGGGCTGCCGGCAATGCTGGTGTTGTAGCGGACGTTCATGGTCGCTTGCATGTACTGACGCGTGCCGGATTCGAAAACCGACACGCTGCCCGGCAGGTAGTAGCCGGCGGCCATTGCGGCGCTTGACAACACGCCGGCTATGGCAATGAAGCCGATTCGTGGCATTGCTTGCATATCACACCTCCATGGGTTCGATGTCAGACAACGACGGGGTTGTCAAAGCGGAGGAATGTCCTCCAACTCCAACTCTTGTCGGTTGACCGCGGCGTGAAAGCGCTCCAACAGTTGCACACGCTGACGGGTGGAAAGCTGGCTCAAGTGCGGAATCAAGGCCTCGGTGTCGCGGACCGTCCACCGGCCACTGGCAAGGGCATTGCTGAGCACGGCTTCAGAACTGGCGAACTGCTGTGCTTGTTCGCGCTCGGCAGCGGCCGTCATGGCTCGCGCGTTAGCGACTACCGGTGCGCCGGCAGCGGCATTGTCAGACGGCCTTTGCTGCAACTCGGCACGGATGATCTCACGCAGCAGTTGTTGCAGCGGCTGCGGTGTTGCTGAGGTGGTGGTGGCGGTTGCGGTGATGGGCACGGCATTTGGCGCGGGTGCCAGCGCAGCGGCGAAGAACTCCAGCTGTTGCTGCAACTGCTGCTGATGCCGGTGCTGTTGCAGCGCAACCAGCGCCGTACCGATCAGCTGCAGCAACACGACGCCGGCCAACAGGATCCGGAATTTGCGTTCGTCCATCGTGCCCTCCTTGGCCTGCAGTACAGAGTCGCCGATACCTGCGGCGTTCCTTGCCGTGGTTGTCGTTGCGGGCATCAGGGTAAAAAAACACGGCCGTGGCCGGCCAGTTGCCGATGCCGATGGCCGCTGTGCGAGATCGCCGCCAGTCGCTGCCGGCGATCGGACTGCCGGCTGTCAGCTCGGTCGGCTGGACGCAAACCTGTGCCTGATCCGGGCCGGCTGTGGGAAAATGCCGGCGATTCCCCCTTCGGTATGCCCACAACATGCATGCGCCGCCACGTCGTTCAGTTGCCATTGTCGGTGCCGGCCCGGCCGGGCTGATGGCGGCCGAGCGGCTGGCTGAGGCCGGTCTGGCGGTGACCGTGTTCGATGCGATGCCGTCGGTCGGGCGCAAGTTTCTGCTCGCCGGCATCGGCGGCATGAACATCACCCATTCGGAACACCTGCCCGATTTCATCTCCCGTTATGGCGATGCCGCCGGTCAGGTCGGTGACTGGCTCGCACGCTTCTCGCCGGACGATCTGCGTGCCTGGATCCACGGGCTTGGCATCGAAACCTTTGTCGGCAGCTCGGGCCGGGTGTTTCCAAAAGACATGAAAGCAGCGCCGCTGCTGCGCGCCTGGCTGCAGCGTTTGCGTGCGCTCGGCGTGCAGTTTGCACCGCGCCAGCGCTGGCTCGGTTTTGCCGAAACGGCAACCGGAGGCGGGCACGATTTGCGCTTGCGGCTGCGCTTGCTGACGCCGGAAGGCGAGCAGCAACACGATTGCGACGCCGTGGTGCTCGCGCTCGGCGGCGCCAGCTGGCCGAAACTCGGCAGCGATGGCAGCTGGCAAAGCGTGCTGGCGGCGCACGGCGTTGCCATTGCGCCGCTGCGGCCGGCCAACTGCGGTTTCGATATCGGCTGGTCACCGATCTTTGCCGGGAAATTTGCCGGCGAACCGCTGAAGCCGGTCATCGCCGACTTCACCGATCAGCGCGGTCGGCACTGGCACAAGCAGGGCGAAGCGATGATCACCGCCACCGGTATCGAAGGTGGTTTGATCTACGCCATCTCGGTGCCGCTGCGCGATGCCATCGAGCAAACCGGCAGCGCAACGCTGACGCTGGATCTTTTGCCTGGTCGTGATGAAAAACGTCTACTCGCCGAGCTGAACAAACCGCGCGGCAGCAAATCGCTGGCGGCGCATCTGCAAAGCCGCGCCGGTGTTACGGGTGTACGCGCCGGCCTGCTGCGCGAAGTGCTCAGCAAAGAGCAGATGAACGACATGGCGCTGGTCGCCGCGACCCTCAAAG
The DNA here is from genome assembly GCA_049324755.1 of Pseudomonadota bacterium. Lineage (GTDB taxonomy): Bacteria > Pseudomonadota > Gammaproteobacteria > Enterobacterales > Permianibacteraceae > Permianibacter. The sequence continues at coordinate 15,408 of JBMOMZ010000015.1, forward strand.
CCTTGCCGCTGACATTGAAAGCACCACGGCCGATCGCCGAAGTGATCAGCAGCGCCGGTGGTGTCCGCTTCGATGCCATGACTGAGCAGCTGATGCTGACCAAACTGCCCGGCGTGTTCTGCGCCGGCGAAATGCTCGACTGGGAAGCACCAACCGGCGGCTATCTGCTGACCGCTTGTTTTGCCAGTGGTCGGGTTGCGGCGCAGGGCGTGCTCGACTATCTGGCGTCAGCGTCGTGATCGGAACCAACGTGACCGGAGCCGTCGTGATCGAACAGCAATTGCGCGAACTGCTCGCCGACGAACTGCCGAAACGCGGGCTCAGTCATTTTGGTCTGACGCCGCTGCAGCGGCCGCTCAGTTTTGATTTGTACCGCGACTGGCTCGACGCTGGCTACCACGGCGACATGCAGTATCTGGTCGAGCATGCGCCGATCAAAGAAGAGCCGCGCCGGCAGTGGCCGCGCGTGCACAGCGCGCTGGTGTTTGCGATGCCGTATCACCCGCATCCGGAGCCGCTTGCAAACTGGCCGCTGAAGCAGGCGCGGGTCAGCCTGTACGCGCAAGGTGTCGATTACCATTTCTGGTTTCGCGATCGGCTGCGCGAGATCGCTGCGCTGTTGCAGCAACAATTTCCGCAGGAAGAATTTCTCTGTTTCACCGATTCCAGTCCGGTACTGGAACGCGATCTGGCGCGCCGCGCCGGTATCGGCTGGGTTGGCAAAAACACCTGCATCATTCATCCGCAGAAAGGCAGCCTGTTCTTTCTCGGCGAGATCTACAGCTCACTGAGCCTGCAACCGAACCCGCAACCAGCCACCAATGCGCTGATGCCGGATTACTGCGGCACCTGCACGCGTTGTCTCGATATTTGTCCGACCCAGGCAATCATCGAACCGCGCAAACTCGATGCCCGCCGCTGCATTTCCTATCTCAATATCGAGTCGCGCAAGCTGGCGCCAGTTGAACTGCGCGAAGGCATCGGCGACTGGCTGTTCGGCTGTGATCTCTGCCAGACCGTCTGTCCGTGGAACCAGAAGCTGTTCAACCAGACACTCGATGTGTCGTTGCAGCAGCCGCTGAATGAAACCGAGCAGCAAGCACTGATCGCGGATCTGCGTTACCTGCTGACCGCATCTGGCAAACGGCTGGAAAAGGACTTTCACGGCACCCCGCTGGCTCGTGCTGGCAGCTTCGGCCTGAAGCGCAATGCCTTGGTCGTTGTCGGCAACCGCAAGCTGGTCGCGCTGAAGCCCGAGGTGGCGGCGCTGACCAGCCACGACCGGCTCGGCGAACTGGCGCAGTGGGCGTTGGCGGCGCTCGGCTAAGCGAAAGCTTTACAGGGATAGTCAATGGAATTTACATACAAGCAAAATCTTTGACGCTCGTTCAGCTATATCCTTTTGAAAAATATAAACAATTTCTTGGTCTGACCATTGGCATCCTGCTTGCTTGTACACGTTGCACAAAAACTACCCAAACAGGATGGGGTCATGTCTTTGAAGAAAGTTGTTGTCGCGGGTCTGGCTTTGGCTGCTGCGCAAGCCCACGCTGGCCTGTTGAACTTTGGTGATGTCGTACAGGTGGGCAATCAGTCGGGTTCGGTGTTTACGCCCAGCCCGGTCGCCGGCGATGCCAACGGTTGGTATCTGAACACCGGTATTGTTGTCGGCAGCAGCTCACGCTCGGTCTATGCCGGCCAGTACGTCATGGACTACTCGCATGATCTGAGTGCCGGAGCCACCGCCTGGCAGCAGTTCTACAGCTTCTGCCTGGAGCCGGACGTCAATTTGCAGAGCTTCTCGAACCCCTACACCGTGACTGGCCTGTCCGCAGCCGGCTATGACGCCGATGCGATCAGCGAGCTGTGGGGTCGTTACTACAACAGCATCAACAACGATCTGAGCGCTGCGGCATTCCAGATCGCCTTGTGGGAACTGGCCTTCGAATCGGCCAGCAGCACCAGCCTGAGCGCTGGCGCTTTCCGGCTTAGCAGCACCGCCGGTGCGTACTCGCTGGCCAGCAGCTGGCTGGCGAGCCTCGATGGCACCGGCCCGCGCGCCTACAACCTCGCCGTGCTGGTCGATAACCAGGGCGACAAGTACGACCGCCAGGATCTGATCGTCCAGATCCCGGTCCCGGTGCCGGCGACAGTTGCCCTGTTCGGTCTGGGTCTGGTTGGGCTGGCGGCCAGCCGTCGCAACCGCCGCTGAGTCAGGATTGTCATCAGACCGATCCCGGATTGCGGAACCAACAAAAAAGCGCCTTCAGGGCGCTTTTTTGTTTCCGGAAAAAACGTGAAGACTGATCTATTCCAAATCTTAACGCCACTTTACCGTTCTTTCGAAGCAATTAGCAGCAAGTTGGCAAGCAATATCGCAGCGGCACGACCTGAAAAGAAAAAACCACGCCGGCTCAGACGAGGATGGCCGGCGTGGTGAAAACCGCAGGAGAGTGGTTTCAATAGGTAAACGATAATCATTCTCATCAAATGGCGCAAGCGAATTTTGCATATTGTTGCTTCGACCGATTGATGGGGCTGCTGCCAGAGGCTGTGGCCGTGTCGGGCGCAACGGTCGTCAGCCAAAGGGGTTTCGATGAGCTGGGTCGTCGCGGCCGGCAGTCCTCCGTGCGCAGCGGCTCCCGGTCGCGGGTCAGCCACATGGGATGGTGATGTTGGAAGCATGATCGCGCTTGCTGGGTCGGGTCATGCTGATTGGTTCCGCTCGGGCTGCTGCACTGGACGAAGCGTCTGACAGGCACATCGTTTGCGTTTGCGCAAAGCCATGCGGGCACGCCATCGCGACAATCAGTCGCGGCAATCGCCAGCGGACTCGTTGCCGTGCGAACGCAAACTGAAAACGATAATCAGCGCTCCGGCGTGCGGCAGGTGCCGGAGCGGAACTGGCAAGCTGGAGACAGCTGCACGCGCGATCGGTCAGGCGACAGCTTGCGCAAAGGCGAGCCGTTGATGCGCAATGGCTGCGGCAGCACCGCTTCGCAAGCACCGAAATGCACACGCGCGGAAGGGGCTCGGCATTGAACCCCTGGCATTGTGACAACACCCGTGCGCCCCGATTCAATCCGCTGCGCTGACGGGCTCGTGCCAGCACCGCCTGTCATTCATTTTGCAAACCAACCCGAGCTATCTGGCCCATGTCTGTGTTGATGGATCGCCGAACCGATATCGCCGTGATTGGCAGCGGCATCGTGGGTTTGTGCTGCGCGCATTATCTGCAACAGCAAGGTGAACAGGTGCTGTTGCTCGACGCCAGCGGCCCTGCCGCCGGCGCGTCGTTCGGCAATGCCGGTTCAATCTCGGTGGGCAACCTGATGCCACAGGCGACTCCGGGCATTGTCGGCAAGGCACTGCGCATGTTGTCCGACCCGCTGGCGCCACTGAAACTCGATTGGTCGCGCTTGCCGAGTTACAGCGGCTGGTTGCTGCGCTTTCTGCTGGCCAGTCGACGCCAGCAGATCCTGCCGAACATCGATGCGCTGCACGCCATCAACCACGCGAGCCGGGCCTGCTGGTTACAGCTTGCCGAGGCGATAGGTGCCAACGATTTGTTGGCGCACAGCGGCTATCTGCACGTGTACAGCGAAGAGGCGAGTTTTGCCGATGCCACCTGGGAGCGGGAGTTGATGCAGGCGCGCGGCGTCGCGTTCTCGGTGTTGGATCGGCAGGCGTTGCGGGAGTTGGAGCCACAGATCGGCGCCGGCTTTGCGCACGCAGTGTTTCAGCACGAGGCGCTGGCAATGCGCGATCCGGCCGATTTTTGTTTGCGGCTGGCGCAGGACCTGGAGCAGCGTGGTGTGGCGTATCAGCGCGCGGCGGTCACTGCCATTACCCGCGTTGGTGCTGGCTATCGGCTCGACTCCGATCACGGCCGCATCCATGCCGCGCGTGTGGTGATTGCCGCTGGCGCCTGGAGCAATCGTTTGCTGCGCGCATTTGATCTGCGCCTGCCGTTGATCCCGGCGCGCGGTTATCACCTGATGTTCGCGCCCGGCACGGAGGTCGTGCGCCGACCGACGCTGTGGGCCGAGCGCTACATGGTGATCACGCCGATGCAGCATGGCATCCGGATGACCAGCATCAAGGAATTGACCGCGCTCGATGGCGAGCCGCACTACCACTTGATCCGCCGGCTGCTGCCGGAAGCGCGCAAACTGTTTCCGGATTTGCCGGCCGATTATCAGGCCGAGTGGAGCGGCTACCGGCCGTGTACGCCAGACTCGCTGCCGATCATCGACCAATTGCCGGATGAGCAGATTTTTCTTGCGTTCGGTCACGGCCATCTCGGCCTGACCCAGGCGCCGATCACCGGCGCCTTGATCGCACAGCGGATGACCGGTACGGCAACAACGATTGCATTGGCGCCGTATCGCTGGGACCGGTTCTGATCAACGTGCCGACCACTCCTGGGCGTGGGCCCGATCCAGCAGCGTGGCCAGTTGCCGCTTCAGCGGCTGCAGGAAGCGCGCGGCCAGCACGAAACCGGTTATGCCACCGACCGCATGGGCCAGCACATTGACGCCGGAGTTTTCATCAAACGGGCCGTGCCGGAACAGGAACCACAGCTCACCACCGAGAAACACCAGACCGAATACCCAGACACCGAGCCGGATCGGAATCGGGATGATGCCGATCACCAGCAGCGATTTGATCGGTGCAGTCGGCATCAGATAGAGCAGGGCGCCGAGCAGCGCGAAGTCGGCGCCGGAAAAACCAAGCGCCATGCCGAACGCATCGCCAGTAACCTGGGTGACCAACGCGTAGGCAATGCCGGTGGTCAGCGCGGCGGCGAAAATAAACCCGAGATAGACAATCGGGCCGACCACCACTTCGAGGATGCAGCCGAACGCGATCAGGAACACCATGTTGAAGATCACGTGCATCCAATCCGCATGCGCAAACGCCGCGGTCAGCATCCGGGCCGGGTTCCAGCTTTGCGCCGGTTGCGCCAGTTTTTCCTGCAGCAGGCGTGGCAGATACGGCCGGGCGGCGTCGGTCTCTTCCATCAGCAAGGTCCGCAGGTCGGCCCGTTCGTCATCGTCGAGATAATCGACGTTGCCATTCGCCAGCAGCCAGTCGTAGCTGCTGGGCTGCTGGCCGGTGATGGCCGTCAGCTGGAGCACGTGGTAACAGCGCCATTGCGGGTTGACGTCGCCATCCGGGTCGCGGGTCTGTCGCTGCAAGGCTTTGCTGAATTCGATCCCGCGATCGGTGTCGCAGTAATTGCCGATGGCGTCGCTGACTTGGTCGGCATTGACCTCGACCCGCCAGTGGATCAGCAGCATCAAGGCCACCAGTACAAACGTCAGCCAGGCGCGTGACGAGGTCTTGTAGGCAAACTCCAGTGGCAGGATGAACATCGGCGGTCCTTGGCGACAACGGCAGCGCAGTTTCGCATGCAGCGGAAACTCGCGCTATATTTCGCCCCAGCCGGGCTTGCCCGGTGTCGACAAATGTCTGTGAATGGAGATCCCGACCATGGCAAAAGCAGTGAAGAAAAAAGCCGCCAAGAAGACCCGGCGTGCGGTCAAACTGACCCCCGAGCAGCGTGCTGAAAAAGCCCGTGCCAAGCGCCTGGCTGCGGCCAAGAAAAAGCTGGCAGCGATGAAAGCCAAGCAGGCCAAGCAGCTGGCCAAGTTCAAGGCCAAGCAGGAAAAGGAACTCGCCAAGTTCGAGGCCAAGACGATGGCCGCAGTGGACAAGCCGAAGCGTAAGCGCCGCAAGCGCAAAGTCGCGGCCGCGGCCTGAGCCGCGCAGTCCCTGCACTGCAGTCAAACAAAAAGCCCGGCGATGCCGGGCTTTTTGCTGTTGTCGAAAACGCGGTTCAGTAACCGCTGACATCCAGTCGGCCATTGCTGCTGACTTTGCCGTTGCACGACGGCGTCGCCACCGCGCTGCCCAGAATCGCGTTCTTGACCTGGGTATGCGTCGCGCTCGGGTTCAGCGACTTGTACAGCGCGGCAGCGCCCGAAACATGCGGCGTTGCCATCGAGGTGCCGCTGTAGCTGGCGTAACCCGAGATGACTTTGCCTTTCGACGACTTCGGCACGGTCGACATGATCGCCGAGCCCGGTGCACAGATATCGACGGTGCTGGCGCCGTAGCTGGAGAACGAACTCATCGCGCCGGTGTTGGTGATCGAGGCCACGCCGATGATGTTGTTGTTCGGATATTCGGCCGGGTAGCAGCTGGAGCCGGAATCGCAGTTGTAGGCATCGTTGCCAGCAGCAGCGATGAACAAAATGCCAGCATTGTTGGCCCGTTCAATGGCGTCCTGCAGGCCCTGCGAGAAACCGCCACCGCCCCAGCTGTTGCTGGTTGCGATCAGGTTCAGGTTATGGCGTGTCTTCAGATCAGTGAAGTAATCGACCGCCTTGATCGCATTGGCGGTGGTGCCGCCGCGGTTGCCGAGGAACTTGGCATTCAGCAGCTTGACGCTCCAGCAGACGCCGGCGACGCCTTTGCCGTTGCCACCGACACCGCCGATGGTGCCGGCGACGTGGGTGCCGTGGTCGTCGCCGGCGCCGTCGAACACGCTGTTGTCATTGCCGGCGAAATCCCAGCCATAGACGTCATCGACATATCCGTTGCCGTCATTGTCGATACCGTCGCCGGCAATTTCACCCGGATTGGTTGCGGCATTGGCGGCCAGATCTTCATGCGTATACATGTAGCCTTCGTCGATGATGCCGACGTAGACGTCGCTGCAATCGGTTTTCGTTACCCACTTCTCGCCAGCTTGCGAGCCCCACTGGTTGGCCGGACTGGTGCCGTCGCCATACATGCCCCAGAGCTGGCCGCCGGTGTAGTAAGTGTCGTTGGACACGGCGGCGTGTTGGTAAACCCAGTTCGGCTCGGCAAACTCGACCGCCGGATCGGCTTCCAGCTCCTTGATCGCCTGCGCCAGCGATTTGCCGACCGGAATGCTGACCAGCTGCATGTCGCCGCGGCCGTCCTGACGCTGATGGCCGTGCATCAGCACTTCGCCTTCGTTGGCGCCGGCCCGGCCGAGCGCGCGACCGCGCTGGCTGTCGCTGACGCCGTACTTGTATTGCACGATCAGCTCATCGGCCACGTGGGCGCGACCGGCTTTCAAGCCCGCCATCACCTTGGCCGTGTTCTCACCGGCGACAACCTGGGTACCTGCCAGTGCCAGCGTGACCGCCAGCGCAATACGGTTGATTTGCTGCATGTTGACTCCCTCTGTCCATCGTTATTGTCTGCGCTCGTGAATGGCGCGGCAGCCGCGTCTCCATACCGGTGCGCCGCTCCTGATCGGACGCGCCGGCAACTGCGTTGCTCGGGCTGTAAAGAGAACATACACCCTGTGTAAATTTTGGTGGACTGACCAATTTTTAGCCGCCTGAACGGGTAAATGGCTGAATTACGGCCAGTTTGTCTGCTTGCAGCGCATCCAAACAGGGTCAAAAAAGGCCTTGCCAAGCGATTACTGTGTGATCTACAGTATTTCTCACATGCTGTGTCATACACAGTGTATGAGGTACAGCAGTAACCACGGTACAGGACCGTTGCCATGGAACCCGATCTGTTTGAAAAGCTCCGGCTGGAGCTGCGCCGCGGCAGCCTGACGCTGGCCGTGCTGGTCGCGCTGCAGCACGAGCACTACGGCTACACGCTGCGCAAGACCCTGGCCGAGCAGGGCCTCGACATCGACGAAGGCACGCTTTACCCGCTGCTGCGCCGGCTCGAAGCCCAGGGCCTCTTGGTCAGCGAATGGCGCGAAGAGGACAAGCGCAACAAGCGCTTCTACCGGCTGGCCGATGACGGCCGGCCGCTGCTGGCCCAGCTACTGGCCGAATGGCGCGCGCTCGATGAAGCGCTCACCCGCATCCACCGCGATGCCGCGCAAACCGCCACATCGAATTGAGCAGGACAAGGAGGCACATCATGGAACTGGTAGAACGCTATCTGCACGCGGTCAGCAATTACCTGCCGAAGGCGCAGGCAGCCGACATCACCGCCGAACTGAAAGACAGCCTGCTGTCGAAAATCGAAGAGCAGGAAAACCGCAGCGGCCGCCCGCTCAATGACGACGAGCTGCGCGCGCTGATCAAAGCCAACGGCCATCCGATGCTCGTGGCCAGCCAGTACCTGCCGCAGCAGCAGCTGATCGGCCCGACCGTGTTTCCCTACTGGTGGTTCAGCCTGCGCCTGGTGCTGATGATTCTCGCCATGGTTCACGTCGTGCTGGTCGGGATCGCCGCGGTCACCAGCGGCAATCCGATCCAGGCCATCATTCACGGCCTGTTCGAATTCGCCGGCACCGCGCTGATCTACGCCGCCGTCCTGACGCTGATCTTCACCCTGCTCGAACGCGAGCAAGTGCGCATCTGCCTGTTCGACAACTGGCAACCGGAAAAACTGGCGCCGATCCAGGACGACTTGCAGATCCCGCGCTGCGAGAGCGGCTTCGAACTGGTGGTCAGTGCGGTATTCATCAGCTGGTGGATCGGTTTGATCAGCTTCCCGACCGCGATTTTCCATGACGGCATCGCGCTACCATTCAAACTGTCGGCTGCCTGGCAACCGTACTGGTGGGGCATCCTGCTGCTCGCGGTCATGGATCTCGTGCTCGCGGCCGCCAACTGGCTGAAACCCTACTGGAAATGGGACCGGCTGCTGCTGCGCATCCTGCTCAACGTCATCAGTCTGGTGCTGGTCTACACGCTGTTCCAGCAGGACGAACTGGTCGTGCTCGCCAACGCCACCGCCGAAGCTGAGCCGGCGAAAATCGTCGACTACGTCAACCGGGCGGTGCATGGCGTGCTGGTGTTTATCGGTCTCGTCGCGCTGATCGAACTGGCCCAGGATGGGCGGCGCCTTTTGAGATTGCAATAAGCGCAAGCGCCCTGACTGACACGGACTGTTGCTGGCATCAGTCGCTGTCGGTGCGCAAGCTCAGCTCAATGTCACCATGATGATTGATGCGGGTAATCACCGTGATCGGCTGGCAGCAGTGCTGACAATCCTCGATGTATTCCTGTTCCAGCTCGCAGCAGTCGACGTGCAATTCCAGCTCGGCGTTGCAGTACGGGCAGTTGGCGGTAACAAACGTTTCGCTTTGCATGGCATCACTCGGTGTGGGTGGCCGTCAGCATTGGTAGCCGGGCAGCTGGGCCTGGCAGATGCGCGCGGATTCCTCGTCGCAGATGGCATTCTTGGCCAGGCAAAAGCGCTGCAGCAACAGGCCGTTTTCAGCGGCTTTTTGGCAGCGACAGACGGCCGGCGGACCTTCGCCGGCAAATTGTTCCAGCGCATGTACGCGCGCCTCCAGTTGCTCAATCTGTGCACTTTGGTGCTGCTGCTGATGCTGCAGATCTTCGCTCTTGCTGTACAGCATGGCGCCGGCACCGATAGTGAAACCGGCGGCGAACACCAGCACGGTGACGGTGCGTCGCAGCTGCACCAGTGAGCGGCGCCACCAGCCTTGTTCCGCATCATCTGCCATGGCTTGCTCCGGTCAGGGGTTATCGCTTGCCCGCAGCTGCTTGCTGCTGATCTTGTTGTAACTGCGCCACTGCCGGATGACCGGATCGTCCATGATGATCTTCTGCAGATCGCTGGCATGGCTGGCGGCACGCAGATCGGCAAGGATGCGCTCGCGGTTTGGTTCGCTGCTGGCCTGGCCTTGTTGAAACTCGGCATCAAGCATGATCCGGCAAATGGCCCGGTTCAGTTCATAGAACAACCAGCCCTTTTCCTGCCACGGGCCGCGTATTGCAATCGCGGTGCTGAGCTCCTGTTCCGCTTGTGCCCAATCCGGCGGCTCCTTGTCTTTCAGGGCAAAGCCGAGCTGGCCGTGATTCATGTGGAAGCGCTTTTCGCTGTCGCTGTGGATCAGCGCGCGCAACAGTGGAATGGTGCGCGCCATCTTGGCTTTGCTGGCCGGGTCGCGCCAGTTCTCGCTGCGTACCTGCCAGGCCTGATTGAAAATCTGCACCCGCACCGGTCGCGAGGCCTGCAACACCGCTTGATCCAGTTGTGTCTGGGTAATCTCCGGCAGATCCGGACTCGGGTTGAGTTGCCGGTGCATCAGCGCCAGCGCTTCGGCATCGCGTGCGGCCTGTTGCTGCAGCGCGTCGAGTTTGCGCTCGGTGCCTTCGGCTTTTTCGGTGGCCTGTTGCACGCGCTGCATCAGCGCGCCAATGGCGGCCTGATCCGCCATGCGCAGCGCCCCGGCCATGAACAGGCGCGTCCACAGATAGCCAAACAAAAACCCGAGTATCGTGAAATAGGCGAGCAAGGCGCCGGCGAAGATCTGGCTGTGCGCGGCGCCGCCAAAGCCACGGGCGGCGGCGGCGGTCAGCGCGGCAAAACCTTGCTCGATTTCACTCAGTTGGGTCAGGCCGACGCCGACCAGGATCTTGGTCAGCCAGTCGGAGATCTGTTCGAGATTGGTGTTGGCGCGGTAATCGATGCGGTGGTTGTCTTTGCTGGTCGTGCCCGGCTCGACCGCGGCGTTGCTGTCGTCTTGTTGCTGGGTGCGGGGAATGCCGAACAGGAAGCCGAGAATGCCGCCCGCCAACAGCGCGGCGCCCGCCAGCAGCAGGCCAACGGCGAGGTATTCAACCGCGCTGAGCCAGCCAGGTCCGGTCAAGGCATACAGCGGCAGACTGCCGGCCCCGACCAGCATGGCATAACCCAATGCCAGCAGCGCGCGCTGGCTTTCGCCGCGTTCCTTTCCGGCCATAGCCCATTCCTCCCCGGTGCAGCGGGTGCGGGGGCGCACCGACGCCCACCGCGGCATGGCCACGACCTCAGACTGTGGACACTGAAGAGTCTAGTTGAGCGCGCGCCGCTTGCCCGACCGGTGCGAACAGGCGTCGGTAGTCACTCGGCGCGAGACCGGTCAGCCGCTTGAACAGGCGCCGGAAAAACGAAGCGTCTTCGTAGCCGGCCTCGCGGCTGATGTCATCGACGGACAGCGCGCATTGTTCCCGCAGCCGTTTGGCATGTTCGATGCGCAGATTCTGCAGGTACTCGATCAGGCTGACGCCGGTCGCGGCCCTGAACCGGCGCTTCAGGGTCCGTTCCGGCACGCCGCTGTGGGCCACGGTCTGATTGAGGGCGTCGGCGGCGCGAAAATGCCGGCTCAGCCAGTCCTGGCAGCGGCGCACCACCGCATCGCCGTGTGGCGGTCGCCGCACCAGCGGCCGATACGGCAACTGGCCCTCGCCATGCCACTTCAACAGATAGACCTGGGCAATGCGCATGGCTTCGCCGGGGCTGCCGTGGCGGGCAATGATGTGCAGCGCCAGATCGTGCCAGGACGTGGTGCCGCCGGCCGTGACGATGCGGCCGTTGCTGGTGGCGAAGACCAGATTCGGACCCGGGTCGAAACGTACCTTGGGATACCGCCGACGGAACAAATCCTCATAGCCCCAGTGCGAGGTCGCCGGGCAGCCGTCGAGCAGACCGGTTTCGGCCAGCAGCACCGCGCCGGAGCAGGCCGAATAGAGACAGCTGCCGGCCTGATAGCAGGCGCGAATCCACGCGATCAGCTCGGGGTAGCGGCCGCCGATGTCTTCGTCCGGACCGAGCCAGATCTCCGGCAGGATCAGGATGGCGGGGGCGGGCGTGTCGGCCACCGCCCGATCCGGCTGCACCGGAATGCCATGGCCACAGCGAAACGGCGCGGCCGTCGGCGCGACAATGCCGACCCGAAACAACCGCTGCGGCGTATCGGTCCGGGCCAGGGTCTGCCAGACGCTGCCGGCCGCAGACAGCACATCGACCATGCCGTAAAGCGCCGAACCGGCCGTTTCCGGTAACGCGACGATGGCGACATCCAAGACTGTTTCCCCGCTCATTGCCAGACCTCCGTACCGGTAACCAAGCCTGCCCGTCATTCCGTGGCACAAAAAGACCGATTTTGACGAAAACACAGATTAGCAGGCGCAAGTCGGCTCCGTATCGTTGCCAGCACGCCAACCGCTGCGTCGCCCGACCCGGTTCGCGCTGACCCCACCGTTCTTCAAGGAGCTGCACATGAGCAACACCCATACCGCTGGCAATACCGCCACCAAGGCCGCCACCATCTGCAATGGCGTCAATGTCGATGCCCTGTTCGCCACCATCGATGCCGTCAAGGCCGATACCGCGATCGCGGCGTTCAAGTTCCGGGCCCAGAACCGCTGGCTCGGTGGCGACCGCAACCTGAGCCGCATCGAGGGCTTCTATGGCGCCTGCCAAGAGCAGCTGCACCTGCAGCCATTCGAAATGGAATGCGGCGAACCGCCGGTGCTGCTCGGCAAAGATCTCGGCGCCAATCCGGTCGAATACATCCTCAATGCACTGGCCGGCTGCCTGACCACCACCATGGTCTACCACGCCGCCGCCCGTGGCATCGTCATCGAGGCGATCGATTCGTCACTGGAAGGCGATCTGGACCTGCGTGGTTTCCTCGGTCTGTCGGAAGACGTGCGCAAGGGCTATCAGCAGATTCGCGTGCGGATGAAAGTGAAAAGCGCTGCGAATTCGGCAACGCTGCGCGAGCTGGCAAAATACTCGCCGGTGTACGACACCGTGTCGCGCTCGGTGCCGGTACAGGTCGAAGTGGAAACCTACTGAGCCGGAAAAATCGGGCCCGAAAAACAGACCAAAAAAAGCCGGGGCATGCCCTAATGCCGATCAGATAAGCAACGTAATCCTTGATTTATCTGAAAAAAAGATCAAAGTCCGGTGATCGTGAGATCACCGGACTTTTTTCATGTTTCTAAGCCAAGCACTGGACCGGCTGCAGGCGTTC
>JBMOMZ010000016.1:0-27578 GCA_049324755.1 Pseudomonadota bacterium
GTTTGCTTGGCGACCATAGCGAGTGGGAACCACCCGATCCCATTCCGAACTCGGAAGTGAAAACACTCAGCGCCGATGATAGTGTGGGCTTGTCTCATGCGAAAGTAGGTCATCGCCAAGCTCTTAAAAGCAGAAAAACCCCGCGAGGCAACTCGCGGGGTTTTTTGCATTTTGGGGTTTTGCGATGCCCTGCTTGAGCGGGAGACCCTCATCCGACAAAACCGCCGGGAGCGGTTTGATTCGCCACCTCCCTGTGGCTCACCGCTCCGGGGCAGACATGCCGATTTGCTCCCGGCAAATCGGTGAGCGAGGACGCCGCAGGCGCCCGCAGTCGGCGTAGCCGATTCGGCTCAGGAAGAGCCGAACAAAGTAGGTCATCGCCAAGCATATCGAATGCGAAACACAAAACCCGATCCCAAAGGCCGGGGTTTTGTGCTTTGGGCATAGCCTGAATGCAGATTCCATACGACCGATTTACCGGGAGCAAATCGGCGTGAGCACTGCAGCCAACGGCACGGAGCAGAAGCGGCGCCAGGCGATCAAGCATCGGGATGTGCCTAGCCAAGGAGTTCATCGCCGCGCTCCTCATACAAGACGCGTCAAGGGACGTACATCCCTGCGCCTGCTGCCTTCCGCGCCTTCCTCTGCCTGTGTTCGCCGGCTCCATAGGCCGCTCGACTTGCTGTCTCAATCCCAGCGGCAAAGTGTCGGAAACGACTCTTTCGCCTGTAGCGCTGTCCTGCATATCCGGGTTCCCGGCGGTTCCACGTACTTATCACTTCATCTGGCTCTGATTCATTAAATGACCGACGTTCATTAAGTGAGTCATTCGATACTTTTCCTCGAACCATAGCCCCGAATCGTGTTGTCGCCGTCCGCGAAGCGGTTTCGGCACGGGCCTGAAGTCAAAGGTAACGACGGCTTCTGGTCGGATTCAAATTCTCGCTCTTCGGTCGATAACAACCCGTTGGCTGACTGTCAGCGCTCGACTTTCGTCTGCAAACTGGCAAAACGAGCGTCTGCATCTACACTTCGATACGAGAACAGTCCCTGAGCCAACGCGGGGCTTGAGAGGTAACTCCAGCATGCACTGGTTGTCCGGTCTTTCGATACGACAGAAAGTACTGTTAATCCCGATCGCGGGAGCCATTGGTTTCTTCTTCTACCTGATCGTGAGCTATTGGACGGCAAGTTCCAACGTGGTGCTGTTGGAACGTGCACGTGATGTGCAGTTTCCGGTGCTGCAGTCGGCCGAGAAGCAACTGGTCACGCTGGGGCAAATTCGTGACGGTCTGCAATCGGCGGTCTCTGCTGGTGAGGAAGACGCTCTGACCGCGGTGAAGCAACGTGCCTCTGTCTTGCAGACAGAGATTCGAGCGCTGGCCGATCTGGATCGTGATGCTTCGGACGAGGTTCAGAAGCTCAACCAGGCGCTGACAACCTATCTGGATGTCGCGGTGACGTTGTCCGAGCAGATGATCAAGGGGACCGCAGATTTTGCCAATCTGGAGAGCAAGGCCGCCGAAATGACCGGCTCCTATCAACGTATCGAACAGGCGTTGACCGCATTTCGGGATGCCCAACAGAAAGCGTTCACCGACAGTATCGACAGCGCGAATGCGGCCGCCCAGCGCACTGTCGTAATTGGCATTGCTGTCGGCGTTGGCACTGTCGCCTTGCTGTTTGTGATAGGCCTTGCGATTGCCTCTGCGCTGCGCCGGAACATTGCCAACGTGGTCGATTCGCTGAAGGACATCGCCCAAGGCAATGGTGATCTGCGGCGCCGCATCCGCAAGGAAAGTACGGACGAGATTGGTGAGCTCGTCGAGTGGTTCAATGCGTTCGTGGCAAAACTGCAAGGCATTATTGGCGACGTGGTTGCAACCGCGTTGCCGCTGGCGGAGTTGGCCAAGAAGTTGAAGGTTGCGACGACCGAAACGCTCTCCCAGGTTAGCGAACAGCAGAACGGCGGGCGGCGTGTTCAGGACGCCGTCAACGAGATGAATAACAGCGTGCAGTCGGTTGCGCACAGCGCGGCGGATGCTGCTTCTTCTGCGCAGGAAGCAGATGGGCAAGCAAAAGCCGGTCTGCGCGTGGTCAAGGAAACAGTCCAACAAATCGAAGCGCTGGCGCGCGATGTACGTTCTGCTGCTGACGTGATCAAACAGCTCGATGCCGACAGTGCTGCGGTTGGGACAATCCTTGACGTGATTCGCAACATCGCCGAGCAGACCAACTTGCTCGCGCTTAATGCCGCAATCGAGGCGGCCCGCGCCGGCGAGCAAGGTCGTGGCTTTGCCGTCGTCGCAGATGAAGTGCGGACACTGGCTTCGCGGACGCAGCAATCGACCTCAGAGATCCAAGGCATGATCGAACGGCTGCAGAGTGCCGCGCGCAGTGCGGTTGAGGTGATGAGCAAGGGGACGCGCCAGGCAGAGGTTAGCGTAACCAATTCGGGTGCCGCCGGCAGCAGTTTGGAGGCGATCACCCAGACTGTTGCCAGCATCTCGAACATGAACGGCCGCATCGCTGAGGCAACCGAACAGCAGCAACGAGTTGCGCAAACGATTGTCAGCAGTGTTTCCGAGATCAACGAGCATGCGGCGAAAACGTCCGCCAGCGCGAACCGTATGGCGGATGTCAGTAACGAGTTGGCTGGGTTAGCGGGCAAGCTAGAGTCAGTTGCTCGGCAGTTCAGTATTTGAAGCTGTTATTCATTCCGGTTTGTAGTGAGCAGGAGGATTGGTAATGCCAAGAAAATATTCGTTAGTATCGCTAGCCGTCTTGGCCGCGACGGCAGGAACGGTGCAGGCAGGGGATGTGTCATTCAGCGGTTTTTTGACTGTTGCTGGTGGCATGGTCGATGATGAATCGGAGCAGGTCGTATATGCAGGCTACTCCGAGGAGGATATTACTTTTGATGCAGACACTGTTTTCGGTCTGCAGGTTTCTTCCGCAGTTACCGATAAACTGACCATTACCGGTCAATTGGTTGCGCGCGGCGATAACGATTATGACCTCGACGCTGAGTGGGCTTATGTCAGTTACGCCTTCTCAGACAATTTTACCGGCCGGATGGGGCGCTTGCGTACTCCATTATACCTTTACTCTGATTACGTCGACGTAGGTTACGCGTATGGTTGGCTGCGAGCGCCGGCAGAAGTGTATTACCTGCCGTTCAATAATGTGCAGGGTATCGACTTCGTATGGAATTACTCGGTCGGAAGCTTCGATGGTTCGGCGCAATGGTACTTCGGCGCACTTACCGATACTTTCTTCAATGCTGATACGCAATCCACACTGGATGCGCGGCTACGAAATCAGACCGGTCTTGCTTTGTCGATTGGTAACGATTGGCTAACACTAAGGGCTGCGTACCATAAGGTTGACCTGACAATTACGGGGCTTGAAGGCCTTGTATTGGACGATCAAGGTATACCGCAAATTCCCGATACCATGGCAGATTTCATCATCGCGTTGAGTGCAGCTCCCGGTGGGATAGGTCAGCCTGCTGTCGATGCCTTGCAGGTTGAAGAAGACTCCGTGACATTCAAGCAGATCGGCTTTACCGTTGATACCGGAACGTTCGTCGCTGCCGGAGAGTCTGTGGAGTTCGAGGTCGATGACTCGCCTTTCTCGGTTGATAAGCGAGCCTATTTGATGGTCGGGTTCCGCGCAGGTGACTTTCTGTTTCACGTGACGAAAGCGGAGGTGGAGGATGAAGCCGCGCCTCTTGAGGAAAGCCTGCATCCCGCGCTCGCAGGTTATGGATCACTGATGCAAGGGATTGCCAATAAGCTGGTTTCCGAGTACGAAACACTGAGCGTAGGCGTCCGCTGGGATTTCACCAGTTCGGCAGCATTCAAGCTTCAAGTCGATGATTTGACTGACAACAAGGTCGAATCCCCGATTGATGTTGATGGTGATCAGCGAGTGGTCGCTTTCGGCATTTCTACCGTGTTCTAACAGGAGGGGATAAACATGAACGCCAAAAAGTCCGTGTTTGCTGCCCTGCTGTTGACGCTGTCGGGCGGGGTGTTTGCAGAAGTGGCGGTGGTGGTGCATCCGAGTGCGGGGTTTGACAGCCTGAGCGAGGATGACATCAGCCGTTTGTTCCTGGGGAAGGCCAAGTCGTTCCCGAATGGTGAGTCGGCTGTGCCGATCAACCAGAATGAGGGCGAGGCCTCTCGTGACAAGTTCAATGATGCGGTGGTCAAGAAGAACGCCTCGCAGCTGAAGGCTTATTGGTCGCAGCTGGTGTTCACCGGCAAGGGCACGCCGCCGAAAGATGTGGGCGGTAGTGCCGACGTCAAGAAGCTGGTGGCTGCCAATCCGAACATGATTGGCTATATCGACAGCGGTGCGGTCGATGGTTCGGTGAAAGTGGTGTACAAGATTCCTTGAACGGAATGGGCACCAACAAAAAAGCGCCTCCGGGCGCTTTTTTGTTGGTGTGAAATCGAGCGGGAAACGGCGCGCAACCAGGATGGCTTGGTGCGGGTCTCCAACGACACGATGATCTTGCCGTGTATGGCGAACGCTTGCTGCCGTCACCTGCAAATGCGAGGCATGGTGCTTACGCCCTCAGATGACCGTATCGTCCCGTCGGCGCAGCCAGCCGGCGAGGCTCAGCCGTTCGCGGTTGGCAACCAGCACTTCGTGCGGTACGAGTTCAGCCAGAAAGATTACCAAGGTGCCGGCATGCGGTAGCACGGTTTCCAGCAATTCTTGCTCGCGATAGAGACAGAGTTGACCGCCATCTGTCGGTGACCAGTCCGGGTTCAGGTACAACACCGTTGACACCTGTCTGGCATTGTTGCCGCGGAAGGCATCAACGTGGCGCCGGTAGAAACTGCCGGGCGGATAGCTGGCATAGTGGCATTCGTACTCGACCAAGCCGAGCATGTGCTGCTGGTTGATTGCTTCTCGCAGCGCTTCCATGGCCGCCAGCCAGCGCTGCTGAACTTGCGTCTCACCAGTTAGCCAGCAAGTCAGATCGGAGCGTGTCTGCGCTGCCAGTTGGCGGGCATTGCCATGACCCACCGCCGCGGGCTGCAGGCGACCATGTTCACGAAACTGCAGGAGTTCGTCGCGGAGCGCGGCGACGGCGTCGGCGGTGATGGCGCCCGGAATGACAAGGTAGTCCCGCTCGCGCAGCTGGGCGGCTATCTGAGCAGGCAAATCCGGTTGACGTAACATACGGAAGGGCTATCAAAGCAGAGGGCATGTGGCCCGATATTCTAACGTTTCCGCTACTGGCCAGCTTGGGCTGGTACGTCCGTCGGCGGTATGATCCAGGTATATCCCCGTGTAGCGTACCGGCCATTCCAGGACCGGTCAGGAGTCTTGCCTCATGAGCGCCAACGTAGCCGGCGACAAGCCCAAGCTGATCATATTCGACACCACTCTGCGTGACGGCGAGCAAAGCCCCGGCGCCTCGATGGACAAGGACGAGAAGATCGCCATCGCCCGGCTGCTGGAAAAAATGAAAGTGGACGTGATCGAGGCCGGTTTTGCCATCGCCAGCCCCGGTGACTTCGAATCGGTGCAGGCGGTGGCGTCGGTCATCAAGGACTCGACCGTTTGCTCGCTGTCGCGGGCGCTGGACAAAGACATCGAACGTGCTGCCGAAGCGCTGAAACCGGCCGCACGTGGTCGCATCCACACGTTTATCGCGACCTCGCCGATCCACATGAAGTACAAGCTGCAGATGGAGCCGGACAAGGTGGTCGAGCAGGCGGTGCGTGCAGTGACCAAGGCGCGCAGCCTGATCGATGATGTCGAGTTTTCCTGTGAAGATGCCGGTCGTTCCGAAATCGATTTTCTCTGCCGCATCATCGAGAAGGTGATTGATGCCGGCGCCCGCACCATCAATATTCCGGACACCGTCGGTTACGCGATGCCGCGTCAGTACGGCGCGACCATACGCGAACTGATCGAGCGCATTCCGAATTCCGACAAAGCCATTTTCTCGGTGCACTGCCACAACGATCTCGGTTTGGCGGTTGCCAACTCGCTGGATGCGGTGATGAACGGTGCCCGCCAGGTCGAGTGCACCATCAACGGTTTGGGCGAGCGCGCCGGTAACGCCAGCCTGGAAGAAATTGTCATGGCGGTACGTACCCGCAAGGATTTCTTCCCGGTTTATGTCGATGTCGACACCACGCAAATCGTGCCGGCCTCGAAGCTGGTGTCACGGGTCACCGGTTTTCCGGTGCAGCCGAACAAGGCGATTGTCGGCGGTAACGCGTTTGCCCATGAGTCCGGCATTCACCAGGACGGCATGCTGAAAAATCGCGAGACGTACGAGATCATGCGCGCCGAAGATGTGGGCTGGAAAACCAACCGCATGGTGCTGGGCAAGCACTCCGGTCGTAACGCGTTCAAGAGCCATTTGGCCGAGCTGGGCGTGACGTTCGCCAATGAAGCGGATTTGAATGCCGCGTTTGCCCGGTTCAAGGATCTGGCCGACAAGAAGCACGAGATTTTCGATGACGATCTGCTCGCCATCGCGAAAGACAGCCAGCAAATTCAGGTCAACGAAGCACTGCGTCTGGTCAGCCTGAAAGTGCACAGCGAAACCGGCGAAACGCCGGCGGCGTCGCTGGTGCTGTCGGTCAATGGCAGCGAGAAGAAGGCGGAAGCACAGGGCAATGGTCCGGTTGATGCGGCCTATCGCGCGGTCAATTCGCTGGTCGGCAATGACGTGAACGTTGAAGAGTTCACGGTCAATGCCGTGACCAAAGGTATGGATTCGCAGGTCGAAGTGAACGTGCGGGTCGAGCACGACAACCATATCGTCACCGGTCATGGCGCCGATCTCGATATCGTGGTCGCGTCGGTCAAGGCCTACCTGCATGCTCTGAACACGCTGCAATCGGTCGAAGCCCGCCTGCATCCGCATGGTGCGCACTGAGTGCAAATCCTGTTGCGGGTGAAGGCGTGATGGCCAGCCTCGATCGCAGCGTCGCACTGCGCCGCCTTGGTATCACCGAGTGGCTGCCGCGTCATGACGACGCGGCGGTCGTCTCGGTGCAAGCTTTCCCCGAGGCGCCGGCAGAGATCGCTGAGCTGCCGGCGACTTCTCCTGCACCTGCACGCGCCGGTAACGAGAATGCCGCGGCTTCGGTGTCGGCGGTCGCAGCGCCGTTGCTGACCGCCGTGCCGGTTGCGCCCCTCGCACGGTCAACAACGGCGCCGCCAGTAACGGATGAGCCGGCCAAGGCGCCTGTGCCGATGGTGCCGGCAACTGCAAATGGCGCTCCGGCCGCCGCGGCGAGCCTGCGTGGCCGGTTGCTGCGGACTGCCGCGCAGGCGCCGCTGCTGGTGCTCGCGATGGCGGAAAAATCGCCACGCGATACGCTGCTCAATGTCGACACGGCGGCGGGTACCTTGCTGCAGGCCATGCTCGCGGAGCTTGGCGTACCGAGCGCAATTGCGCTGCTCGGCGTTGGCGGCGGCGAGCCGATTGCCGTGCCCGATACCGTACTCGTGTTGGGCGAACGTAGCGCCCGTTTGCTGCTCGGCAACGAGGTCGCGATGCCGCTGCGCGGTCGCGTGCATCTGTTCGGCCGGTCGCGCGTGGTCGTGACCTACCACCCGGACGAGTTGCGCCAAAACGGCTCGCTGAAACGGCTGGCGTGGGAGGATCTGCGCCTGCTGAAGGCGTTGCTGGCGGCGCCGGTGAGCGGGCAGCCCTGATGCGCGCACTGGGCAAGGGTCTGCTGCTCAAAGCCGTCAACAAAGCGGATCTTGATGCCATCCACGCCATCGAACGTCGAGCCTATCCAGTGCCGTGGAGCTACGGCGTTTTCTACGATTGCCTGATTGCCCGCTATGACTGTTTCGCGCTCTGGCGCGGCGAGCGGTTGCTGGGCTATTTCATCGGCCAGCGAGTGCTGGATGAGGCGCATCTGCTCAATGTCTGCGTTGACCCGGACTGCCATCGGCAGGGCTATGGCGAGTTGCTGATGCAGGAATGGCTGTTGCTGGCACGCAGCAGTGGCTGTGCTCGCGCCCTGCTTGAGGTACGGGTCTCCAACCTCGGCGCGCAGGCGCTGTACCAGAAGCTTGGTTTCGAGCGCATCGGCTATCGCAAGGGCTATTACCCGGCGCTGGAAGGCCGGGAAGATGGCATCGTCATGGCGATGCCGCTGGTGCTGGCGGCCAACACCGTCGGCTGAACGGGCCAAGCGGCGAAATCTGGCCATTTCCGGTCGTTTCGTACCCGGCGCGGGCGGCAGCTTCGGTATAATCGGCGCCCCATTTTTTCCGGGTTTGCCGTTCCATGAATCAGCACCAGTCCGAAGTGGCGCGTCGCCGCACCTTCGCCATCATTTCCCACCCTGACGCCGGTAAGACGACGATGACCGAAAAGCTGCTGCTGCACGGCGGTGCGATTCAGGTCGCCGGTGCGGTCAAGAGCCGGCGTTCGGCCAAGGCGGTGACCTCGGACTGGATGGAACTGGAGCGGCAGCGTGGCATCTCGGTGACCACGTCGGTGATGCAGTTCCCGTACAAGTCCTGCGTGGTGAACCTGCTCGACACGCCCGGTCACGAAGACTTCTCGGAAGACACCTACCGCACGCTGACGGCAGTCGATTCGGCGCTGATGGTGATCGACGGCTCGAAAGGCGTTGAAGATCGCACCATCAAGCTGATGGAGGTTTGCCGGCTGCGTGACACGCCGATACTGACCTTCATCAACAAGATGGACCGCGATATCCGCGAGCCCATTGAGTTGCTCGATGAAGTCGAGCGCGTGCTCAACATTCAATGTGCGCCGGTGACCTGGCCGATCGGCATGGGCAAGTTTTTCAAGGGCATCTATCACCTGCAGCGTGACGAAGTGTACCTGTATCAGTCCGGCCTGGGTCACACCATTCAGGAACGTCGCGTCATCAAAGGCCTGAACAATCCCGATCTCGATGCCGCGATTGGTGATCTCGCCCAGCAGTTTCGCGACGAGCTGGAGCTGGTGCAAGGCGCCAGCCATGAGTTTGACCAAGCGGCGTTTCTGGCCGGCAAGCAGACGCCGGTGTTCTTCGGCACCGCGCTTGGCAATTTCGGTGTCGAGGAAATGCTCGACGGACTGGTCGAGTGGGCGCCGGCGCCGAGCCATCGTGTGGCTCAGCAGCGTGACGTGCAGGCAACTGAAGAAAAATTCTCGGCGTTCGTGTTCAAGATCCAGGCGAACATGGACCCGCAGCACCGCGACCGGATCGCGTTCGCCCGGGTCTGTTCCGGTAAATACACCCAGGGCATGAAAGCGTTCCATGTCCGCATCGGCCGCGACGTCAACATGGGCAATGCGCTGACTTTCATGGCGCGCGACCGCGAGCACGTCGAAGAGGCCTATCCGGGGGACATCATCGGTTTGCACAACCACGGCAGCATCCAGATTGGTGACAGCTTCAGTGAAGGCGAGCCGCTCAAGTTCACCGGTATTCCGTACTTCGCGCCGGAACTGTTCCGCCGCGTCCGACTGAAAGATCCGTTGAAGAGCAAGCAGCTGCAGAAGGGCCTGATCCAGCTGTCGGAGGAGGGCGCGACCCAGGTGTTCCGGCCGCTGAACAGCAACGATCTGATCCTCGGCGCGGTCGGCATGCTGCAGTTCGATGTGGTCGCCCACCGGTTGAAGAGCGAATACAACGTTGAAGCAGCGTACGAGCAGATCAGCGTCAGCACCGCGCGCTGGGTGCGTTGCGACAACGAGAAGAAGCTCGAAGAGTTCAAGGAAAAGTGCTTCGATAATCTCGCGCTCGACAATGCCGACAACCTGACTTATCTGGCGCCGACCATGGTCAACCTGCGCCTGACCATGGAACGCTACCCGGACGTCAAGTTCTTCGAAACGCGCGAACACGGTTAAGCCTTTCTGTGGGCGCGGGCATGCCCGCTCCGACAGCAAGAGAATCTGACGAGGCCGATTGCGACAGCCATGCTGCAACTGATCGACAGCCACTGCCATCTCGACTATCCGCCGTTGTCGGACGAGGCGGATGCGTTGATCGCACGCGGCGTGGCCCAGGGCATCAGCCGCATCGTGGTGCCGGCGACCACAGCCGCGCGCTGGCCGGCACTGGCGGATTTCGTCCGGCCTCGCCCGGCTTTGGCGCTGGCGCTCGGTCTGCATCCGATCTATCTCGATGAACATACCACCGCGCACATCGACAGCCTCGCCGACTGGGTGCAGCAGGACTCGCCGTGTGCCATCGGCGAAATTGGCCTCGATTATTTTGTCGACACGCTCGATCGGGACCGGCAGCAGCAGCTGTTTGAAGCGCAACTGGCCGTGGCGGAGCAGGCCAAGCTGCCGGTGATTCTGCATGTGCGCCGCTCACATGATGCGACGATCGCCACGCTGAAAAAGCGCAAGTTCAGCCAGGGCGGTATCGTCCATGCCTTTGCCGGCAGCGCCGAGCAGGCGCGCGAGTTCATCAGACTCGGTTTCAAGCTCGGTTTTGGCGGCGTGATGACCTACGAAAGCGCCACCCGCGTGCGCAAGCTGGCAGCGACCTTGCCGCTCGATAGCATCGTGCTGGAAACCGATGCGCCCGACATGAAGCCGGCCGATTGGCCGGATGAGCACAATTCGCCGCTGGCGCTGCTGGGTAATTTTCAGGCGCTGTGCCGTCTGCGCAGCGAGCCGCCGGAACAGATTGCCGCCGTCACCACGGCGAACAGCAAGGCCGCGTTGCGGCTGCACTGAATAAGCCGCGTTGCGGCTCGATTGATTTCATTTACCGATTGCAGCAGAGGTCCCGATGGACGGTTTGTATCAGCGCACCCATATCCTTGTTGGCGAAGAAGGCATTCAGCGCCTGCAAAACAAGCATGTCTGCCTGGCCGGGCTCGGAGGGGTCGGCTCGTTTGTCGCCGAGGCGTTGGCGCGCGGTGGCATCGGCGAGCTGACCATCATCGACCACGACGTGGTGGCCGCTTCCAACCTGAACCGACAACTGGTCGCGCTCAATTCCACCGTCGGTCTGTATAAGGCAGATGTGATGGCGGCTCGCATTCTCGATATCAATCCGACCTGCAAACTCAATGTGGTCAAGGAATTCCTGAAAGCCGAGAACATGCCGGCGTTCATGCAGCAGCCGTTTGATTACGTGATCGACGCCATTGACAGCCTGAACAGCAAGGTCAACTATCTGAAGGCGGCCTATGACAACGGTCGCCCGGTGATCAGTTCGATGGGCGCCGGCAACAAGCTGGACCCGACCCTGATCCGCGTTGGCGATATCCGCCAGACCGAAATGTGCACACTGGCAAAACATGTGCGCCGGCGGTTGCGTCGGATGGGCGTCAAGAAAGGCATCAAGGCGGTGTACTCGCTGGAACACCCGCGCGATCCGCTGCCGCCCGAGCCGACCTCGATCGGCCGGCCGCGTGCGGTCAACGGCACCATCAGTTACATGCCGGCGCTGTTCGGTCTGACCGTGGCCGGTGTCGTGATCAAGGATTTGCTGGAGCAGGGCTGAGCGGCGGGCGCCGGGCTCTGTGACCACGAACAAGAACGAGTAGGCAGGCATGGCGAAAGAAGCAGGCAAAGAGCCCGTGAAAGAAACCGTAAAGGACGCGGCGAAAGAGGCACCAGCGGCAACCAAGGATCGTCCGATCCAACCGGTGGAGCTGTTGGATGCGCTGCACCGCGAAGGCCTGATCAACGATCAGCAGTTGCAGACCGCCAAGCTGCGGGTGCGCGCGTCTGGCAACACGGCGGAACCGGCCATCGGACAGATCGCCAAGCTGGATCTGAAAACGGTGCCGGTACCGCACCACATTTTGTCACCGGAATACCTGACCGAATGGGTCGCGGGCAAGGCCGGCATGCCGTATTACCGTCTCGACCCGCTCAAGATCAATGTCGATGCCGTGACGACGGTGATGTCGTTGCCGTTTGCCCAGCGCCACAAGATTCTGTGTGTCGAGGTCGGTGACAACTTCGTTGTCATCGCGACGTCGGAGCCGAAAGTCACCAGCTGGATCCCGACGCTGCAGCACACCATCCGCAAGGACATCCGGCTGGTGCTTGCGAGTCCGGTCGCCATCAAGCGCTATCAAACTGAGTTTTATCAGCTGTCGCGCTCGGTCAAAGGTGCCAATGTCGAAGGCAGCGAATCGAAGGTCGGCAACTTTGAGCAGCTGGTGGATCTGGGTCGGGCCGGTGAAGTTGACGCCAACGATCAGCATATCGTCCGTATCGTCGACTGGCTGTTGCAGTATGCATTCGATCAGCGCGCTTCCGATATTCATATGGAACCACGGCGCGAGAAATCCTATATCCGTTTCCGCATCGACGGCGTGCTGCAAAAGGTCTATGACCTGCCGGCCGCGATTGGTCAGGCGGTGCTTGCGCGGTTCAAGATTCTCGGCCGCATGGACGTGGCGGAAAAGCGTAAGCCACAAGATGGCCGGATCAAATCCCGTAGCCCCGATGGTCAGGAAGTCGAACTGCGTCTGTCGACCCTGCCGACCGCGTTCGGTGAGAAACTGGTGGCGCGTATTTTCGACCCCGGGGTGCTGGTCAAGCATTTTGCCGAGCTGGGCCTGGAGCGGCAGACCGAGAAAAAATGGCTGCAACTCATCAATAACAACACCGGTATCGTGCTGGTCACCGGTCCGACCGGTTCCGGTAAAACGACGACGCTGTACACCTCGCTGAAGCATCTGGCCAAGCCGGAAGTCAATGTCTGTACCGTTGAAGATCCGATCGAAATGGTTGAAGGCTCGTTCAACCAGATGCAGGTCAATCACGATATCGACGTGACGTTCGCAACGGGCGTGCGGGCGCTGCTGCGTCAGGACCCGGACATCATCATGATCGGTGAAATCCGCGATCTGGAAACGGCGGAAATGGCCATTCAGGCATCGCTGACCGGTCACCTCGTGCTATCGACGCTGCACACCAACGATGCCGCCACGGCGATTACGCGTCTGATCGATATCGGTGTGCCACCGTACATGATCAACGCGACCGTGCTCGGTGTCATGGCGCAGCGTCTGGTGCGTACGCTCTGCCCGCATTGCAAGCAGGAAACCAAGCCGGACGAGAAGAAGTGGCAGGAGCTGGTGCATCCTTTCAAGGTGCCGATGCCGGAAAGCATTTATGCCCCGAAAGGCTGTCACGAGTGTCGCGATACCGGCTATCGCGGTCGTCAGGGCATTTATGAGTTGATGATGATCACGCCGGCATTGCAACGCTTGATCCGCCCCGGTTGCGATGTTGGCCCGCTGCGCGAGCAAGGCCTGAAAGACGGCATGCAGATGCTGCGCATCAGCGGCGCGTATAAAGTGGCGGGCGGCCTGACCACCATCGAAGAAGTGATGAAAGTGGCGCCACCGGTGGAACAGATCGGTAGCTGAGCCAGAACCTCCATGCACCCCGATATCACCTATTATCGCGCCAGCAGTGCCGGCGCGCGTTATCCCGCGTTACAGGGCCGGCAGGAGGCCGATGTAGTGATCATCGGCGGCGGTTTTGCCGGGCTTGCTACGGCGCTGGGCTTGCTTGAGCGTGGCGCCCGGTCGATCGCGGTGCTGGAGGCCGAGCAGATTGGCTTTGGCGCCTCCGGCCGCAATGGCGGTTTTGTTTTTGGTGGTTTCAGTCTCGGCAATGCCGAATTGATCCGCCAGCTTGGCCGGCCGCGTGCGCGGGCGCTGTATCAGCTGACGCTGGATGCCGTTGCCCTGATCCGTCAGCGCATTGAGCGTTACCGGATCGATTGTGAGCGCAATGACGCCGGTGTGCTGCTGGCCAACTGGTTTGATGATGACCGCATCCTGCAGCAGACCCGCGAATTCATGCTGCGCGAGTTCGAGGTCGATTGGGCGCCGGTATCACGTGAACAGTGCCGGGACTGGCTACGCACGGAACGCTATTTTGGCGCCTTGCATGAACGCAATGCGTTTCACTTTCACCCGCTCAAGTACGCCCAGGGCATTGCGGCGTCGTTGCAGAACGGCGGCGTTGCGTTATATGAACAGAGCCGCGTTGACGGGATTACCTCGGATGGTCGCGGCCATCGCGTCCGCACCGCAGCAGGGGAGATTCACTGCCGCGAGTTGGTGCTCTGCTGTGGCGGTTACATTGGTCGCCTTTATCCGGCATTGGCACAATCGGTATTGCCGATTGCAACCTATGTGATGGCAACCGAGCCACTGGCGGAGCGGTTGACCAGTGCGATGCGGACCCAAGCCGCTGTTTATGACACCCGCTTTGCCTTTGATTACTACCGGCCGCTGGCCGACAGCCGGTTGTTATGGGGCGGACGCATCTCGATCAAGAATCGATCGCCGAACGCGGTTGCAGATCTGCTGTATCGCGACTTGTTGAAAGTCTATCCGCAGCTGGAAGGCGTGAAGGTCGCCCATGCCTGGAGCGGTCTGATGAGTTATGCCCGTCATCAAATGCCGCAGATCGGCCGCCTGCCGAATGGCATCTGGTATGCGATGGGGTTCGGTGGTCACGGTGTCGGCCCGACCACGCTGGCGGGTGAAGTGCTGGCCAAGGCGATTCATGAACGTGTCGCCATTCCGGATGGCTTCGACCGGTTTGGGTTGCCGCCGACCTACGGCCCATTGGGTCTGCTGGCCGCGCAACTGACGTACTGGTATTACGAACTGCGCGATTGGTGGCGGCAGTGACCGCAGCGCCGGGCAAACGATTGTTGTCGCGATCCGCCGTGCGTTGGCTTTATGTGCTGCTTCTGCATCTCGCGCTGCTGTTTGCGCTCGCGAAGCCGGATCTGCTGCTGCGCTGGCGTAATCAACTGCTGGGGCGTAGCAGCGAGGTGCCGGCGTGGTATCACGATGTGCACGGGTTTTATCAGCGCCAGGATTGGCAACTGGCACCGGGCCGCGTGGTATTTATCGGTGACAGTCATGTGCAAAGTCTTGCCACCGGCAAGCTCAGTGCTGAGGCGGTCAATTTTGGCATCGGTGGCGATACCAGCCAGGCGCTGCTGGCCCGCGCCAACTATCGTGCGCTGGCGCAAGCCAGGGCCATTGTGTTGGTCATCGGAACCAACGATCTGAGCCGCCGCGACGATGCGGCGCTGCTCACCAATGTTCGTGCGCTGCTGGAGCGATGGGCCACGACGCCGGTGATCCTGAGCACCATTTTGCCGGTGGATGATCGCGCCAATCCACGTCTGCAGGCGCGCACATCGCGGCTGGCGGGCCTGGCGGCGGCTTATGCGCGCTTGTGCGCGGAGTATCGCCATTGCCATCTGCTCGACAGCTATCGGCTGTTCAGTGACGCCGAAGGCCGGTTGGCGGCAAGCTGGCACGAAGGCGACGGAATCCATCTGAATGCCAGTGGCTACCAGCGCTGGCAGCTTGCCTTGCAGCAGGCCTTGGCGGAATTGCCGGTGGCCGTACCGCGCTGACCGGCGTATCATGCGCCCCTCCCAGGACGGGTGAGCTCAGACATGGCAAAGGAACGCTTTCAGGAACTGGATGTCTTTCGTGGCATCGCCGCCTTCGCGGTCATGCTGTTCCACTTCAGCAGTCGTTATCCCGCTGTTTACAGCCCCGGCACCGAGCTTGGTTGGTCATTTGACTATGGCCACTATGGCGTGCAGCTGTTTTTCATGATCAGCGGTTTCGTGATTTTTCTGACGCTGTCGCGTTGTAAAACCGGCACCGATTTTGTTGTGTCGAGAGTGTCGCGGTTGTTTCCGGCTTACTGGGCGGCCATGTTGCTGACTGCGGTGGTTGGCCTGTTATGGCCGTTGCCGGATCAGCATTACAGCGTTTATCAACTCGCCATCAATGGCACCATGTTGCAGTCCTATCTCTACGTTCCGTCGATCGACGGTGTCTACTGGACCTTGTCGTACGAATTGGGCTTCTATGCGGTCATGCTGGCGCTGTACCTGTTTGGCGTGGTTCGTCGCGTTCATACCATTGTCTTGATCTGGTTGGCGGCAGCGGCGGTCAACGCGGTTTGGCCTTTGCCATTCCGCGTGCAGTTGCTCGCGGTGCTGCCGTATGCGCCACTTTTTATGGCCGGCTTGTTATTTCATGAAGTCTGGCTGAAACGGGCCACTGTCAAAACCTGGCTGCTGCTCGCCCTGTGTTTGGCCGGCGCCTGTGCGCTGGAGGAGAATGGCGTCGGCCGGTGGCTGATGCCGGTGTTTTTCCTGCTGTTCTGGGCGGCGGTTTCCGGTCACATGCGCTGGCTGCTGAACCGGCCCTTGCTCTGGTTGGGCAGCATTTCCTACACGCTTTACCTGGTGCATCAGATGCTGGGGTTCCGGGTGATTGCCTGGCTGGAGGCGGCTGGCTGGTCGGTCAATGCGGCGATCGCGGTGGCGATTGTCTCGGCTTGCGCGCTGGCAACAGCGCTGACAACGTTTGTTGAACAACCGTCGCTGCACCAAGTTCGCCAGTGGTATGCACGGCGGCGACAGCCGACTGGCGTGGTGGCAACACAGGGCGCCTGAGCGCCCTGTTTGTTTTGTGTCGGCGGCAGCCGATGTTCAGTCGTGAGCACTCAGTCCCGCCAGCCGGCGCTGGTAGCGGCGCAGAAACTCGGCGTTGAAATTTTCGCCTTGCGGCACCTCGGGTGTCTCATGCACGTATTGGCGCAGGACAATGCGGGCAATGTCCTTGGCGGCAGAGAGCGAGATGTACTGGGTGGCATTGCAGGCGTGGAAAGCCTGTTCAATCCGGTTTTCGAGCTGCTGAATGATGCTGTCCATCGCGGCCGAGAATTCGGTGCGCGATTGATGGAAGCGCTGCATTTCGGCGCTGATGGGTTTGTTGCCGCTGGGCTGCTGGCTGATCAGGCGAATGGCGAGGTAGTCATAGAAAGCGGGTTTCAGCCGAATGCGTTGAAACAGCTGCATCATGTTCAGGCGAACCGTATGGCTGCCGCCGGTGAAGGACAGGTGGAACGCCGTTTCCGCCAGTGCACGCTGACAGGCGCGGGCTTCTTCCTCGTTCCGGACGCCGGGCGAGCGGCTCAGCAAAACGAGCTCTTCATTTTCCGGCAGGCGCTGAAACAGTTCGGCGCAGAGCTGCGCTGCCTCGGGAACAAGGTGCAGCGCTGCCTCTTCGGCACGGTGGGCGTGCCAGAGTCGGGTAACCCGGTCCGGCTGGGCCGGGGCGGGGGATTGCGTTGAGAGTGCCAAAGTCATGTCCTTGCAGACAGCTACAACAGGCAGCGTGACCTTTATAACAGCTGGTCAGCACGACTATTGTGACGCTGCTGGCAAAACGTTTTACCGGCATGACAACGACTGCGGAGAGCACCCAACGTAATGCAGGTGCCAGTCCATGCGCTTATTTGACCCTGACCGACCGTCATGGGTTTCCGATCTGCGCCGGAAACGCAAAGATAGCAGGAAAGGCCATGGAAAATGTGCGGGAGGTCGCGGAAATAGCCAAGCTTGTATGATTTGCTCAGCTGTTAGTTTCGGCCAGGAATAACCCGGTACATACGTAAACAAAACCGCCGCGATCGCGGCGGTTTTGATACAGAACGATACAGAGGCGGGGCGCGGTTCAGCGCGGACCGCGGGTGTAGTCTTCCCAGTAGTCCGACTCCATGTCGTCGAGCGACTCGCTCCAGTCCTCCGTTTCCTTGTTGATGTCGAGACCCTCTTCGTCCTCGTCATCATCCTCGTCGTCCTCCTCGCTCTCGGCGAGGTCTTCCAGTTTTTCGTCGTCGAACTCGTCGGCGAGCTCGTCCTCGAAATCATCAAGCTCGCCGTCTTCGTCGAGCAGGCCTTCTTCTTCGAAGCCGCCTTCGAGTTCGTCGTCTTCTTCAAAGCGGGAACGGGGCATGGGGGTCTCCTGTCAGGGAAATCGCCGCGGGCGAAGCGTGCTAGCTACCTTCACCCGCCGGCCGTTCATTGGGGGAAATCGATATCAACACTAATAGGATTACTTGGCCTTGTTTTCCAGCTTGGCAAAGGAATCTTTCAGGCCGATGGTCCGGTTGAACACCAGTTTGCCCGGCTTGCAGTCGTGGCGGTCGGCAACGAAATAGCCTTCGCGCTCAAACTGGAACCGGGTCTCCGGCGCGACCGTGGCCAGTGACGGCTCCACCCGGGCGTCGGCAATGACCGTCAGCGACTGGGGATTGAGGCCGGTGGTGTAATCGTCCAGTTCCCACGGGCGCAGCGTCGTGAACAGCGGCTCGTACAGCCGTACTTCCGCGCTGAGCGAGTGGCTGGCGGAGACCCAGTGGATCACGCCTTTGACCTTGCGGCCTTCCGGGTTCTTGCCGAGCGTATTGTGATCGACGCTGGCACGGATTTCGGTGACGGCGCCGCTGGCATCCTTGATGGCCTGTTCAGCCTTGAGCACGTAGCTGTTGCGCAGCCGCACTTCGCCGCCGAGCAGCAGGCGCTTGAAGTCCTTGTCGTCGGTGCTTTCGCGGAAATCGTTTTCGTCGATGAAGATTTCGCGGGTCATGTACAGCGTGCGTTCACCCATTTCCGGCTTTTGCGGATGCGCCGGCGCTTTCAGCTCCTGCACCTGCTCGGCCGGCCAGTTTTCGATCACGACTTTCACCGGTTTCAGCACCGCCATGGCGCGACCGGCATTCTGATCCAGATCGTCGCGGACGCAGGTTTCGAACTGCTGCAGCTCAACCACCGAATCCTGCTTGGTGACGCCGATGCGGTCGCAGAACAGGCGCAGCGCAGCCGGCGTGACGCCGCGGCGGCGCAGGCCCATGATGGTGGGCATGCGCGGATCATCCCAGCCGCTGACGATCTGGCGTTGAACCAGTTCGTTCAGTTTGCGCTTCGAGGTCAGCATGCCTTCGAGTTGCAGGCGGGCGAATTCGATTTGCTGCGGATGGCACGGAATGGTGATGTTGTCGAGCACCCAGTCGTACAGCGGCCGGTGATCTTCGAATTCCAGCGTGCAGATCGAGTGGGTGATGCCTTCCAGCGCATCGGAGATGCAGTGGGTATAGTCGTACATCGGGTAGATGCACCAGTCGTCACCGGTGCGCCAGTGATGGGCGCGGCGGATGCGGTAGATGACCGGATCGCGCAGGTTGATGTTCGGCGAGCTCATGTCGATCTTGGCGCGCAGCACTTTGCTGCCGTCGGCAAATTCGCCGGCGCGCATGCGGCGGAACAGATCGAGGTTTTCGCTGACCGAGCGTGAGCGGTACGGGCTTTCCTTGCCGGCTTCGGTCAGCGAGCCGCGCATGGCGCGCATTTCTTCCGGGGTCGAATCATCGACGTAGGCAAGCCCCTTCTGGATCAGCTCTTCGGCATACTGATACAGCTGCTCGAAATAGTCCGACGCATAGCGCTTTTCGCCATGCCAGGCAAAGCCGAGCCATTCGACCGCTTCGGCGATCGAATTGGCGTATTCGATGCTCTCTTTTTCCGGGTTGGTGTCGTCATAGCGCAGGTTGCAGCGGCCTTGGTAATCGCGCGCCAGACCAAAGTTCAGGCAGATCGATTTGGCATGGCCGATATGCAGATAACCGTTCGGCTCCGGCGGAAACCGGGTGACCACGGTCGTGTGCTTGCCGCTGGCGAGATCGGCATCGATGATTTGCCGGATGAAATTGCTCGGGCGTTTTTCGGCTTCGCTCATGGGTCGCGCTCAAATTTTCGACAAGTCGGCCCGCCGGCAAGCGGTTTTCAGAGCCGGCGGTAAAAGTGGCCGCATTGTAGCTGAGCGAACGCAGAATTTCCGCGGGAAAACCGCGCCGATCGCCTCGGCTGTGGGGGCAGCGTCGGCGGTCGGCACGGGCTGGAGCTTACTTCTTGTCGTAGGCGTAGACGATCGGGCCGACTTTGGCGCTCGGGTGCTGCTTGAGTTCCACCTCGCGCTCCAAGATCAGGCCGCCGGTCACTTCGACGTTGGCGCCCAGTTCGATGACCGGCTTGTCATCATCGCAGTCGAACCAGCACCAGCTGCCTTTCGGCTTGCGGAC
The DNA here is from genome assembly GCA_049324755.1 of Pseudomonadota bacterium. Lineage (GTDB taxonomy): Bacteria > Pseudomonadota > Gammaproteobacteria > Enterobacterales > Permianibacteraceae > Permianibacter. The sequence continues at coordinate 19,922 of JBMOMZ010000016.1, forward strand.
GATGATTTTGCCGCTGACGACGCTGCCGTCGAGCAGGTGGATGTCTCCGTTGACGGTTTCGACGTCCTTGGCGACCGCCGTGCCGGTCAGTTTGACCGTGCCGTTGACGGTGTCGACGCCGCCGTCGATGCGGCTGCCGGCATCGAAGCCGATACCTCCGTTGACGGTGTCGATATCGCCGTCGATGACCACATCGCGGCCGCCCTTGATTTTGCCGTTGACCGAGTCGGCACCGCCGGCTTTGACAGCGTCAGCCAACTCGATATCGCCGTTTACGGTATCGAGGTTGCCGACTTTGCTGTTGGTGCCGACCTCGATGTCGCCATTGACGCTGTCCAGATCGCCCGCTTCGGCATCGCGGCCAATCTCGATATCGGCATTGACGGTGTCGATACCGCGGCCTTTCTGGCCATCACCAACGTCATGGGCCATGACAGCCGGGACGGCACAGAGGCCGATCAGGCCGGCGAGCAGCAGGGCGGTGGGGGTCAGGCGCATGGTGTTCTCCTTGTTTATGCCCCTGTGGCTACGTGGGCACAGGGGCGGTGGGCAATTTAGTCGGTACCGGCATCTAAGCAGCCGGTGTGCCATGTCGGATAAGACGCTGATTGGCCGGGGAAAGGTTTAAGCGGCCTGCGAATAAATTGGTCAAATCGACCAGGCGAGTACCGAAAGTCGCCACTCAGGGGTCCGCCGTCGGTCAGCTTCGGCTTGACATTTTGATATCAAAACAATATCAATATGCGCATGCCGGGTTGGAACCCGCTTCCCCGCAAGGGGCTTACAGGAGAAAGACACCATGACCCAAGAAATCACCCGCACCTGCCGTTCGGGCTACGGCATGCTGGCGCTGTTGTTCGTACTGCAGATTGCCACCATCGCCGCTGTCGTGCTGATGCCGCCGATCATCAAGATCCCGGCCGGACTGTTGGCCATTCTGGTGTTCATCAGCTGGTTCGGTTTCTTCATGGTCAATCCGAACGAAGGCAAGGTGCTGCAGCTGTTCGGTTCCTATGTCGGCACCTGCCGCGATCCGGGCCTGCGTTGGGCCAACCCGTTCTACAGCAAGCATGCGATCAGCCTGCGGGTACGCAACTTCGAAAGCGGCAAGCTGAAAGTCAATGATGCCGAAGGCAACCCGATTGAAATCGCCTCGGTCGTGGTCTGGCGCGTGGTCGATACTGCTGAAGCGATGTTCATGGTCGATGACTACGAAAACTTCGTCAGCATCCAGAGCGAAGCGGCGCTGCGCAATCTGGCGACCAGCTATCCCTATGATCAACATGAAGAAGGCGTGATCGCGCTACGCAGTCACTCCGGCGAAATCGCCGACGAGCTGCGCAAGGAAATCCACGCCCGCCTGTCGAAAGCCGGGGTCGAAGTGATCGAGGCGCGCATTTCGCACCTGGCCTACGCCCCGGAAATCGCCAGCGCGATGCTGCGTCGCCAGCAAGCAACGGCCGTCATTGCCGCGCGGCAGAAAGTCGTCGAAGGCGCGGTCGGCATGGTGCGCCTGGCGCTGGAGCAGCTGAAGAACCAGGGCGTGGTCGAACTCGATGACGAACGCAAGGCCGCGATGGTCAGCAATCTGCTCGTGGTGCTGTGTTCCGAGCAGAACACCCAGCCGGTGGTGAATACCGGTTCGCTGTATAGCTGAGAAACTGCAAGCGGTGACTCGGGCCGTTCGTTGTGCAAGTTTCAGCGCAATGGCGTCAACTCACTGGCTATCACGCCTCACCGCGCAACCGTGGAGCGAAAAATGCGTTACTACCCGCCAAAACGAGACTGGTTCGTGGCTGGCAACTTTCTGTTCGCGGTCATGTTGTTGCTAGGTATTTTCATTCACTTTTATGTGACTGATACGTTGATGGCTACCAGTGAGGTAGTGATATTTCTGCTGGCGGCGGTGCCGGTAGTGATCTTGCTTGGCTGGCTATGGTTCGGAACACATTATCGGATGGACAGTAAAACCCTCTATGTCCGTTGCGGCCCGGTGAACAAGTCATATCCGCTGGCCGATATTCGCTATGTCAAGGTCGGCCGCTCCATACAGGGCGGTTACGCACTGTCGTTGCACCGTTTGCACATAGGCATCCAAAACGGCCGAGCCGTTGATGAACTGATCGTTGCACCAGCCGATTTCAAGCGTTTTACCGATGACCTGCGCCGGTTGCGTCCTGACGTGGTGATAGAAGGAGTTTGAGATGCAGTGGCGTTGGCTAATTGCGTTCACGCTTTGCTGTACTGGTGCGCAGGCACTGGAGTTCCGCAGCCAGCTGCTGGAACTGAAGCTGCCCGACGTCACGCTTCGTGGCACCCTGGAACAGCCGCTGACAACTGAGAAGGTGCCCGTGGCACTCATCGTCGCCGGTTCCGGTCCGACCGATCGGGACGGCAACAGCAAACTCCTGCCCGGCGCCAACAACAGCCTGAAAATGCTGGCGCAGCAGCTGGCAAGCAATGGTATAGCCAGCCTGCGTTATGACAAACGAGGTGTTGGCGAAAGCCTCTGGCCGCAGCCGGACGAAAGCAAGTTGCGCATCGATAGTTTTGTCAACGATGCAGAGGCCTGGGCTGCCGAGCTGGAGCGGCGCGGTTTTGCCAAGCCGGTGCTGATCGGGCACAGCGAGGGGGCGTTGCTGGTCACTTTGCTGGCGCAGCGCCGTGCTGTCGCTGGCGTTGTCCTGATTGCGGGGGCGGGCCGTCCGGCGGATGTGTTGTTGCAAGAGCAGTTGCAGAAGCAGGCGCCCCATTTGCTCGCGGACAGCGCCCGCATCCTTGCTGAGCTGAAGGCTGGCCGCCTGGTGGCCGACGTGCCACCGTCGTTGGCGGCGCTGTATCGCCCGAACGCGCAGCCGTACATGCAGTCCTGGCTGCGCCGCGATCCGGCGGTGGAGCTCGGCAAGCTCAAGGTGCCGGTTCTGGCCGTGGCAGGTGGCGCCGATATCCAGGTCAGCGCTGCCGATGCCGACGCGCTTGCGGCGGTAGCATCGGTACAGGCGCTGCGCATTGCCAACATGAACCACGTTCTGAAAGCGGTGGCCGTGGCTGACAGCGTGATGCAGCAGCGCAGCTACAGCGACCCGGCGCTGCCGTTGGCGCCGGAACTGGTCCCGGCCGTGGTCAGTTTTGTCCGGAGCCTGCCGTGAGCAAAAAAGCGTTCGCGCTGCGAGTGGATGCCCAGATCCTCGATGCCATGCAGCGTTGGGCCGACGATGATTTGCGCAGTTTGAATGCCCAGATCGAGTGGGCGCTGCGCGATGCGCTGCGGCGGGCGGGGCGGGTGAAAGCGGTGACCGCTGAACCAGAAGAACTGCCGCCGCCGACCGATGGCAGCAGCGGCTGAAAGGGAAGGTCACTTAAACAGGAGTAAGTAACGATGCGTAATTGGTGGGTTCTGTTGCTGATGTTGATGGCGCCCTTGCTGGCATCGGCCGATGAAACCGAGGCTGCAGTCAGTGCCGGCATTCACTGGCTGCGGAAAGTCGATGCCGCCGAGCACCAGCAGGCCTATGCCGAGGCCAGCAACCTGATGCGTTCCGCGGTCAATTTCGAGACCTGGCAAAAAGCGATCAGCGAGGCTCGTGGCGCATTGGGTGTGGTCAGCAAGCGTGAGCTGGTGTACCGTTCATTGGAGCTCAGCATGCCGGGCCTGCCCGGTGGCGAGTATGCCAAGCTGCGCTTTCGTACCGATTTTGCCGGCCGTTCCGCGGTGACCGAGCATGTCACGATGATGCGGGAGGCCGACGGCAGCTGGCGGGTCATTGGCTACTTCATACAGTAGGCGCTGGTCCGGTCAGGCTTATGACTTCCGCTTATGGTCATCAAATTGTGGCTTGACGACCCGTTGCCGGCTCAGGTAGCTTCGCCAACATGAACGCACGCACTCACATCAACAAGGTCTGGCGCTGGTGGTGGCAACACCCTCAGGCGGGCCTGCGTGCGCGTTAATTGCTGGTGTCATACCGCAACTGACGTGTGAAGTTTGCAAAAGGCCCGCTCCAAGCGGGCCTTTTTCTTTTCCGGCTTTTGCAAGACTTGACGAGAACCACCGCATGAACCTGACAACTCTCTGCCTCAACAACCTGCGCGGCTGGCGCTGGTGGTGGCATGTCCGCACGCGGGCAGGGGGCGTCATGCGCTGAAAAAGCGTCTGTATCCACCTGAAAAGGCCCGCGTACCCCGCGGGCCTTTTTGTTTGGCGAAAAAGTCATTTCCCCGATTGAACAGAACCACCAACTATCGCGAAAAGGAGTCACACCATGATCGTCGTCCTGAAACCGGAAGCCTCGGAAGCCGATGCCTTCCGCCTGATGCAGCAAATCGAAGCGCGCGGCCTCAAGCCGCTGTATATGCCCGGGGTCGAGCGGGTCGTGCTCGGTGCACTCGGTGATGAGCGGGTATTGAACGAGCTGAATCTGGAAGGCGACCCGCTGGTCGAGTCAGTCAAGCCGATTCTGACACCGTACAAGCTGGTCAGCCGCGACATGCGTGGCCACGACACCGTGGTCAATATCGGCAACATCGCGATCGGTGGCGAGCGTCTGGTGATTGTCGGCGGTCCGTGCGCGGTTGAAAGCGAAGATCAACTGCGTGAAACCGCTGCGGCGGTGAAGGACGCCGGCGCCCGTGCGCTGCGTGGCGGTGCCTACAAGCCGCGCAGCTCGCCGTACAGCTTTCAGGGCCACGGTGAAGAAGGGCTCAACCTGCTGAAAAAGATTTCGGGTGAAACTGGCCTGCCGACCATCTCGGAAGTGATGGACACCGGCGATGTCGAGTTGTTTGTCGAGAAGATCGATGCGCTGCAGATTGGCGCCCGCAACATGCAGAACTTCCGCTTGCTGCGCGCGGTTGGCGAAACCAAAAAGCCGGTGGTGCTGAAGCGCGGCCTGTCGGCGACCATCGAGGAGCTGCTGCTGGCGGCCGAATACATTGTCGCGGCCGGCAACCCGAACGTGATTCTGTGTGAGCGCGGCATCCGCACCTTTGAAACGGCCACCCGCAACACACTCGATCTGAACGCGGTCGCCTATCTCAAGCAGAAAACCCATCTGCCGGTCATGGTCGATCCGTCGCACGGCACCGGCATTCGCGAACTGGTCGCGCCGCTGTCAAAAGCCGCGCTGGCCTGCGGCGCCGACGGTTTGCTCATCGAAGTGCATCGCAATCCGGCGCAGGCGCTGTCCGATGGCAAGCAGTCGCTGACCCCGCCGCAATTCGCCCAGCTGATGAAAGAACTGAAACTCATCGCCGAAGCCGTTGGGAGAACGCTGTAATGGCAGCCGTGCCTGTCCAGTCTGCCAGCGCCGCGCCCGCCAGTGTGCGGGCGGACTACCGTGTGCTCAGCCGGCAGCTCACGCTGTCGGCCGCGCCGGTCGATCTGTTTGCCAGCCAAACCGACGAGGGGCGCGCCGAAGGCCATTTTCTGCTGGAAACCGTCGACAACGTGGTGCCGGCCTATGGCGCGCCGGTGACGCAGGCCGGCAAGAGCCTGTTGCTGTTGTCACCGTGTCTGAAGCTGCAAGGCAGCGGCCGGCACGTCATCTTGACCGCGCTGACGATCAATGGTCTTGCGCTGCTGAAAAAACTCATCGCGGTGTTGCCTGCAGGCTTGGTTACGCAAACAAAAGATCAGCGTGACGAGCAAGTGATGCTGCGCTTTCCTCGACCGGAAGCGGGTGTGGACGAGCTGGCGCGGCTGCGGGCGGCGTCACCGTTCGATGTGCTGCGCACGGTGCTGACGACGCTGACACCGAGCAGCACCGATGCCAGCAAAGCCTTGCTGCTGACCGGCATTTTTCCGTTCGAATCGATAGAGCTGTTCGAGCAGTTCGCACCATTTGCCGATGGCACCGACAGCGACAGTTTCACCCTTTATGTGCCGGAAATTCTGGTGCAGGTGCCGCGCGATGGCCACCCGGCACAGGCGACGGCGCTGGTGATCGAAGGCGAGCAGGCCGAGCGGGTCGAAAACGAATTGAGCCGGCGCCTGGCCTTGCTGGCCGAACAGGCCGGCAAACTCAAAACTGTACCAGCGCCAGCTCCGGTTGCTGCGCTTGAGTCGGTCACCACGAGTGTCGGCGACGCCGCGTTCTGCGCACAGGTTCGCCAGGTGCAGGAGCATCTGCGTGCCGGTGATGCGTTCCAGATTGTGATCTCGCGTCGATTCCAGTTGCCGTGTCATGCACCGCTTACGGCCTACCGGGCGCTGCGTCAGGAAAATCCGAGTCCGTATCTGTTTTACGGCGCCACCGATGCGTTCACGCTGTTCGGTGCCTCGCCCGAATCGGCGGTGAAAGTCGATGGAGCGAGCCGTGTGCTGGAAGTCTGTCCGATTGCCGGCACCCGGCCGCGTGGTCGTGATGCCAGCGGTGCGCTCGATCTGGATCGCGATGCCCGCATCGAAGCGGAACTGCGCGCCGATGCCAAGGAAGTGGCCGAGCACATGATGCTGGTCGATCTGGCCCGCAACGATGTCGCTCGTATCTGCCAGCCCGGCAGCCGCCGGATCAAGCAGTTGCTGACCGTCGAGCGCTATGCCCGGGTCATGCATCTGGTGTCGCGCGTCAATGGCGTGCTGAAGCCGGAACTCGATGCGCTGCATGCGTTCGCGGCGTCGATGCCGATGGGCACGCTGTCCGGCGCACCGAAGATCCGTGCGATACAAATTATCCGGGCCATCGAACAGACTCCACGCGGCTGCTACGGCGGCGCCGTCGGCTATCTCGATGCCGCCGGCAATATGGACACCGCCATCGTGATCCGCGCTGCGGTCGTGCGCGACGGTGTCGCGACCGTGCAGGCCGGTGCCGGCGTCGTGCTCGGCTCCGAGCCGCAGGCCGAAGCCGATGAAACCCGGCGCAAAGCCGAGAGCGTGTTGCGCGCGATTGCCAGTGCAAACGTCAGTGAAAAGGGAGCGTAGCGCGATGGCTACCGAATACGTTCGCGATGTGTTGCTGATCGATAATTACGACTCGTTCAGCTACAACCTGGTCGAAGAGTTTTCCTGCCTCGGCTGCAAGGTCACCGTGCTGCGCAACGATGTGCCGCTCGCCGATGTGCTGCAGCGACTGGCGACGATGCAGGAACCGCTGCTGGTGCTGTCGCCGGGGCCGGGCACGCCGGAGCAGGCGGGTATTTGCATCGAGCTCATCAAGGCGGCAGCCGGCCGCTATCCGATGCTCGGCGTCTGTCTGGGCCATCAGGCGATGACCGTCGCGTTCGGCGGTGTGGTTGGCCGGGCACCGCAGCCGCTGCACGGCGAACGCTGCACCATCCAGTGTGAAGTGCATCCACTTTTTGCCGGCTTGCCGCGTCAGCTGATGGTCGGTCGCTATCACTCACTGGCTGCGACCGAAGTGCCGGAGCCGATGCAGATCCTTGCCGAAGCTTTCGACACTGGCGCGTTTCGGCCGGTGGTGATGGCGATGGTGCACAAACAGCATGCGATCGCCGGTCTGCAGTTCCATCCGGAATCGATTCTGACGACTTATGGTCGCGATCTGCTGGCCAATGTCGTGCATTTCCTGAACCTGATTAGTGTCGATCCACATCACAAGCGCAGAAAATGCGCCTGAAGGCAGCGGAAACTGGCGAAAACGGCAAACTCGAAGGTGCCACCATGGCCATCAATGCCATCCAGTTTCAGAAAGGAATG
>JBMOMZ010000017.1:0-2993 GCA_049324755.1 Pseudomonadota bacterium
GGAATCCACCGTTGGCATGACGTTGTTGCAACGCAAGACCAGGCCGCCCGAATTCACGCGGGCCGGCAAGCGCCTGTTGACGTTGGCAGGTCTTGTCACGGCTGCCGTGAAAGAGGCAGAGCGTGATTTGGGTCGCCTGCAGAGCGGTTCGAGCGGGCGGCTGAACATGGCCATCGAATGCCGCAGCTGTTTCGACTGGTTGTTGCCGATGACAGGAGAGTTTCGCGCGCACTGGCCCGATGTTGAAATCGATTTCGCGGACGGCGTTGGCGCAAATCCGCAGCAGGCGCTGCTTGGCGGCGAGATCGATCTGCTGCTGACATCTGATCCGCGGCCGGTCCAGGGTCTGGCGCGCCTGCGCCTGTTCGAGTACGAACTGCTGCTGCTGGTGCCGCCGGCCCATGCGCTCGCCGCGCGTACCTTTGTCGCGCCAGTGGATCTCGTCGGAGAAACGTTGTTGTCCTGCCCCGCCGAGGAGGGCCGGCAGGACCTGTTCCGCGAATTTCTTCTGCCGGCCGGCAAGCGGCCGGCACAGGTGCGCCTTACCGAGCGGGATCCGTTGATGGTGCAACTGGTGGCCAGTGGCCACGGCGTTGCGGCGTTGCCCAACTGGGCTGCGAACGACTACCTGACCCGTGGCTGGGTGCGGGGGATGCGCCTGGGGCGCGAGGGGATATGGTGCACGCTGTACGCCGTCCTGCGCGAAGAGGATCTGCAACACGCCTACATCAAGGATTTTATCGGCACGGCCCGCGACGCCTGCCTGACGCAGCTGCCTGGCGTAAGGCCCGCGAGCACTGCCGGCTGACTAGCCGGTCACAAGCCGCCCGCCGCCGCCCGTCATGAGATATCGGCTTATCTAAGGGGTTAAGTACAAGCCTGCTAGATCACGCCTTTTTCCTAGGGTAGACTGTGCGTCAAGTCACAGTTCCAGGTATTGGGCAGCAAATCAGTGGGCACAAACCCGATGGCGAGGTGGTCCCCCCCCGCTGCTCAGGCGCCAGAACACGCCGGGCGGGGCTTTCTTTCGGGCCGGGTTTTGTTCTGGCGTAGCCTGTTGCTGTTGTCGCTGCTGCTGGCCGGTGTCGAGGCCCGGGCGGCGGGCCGGGCGGCCGGTTCGTTCATTACCAACGTTGCGTCGGCGACGTTTGCCGTCCTGGGCGTACCGGCGACGGTCGACTCCAACACCGACAACTTTGCGGTCGCCGAACTGCTCGACCTGACGCTCGTCCGCAATGACGCCGGTACCGTCAACGTCACCACGCCCGGTATCAACGTGCCGCTGTCGTTCACGCTCACCAACACCGGCAACGGCGAGGAGGCGTTTGCGCTGCAAATCAATTCGTTGCTGACTGGCGATGCCTTTGATCCGCAGAACGTGCGGATTTATATCGATAACGGTGACGGCGTTTTCGCAATCGGCACCGACACGTTGTACGTTGCCGGGGTGAACGACCCGCTCCTCGCCGCCGATGCATCGCGGGTGTTGTTCGTGGTCAGCGACATGCCGGCGGGTTTGATCAACGGCGACATTGGTCTGGTCAGTTTGCAGGCGACCGCCACCACCGGCAGCGGCACGCCGGGAACCGTCTTCCCGGGCGCCGGCACCGGCGGTGTCGATGCCATGATCGGCGCGACGACGGCGAACGACAGCGAACAGAGCGGCTACGCCGTCGCGCAGGTGACGACCACGCTGGTGAAGTCGCAGGCGGTGTTGGACCCCTTGGGCCGTGCCTACGCGGTCAGTGGCGCGACCATAACCTACACACTGGTATTCACCGTTACCGGCACCGGCACAATTCTGAACGCACGGCTGCAGGACGCGATTCCCGTCAACACCACCTACGTGTCTGGAAGCCTGACGCTGGATGGCGCGAGCCTCACCGATGCGCTGGACGGTGACGCCGGGCATTTTACCGGCACGCAAATCGAGGTGGTGCCCGGTAGCGCCGGCGCGATGCCGGCACCGCTCACCGCCACCGTTACGTTTCAAGTCACGATCAACTGATCGAGGAGATGATGCAGATGAAAACGCACGTTTATTTCAACACGCACACAGTTGCAAAAACGATCGCCGGATTGGCTGTTGTGGCATTGCTCGCCATGCCGTCGGCCTGGGCCGTCGACGCGGCGCCAGCAAAGAAGCCCGGTATTGAATTGACGGTGAAATCCTTCCAGGAAATCGACGTCACCGACAAGAACGGCAAGGTGGAAAAGAAAACCGTGCCGGTGGCAAAGATCGTTCCGGGCGACGAAGTCATTTACGTCATCTCCTGGAAGAACAACGGCGCGAAACCGGCCAGCGATGTTGTCGTCAGCAATCCGGTGCCGCCGCAGGTCACTTTCGTCGCCGGCTCGGCGAAGGCGCCAGGCGCGAAAGATGAGGTCTCGGTCGACGACGGCAAGACCTGGGGGCAACTGGAAACGCTCATGGTCAAGGCTGACGACGGCAAGCTGCGACCGGCAACCGGCGCCGACGTGACGGTCGTTCAGTGGAAACTTTCGGCACCGGTTGCTCCCGGCGCATCCGGCAGTGTGGGTTATCGCGCCATCGTGAAGTGAGTTGACGGAATCGGGGCAGCCCGATTTCGATTCGCAGTGAAGGAAAAGCAGTCTGGAAAGTGAAAGTAGCAAGTGAAGACAGCAAGTGCAGAAGAAACCCCGAACCGGAAGTCAGCACCACGACCGGCAGGGGAAAGTAAAAATCCAATCATGAGAGGCACACCATGAACCGCAAGCAGATCACGAGTCATGTACTCGGTGTTGGGCTGGCATTCCTGGCTTTTGTACCGGCTGCGTTCGCGACCGGCACAGATGCAGGGACGAGCGTCAGCAACACTGCCACCGTCAACTACAAGATCGGGCTTATCGATCAGCCCTCGGTCTCCAACCTCACCCCCGACACATTCGTGGTCGACCGCCGCATTCTGTTGTCGGTTGCCGAATCCGGTGGTGTCTACACGTCCGTTGCGCCGGGTTCGACGAACCAGGCG
>JBMOMZ010000018.1:0-27056 GCA_049324755.1 Pseudomonadota bacterium
CTGCGCGGGAACGACGGTGCTTTGTTTTCTTTGCGCGCAGCGTGCCTTTGACGTTTCCGCCGTCTGACGAGCCGACGACCGAAGGAAGTGCAAAGCTCAACGGAATGGAAGCTGGGTTAACAGCCCGGAGCGAAGCGAAGGGGCGAGGCAGGACGCCGAAGCCTTTTGTGACTGTGCAGGGATGCACTGTCACAAAAGCCCCAGCTGGAATGGAGTAGCGCAGGGCGAACGCGGAAACAAGCACAGTGCCAATGCACTGTGCGCCGCGTGAGCGGGCTGAGCTCTGCGAAGCCCTGCGCGAGGAATACAGGCAATGTTCTTTTGGGTACTTTTCTTGCGCCAAGAAAGTCACTCGCCCGCCGGGGCGAGTCCCGGCAAACCATCCAGCTACACCGCTGCCGAAACAATTGAGCCGGCGGAGCGGCAAAGCCCCCCTCCCAGCCTCCCCCCTAGCAGGGGGAGGAGAAAAAACGTTGCGAGAACCGGCAAACCGTCCGGCTGAACCGCTGTGGAATGAAGCGAGACGGCCAGAGCGACACTACCCCCATCCAGCCGCCAACCGAGTTGGCGTCGTTCAGTCGGCAAGTTCGTCAACTGTGACGAAATTGAAATCCCGATTTCACCCCCCTTTACAGGGGGAGGGTCAAAGTACCCCGCCAATTGTGATGGGCATACTCACCTCGTGCTCTACACATTCAACCGCCAAAACCCACCACTCATACCGATCGCGCTGCATCCAAACATGCTCTCGCATGTACCGTACCAGCCGGCGACAATCCGCATCGCCACGCTGTACGCACATTCAAGGAGCAGAATCATGCTGAACAAGGAATTGGTATTCATCTTGCTATTACTGATCGGCTCTCGCGCCGGCGCCGAACCATGCGTCGCGATTGCAGGTCTCGAACCACTGCGCGGTGCGCAAACGATATTGATCGGTGAAATGCATGGCACCAACGAAATGCCGGCATTCACCTCCAAGCTGGCCTGCCATCTGCTGGCGCAGCAGCAGGCGGTAACGGTGGCACTGGAGTTGCCGCACAGCTGGACCGCAGCCATGCAGCAGGCATCGGATCTGCGCATGGCCTTGAAGCAAGCGGGCTGGAACAGCTATTGGCAGGATGGCCGCACCAGTGCGGCGATGCTGCAGTTGATTGAAACGGTTACGGCCTTGAGAACAACCGGCGCCGACATCACGCTACTGACGTTTGATGTCGACCAGCCGCCGGCAGATGGCAAGCGCGATCACGCCATGGCGGCACGTTTGCAGCAGGCGATCCAGCAGCAGCCGGAACGGGTGTATGTGGTGCTGACCGGCAATCTGCATGCGCGCAACAAACGCGACAGTCATCCGTTTGCGAAAGAGCCGATGGCGCTGTTGCTGGGGCACGCACTGCCGACCCGGCGCCAACTGTCCTTGCTTGGCCACTACAACAACGGCACGGCCTGGGCCTGTTTTGCCGAGGCCGGCTGTGGTGCCCAGCCACTGACCGGAAAAACCCAAAGCACCTTGCAAGGAATTGCGGGCTGGCGCGACCCCGAGCTGACCGCCATCGGCTACGACGCCGCGTTTTATCTCGGCACGATTTCGGCATCAGCACCAGCCACGCTGTGACGACGGTCGTGCGCTTGCGCGCCGATCTGGCGGCATGTTTGCGTTCGTGTCGTGCTGGCTGCCGGTGTTGAGGTGACGCCAGCGTCTGTTGGCAACAAGCCAGCGTGCACACGCTTGCGACCACACACTCAAAGTGCATCGCGCGCGTGCGCGCGCAGATAGCGCAACCGGTATGGCTGCCAAACCTTGCTGTCAGTCGATCGACAAAAGCCGTAGCGAAACGTGGCCGGCAGCACCGGCCAGTTGTAGCGCAGATCGCTGAACCAGAGGCAACGTTCGCTGGCCGTCGCGCTCACCTGGTCCAGCATCGGCAGCGTTGCAAAGGCGCGGAAATCGGCCAGGCGCGGGTCTTGCCAGCGGTCCTGAATTTCCGCCGCCTTGGCGTCGGTGCTGGCAAACGGTGAATAACAATGCCAGTGAGCTGCCGCTGACGGCTGGTAGTGCTGCAGCATCGCGGCAATAGCATTGTCGCGACCGAACAAGGGGCGCAGCGAGAACTGGCTCAGTGCCTGATAGCTGTGGCAGTACTGCGCTTCGGTAGCGACCACCAGGTGACGATGGCTGCTGATCAGCGGTTGCGGAAACGCATGGACACTGGCCTGTGACCAGCCCTGCTGATCGCGATAGCGTGTCGCCAATGCCAGCGCCTCGTGCTGCCACTGCCGCAACTGAACGAGATACAGCATGAGCGCAACGGCCGCTGCCGTGCTGGCGAGGCGCCACCGCGGCAGGCAACTGGCAACCAGCAGCAGTGCGATGCCGAGCGACAACAGCGGGTCGAGTTCAAATGTCCAATGCAGTGCCGGCCGGTCATCAACCAGCGGTGACAGCAATCCAATGCCGTAGCTGTTGAGCCAGTCCAGCAGCAGATGGGAAAGCAGCGCCAGCGCGCAGATGCCCAACAGCGGCAGTGCAGGTGGACGCCACATTGAAAACCGCCGCAGCAAGCAGGTCAGCAGCCACGCCCACAATGGCAACAGCAGTAACGAGTGGCTGGGACCTCGATGCCAATGTGCCAGAAACCGGCTCGGATCGAGCGGAAACAGCAGGTAATCGAGATCGGGCGCGGTGGCCGCGATGACGCCGGCAAACAGCGCCGGCAGTAAGCGCTTTGACATCGTCTGTTGTGGTGACCGGCTGCGTACCAGCAGTACGCCGACGGCGGCACCCGCCAGCGCGTGGGTCAGCGAGTCCATGGCGGCTTCGGTATCTCTGCCAGCAGGGCGCGCCAATCCGGCGGCGCAAACTTGCCAAGACCGTCGTGAACATAGAGCGCGGTTTTCAGCCAGTCGCGGCTGCGTTGTTGCTGGGCACTGTCATCTGCCAAAAAACAGAGAAAGCTGCTGACGAAAATGCCGCTGAGGCTGATCTCATCGAGAATCCGCGCCAGATCGGTATGCGGCCGGGCGGCGGCTTCGCGCCACCACTGCACGGTGCGCGAGATGCGCAGCAAGCCGCCGAGCTGCAAGTGCACGTGTCCCAGCTCAAGTTTGTAGGCCAGCATCTGCCGGGTCAGCTGACGATGGGGCGCCAGCGTCGCCAGCCACTGCAGCAGCAGGTGCTCAAGGCGTTGCCGCGGTGTCAGATCCGACGCCAGCCATGCGGCCTGCTGCAACATGGCGCGATCGGCGCGAGTAAACCAGGCGTCGACCAGCTCGTCTTTTTGCTGATAGTACTGATGCAAGGTCGCCAAGCTGACGCCGGCTGCGGCGGCAATCTGATGCAGGCGCAGCGGCTCCCAGCCGTGCAGTTCGCCCAGCTCCAGCGCGGTGTCGAGCAGATGCTCGGCCAGATCGGGATCGGCGCGTGTCATGGTCTGTCCGGTGGCCCGTTGCCTGCGACAAGTATAGGCAGTGTGGCGGACCGCAGGCCGCCGTGCCCGTTGCCGGAGCTCAGCCGGGCACGAGTGGCCGCTCAATGCGGAATGACGGCTCCGCGGCGAGCGGCGCATCGAACTCCCGCGCGGCCAGATGACCACTGAACACCGCCTGCGCCATGATCTGCGGGGCTTCGGCGTCACCGAGCAGACGCAAGGTCCGCAACCGGTTATCGGCGAGGGCCGGTTGCAATTGTTGGTACAACGCATCCTGCTGCAGGCGATCGGTGACGAGCAGCACGGCATCGGCGGTCAGGTGATCGGCGCGACCGCTGCTGGTGCAGCTCAGTGACACCGCGTCTGCGGCAAGGTGCGTGACGAGCGTTTGCGTGCGCAGCACAACATTGCGTTCGAGCAGGCGGCGCTGGATGCCGGCCTGTTCGAGCGTGTACTGGCTCCAGTACGACACCAGCGGCGCGCTGGTGACCAGCGTGACGCGGCAGCCGCTGGCGGCGAGTTTTTCTGCCAGCACCCCGGCGAGAAAATAGTGATCATCATCGACGATGACGACCTGGCCGCTTGGCAACTGGCCGGCGTAGACATCGTCCGGCGTGTAGCGCGGCAACGCGTTGGCGCCGGCATCGGCAATGCCGAACGGATAGCTGCGGCCGCGGCCGTCACGGCGCCAGTGCGCGCCGGTGGCGACCAGCACATGGGCGAAGCCGAACTCCAGCACGTGTTCTGCGCTCAGTTTGCTGTCGAGATACAGATTCACGTTGGCCATTTTCTGCAGCTGACCGATGCGCCAGTCGATCACCCGGCGCCATTCGGCAAGGCCCGGCAGTTTAGCGAGATGGCGGACATGGCCGCCGAGGTCGGTAGCGGCTTCGGCGAGCGTCACGGCATAACCGCGCTGGCCGAGTGCGCGCGCCGCTTCCAGTCCAGCGGGGCCGCCACCAATGATCAGCACGCTGTTGTCAGTCGTTGCCGGCGCAATGGTTTCGGCATGCCAGCCGCGCCGCCATTCCTCGCCCATGGTCGGATTCTGGGTGCAGCGGATCGGGATCAGTTTGTTGTCGGAAGCGACGCAGATATTGCAGCCGATGCATTCGCGGATATCGTCGATACGGTCCTCGCGGATCTTGTTCGGCAGAAACGGATCGGCAATGGATGGCCGGGCAGCGCCGATCAGATCCAGCACGCCGCTTTTGATCAGGCTCAGCATGTGATCGGGCGAGGTGTAGCGGCCGACGCCCACCACCGGTTTGCTGGTCAGCGCTTTGACAAAGCGGATATACGGTTCCTGATAACCTTCCTTGGCGAAGCGCGATGACGCCGAGTCATTGCTCCAGCCGCTGATGTTGACGTCCCAGAGATCGGGCAACTCGGCGAGCATGGCGACCACGTCGCGACCTTCGCCATCGGCTTCAATGCCATCGCGGCCGAGCAATTCATCGACTGCGAACCGCAACGCCACCGCGCAGCGATCGCCGATGGCATCTTTGGTGTCTTCAAGAATTTCGCGCAGCAAACGGACGCGGTTTTCCAGCGACCCGCCGTATTCGTCGCTGCGGTCATTGAACCGGCGGGACAGAAAATGAAACGGCAGCGTCAGGCCGTGGCCGGCGTAGCAATAGACGATGTCGAAACCGGCGCGTTTGGCGCGCAGCGCGGCGGCGCGATGCCAGCGGCGAAACTGGGCGATGTCGCGCTTGTCCATGCGTCGGGTTTGCACCGGCTCGTAACCGCTGCCGCCGATCACGCCCATCGCGGTCGGGCCGATCGGCGCCAGCCGCGAATACCAGTTCGGCGCATCGACACCGTTGTGCACGAGCTGGATGCCGGCGAGCGCACCATGCTGTTTGACGCTGCCGGCCATCAGCTGCAGCCCGGCGATGTCGTCATCGCTCCACAGCCGGCCTTCAAAGCACGGTGCGATGTCACCGCTCGGATGGATCTCCACTTCTTCGGTGCAGACCACGCCCCAACCGCCTTGCGCTTTCATCGCCCGCATCGCCGCCAATGCCTGCGGCATCCGGTAACCCATGCCGTTGCAATGCGGCACCTGATAGAACCGGTTTGGTGCCGTGACCGGACCGATGCGGAGGGGTGTGAACAGCGGGGCGTAGCGGGAGCTCATGGTGGCGTCGGCAAGTCGGCAAGCGGCAGCGTGTGCCGATCCTGCGCGGAGCCGATGGTGAAGACAAGCGCGGCGGGCTAGAGTAACGGCCATTGCCCGATAACCCCGAGCTGATCATGACCACACGCTTGCCGGCCGAGTGGCTGCAGATTGAACCGCTGGAACAGGCACATGCGCTGCCGGCACCGTTCTATACCGATCCGGCGCTGTACCAGGCCGAGCAGGGCCTGGTGTTTGGCCGCAGCTGGCAACTGGTGGCGCATGTTGATGCGCTGCGCGAGCCGGGCGATCACATCGTCACCGAGGTGGCCGGCAAGCCGATCATTGTCGTGCGCGGGCAGGACGGCGAGCTGCGCGGTTTTCACAATGTCTGCCGGCACCGCGCCGGTCCGCTCGCGCTCTGCGACGGCAAGGGCGCCAAAGCGCTGCACTGCAAATACCATGGATGGACCTACACGCTCGATGGCCAGTTGCGCAGCGCGCCGGAAATGCAGGGAGCCTGCGATTTTCAGGTCAGCGATATCCGCTTGCCGTCGGTGCGCGTTGCGGTGTGGGCGCCGCTGGTATTTGTCAGCCTGAGTGACGATGCGCCGCCATTTGAACAGCTGTTTGCCGGCATCAGCGAGCGGGTCGCGCCCAACCGCGTGCAGACGCTGCGCTTTCATAACCGGATCAGTTACGACATTGCCTGCAACTGGAAAGTCTATGTCGACAATTTCCTCGAAGGCTATCACCTGCCGCATGTCCATCCTGGTCTGAGCAAGCTGCTCGATTACCGCAGTTACCAGACCGAGCTTGCCGAGTGGCATTCGCTGCAGTATTCGCCACTCGACGATGCCGCCAATTTCTATGGTGACGGTGGCGGCGCGTTCTATTATTTCATCTATCCGAACATCATGCTGAACTGCCTGCCGGGCCGGATGCAGACCAACCGCATCGTGCCGCTCGCGGTCGATCGCTGCCGGGTCGAATTCGATTATTACTATCCGGTCGCCACCGATGCCGACGAACTGGCCCGGCGCCAGCAGGATCAGCAATTCAGCCATGAGATTCAGGACGAAGACATCGGCATTTGTCTGGCGGTGCAGAAAGGCCTGCAAAGCGGCAGCTATCACGCCGGCCGGCTCTGTCCGAAACGCGAAGCGGGCGTGAAGCATTTTCAGGATCTGCTGAAAGTCGCGTACCGGCATCTGCTGTAACGCGACCGGCGCTTAAGAAAAACTAGAACAAGGAGCTGCGCCATGACGACGGAAGCGAGAAAACCGCTCAGTTTGCTGATGGCGACCGCGCTGGTCATCGGCAACATGATCGGGTCCGGCATCTTCCTGTTGCCGGCGACAATGGCGCCCTTCGGCGCCGTCAGTCTGCTCGGCTGGGCGTTCACCATTGCCGGTGCGCTGTTGCTGGCGCTGACATTTTCCTGGCTGGCACGTGCGCGGCCGGCAGCTGGCGGCATCTACGCCTACACCAAACTCGCGTTCGGTGATTTCGCCGGTTTTCTGGTGGCGTGGTCCTACTGGATCTCGATCTGGGTCACCAACGCGGCGATCGCCGTCGCCATGGTCAGTTACCTCAGCGCACTGCTGCCGCCCCTGGCGCAGTCGCCGGTACTGGCCGCGGCGCTGGCACTCGGCACCTTGTGGTTGCTGACCGCGGTCAATCTGCACGGTGTCCGCAGCGCCGGCATCGTGCAGGTGCTGATGACCCTGCTGAAATTGGCGCCGCTGTTTTTGCTGCTGCTGTTCGGTGTCTGGCAGCTGGAGCCGGCGCATTTCACGCCGTTCAACCGCACCGGCGACAGCCTCATGCACGCCACCAATGCCAGCGCCGCGATGGCGCTGTGGGCCATGCTCGGGCTCGAAAGTGCGTCGATTGCTGCCGGCAAAGTTGCCAATCCGCAGCGCAATGTCGCGCGCGCCACTCTGTATGGCACCAGCATCGCGGCACTCATCACCGCTGCGGCCTGCACCATTGCGATGGGGCTGGTGCCGCCGGAACAGCTGGCGCAATCGAATGCGCCGTTTGCCGATGCCGCGCGCGTGGTCTGGGGCGAAACCGGCGCCACCGTGATGGCGCTGACCGGTGCCATCAGCTGCTTCGGTGCCCTGAACGGTTGGCTGCTGCTCCAGGGCCAGCTGCCGCAGGCGATGGCGCAGGACGGATTGTTTCCGGCCTTCGCCGGCCGCGAAAACAACCGCGGCGTGCCGGCGCTGGCGATTGTGGTCGGCAGCGTCTTGGCATCGCTGCTGATCGTGCTCAACTACAGCGGCAGTCTGGTTTCCATTTTCACCTTCATGGCGCTGCTCGCGACGCTGGCGACACTGGTGCCTTACCTGTTCTGCACGATGGCGGCGCTGCTGTTGCTGCGCGACCCGGGCGCCGTCGCGCTGACGCCGCTGCGCAAGCTGCTGCTCGCGCTCGGCTTTCTCTATGCACTCTGGGCCGTGATCGGTTCCGGTCGCGACACCGTGTTCTGGGGCTTCCTGCTGTTGCTGTCGGGCCTGCCGGTGTACGTACTGCTACAAAGAAACCGCGCCAGCTGAGGCCGGCACGCCGGTTTCCGCTGCGCCCCCGCTGTCATTAACAACTTGTTACGGTCGCCGCTGTAAGGTTTTGCCGCGCGGCCGGACTGTAAGCACAAGGACGCCATCACGGCGTTCCGCATTTCCCTCGCAAGGACAAGGAGAACCGCCAGTGAAACGCTGGATGTGGATTTCATCACTGACGCTCGCCGTCAGCGCGCCGCTGACCGGCGTCGCCGTTGCCGCTGAACCGCTGGTGCCGGTCGGCAAACAGGGCCAGAGCTGCCACCTGCCCAATTACGAAGAGCCTTTGCGCTGCGTGCAGGTGAAGGTGCCGGTCGATTACGCCGCTGCCGATGGCGCGCAGCTGGATCTGCACGTGACCGTGGCGCCGGCGTTCCGTGAACTCGCCAAAGCCGATCCGCTGTTCGTGCTGGCCGGTGGTCCCGGCCAGGCCGGCAGCGACATCGTCTATCTGCTGGAGCGTGCATTCAAACGGGTGCGTGCGACCCGCGACATCGTTTTCATCGATCAGCGCGGCACCGGCAAATCCGGCAAGCTCGGCTGCGATCTGAGCCAGTTCGATTTGCTGAACGAGGCGGAGCAGGAGCGCGCATTCGTCGACTGCCTGAAGCAGATCGACGCGCCGCTGCAGCACTACCACACCGCCAATGCCGCCCGCGATCTCGACGAAGTACGCAAGGCACTCGGTTACGCCACCGTAAACGTCTGGGGCGGTTCGTATGGCACCCGGCTCGGTCAGGCGTATGCGCGCGCGTTTCCGGACAAGGTGCGCAGCCTGATCCTGGATTCGGTGGCGTCGCCGCAGCAGATTCTCGCGGTCTGGGGCGCCGACGCCCAGGCGGCGTTGCAGGCGGTGTTCGCCAACTGCGAAGCCGCACCGAGTTGCCAGGCGGCGTTCCCGACCCTCGCGGCCGACTTCAAACTGCTCGCTGACAATGTCGCGGCCGGCAATGTCCAGCTGAACTTCCAGCATCCGCGCACGACCCAGCCGCTCGCGTTCACCTTGCCGTACAACGCGTTTGCCGAAACGGTGCGGATGATGCTGTACAGCGCCGACATGTCGGCGCGCATTCCGTTCCTGGTGACCGAAGCGAGCAAAGGCAACTGGAAACCGTTCATCGCCCAGATGTATGCGCAGTCGGACTGGAGCGCCGACACGATGGCGGTTGGTCTGACACTGGCGGTGGCCTGCGCCGAGGATATGCCGCGGCTGACACCCGCGCTGGTCGAAACCGAAGTCGGCAACTCGTTCCTGAAAGGCCTGCAGGTCAAGCTGTGGCCGCAATGGTGTCAGCACATCAAGGTGCCGGCGATTCCGTATGCCGAACCGACGCCGCTGGCGACGCCGACGCTGTTGCTGTCCGGCGCGCTCGATCCGGTCACGCCGCCGCATCGCGCCGAACAGGCGATGCAAAGCCTGAGCAAGGCCCAGCACATCGTCGCGAAAACCGTCGGTCATGGTCTGTCGCATCTGGGCTGCGGTCCGCGCCTGCTGCGCGAGTTTCTCGATGCGCCGGAAAGCCCGCTTGATGGCAGCTGTGTCGCCGAAATCCCGTTGCCGCCGTTCGTCATCAACGTCGCCGGCCCGACCCCGTAAGGATTCATCATGATCAAGGTAGAGAATCTGCAAAAAGCCTTTGGCAAGGTGCAGGCGCTGAACGGTGCCAGCTTCCATGCCAACGATGGCCAAATCGTCGGTTTGCTCGGCCCGAACGGCGCCGGCAAAACCACCGCACTGCGCATCCTGTTCGGTTTGCTGCAGCGCGATCAGGGCAGCGTCAGCATCGACGGCGTTGATCCGGCGGTTGACCCGATCGCCGCGCGCAAGAACATGGGCATCCTGACCGATCAGGTGGGTCTGTATGAACGGCTCAGCACCCGTGAGCACCTGCGCTATTTCGGCGAACTGCACGGCATGAAGCGCGCTGACATCGATGCGGCCACCACTGATGTGGTCGAGCTGCTCGGCATGCAGGACATCATCGACCGGCGCGCCACCGGCTTCTCGCAAGGCCAGCGCTTGAAAGTGGCGCTGGCGCGGGCGCTGTTGCACCGGCCGCGCAACCTGCTGCTCGATGAGCCGACCCGCGGTCTCGACGTGATGAGCACGCGCGCGCTGCGGCGGGCCTTGGAAGCGCTGCGCGCCCGCGGCTGCTGCATCATCATGGCCACGCACGTGATGCAGGAAGTCTCGCATCTGTGTGATGACGTCATCGTCATCGCGAGCGGCAAATCGGTGGCCCAGGGCTCGCCGGCGGCGCTGTGCGAGCAAACTGGCATCGCCAACCTGGAAGACGCGTTTGTCAGCCTGATCGGCACGGAAGAAGGAATTGCAGCATGAACCGGTTTTCTGTCATCTGGCGCAAGGAAGTCATCGACGCGCTGCGCGACAAGCGTTCGCTGATGATGTTGGCGCTGTTTGTCTTCATTTACCCGTTGATGATGTGGGGCGTGCTGAACACTGCCATCCAGAAAGCCACCAAGGTCGACCGTGAGACCAACGAGGTGGTGGTGATAGGTGCCAGCCAGGCACCCACCCTGATGCAGCAGCTGAAAGAGCAGGGCGTCACCGTGCTCGAACGCGACGACATGGACGAGCCGGCGATCACCGCGCTGTTGCGTGAGCGCAAGCAGGCGGCCGTGATCCGCATTCCGGCTGATTTCGCCGAGAAATATCAGGCGCTGCGGCCGTCGCCCATTGAACTGTGGTCCGATTCGGCGGCGGATCAGCAATCGAAGCTGCGGCGCATCGAACAGGTGCTGCGCACCTATGGCAACAGCATCGCCCAGGCCCGGCTGCTGGCGCATGGCGTGTCGCCGGCGGTGCTGGCACCGGTGCCAGTGCAGGAGTACGACACCGCGACCGGCGCGTCGCGCTCGGGCAAGATTGTCGGCGCCATTTTCGGCATCTTCTTTGTCGCGACGTTCTACTTCTGCCTCAATCTCGCCATCGATACCACCGCTGGTGAGCGTGAGCGCAAGTCGCTGGAGATCCTGCTGGCGCAACCGGTCAAGCCGCTTGAACTCATTGCCGGCAAATGGCTGGCCGGTGCGCTGCTGTGTGCCGTCGGCTTGAGTCTGGAGCTCATCGTCGGTCACTTTGTGCTGCAGTCGATGCCGCTGGAAGAAATCAGCCTGTCGTGGCGGCTCGGCTTGCCAAGCTTGCTGCTGCTGATCGCCGTTTCTTTGCCGCTGTGCCTGTTTGCCTCGGCCTTTGAAATTGCCCTGGCGATGAACTCGAAATCGTTCAAGGAAGCGCAAACCTCGGTTGGCCTCGCGCTGATGCTGCCGCTGATTCCGGCCGTTGTGGTGCCGATGCTCGATCTGAACACCCAGAGCTGGATGTACGCCGTGCCCGTGCTGGCCGAGCAGACCCTGATGCTGGAGCTGGCGAAAGGCAATGCCGTGCCGGTGACCGCATTCCTGACTGCCGCCAGTGTTTCGCTTGGCTTGGCGCTGCTCTGTGTCGCGTTTTCCAGCTGGAAGCTCAAGAGCGAGAAATTTGTGCTCGGTGTTTGAGTCTTGCGTTGCGCCCCGGCTGCCGTGTTGGCAGCCGGGGTGTCGCCGCTAAGGAGGGTCACTATGTACGCCGCATTTTGCTCGATGCCCAGTCGGCGTTTCGCCAGCATCGGCGCAGCCTTTCTGCTGATTGGCAGTCAGGCCGCGGGTTTTCTGCCGGTGGGTCTGGTCTTTCTGGTGCTGGCGTGGCGCCATCGCCAGCAGGGGCGCTGATTCCCGCCGCCTATGGCCACGACGGCATGGGCTACAATCGCCGACCTCGTAATCCGGGACGCGGTTGGCATGGACTCGCAGGGCTTGTCGTTCAACGCAGTGTTGTCGCAGCACGGCGCCGCCATTGCCCGGGTCGCGTCAGCGTTCGAGCGCAATCCGGCCCGGCGCGACGAACTCGTGCAGGAGATCCTGCTGGCCGTCTGGCAGGCGCTGCCGCGTTTTCGCGGCGACGCCAGCGTGAAAACCTTTGTCTTGCGCATTGCCCACAACCGCGCCGTTGAACATGTGCTGCAGCACCAGCGTGAGCTGGCGCGCGAACCGCTCGACGAGGCGATTCCCGATGGCCGCGCCGGCCCGGAGCGGCAGGCCAGTCTGCAGCAGCGCAGCGAGCGCCTGCTCGATGCCGTGCGCGAACTGCCGCTGGTCCAGCGCGAACTGGTGACGCTGGCGCTCGAAGGCCTGTCGCACGAGGAGATCGCCGGTGTGCTCGGTATTTCGGTTGGCAACGTCGCGGTGCGGCTGTCGCGGGCGCGCAAACTGTTGTTGGCCCGGCTCGGTGAAACGGAGAACCCGGCAAGTGGAGAGCAGGCATGACCGACAGCAATGACTGGTTGCAGTTGGCGACGACCTGGCAGGCCCAGAGCATCGATCTGCCGACCCTGCAGCGCAGCACCCGTTGGCATACGCTGCGGCTGTATGCGCTGATCGGTTTCGAACTCGCCGTGGTCCTGATGGTCTGGGCGCTGGCCATTTACTGGCAGTGGTTCAAACCCTTGCCTACGCTGTGGCAGGTGTGGGGCTGGCTCTGGGCCGTGTTGGCGCCGCTACTGACCTGGTTCAATCTGCGGGCGCGCGCCGGCAGTTTTCGCGCCGGCGAAGACAGTGTCCGCGGCTTGCTGGAACTGAAGAAAGCGCGCGCCGAAGGCACGCTGCGGACCATTCGCTTCGGCAACGCCGTGCTGCCGTATGCGATCGGATTGGCATGGCTGTGGAACCTGCTGGCGCTGTGGCTGTATCCGCCAAAAGCGTTTGGCTTGGCGGCGTTCAGCGGCAGCATTCTGGTCACCATTACCTTGCTGCTGTGGCTGGCGCTGTGCAACCGGTGGGCCCGGCGCGAGCGGCGCACCATTGCCGAAGTCGAGCGCTGGTTGCAGGAATTGCGCTGACCGGCGTGAGTGACCGGGTGGCGGAGGCGGGAGTAACCGAGATGATGGATTGGGGACGTTTGCTGACGCCGCATCGTGCACATCACGAACTCAGTGGTGAACCCGAGCGCGGCCGTTCGCATTTTCACAAGGATCATGATCGCATTGTCTTCTCCAGCGCGTTTCGCCGGCTTGGTCGTAAAACCCAGGTCCATCCGCTGTCACTCAATGACCACATCCACACCCGGCTGACCCACAGCATCGAGGTCGGCTCGGTCGGCCGCAGCCTCGGCATCATGGCCGGTGAAGCCATTGCCGATGAATTGCCGCCGTGGATCACGCCGGCCGATCTCGGCGCCATTGTTCAAGCCGCCTGCCTTGCTCATGACATCGGCCACCCGCCATTTGGTCATGCCGGCGAATACGCCGTGCGCGATTTCTTCCGCCGCCACCGCGGCGGCGAATTGCTCGCCGAACTGAGTCCGGAACAGCGCGACGATCTCTGCATTTTCGAAGCCAACGCCCATGGCTTCCGGGTGGTCAGTCAAACCGAGTATCACCAGTTCGAAGGCGGCATGCGGCTGACTTATCCGACGCTCGGTACGCTGATGAAATACCCGTGGACCTCGGTTCATGCCGGCGCCAAGGAAAAGTTCGGCTGTTTCCAGAGCGAACGATCGCAGTTCAATGAAGTGGCCAGCCGGCTTGGTCTGCTGGCATTGGCGCCAGACAAATATTGCCGTCATCCGCTGTGTTTCCTGCTCGAGGCGGCGGATGACATCTGCTACACCATTCTCGATCTGGAAGACGCACTCGAGCTCAATATCCTGCAATACGAAGCGGTCGAGCAGATTCTGTTGCAGCTGTGCGGTTGGGAGACGCCGCACGAATATGCCCAGGATGCCCGGCTGAGTCCGCGCCGCCGGATCAGTGCCTTTCGCGGCCGCGCGATGGAGCGGATGCTGGCGTCGGCGTTGGCGGCGTTTGTCCGGCACCAAGGCGCGATGCTGCGCGGTGAATACCACGGTGAGCTGTTGCTCGACGGCGATGCCGATGTCGCCGCCGGCGTCAATGCCGGCAAAAAGCTCGCCTATGAAAAAGTGTTCCGCAATGCCCGCAAATCGGAACTCGAGATTGGCGCCTTCTCAACCATCGGCACCCTGCTCGAGGTGTTCTGCCAGGCGGTGTATGAGCAGCACAAAACCGGCACGCCGAGTTTCCGTTACCGGCGGGTGCTGGATCTGATGGGCGGCAACGCGCCGGCGCCGGATCTGCCGCTGTACGAGGCCTACATGCGGGTGCTGGATTATGTTGCCGGCATGACCGACCAGTACGCCACCTACCTCGCGCACCAGATCGGTGGTATGGCCCGTTGAGCGCGGCCGAGGGCGTATAGTAACGACAGGTTTTTCCAGCCCGGCGGAGCCATGGTGTTGCCACGTATCATCATTGTTCTGCTGTTGATGCTCGGCTGCGTGGAAGCTCTCGCAGCCTGTGAGCGCACGCTCAAAGTCGCCGCGTCTGGTGTCTGGGGCGCACAGCGCGAGCAGCAGCTGACCGAATCTGCCATCGATCAGGAATGGTTGCGTGCCATCGCCGACAGTGCCGGTTTCTGTCTGCAGGCCGAGAGCCGTGAAACTCTGATTGCCCGCCGGCTGGCTCTATTGGAATCTGGTGTCGTTGATGTTCTGGTTGGCGCTTCGCGCACGCCGGATCGCGAGCGCTACGCCTGGTTCTCGCGGCCTTATCGGGATGAGCGGGTGCTCCTTTTTGTTCGTGCCGAGCAGCGAAAACAGTTCCAGCATGTCCGTCAGTTCGCCGATCTTCAGCAACTGCCGTTGCCGTGGCTGGCGGTCCGCGACAGCTGGCTTGGACCGGGCTACGCCAATGCCCGGCAACAATTGCTGAAAAACCAGCGCGTATTTGAATTTGATGCCTACCCGCAAGGGCTGGCGATGCTGCGTTACGGCCGTGGCCATCTGCTGCTGGCGCCGGATGCTTTCGCCCATTTCCTGAAACAGGAAGCTGTCAGCGACATCGTGTCCTTGCCGACAGTCATTCACCGTGAGCCTGTATTCTTCATGCTCAGCAAAGCCAGCGTCACCACCGATGAGCTGGCCCGCTTCGACAACGCCTTGCTGCAGGTGCAAAAACAACGCGGTTTGCGCTGATCCCGGTTGTTCGCCGCTGCCGCGCGCAGTGCTGAAAAATGGCCGTTGCAGCGGGTGCGCTTTGTGGCACCATTGCCAACGCTCTTGTTGCTGATGGAAGCCCGCCATGTTCCGACGTTCTGCTGCTGCTGTTTCTGCCGTCTGCTTCGCTTTGATTGCCGCTGCCCCGCTGGCGCGCGCCGACAGTGAAACGGCGTTTCAGGCGCTGTATGAAAAAGACTGGCAATTCCGCCTGCAGCACTACCCGGAACTCGCTGCCAGCCTCGGTGACAAGGAAGCCGAACGGCGCCTGACCGACTGGAGTGATGCGGCGGTCAAGACCCGTATCGCCTTCCTGCAACAAATCGCGCAGGAGCTGGCGCAGCTCGACCCGGCCACACTCAACGACAGCAGCCGAATCAACTACCGGATCTTTGCCGATCAGATCCGCAACAGCATCGCCGACTATGAACTCGGCGGTTACCTGATGCCGTTCACCAGCGATACCCAGTTCTGGGCCGATCACGCCCGCAGCGGCGATTATGTCCAGTGCACCCCGGTCGCCAACTGTGAGCGTTATCTGGACCGACTGGAGCAGTTGCCGCGCCAGTTCGCCCAGCTGACCGAGCTGATGCGGCAAGGTCTGAAGAAGGGCCTGAGCGTGCCGCAGGTGGTGCTCGCGGGTCGCGATGCCAGCATTGAAAAACACATCGTCAACGACGCCAGCGAAAGCGCGTTCTACGCACCGTTCCGGCAATTGCCGGACAGCCTCGACGCGACCGCCCAGGCGGCGATTCGCGCCCGCGCCGTTGCCGTGATCAATGACCAAGTGGTGCCGGCCTATCAGGCGCTGTTGCAATTCATGCGCAGCGAATACCAGCCGAAAGCACGCAAGACGATTGCCGCCAGCAAGCTGCCCAAGGGCAAGGCGTACTACGCCGCCGAGATCTACGAGTACACGACGCTGGATCTGAGCGCTGACGCGATCCATCAGATCGGTCTGGACGAAGTCAAACGGATCCGCGCCGAGATGGACGCCATCCGCACCGAAGTCGGTTTCGACGGTGATCTGAAAGCGTTCTTCCAGCACCTGCGCAGCGATCCGCAGTTCTATCCGAAAACCGATCGCGAACTGCTGAACGAAGCGGCCTATTTTTCGAAAAAAATCGACGGCAAGCTGCCGCAGTACTTCGGCATGCTGCCGCGCCAGCCGTATGGTGTCGCCCCTGTGCCGGCCGATATTGCGCCGACTTACACCACCGGCCGTTATGTCGGCAGCAATGATCCGAAGCAGGCCGGTTTTTACTGGGTCAACACCAGCAAACTGGATCAACGGCCGCTGTGGGCGATTCCGGCACTGACCCTGCACGAAGCCGTGCCCGGCCACCATTTGCAGAATGCCCTCGCCAGCGAACAGGGCGAGCAACCGCCGTTCCGCCGCTATTCCTACATTTCGGCCTACGGCGAAGGCTGGGCGCTGTACAGCGAAAAACTCGGCGTCGAAATGGGCATTTACGAAACGCCGTATCAGCAGTTCGGCCGACTGGTTTATGAAATGTGGCGGGCAGCGCGACTGGTGGTCGACACCGGCATGCACGCCAAAGGCTGGAGCCGCGATCAGGCGCTGGCGTTCATGCGTGACAACACCGCACTCAGCGAACACGAAATCACCACCGAGATCGACCGCTACATTTCCTGGCCGGGTCAGGCGCTGGCTTACAAGCTCGGTGAAATCAAGATTCGCGAGCTGCGCGCTTATGCCGAGCAGGCGCTGGCCGAAGCCTTCGATCTGCGCGCTTTTCACGATCACGTGCTGGCGCTCGGTTCCGTGCCGCTGACCGTGCTCGACGCCGAGGTGAAACGCTGGGTGCAGCAGCGACAGAGCGGGTCAGCGCAAGCCGCGCACTAGCCCGTCACTGCAAGGTGTCGGCGCGACTGCGGCCGGCAGCGAGTCGCGCCCGGTTGTGGAACGGCACGCGCTGTACGCCCGCTATACTGCACCCAGTAACGCCACACACTGATCGGTACGTAAGTCGCAGTTCCGGTCTGCTCATGCGGCGTTTGCCGGAGACCGATCATGCTCAGGCTGTGGTGGCTAGCACTGCTGTGGTGGGCGGTCGGCGCGCAGGCGGTCTGCACGCGCGAGTTCAAAACCATGAGTCGCGAAGTGCCGCAAGACACGGCCTGGGTGCAGCAGGTGTTTGCCGAAGCCGGTTGCCCGTTGCTGGTGCTACCGCAGGCAGAGCGGATCCTGGATCGGATCTGGTCGATGAAGATCGGCGAGATCGATTTCATCAGTGCCGCGACACCGTTGCCAGAGCGCTTGGAATTCGCGCGATTCTCGATTCCCTACAGCCGCGAACGGGTCATGGTGGTGGCGCACCGGGCAGTGGCCGAGATCAGTTCGCTGGCCAGCATGGCCGATCTGGTGCACAGCAATCGAACGGTGATCGGGCCGCACTTTGGTTACTACGGTCCGGACTGGCCTGACGTCAAGCAACAGCTGCAGCAGGCGGATCGGTTTCGTGCCTACAAGAGTTGGCCCAGTGCCCGGGGCATGTTGCTGCGCAAGCCGGAATCCTTGCTGCTGGTGGTGGAAGACGCGGCCAAAGACATCGTCAAGCAAGCGCCGCTGCCGCTGACGATACTGCCGACGCCGCTGTTTGAATCCGATGTCGTGTTCATGTTCAGCCGCAAAACCGTCAGCGCCGACGACGTTGAGCTGATCAATGCTGCGATTGGCCGCATTCTGGCCCGGCAAGCGGCGGCAGCACCCTGAATCAGCGCAGCGGCAGCGGGTCGGCGGCGCCGACCAGCAAGCGCAGCGCAAAGACAATCAGCGCCAGACCAGCAACGCCATATACCGCGAACATCAGCCAGGCACGGATCGGCTGCCGCTCACGATGAAATTCGAGCCGGCCTTGCAAGCCGTTCGGACCGCAGGGCAGCCAACCACGCCGCAAACGCTGATAATCGACCAGTAGCAGACCCAGTCCAAGAATCAGGAAGAACTGGGTTTGGACCAGTGCCATGCGTTGGAGTGCTTTTTGCCAACGATCAAGGACATGCTAACGCACGGCCACGGCAATGCCATCACGCGCCACCTGCACCAGCTGGTGCACGTCTTCCTCGCTGATGACATACGGCGGCATGAAATAGACCACACCACCGATTGGTCGCAGCAGCGCGCCATGCTGCAAGCCGTGCTCGAAGATGCGCATGCCGCGCCGCTCCTGCCACGGAAACGGTGTGCGCGCGGCTTTGTCCTTGACCAGTTCGATGGCGGTGATCATGCCGGTCTGGCGCACCTCGGCGACATGCGGATGATCCTGCAAATCCTCACAGAGCTGCCAGAACAGTTGAGCGGTGGCCTTGTTGCGCTCAAGCCAGTTGTCCTGCTGCAGCAGTTCGATGGTGGCGATGGCGGCACGACAGGCGAGCGGGTTGGCGGTGTAACTGTGCGAGTGCAGGAAGCCGCGCAGTGATTCATAACTGTCGTAGAAGGCGTCGTAGATGCGTTCATGTGTCACCACCAGTGACAGCGGCAGATAGCCACCGGTCAGTGCTTTCGACAGGCAGAGAAAATCCGGGCTGATGCCGGCCTGCTCGCACGCGAACATGGTGCCGGTGCGGCCGAAACCGACCGCGATCTCATCCGCGATCAGATGCACGCCGTATTTGTCGCAGGCGTCGCGCAGCAGTTTCAGGTAGATGGGGTGATACATGCGCATGCCGGTCGCGCACTGCACCAGCGGCTCCAGAATGACGCCGGCGATCTCGTCATGCTGTTCGGCCAGCACCCACTCCATGTGGGCGAACTGGCGGCGGCTGTACGCTTCCCAGCTTTCGCCGGTTTCGCGGTGATAACAATCCGGTGACGGCACCATGATGGCGTCCATCAACAGCGGCGCGTAGGTGGTCTTGAACAGCGCGACATCACCAACGCTGAGTGCACCGAGCGTCTCGCCGTGGTAACCGTTCTGCAGCGCAACGAAGCGGCGCTTCTCCGGCCGGCCCTGATTGAGCCAGTAATGGAAGCTCATCTTGAGTGCGATTTCGATGGCGCTGGAACCGTTGTCACCGAAGAACAGCTTGCTCAGGCCGGGCGGCGTAATGGCGCTCAGTTTTTCGCCGAGCTCGATCGCCGGTGTGTGCGAGAAGCCGGCGAAGATCACATGCTCGAGCTGATCGAGCTGGTCCTTGATCGCGGCATTGATGGTGGGGTTGCAGTGGCCGAGTATGTTGGTCCACCACGAGCTGATGGCGTCGAGGTAGCGGCGACCGTCGAAATCCTCCAGCCAGACGCCGCTGGCACGTTTGATCGGCGTGACCGGGTAGGTCTCGTGATCTTTCATCTGGGTGCAGGGGTGCCAGAGGTGGCGCAGATCGCGCTGCATCAACGCCTGATTCATCGACATGTTCGGTATCCTCGCTGTGCCGGCGCCGGGCGCCGGCATGCTGCTCGCGGCAGACCGGCTATTGTATCAATGCTGGCGTACAATGCCGGCGGGTGACCGACCGCCGCCCGTGCTCACTGCCGAAGGCGGCAATGGCCAATGACGCCGGGACCGCGGCGTCGATAATGGACCTCGCAATGCCAGAACTGCCGATGACAGATATTTCGATCACGCCCGGCCTGGCGGACGTGTTGCAGTTCTGGTTTGGTGTGCCGGTCGCAGCGCCTGCTTTGACCGATCCGGCCATCGCCGCGCGTCAGGCCGGACTCTGGTGGCGCAAGAATCCGGCCGTCGATGCCGAGATCCGGCATCGATTCGAGCCCTTGCTGCTGGCCGAGCAGCGTGGCGAACATGCCGCCTGGCAGAGCCCGCGCGCATTGCTGGCGCGCATCGTCCTGCTCGATCAATTGAGCCGCAACATGTACCGCGGTCAGGCCGCGGCGTTCGCCAATGACGATGCCGCCCGCGCACTGGCCCGGCAGCTGCTGGCGAGCGCGGCAGACCAGACGCTGAGCCCAATCGAGCGGGTGTTTGCCTATCTGCCGTTCGAGCACTCCGAACACTGGGCCGATCAGCAGCACAGCGTGGCCTTGTTTGCCGAGCTGTGTCGGCAGGCGCCGCCGGAATGGCAAGAGGCCTGCCAGGGCTTTCTCGATTTTGCCGAACAGCACTGCGTGATTGTCGAGCGCTTTGGCCGGTTTCCGCATCGGAACGCCCAGCTGGGCCGACCGTCGACCGCAGAAGAGCTGGCGTTTCTGCAACAACCCGGCTCGTCGTTCTGACCGCATCGCCGCAACAGGAATTCCGGATGCTGACCCGCAACACACTCAAGCTGATCAAATCGCTGCAGCAGAAAAAACACCGGCGCGAGCACGGCCTGTTCGTCGTTGAAGGCGGCAAAAGCGTGCAGGAAGTGCTCGCCAGCGAATGGCCGGTGCACAGCGTCTACTGCAGCGAACACTATCTGCCGCAGCTGACGCCGTGGCTGCACCAGCGCGCGCTGACTGCCGTGCTCGTCAAGCCGGCCGAGCTTGCCGAGATGGGCAGCTACGAGCAAAACGACAGCGCGCTGGCGGTGCTGAATGTGCCGCCGCCATCGCCATTGAATGTGCCGGCGCGCGGGTACGCGCTGGTGCTGGACGACATTCGCGATCCCGGCAATCTCGGTACCATCCTGCGCGCCGCCGATTGGTACGGCATTCGCCAAATCATCTGCTCACCGGAAACGGCGGAGCTGTACAACCCGAAAGTGATCGCTGCCAGCATGGGCTCGTTCCTGCGGGTGCAGCTGCATTACACGGCCCTGCCGGCCTTTCTTGCCAGCCAGCGAGGCAGGGCCATCTATGGCGCGTTTCTCGACGGGGAGAATGTCCATCGCCTGCAGTTTGCCGATACCGGCGGCCTGCTGGTGATTGGCAATGAAGCCCACGGCATCAGCGCCGAGGTGGCGGCGCACATCACGGTCCGGGTCACCATTCCGCGCTTCGGTGCCGCCGAATCGCTCAATGCCGGCGTTGCCACGGCGATCCTGCTCGATAGCTGGGCGAGGCAGTGGCACTGAGCACGGCCAGCTCTGTTGGCCGCTGTGAGTCGATTACGGTACAGCGTGCTGACTTTGCTGGTCACGATGCCGTGTTGGCCGAATCCGGGCTCTGAGCGTTTTGAGCAGTGGCTGCAACGGCCTGCTGTAACGGTACTGCCGCCGAAGTATTCATCCGTGCTACCGCTGCTGCATGCTCTGCACCAGAACGCAACTACCAAGACGGTTGCGTTTTGGTATTGGTTTTGTATCTGACACGCAAAGCTGGCCGCGTGAGCGGCGAAACCTCCAGCGCGTGCAAAACAAAAAGGGCCAGACGGCCCTTTCTGTTCTTCGTATGTTGCCACTCAGTAACGGTAATGCTCCGGTTTGTACGGGCCTTCCTGTTTGATGCCGAGATAATCGGCCTGGGCTTTGCTCAGCTCGGTCAGTTCGGCACCGATTTTCTTCAGGTGCAGGCGAGCCACTTTCTCATCCAGATGTTTGGGCAGCACGTAGACCTGGTTCTTGTAGTTTTCACCACGGGTCCACAGCTCGATCTGCGCCAGCACCTGGTTGGTGAAGCTGTTCGACATCACGAAGCTCGGGTGGCCGGTGGCGCAGCCGAGGTTCACCAGGCGGCCTTCGGCCAGCAGGATGATCCGGTTGCCGTTCGGCAGAATGATGTGATCGACCTGCGGCTTGATGTTCTCCCACGGGTATTTCTTCATCGCCGCGACTTGAATTTCGCTGTCGAAGTGGCCGATGTTGCAGACGATGCTGTTGTGCTTCATCTTGACCATGTGGTCGTGGGTGATGACATCGAAGTTGCCGGTCGCGGTGACGAAAATATCGGCCTTGTCGGCAGCGTATTCCATCGTGACCACACGGTAGCCTTCCATCGCCGCCTGCAGCGCGCAGATCGGGTCGATCTCGGTGATCCAGACGGTGGCGCCCAAACCGCGCAAGCTCTGCGCGCAACCTTTGCCGACATCGCCGTAACCGGCGACGACGGCGATTTTGCCGGCGATCATCACGTCGGTCGCACGCTTGATGCCGTCGACCAGTGATTCGCGGCAGCCGTACAGGTTGTCGAACTTGGACTTGGTCACCGAGTCGTTGACGTTGATCGCCGGGAACGGCAGCTCGCCTTTCTTGGCCAGATCGTACAGGCGCTTGACGCCGGTGGTGGTTTCTTCGGTCACGCCCTTGATGCAGACCAGCCGCTTGGAATACCAGCTCGGATCCTTGTCGAGGTAACGGGCAATCGACGCGTACAGCGCCTTCTCTTCGTCATTGGTCGGTTTGGCTATAACGCTGCGATCTTTCTCGGCACGCGAGCCCAGCATCAGCAGCAGCGTGGCGTCGCCGCCATCGTCCAGGATCATGTTGGCGTGGCGATCGCTTTCCCAGGTGAAGATCTTGTGGGTGTATTCCCAGTAGTCGTCCAGCGTTTCGCCTTTGTAGGCAAACACCGGAATGCCGGCGGCGGCGATGCCGGCAGCGGCGTGATCCTGGGTCGAGAAAATATTGCACGAGGCCCAGCGCACTTCGGCGCCGAGCGCGACCAGCGCTTCAATCAGCACTGCGGTCTGGATGGTCATGTGCAGCGAGCCGGCAATGCGCGCGCCTTTCAGCGGCTGTTGCTTGGCGTACTCCTCGCGCACGGTCATCAGACCGGGCATTTCAGTTTCGGCAATGCGGATTTCCTTGCGGCCCCAGTCGGCCAGCGCCATATCGGCAACGTGGAAATCCTTGAATGAGCTATTCACAACGGCGTTCATGCGCGTCTCCCAAAGTTAAACAAGTTGAGTTTTCACTTTGGACGCCGTTGAAACTGATAGCCCACGAATGAGCCGTCGAGTCGCCCCGTTCAAGCCTGGCGGTGGGGTACTTAACAAACCGTACCAAAACAGACCACCGTTGCAGCGCCCCTTGACCGGGAGGCAGGACCGTTTGCGACCGACAGCCACAAACGGGGTGGCAATTGTAAACCGGCGGCCGGTACCGGATCTGCCGGATGCAAAAAAATCCCCCGGCGCGCTGGCACCGGCCGCGGACTTCTATACTTGACCGGCACCGTGTTGGCGGTTGGCCACTGCCCGCCGGCGTCCGGATCGTGGCGTTTCGGGTCGGAGTTTGCTGCATGGCATGGCTGTTGGATGGCACCACCCAATTATCGATGACGGGCGTTGGGCATCTGATTATGGCGTTCGGGCTGGTGCTGGTACGGCGCAGCGAAACCGACCGGCCGGCGATCCGCATGTGGGCGCTGAGCCAGATCGTGCTGGGTGTCGCGATGCTGTTGATCATGATCCGCAAGCCGGATTCCGCGCCGTTTCTGTTTGTCGCACCGAATGTCGGCATTGCCCTCGGTCAAGGCCTGATGGCCGTGGCGATCTGCCGCTATTTCCAGCGCCCGATCCAGCTGTTGTTGGCGTTCACTGTCATCGTGGCCGTTTGGCAATTGTTCATCCGATTCCTCGGATTGCCGGAAGCGTGGCGGTTGTTTGCCGTCATCGGCGCGACCCTGATTCAGCAGTTGGTGATCCTGATTTTGTTTATCAAGCAGCGGCACCGCCCGTCACGATTGCTGGGCTTCCTGATTCTCGGCAACAGCGCCGTCGTGTTGGCTTATGTTGCCCGGCTTGTCGAAATCACCAATGCCGGGCCGGACTACGATTTCTTTCATGCCGGTCCCGGTCAGGCCATTGGCCTGATGGGCGCATTTGCCAACGCGCTGATCAACGGCTTTGGCTTTGCCTTGCTGCTGAAGGAGCGCGCCGACAGCGAACTGGTTCGCCTGGCTTCGTTGGATTCGCTGACCGAAGTGCTGAACCGGCGCAGTTTTCTGGGCCTGAGCAATCAGCTGATCGCCGCGGCCGCGCGAGCCCGCCAGCCGATTTCGTTGCTGATCTGCGACATCGATCATTTCAAGCAAATCAACGATAGGTTCGGCCATCACGCCGGTGATGAAGTGATCAAGGCGCTGGTCCGTGTGACCCGACAAGTGATGCGCAGCAGTGACAGCCTCGGTCGCTGGGGCGGTGAAGAATTCGTCATCCTGTTGCCGGATACGGCGCTGTCCGGCGCCATGCAAATGGCGGAACGGTTGAACCGGGAGTTTGCTGGCTGCGAGATCCGCTACGACGGGCAAGTGCTGCAGGCGACGGTCAGCATCGGCGCGGCGGAATGCCGGTCCGGCGAAACGCTGCAACTGCTGCTCGACCGCGCCGATGCCGCGCTCTACCGTGCCAAGGCCAATGGACGCAATCGGGTGGAAGCCGAGGCGGCGGTGCCAGTCAATGTCGAGGCGATTGCCTGAGCGCATCGGCGGGGCGATGGGCGGCTCGATTCATTGGCAATTTCTGGGACACAAGTCTGCCCGCCAGGCCCGCGCAACAACCTGCTGACATAGAACCGACCGCGCTAAACAGCCAGACGGAGTGACGCCAATACCATAACGCGGCAACGCCACACTTCTAGAATGATCTTGTGTGGATGCGGCCGGTTGCGCGATCGGTTGCTGCATCGGTCACGACCATTCCGCTGCCGCGGCTACCGGCACATCCGCCTCATCGAGGAGGATCTGCCATGGCCATTCCGATGCGCGTGCAAGACTACCTGCAGCAACGCCAGATCAACTACGACGTGCTGCGTCATCCCTACAGCGAAGGCAGCGAATACACCGCCCGTGTTGCCGGCGTGCCGGCGGCGCGGGTGGTCAAAGCGGTGCTGACCGAGGATCACGAGGGCCGCCACCTGCTGGCGTTGATCCCGGCCGACCACCACCTGAGTCTCTATCGCCTCGACAGCGCCTTGCAGCGCCGCTTTCATCTGGTCAGCGAGAGCGAAGTCACCGCGCTGTTCCTCGATTGCGCACGCGGCGCCGTGCCGGCACTGGGCAACGCCTACCATCTGGAGACGGTGGTCGATGACGCGCTATTGCAACAAGAGGATCTGTATCTGGAAGCCGGCGATCACGAGGATCTGATCCACCTGAGCGGCAAGCAATTCCGCGCGCTGATGCGCGACGCCCCGCACGGCGATTTCAGTTCCAATCGCGAGCTGGAATACAGGATTTACAGCTGAGGCAATTTGTTGGTTCTAAAACGCCTACCGGCTCCCTCAGGAGCCGGTAGGCGTTTCGCTATGCTGACAACTGACAACTGACAACTGACAACTGACAACTGTCACTTCAACCCGGCATCGGCGCGCAGCGCTTCGGCCTTGTCGGTGCGTTCCCAGGTAAAGGTGTTGTACTGCTTGCCTTTGTATTCGATGACACCCGGTGTGCGGCCGAAGTGGCCGTAAGCGGCGGTCGGGCGGTAGATCGGGTGCAGCAGATCCAGCATCTTGGTCAGGCCGTACGGACGCAGATCGAAATGGCGGCGGATCAATTCAACCAGCTTGTCGTCGCTGACCTTGCCGGTGCCGAAGCTGTTGACCGAAATCGAGGTCGGCTGGGCGACGCCAATGGCGTACGAGACTTGAATTTCGCAGCGATCGGCGAGGCCGGCCGCGACGATATTTTTCGCGACATAGCGACCGGCGTAAGCGGCCGAGCGATCGACTTTCGACGGATCCTTGCCCGAGAACGCGCCGCCACCATGGCGCGCCATGCCGCCATACGAATCAACGATGATCTTGCGCCCGGTCAGGCCGCAGTCGCCGACCGGGCCGCCGATGATGAACGAGCCAGTCGGATTGATGTGGAACTGCGTGTCCTTGTGAATCCACTGCGCCGGGAGCACCTGCTTGATGATCAGCTCCATGACGCCTTCGCGCAGGTCGCTGTATTTGACGTCCGGGTTGTGCTGGGTCGACAACACCACCGCATCGACCGCGACCGGCTTGCCGTTTTCGTAACGGAAGGTGATCTGCGATTTGGCGTCCGGGCGCAGCCACGGCAGCAGGCCGCTCTTGCGCGCTTCGGCCTGGCGCTCGACCAGACGGTGCGAATATTGAATCGGCGCCGGCATCAGCGCATCGGTTTCGTTGGTGGCGTAGCCGAACATCAGGCCCTGGTCACCCGCGCCCTGATCTTCCGGCTTGGCCCGATCGACGCCCTGGGCGATGTCGACCGATTGCTTACCGATCAGATTCAGCACGCCGCAGGTCGCGCCGTCGAAACCCACCGACGATGAGGTGTAGCCGATGTCCAGAATGACATCGCGCACCAGCTGCTCCAGATCAACCCAGGCCGAGGTCGTGACTTCACCGGCGACAATCGCGACGCCGGTCTTGACCAGGGTTTCGCAGGCAACCCGGGCGTACTGGTCTTCCGAAATGATGGCATCCAGCACGGCGTCCGAAATCTGGTCAGCGACCTTGTCCGGATGGCCTTCCGACACCGATTCCGACGTGAATACACGGTACTCAGACATGGGTACAACCTCTGGTAATGGGGTTTGCGGCCGGCAACCGGCGGCAGTGGGCAGGCATTGTACAGCGTTTGGACGGCTAAATCACCCAAGCACCGACTTGAGTGATACGCGCTCTCGCAAGACCCGGATTCTTTGAAAAAGCAGAGTCCTTTCGCGCTGGGCACTCTTCGACCAGAAGTCTGTGCCTATCGAGCCATGGTCGGCTAAGGCAACCACTTATCCATCCTCTGTCTATTCCGACGAAAACCGAGGCGAGGACATCAAGCTCCTCTGACCACTAAGACTTCCTGTGATAACCCCTTAATTCCGGACTGCAGATACCGGACAGAAGTAATAGAGGGGCGCGAAATTGACCCCGATCTGGCCGGATCGTCTTCACCAACACTGCACAGGGCACGACAGCCCTGTTGAACAAGAAAACAGGGGAACAAAAAATGGTCGCAATCGTCGCGGGCAATGGATTGGGTCTGTACAACGCGTCGTTGAATACCCTGGGCGGAGCCGGGGTGTGGGGCCAGGGCGGGTTGGGTCAGGCCGGTGGTCGGTCCT
>JBMOMZ010000019.1:0-26442 GCA_049324755.1 Pseudomonadota bacterium
ATTCGAATACATTGACGTGTATTACAATCGCAAACGGCGTCACTCAAAACTTGGCTACCTGAGCCCGGTTGAGTTTGAAGCCAAACGAGTCGCTTAGTCAGTTGTCCGGGAAATCGGGGCAAGATCAGAGTGAGGAGCAAGAGCAGCAGACGGAAACGGCAACAACTGCCGCGGATATGGCTCGCCAGTTAAACATCCATGCCACCTATCTATCGGCCCGATAATTAGAGCTTCGAGCCCCAATTCAGCTTCGTCCTCAACACCTTATAATAATCATGATCCTCAGGATGGACGAGCCACAGTTGTTCCTTCTTCTTGCTGATCAGAATCGAGTCGCCCGCCGCGACCTTGATATGGACTTGGCCATCGCAGGACAGCTGCGGATAGGTCCGGTTATTGGCGCCGATGACGATCTCGATTTTCGAATCGCCGTCGAGCACGATCGGGCGCGCCGTCAGGGTGTGGGCGAACATCGGCACCAGCACCACCGCGTCCAGCGACGGGTGCATGATCGGGCCGCCAGCGGACAACGAGTACGCGGTCGAGCCGGTTGGCGTGGCGACAATCAAACCATCCGAGCGCTGGCTGTAAACGAACTGATCGTTCACATACACCTCGAACTCGATCATCCGGGAAATTTCCCCCGGATAGAGCACGATGTCGTTCAAGGCCTCGCTGGCGGCGACCGGATCGTCGTGGCGCAACACCCGGGCGCTGAGCAGAAAACGTTTTTCGATGAAGTATTTGCCATCGAGTACGTCGGCGACTTTCTGGCGGTACTCGGTTGGCCGGATATCGGTCAGAAAACCGAGATGGCCGCGGTTGATGCCGAGCACCGGGATGTCGAAATTGGCGAGCGTGCGGGCGGCGTGCAGCATCGAGCCATCGCCGCCGATCACAATGACCAGCTGACAGACATTGCCGAGATTGTTGATGGGCACCAGTTGCCGCGGCGGCAGATCGAGCGAGCGACCGCACACTTCTTCCACCACGACTTGATGGCCGCGCTCAAGCAGAAACTCGCGCAGGCCAAGCATGGTGTCGGCAGCGCCGGCGTGGTGCGGCTTGCCGATGATGCCAATCACCGGAAAGCGCTGGTGGGCGGAAATGGGTGGGGACGAGGCAGATCGGTCGTTCAAGGCGGGCCTGTGCGTCAACAAAGAAAACGGAATGGGTAAGGGCTCGGTCTGAGTCAGCGCGACCGTGCAATGTCGGCAGTGTAGCGGATGGCTGCCGAGCCGCCTACCGAGCGACCGGGTCCGCGTCCGCTCGGCCCGGTCGGTGCGATGTCCGCTTGCCGGCCCGCCTTCTACACTGTCATCCAGAACGTTGGGCAAAATACCGCGTCAATATTGCTGACCTCTGGTCAGTTATGAGTAAAATGGGAGCCGTTGTCGGCTCGTCACTTCGGCCGTTGCCGTTTTCCTGCCTCCAAACCGCTGCCATGCGAGGGATTCATGCCTACGCCCCGTTCCCGTTTCCATTGCCTGTTGCCGGCATCGCTGGCCTTGGTTCTGACCCTGGCCGCCTGCGGTGCACCGGAACCAAAACAAGCCCCGCCGCGGCCGGTACGCTCGATCATCGTCAAGGCCGAGTCGCTGGCGCCGAGCGCGACCTATTCCGGTGAAGTGCGAGCCCGCTATGAAACGCCGCTGGCGTTTCGCGTTGCCGGCAAACTGGCCGAGCGCCGGGTCGAGGTAGGCACGGTGGTGAAGAAAGGCCAGGTGCTGGCCCGGCTCGACGAAGCCGATCTGCAATTGCAGGCCGCGGCGACGGAAGCCGGCAAAGTCGCCGCACAAGCGCAGCTGACCCGCGCCAAAGCCGATTACGAACGCTACAAGGCGCTGCGGGAAAAGAATCTGGTCAGCGAATTCGATTTCAAAAGCGTGCAGACCAATTACGAAGTGGCGCAATCGCAGTATCAGCAGGCAGTGGCCCAAGCGCGGGTTGGTGACAATCAAG
Source organism: Pseudomonadota bacterium (assembly GCA_049324755.1). Lineage (GTDB taxonomy): Bacteria > Pseudomonadota > Gammaproteobacteria > Enterobacterales > Permianibacteraceae > Permianibacter. Next base: position 1,963 of record JBMOMZ010000019.1, read on the forward strand.
CCGCCTACACCACGCTCGTCGCCGATGCCAATGGTGTGGTGACCGCGCTGCAAGCCGAAATCGGCCAGGTGGTCGCCGCCGGCCAGCCGGTGCTGACCCTGGCACGCAGTGGCGAACGTGAAGTGCAGATCGCGGTGCCGGAATCGCGGGTCGATGAATTGCGCCGGGCCACCGAAATTTATGTCCGTCTGTGGGCCAAGCCGGAAAAATCCTACCCGGGCAAAGTGCGTGAAATTGCCCCCGATACCGATCCGGTCACCCGCACTTACAACACCCGCATCACGGTGCAGGATGTCGATACCGATCTGAAGCTCGGCATGACCGCAACGGTGACGCTGACCGGCGCCGGCGCGCAGGCATTCCGCTTGCCGCTGACGGCGATCTACCAGACCAGTGCCCAGCCGAAAGTCTGGATTGTCGACAGCAGCGGCAAAGTCCAGCTGCGCGATGTGCTGCTCGGCGATTTTGTCGAAAACGATGTCATTGTGCTGAGCGGACTTGCCGATGGCGAGCGCGTCGTGACGGCCGGCGTCAATCGTCTGGTGCCGGATCAGATCGTCAAGCTGATCGAGGGTGAATGATGCGCGGGCCTAATCTGAGCGAGTGGGCACTCAAGCATCAGACACTGGTGCTGTACTTCATGCTGCTGATCGCCGCTGCTGGCGTGTTCAGCTACTTCAAGCTTGGTCGTGCTGAAGATCCGTCGTTCACGTTCCGGGTCATGGTGGTCAATGTCGTCTGGCCGGGCGCGACTGCGCGCGAAATGGAAATGCAGGTCACCGACCGCATTGAGAAGAAGCTGCAGGAAACCCCGGGGCTCGATCACGTCAACAGCTTCTCCAAGCCGGGCGAAGCGTTCATCTTCGTGTTCCTGCGTGATGACGTCGAACCGAGCACGGTCGCCAATTCCTGGTATCAAGTGCGCAAGAAGCTGTCGGATATTCGCCACACACTGCCGAGCGACGTCATCGGCCCGTTCTTCAACGATGAGTTTGGCGACACCTTCGGCAACATCTACGCGCTGACCGCCGACGGCTTCAGCCAGGCCGAGCTCCGTGTCTATGCGGAAAAAGCCCGGCAGGAACTGCTGCGGGTGCCGGATGTCGCGAAAGTGGAACTGCTCGGTGTGCAGCCGGAGAAAGTGTATATCGAGCTGTCCGACAGCAAGCTCGCGACGCTCGGCCTCGATCCGGGGCTCATCATTACCACGCTGCAAAGCCAGAACGTGATGACCTCGGCCGGCGATGTCGTGACCGACAGCAACCGCGTTTACCTGCGTGTCACCGGCAATTTTGAAACGATCGAGCATATCCGCGAAATCGGCATCCAGGCCAACAACCGCATTTTCCGGCTCGGCGACATTGCCCGCATCTACCGCGGCTATGCCGATCCGCCGGGTGTGCGGATGCGGTTCAAAGGCCAGGATGCGGTCGGTTTGGCGGTGTCGATGCAACCGGGCGGCGACATCCTTGAGCTCGGCCGCCGGCTTGACGACACCTGGGCGCGAGTACAGGCGGGTCTGCCGATTGGCATCGATGTGCATCGGGTATCCGATCAGCCGGCGGTGGTCAAAAATTCGGTCAACGAGTTCATGCGCACGCTGTTTGAAGCCGTTGCCATCGTGCTGATTGTCAGTTTCTTCAGTCTGGGCATGCGCACCGGCCTGGTAGTGGCGCTGTCGATTCCGCTGGTGTTGGCGGCAGTGTTTTTGTGCATGCGGCTGTTTGGCATAGATCTGCAGAAGATCTCGCTCGGTGCCTTGATCATCGCGCTGGGTTTGCTGGTTGACGATGCCATCATCGCGGTCGAAATGATGAAGCTCAAACTCGAGCAAGGCTGGGACCGGGTTCGGGCCGCGACGTTCGCCTACACCAGTACCGCTTTTCCGATGCTCACCGGCACCTTGATCACTGCCGCCGGGTTCTTGCCGGTGGGGCTGGCCGAATCAGCCGCCGGCGAATACACCTTCGGCATTTTTGCCGTGGTCGGTCTCGCGCTCATCATCAGCTGGTTCGTCGCGGTGATTTTCACGCCCTACATCGGTTACAAACTGCTGCCGGAAGATCTGGCTGACGGTCATCACGGCCACGATGTCTATGACTCACCGTTCTATCAGCGCTTTCGTCGGCTGGTGGATTGGTGCGTGCAGCATCGGCGCGTGGTGATTGCGGCAACAGCGGCGGTGTTTGTGCTGTCGGTGCTGGGTTTCCGCTTTGTTCAGCAGCAGTTTTTCCCGGACTCCACCCGTCCGGAGCTGATCGTCGATTTGTGGTCGCCGGAAGGCTCGTCACATCTGGCGACCGAGGCGCAAGCGAGCAAGTTGGAAGCCCTGCTCAGGGACGACCCGCGCATCGAAAACTATGTCGCCTATCTGGGCGGCGGCAGCCCTCGTTTTGTGCTGGTGCTTGATCAGCAAATGCCGAATACCAATCTGGTGCAGTTCGTCATTCTGGCCAAGAGCCTGAACGATCGCGAATCGCTGATCGCCGATCTGCGCAAACGGTTCGATGAGGATTTTCCGGGCGTGCGCGCCCGTGCCTCGCGGCTGCCGAACGGTCCGCCGGTGGGCTACCCGGTCCAGTTCCGCGTCATGGGTTATGACCCGGAGCAGGTGCGTGCATACGCCACCGAAGTGGCGGCCGTCATGCGTGCCAACGCCAACACCGTCGATGTCAATTTCGACTGGTTTGAAAAGACCAAGGCGGTGCGTCTGGAGGTGGACCAGGACAAGGCCCGTACGCTCGGCATCTCCACCCAGGCGTTGTCGAACAACCTGCGCACGCTGCTGACCGGTTTGCCGATCACCCAGTATCGCGAGAACGATCAGCTGATCGATATTGTCGCCCGCACCACCGATGTCGAGCGCGGCGATCTGTCGCGCCTGAAAGACATCAACGTGCACGTTGGCAGCGGCCGCTTTGTCCCGTTGTCACAAGTCGCGCGGATCAAATACGAAGCCGAGGACGGCCTCATCTGGCGGCGTGACCGGCTGACCACGATCACCGTGCGTTCAGACATTCCGGATCATGTTCAGGCACCGGATGTGACCAAGCAGATCGACCCGCTGCTGCAGCCGATCCGCGACAAGATGCCGCCGGGCTATCGCATCGAGATCGGCGGTTCGCTTGGCGAGAGCGCCAAGTCGCAGGCGTCGATCAATGCCCAGGTGCCGCTGATGATCGCAGTGATCGTGACGCTGCTGATGCTGCAACTGCAGAGCTTCGCGCGCACCACGCTGACCTTGCTGACCGCGCCACTGGGGCTCATCGGCGTCACGACGTTCCTGCTGATCTTCAACCAACCGTTCGGCTTCGTCGCGATGCTCGGGGTGATTGCGCTGGCCGGCATGATCATGCGCAACTCGGTGATTCTGGTCGACCAGATCGAGCAGGACATCGGCAGCGGAATCGCACCATGGGAAGCCATTGTCGGCTCAGCCGTGCGCCGGTTCCGGCCGATCATGCTGACCGCGCTCGCCGCCATTCTGGCGATGATCCCGCTTGCGCGTTCGGTGTTCTGGGGGCCGATGGCGGTTGCCATCATGGGCGGTTTATTGGTTGCGACGGCGCTGACCCTGCTGGTATTGCCGGCGATGTACGCCGCCTGGTTCAAAGTCGAACGGCCGGCCTGAATCGTGCTTTGGTCCAGCGCTGCGGGACGGCGGCGCTGGACGCGTTCGGCTTGGTCATGAACGGACCAGCCGGTCGTCTGCCGCCTTGCTGAAACGGCGCGAACTATACTGGTCACATGATTTCAGGCTCAGGTGTTGTGGACGATGCGCTATGTAGTCCGTAAGCGCTGGCTGGCGAGTACTGCCTTGGTGTTATGGTCATGTGGGTTGGCGGCGCACTCGACGCCGGCTGACCTGTTCGAGATGGATTTGGCCGATCTGCTACAGGTCAATGTCCAAACCCGTATTGCGACCGGCATGCCGCTGCCACAGCGGCAGAATCCGGCGATTCTGAGCATCATTACGGCTGACGATATTCGCGCGATGGGTGCGCGTGATTTGATCGATATCGTCCAGCGCATTCCCGGCTTCAACGTGGCCAAGGATATCGACGTATCGGGTCTGGTTGTGCGTGGGTTGTTCGGCTTCGAAGGCCGGGCATTGTTCCTGCTCGATGGTATGCCCCTGACCGAACTGGCCTTCGGCGCCTATCCGCTCGGCAACGATTTGCCGATTCATTTGATCGAGCGTATCGAGATTGTTCGCGGCCCCGGTTCGGTGCTGTATGGCGGCGCCGCCGAAACGGCGGTGCTGAACATTGTCACCCACGGCAAGGGCAATGAGGCCGCGCTGCGTTACGGCCAATTACCGCGCGAAGTGGGCCATCGCGATCTCGGCAGCCGGTTTGCCGGTAGCGAAGGCGATTGGCGTTGGCAAGGACTGTTCTTCGCTGGCGATGGCCGCCGCTCCGACGCGCCGTATCATTACTTCAACGAGCGGCCGGCGTTTGATCACAACGAGCAATCAGCCGGTATTCGCAGCCGCTTCCTCAGTGCGCAACTGCATTGGCAGGATTGGTCAGCCAAGCTGCTCTGGCAGCATTACCAGAACAGTATGGTGCGCGGTTTTACCGTCGATGACTCGTTGCCGCCCGAGCAACAGCAGCAAGCGCTGCAAGCCGGCATCGACGCCAATTTCTCCCCGCTGCGGTTTGATAACGCCGTGCTGGAACTGAACGGCGCGCTGTATCAGACCGACAGTTTCCGTTCCACCCTGGTCGCCAGCCTGCAGCGCAACGTACCGTTCGAGCGGCCGCGGCGCGACGATGTCGGCATTCGCCGCCTGAAACTGGCCAGCCACAACGTCTGGACTATGGATCAGCAGCAATGGCTGCTCGGTGCCGAACTGCTGGAGGATAACGCCCGCATTCTGCGCACCGACGAATTGGCGCTGCGCGACCCGACGCTGGTGCTGCGCGCCGAGCCGGACGATGTCGGCCGCAATTCCGTCACGCTCGCCAGTTCCGCGCTGTTTCTGAATTGGCAACAGCAGTGGCAGCCGCTGACCATGTTTGCCGGCGGCCGCTATGATGACAGCGAGGTTTACGGCAACCAGTTCAGTCCGCGGCTGGGTGTTACCGGTGTGTACGAGCGCTGGCATTGGAAACTGCTGAGCCAGCGTGCGTTCCGGGCGCCGCTGATCGCCAACAATGCCTTCAGCCGCTTTGGCTATGACCCAAGCAAACCGCATCGACAACCGGTCACGCCGGAAACGATTACCGTGCACGAATTCGAGCTTGGCCTGCGCGTCACCCCGCAGCTGTTCGTCAGCGGCAATCTGTTCTACCAGACCGTCGAAGACATCATCGAATTTCGCTACAACCCGGTCGCCGATGATCTCTATTCCGACAACGGTGGCCGCTTCGGCAGTTATGGCGCCGAGTTCGAGTTGCGCTATCAGCAAGCACCGTGGCGGCTCACCGCCAATCTGTCCTATGCCACGCCCAAGCTCTATGACGACGCCAACCCGTTCGCTTATGCCGCCGACCCGCAGGGTGGTGACACCTATCTGGCGCTGCACGCGCCCGATGAGCTGATCGGCGTGCCGGAGTGGAAGCTGTTCGCCAACCTGCAATACCAGTTCAGCGACCGCTGGCGTGGCTTCGTCAACCTGCTCTGGCTGGCGGAAAAGAATGCCGCGGCCGAGCAGCCATTCGGCGTGACCGATACCCTGCCGTCACAGACGCTGGTCGATCTCGGCCTGCATTACGAGGCAACGGGTTGGTCGTTGGCGCTGAGCCTGCACGATGTCGGCAACGAGCGGCTCAACATCGTGACCCCGTATTACGACAGCACCTTCGACACCCTGCCGTACAAGGGCCGGGAACTGAGCCTGGATTGGCGGCTGCAGTTCTGACCGGGCCGCTTCCGCCGTATACTGCGGCTCCCTCTTCGTTGCGAACGTTGTGCCCGAATGAGCCGAAGCTTCAGTGAACGTGCCCAAGTCCTGATGAAAGCGCTGGTCGAGCAATACCTGCGCGACGGCCAGCCGGTCGGCTCGAAAACGCTGGCCGAAGTCAGCAATCTCGGCGTCAGCTCGGCCACCATCCGCAACGTCATGATGGAGCTGGAGGACCTGGGCTTCGTCCAGACGCCGCACACCTCCGCCGGCCGCATCCCGACCGCGCTCGGCTACCGGCTGTTTGTCGACCGGCTGCTGACGGTGCAGTCGCTGTCCGAGCAGGAGGTGGCGCAGATCCGCGCCCAGCTGAAACCGGAACTCGACACCGGGTCGCTGCTGGCCCAGGCCAGCAACCTGCTGTCGGAAGTCACCCACATGGCCGGCCTCGTCCGGGTGCCAAAACGGCAGGTGCAGACGCTCAAGCATCTCGAATTCCTGCCCATCGGCGGCCGCCGCGTGCTGGTGGTACTGGTGCTGTCGGACCGGGAAGTGCAGAACCGCATCCTGCATACCGACCGCGATTACAGCCGCGACGAATTGCAGCAAGCCGCCAACTACGTCAACCAGCATTTCGCCGGCCGCGATCTGCGCGCTGCCCGCACCGAACTCGTCGCCCAACTGCGCGCCGACCGCGCTGCGATGGACCGGATGATGAGCGGCCTGCTGCGTGTTGCCGAAGCCGCGCTCGACACCGCCGAGCCGCAAGATGACTTTCACGTCGCCGGTGAAATGAACCTGCTGCAACTCGCCGACCCCGCTGGCCTGTCCAACCTGCGCGAACTGTTCGAAGCCTTCACCCGCAAACAGCAAATCCTGAGCATGCTCGACAAATGCCTCGCGGCCGACGGCGTGCAGATTTTCATCGGTGAAGAGGCGGGGCAGCCGGGCATGAAAAACGCAAGCCTTATCGCCGCGCCGTATGAAGTAAACGGCGAACGGGTCGGCGTGCTGGCGGTGATTGGGCCTACGCGGATGGCCTATGACCGGGTGATTCCGGTGGTGGATATCACGGCGCGGCTGTTGTCGTCGGCGTTGACGAGTGAGGATTCGTGAGCTGCAGGGAGTCGGAAGCGCATGGAGTTTTCGAGAGTTATTGTTGCCATTGTTGTCGCACCTTTCGCGTCGCTTTTGTACTGGGGTGTCGTGATTGGATACGGTTGGTTCGGCAACGATCCTGACATTGTTCAAGGCTGGTTTGTGTTGCTGGCCATCCCGCTGGTCTTGGGCACTCTGCTCCTCTCTTTCGCCTATGTTGCGCTGGTGTGCGTGCCGGTCCACGCGGCGCTGAATCAACTGAGAACATACAATCCCATCTGGCATGTCGGATTTGGCGTTACGCTCGCTGTGATCGCCTGGAAAATTGATCTGGCAGCAAGAGGTCTGATTGGTGGTGGTGGTGCGACATTTCTGAGTATTCCCGCAATGATCTCGCTTGTGTATTGGTTGCTCGCAGTTCGACAGCCAAGGACTGCCAAAGGATTTTCAGCCTGAGCGGAGCCAGTAGATTTGGTCGAACTTGCGAAGCCCAACAAGCTCTCTAGGAGTATGAGGAGTTGCATCGGAATGACCTGACCACGCCCTCTCCGTGTAAAGGCGAGGCTGGGGTGGTTAAGCTCTGCGCGCGTATCCGCTTGGGCAGTGAGTCTGCCGCCCGTAGTTGACGCCCTCTGATTCGTGCTAAGTCGCTAACCGCAAACAGTCTGAGCTCAACCGCCCCTGACCCCGCCTTGACAAGGCGGGGGACCAAAAAAACGGCGAGCCGGCTCGATCAAATTGCCCTTGAATCCCCCACCAATACCCCCATATCCCGCCCCAGAATCGCCCGTAGCCATGACTACCGGGTACAGTCGTTCCGTTTTTGAGGGATTTCCATGACTACCGAAAACCTCCAGCCTGAAAGCTCGGGCCAGGAAAGCGCTGCTGCCAGCCAGGCCGATTTCCAGAGCGAAGTCGACAAGCTGCGGGCCGATCTGGCCTCGGCCGAAGAGAAGGCCAAGCAGAACTGGGAGCTGGTGCTGCGCACCAAGGCCGATGCCGACAACCTGGTCCGCCGGGCCGAGCGCAATGCCGAGCAGTCGGCCAAGTTCGCGATCGAGAAGCTCTGCAGCGAGTTGCTGGACGTGCTGGACGGCCTCGATCAGGGCCTCGCCCTGAAAGTCGAAACCGACGAAGGCAGGCGCATGCACGAAGGGCTGGAGCTGACCGGCCGCAAGCTGCTGGCGACGCTGGAGAAGTTCGGCGTGCAGGCCATCGACGCGCTGAACAAACCGTTCGATGCCAACCTGCATGAGGCCATGGTCGCCCAGGAGAACCCGAACCTGCCGGCCGACACCGTGATGATGGTGCTGCAGAAAGGCTACACGCTGCACGGTCGGCTGCTGCGCCCGGCGCGGGTCATCGTCTCGCGCGGCCCGGCAACAAAAATCGATACCAGCGCTTGATCCGGCAACGAATAACCCCACTTTCTCTGCCATGAATGAAGCGCCCCGCGCTGACAAAGCGCTGCGCTGACTGTGAAACCGAATCTTATTGAGGCATCAGGAGTACACCATGGGCAAGATTATCGGCATCGATCTGGGCACCACCAACAGCTGCGTGGCGATCCTGGAAGGCCAGAACACCCGCGTCATCGAAAACAGCGAAGGTGCCCGCACCACGCCGTCGATTGTCGCGTTCAGCAAAGACGGCGAAATCCTCGTCGGCCAGAGCGCCAAGCGTCAGGCGGTGACCAATCCGAAGAACACGCTGTATGCAGTCAAGCGCCTGATCGGCCGCAACTTCAATGACGATGTCGTGCAGAAAGACATCAAGATGGTGCCGTACAAGATCGTGGCCGCCAAAAACGGCGATGCCTGGGTCGAAGTCGACGGCAAGCCGATGGCGCCGCCGCAAATCAGCGCCGAAGTGCTGAAGAAAATGAAAAAGACCGCCGAAGATTACCTCGGCGAAGAAGTCACCGAAGCCGTGATCACGGTGCCGGCCTATTTCAACGACTCGCAGCGTCAGGCGACCAAGGACGCCGGCCGTATTGCCGGTCTCGACGTCAAGCGCATCATCAACGAGCCGACAGCGGCCGCGCTGGCTTACGGTCTCGACAAGGGCGGCCGTGGCGACAAGAAAATCGCCGTGTACGACCTGGGCGGCGGTACCTTCGATATCTCGATCATCGAAATCGGTGAAGTCGATGGCGAGAAAACCTTTGAAGTGCTGTCGACCAATGGCGACACCTTCCTCGGCGGCGAAGACTTCGATCTGCGCGTCATCGAATATCTCTGTGAGGAGTTCAAGAAAGAATCGGGCATGGATCTGCATGGCGACGCACTGGCGATGCAGCGGCTGAAAGAAGCGGCCGAAAAAGCCAAGATCGAGCTGTCGTCGTCGACCCAGACCGAAGTCAACCTGCCGTACATCACCGCTGATGCCAGCGGCCCGAAGCACCTGGTGCTGAAGCTGACCCGCGCCAAACTGGAGTCGCTGGTCGATGAGCTGGTGCAGCGCACGATTGATCCGGTCAAGACCGCTATCAAAGATGCCGGCCTCACCGTCAAGGATATCGATGAAGTGATCCTGGTGGGTGGCCAGACCCGGATGCCGAAGGTGCAGCAGGTGGTGGCCGAGTTCTTCGGCAAAGAGCCGCGCAAGGACGTCAACCCGGATGAAGCCGTGGCCGTTGGTGCCGCGATTCAGGGCGCCGTGCTGTCGGGCGATGTCCGTGACGTGCTGCTGCTCGACGTGACCCCGCTGTCGCTCGGTATCGAAACCATGGGCGGCGTGATGACCGTGATGATCGAAAAGAACACCACCATCCCGACCAAGAAGTCGCAGGTGTTCTCGACCGCCGACGACAACCAGAGTGCGGTCACCGTGCACGTGCTGCAGGGTGAGCGCAAGATGGCCGCGCAGAACAAGTCGCTCGGCAAGTTCGACTTGGCCGGCATTCCGCCGGCACCGCGCGGCACGCCGCAAATCGAAGTCACCTTCGACATCGACGCCAACGGCATCATGCATGTATCGGCGGTGGACAAGGCCACCGGCAAGCAGCAGCGCATCGAGATCAAGGCCAACTCGGGTCTGACCGAGGAAGAGATCCAGCGCATGGTGCGCGATGCCGAAGCGCATGCCGATGAAGACCGCAGGTTCCAGGAACTGGTCGAAGCGCGCAACCGTGCCGACGCGATGATTCATGCCACCCGCAAGGCGCTCGGCGATGAGTCGATCAAGGTCGAAGCCGGTGAGAAAGAAAGCATCGAAGCGGCGATCAAGGATCTGGAGTCGGTGCTGAAAGGCGACGACAAGGCCGCGATCGAAACCAAGACCGAAGCGCTGGCGAAAGCGTCGAGCAAGATCGGCGAGCGCATGTATCAGAACGCCGGTGCGGCCGGTGGCGAGCAAGCGCAGGCCGGCGGTGATGCGCCGAAGCCGGAAGGTGATTTCGTCGACGCCGAGTTCGAAGAAGTCAAAGACAAGAAGTAATCCGCCGATCTCCCCACCCTGCCGCGCGCTCTGCGCGTGGCAGGGTGGGTTGGGGTGGGGGCGCCGCTTGCAACGCAAGCGCCATCTCGATGACCTGAGATGCGTGCGCAACTGAAAACTACGGCGGATTGGGCCTGCGGCCCGAATCCGCCTTACGTCTTATTAGGGTACTGCTGCCAAAATGGCCAAACGCGATTACTACGACGTGCTCGGTGTGGCAAAAAATGCCGATGCCGCGGAAATCAAAACCGCGTATCGCAAGCTCGCCATGAAATACCATCCGGACCGCAACCCGGATGCCAAGGACGCCGAAGAAAAATTCAAAGAGGCGAAAGAGGCCTACGAGATTCTGTCGGATGATGACAAACGTGCGGCCTACGACCGCTTCGGTCATGCCGGTGTCGATCCGAACATGGCAGGCGGCCGCGGCGGTGGCGGCGATCCGTTCGGCGGTGCCTCGTTCCAGGATATTTTTGGCGATGTCTTCGGTGACATTTTCGGAGGTGGTCGCGGCGGTGGCGGCGGCCGTGCCGCACGCGGCGCCGATCTGCGCTACAACCTCGAATTGAGTCTCGAAGAAGCGGTGCGCGGCACCAAGGTCGAACTGCGCGTGCCGAGCTGGCAGCGCTGCGATACCTGCTCCGGTTCCGGCGCCAAAAAAGGCTCGTCGCCAGTCACCTGCAATACCTGCGGTGGTGCCGGTCAGGTCCGGATGTCGCAAGGTTTCTTCTCGATTCAGCAAAGCTGCCCGGCCTGCCATGGTCGCGGCACCGTGATCAAGGATCCTTGCGGCAGCTGCCATGGCCAGGGCCGGGTCCAGAAAGAACGCACGCTGTCGGTGAAAGTGCCGGCCGGTGTCGATAACGGCGATCGCATACGCCTGTCTGGCGAAGGTGAAGCCGGTGTCGCCGGTGCCGCACCGGGTGATCTGTACGTGCACATCCACGTCAAGGAACACCCGATCTTCCAACGCGAAGAAAACAACCTGTTCTGCGAAGTGCCGGTCAGCTTTGCCACGGCAGCGCTCGGCGGTGAAGTGGAGGTGCCGACGCTCGATGGCCGCGTGATGCTGAAAGTGCCGGCCGAAACCCAGACCGGCAAACTGTTCCGCCTGCGTGGCAAAGGCGTGGTGCCGATGCGCGGCGGTGCGCCGGGCGATCTGCTCTGTCGGGTGGTGATCGAAACGCCAGTCAAACTCAACGCCAAGCAAAAAGCCTTGCTGGAAGAGTTTGAGAAATCGCTGCGCGAAGAACCCAACCACAGTCCGCGCGCGGACTCCTGGTTCGACGGTGTCAAGAAGTTCTTTGACGACCTGCGCAAGTGATGTCAAGAAGGGCCGCAACAGCGGCCCTTCTTCATGATGCACGCAGCCATGTTCACGCGGCTACTGGGCAGCACAATCCTGCGCGATAAGCTCAAGGAGCTGGTCCAGACTGCCGCGTCGATGCAACCATAGCAGCTGTTCCCGCTGTTCGATTTGCTCTGCTGATAGCGTCGGGGCTGGCAGCGTCTGCTCCAACGCCGTCAAGCGGGTCATGACGGCTGCCGCAGCGTTGTCCTCTGCTGCCGGCATGGCGCTGCCGTCCGGAGCATGAACAGTGCGGAACCAGGTGTCGTTTTCCATCATGATCGCAACGGCGGCGCTGCCGTGCTGTTGCAGCCACTGCCGGTAGGCGGCACGCGCGATCTCTGCCTGCTGCCATCGTGCAGAGCGGTCGCCTTTTTTCCAGGCGCGCAAGCTTGCGAAATAATAGTGAATGTAGATCCGGCGAATGGCTTGAAAGTGATCCGGGGCTGCTGATTGCAGCATGCGCTCGCCGGTCTGCAGTAAGGCCAGATCGATCATGCCATCGCTGCCCAGCATACCCTTGTGCATCAGATAGGAACCGTAGATCAGTGCTGCTTCGGCGTCGCTTTCCGCCATCGCGGCAACTTGCTCGATGTTTTGCTGGTGGTAGCGGCCAGTGCGGTGAACCCGCTGCGTTTTGGTGTCAATGTCAATCGTAGTTTCAGCTGCCATGACGCCGATTTCTGTGACAACATCGTTGATCAACGCCACATCGCTGGTGCGCAGGCCGAGCTCCGGATGTTTTGCCATGAATTCTTGAGTGATTAGCTCGTCTGTATTTTCAGCGGCAGCACTGTCGGATTGATGGTCCGGGGAACAGTAGCTGAGGCGCGCAGTATTTGATGCGCTTTCGGTGCGGCGGGTATTGGACTGTGAGTTTGCCTCCCGTGGTGGAGCCGTTGGCATCGCGTCATCAATGATGGGCGTGAGTGCTGACGAAGGAACAACTTTCGGCGTCCAGCACCAGACGCCGAGCGAAATGCACACCGTGGCAATCAGCACACCCCATATAACGCGGTGTTTGGTCTGCATGTGATACGTCTGTTGCCGACGGATTGTCGAATGCGGGGTATGGTAATCGAGCTGCCGGAGCGGCGGTGAGGCAACGTGTGTTTTTGCGCTGCGCGGAGCAGGTCGTGAAGACGGTTCGATTACAATGCCGGCTTCGCAGGATGAGGATGTGGCGAATGAGCAAGATTACTCTGCATGGCGCCAGCGGGCGCATGGGCAAGGCGCTGGTGTCGGCGGTACGTGAGCAACCGCAGTGGCAACTGGTGGGCGCGCTGGCGGCGGCATCGGATTCGCGGCACGGTCAGGATGTGGGGGTGATCCACGGGGTCCCTTATGTTGGTGTGCCGCTGTCGGCCGATGTCTCGGCGGCGGTGCAGCTGGCCGATGTGATCGTCGATTTCAGCCAGCCGGTGGCGTCCTTGCAGTTGCTGAAACATTGTCAGCTCAAGCGCAAGCCGGTGGTTATTGGCACGACCGGGTTCTCGCCGGAAGCGATGCAGGAAATCGAGCAGGCGGCCAGGCAGATCCCGGTGCTGATCTCGCCGAACATGAGCGTCGGGGTGAACCTGTTGTTTGCGCTGGCGCGGCTGGCCGCGAAAGCGATGCCGGAAGCGGATGCCGAGATCATCGAGGCGCATCATCGCCACAAGGTGGATGCGCCGTCCGGGACGGCGCTGCGTTTGGGCGAAGTGGTGGCGCAGGCGCGCGATACCACCCTGGCCAGGGCCGGCGTGTTGTCGCGCGAGGGCAATACCGGCGCCCGCAAACCCGGCAGCATTGGTTTTGCCACGATTCGGGCGGGCGAAATTGTCGGTGACCATACTTTGTTGCTGGCAACCGGCACCGAGCATCTGGAGATCCGCCATCAGGCCTTTGACCGGCGCAATTTCGCCGAAGGGGCGTTACGTGCAGCGGCGTGGCTGGTTGGCAAGCCGGTCGGTTTGTACAGCATGGATGACGTGCTTGGTCTGCGGGCCGGTTGAACGGTGAGCCTTGCTGGTCGGATTGTGAGAGATGGCTTACAAACGTGTGCGCCTATTCGCCAAGCGCTGTCGGCGGGTGCCGATGATGACCAAATGGCTTGTTGCGAATGTGATGTCAACGTATTGATGTAAAAGGCTTTTCTGTTTTCATTGCGAGCCGTGGTGCGCAGCCGCTGGCAAGCCAGGCGGGAGCGCCGGCACCGGCAGGCGACTGGCCTGCCCCTATACTGTCGCCACGCCGCAAGGATTGCAGCGCAGGGAGCGTGGCTAAGGACAAGCCAATCACGGATGGTGCAGGGAGCATCAACGTTTCACGGAAAGAAACAGACGTGAAGTAAAAAGGGCGGGATCACATCCCGCCCTTTTTCTTTGCCGGCGCCGTGACCGGCACGGGTCAGTTATCGGTGGCCTTGCTTTTGCGCACATTGGCCCAGATCCGTTCCGAAATGCCGGCGACGGCATCGGTCAGCACCGGCAGGGTGTACAGGTTGGCTTGCGCCTCCTTGCTCGGGAACAGCACCGGGTCTTGTTTGACGGCTTCATCGATCAACGGCAGCGACGCCGGCACCGCGTTCGGGTAGCTGACCGCATTGGAAATGCGCGCCATCACGGCCGGCTGCAACAGGTAATTGATAAAGACGTGGGCATGGTCCGGATGCGGTGCGTCGACCGGGATCGCCATCAGATCCACCCACATTTCCGCGCCTTCCTTGGGCACGACCAGCGTCAGGTCGCTGAAGCCATTGGCCTCGGCCTGTTCGCGCGCCTGCGCCAGATCGCCCGAGTAGCTGTAGGCCGCACAGAGCTTGCCGCTGGCGAGATCGTCAATGATGTTTTCGCCGCCGAAGTAGCGGATATGCGGCAGCAGCAGCTTCAGGTGCTTCTCGGCTTTCAGGTAATCGGTGGGATTGAGGCTGTTGGCGATGCTGCCGCCATAACGCAACAGCTCCGGGATGACCTCGATGCCGGAGTCGAGCCAGGCGACCCCGCAATCGGCGAGCTTGGCAGCGGTGGCCGGGTCCATCAACAGGCGCCAGCTGTCGGTGGGGGCGCTGGCGCCGAGCCGTTTGGCGATGGCTTCGCTGCGGTAGGCGATGATGGTCGTACCCCACAGGTACGGCACGCCGTACTCATTGTTCGGGTCGGAGCGTTCAAGCTTGCGCATCAGCTGCGGATCAAGGCCCGCCAGATTGGGGATCCGGGCTTTGTCCAACGGCTGGAACAGCTTGTGCCGGCGGGCATAGGCCAGGAAGTTGGCGCTCGGCACCACTACGTCATAGCCGCTATTACGCTCCGCGAGCTTGCCTTCCAGCTCTTCGGCGCTTTCGAAGGTGCTGTACTCGACCTGGATGCCGGTGGCTTTGCTGAAATCGGCCAGTACCGTTTCGTCGATATAGTCGGTCCAGTTATGTACCTTGACCACGGCTGCTTCCTTGGCCAGTGCCGGCAGGCAAAACAGCAGGGCGTACAGCGGGATCAGTCGCACAGTGGCGCTCCAGGGTTGGGCGAGGTGTTTAAGTATTGCAGACATGCGTTTAATTTCTTGTGTTTTTAAGCAGCTGGGAGCTGCCAAGGTTTGGCGGCATAAGGGCGTTCCGGGCAATTTGCCCGTGTGCTTGTGAGATATCTCTTACAAAGCTGTAAGCATTGCCGCCGTCTTGCTGTGCCACGATGTGCCGTCAGCAAAGATATCTCATTGATTTAATTGAATTATGTTTCTGACGCCTGTTGTGCGCCGTGGCTGGCGCCGGCGCTGCCTGCCGTGCGCACCGGCATTGCCCCCGTAGAATGGCGCCCGTGCAGGACGCACACGCAGGACACCGTCAGGACGACGGCAGGGATGATGGCTCAGGACGAGCTCAAGGGAACAACCACCAGGGTGGTGGCGCAGGACCGGCGCAGGATGTGCCAGATTTCATAGGGAAAGGGTGAAGTAAAAAAGAGCGCACTGCGCTCTTTTTTGCTTTCTGGCCCCCGGAGACATGCAGCCATGGCGATCTGGGTCACGCCGGGATTTGTCGGGAACCCACCCGGCGAGTTTTCACCTCAGCTCGCCGATCGAGTACTGGCGCCGGCCTCAGTCGATGAGCTGAATATTGTCGATCAAGCGCGCTTTGCCGAGATACGCAGCGGCCAGCACCACAAACCGCTTCTCCTCGCTGGCCGGTTCCAGCAGATCGCTGTGCCGCCGTATCGAGAAATAATCGGTGCGCAAACCGCCATGGTTGATCCGCTGCCGCGCTTGCTGCTCCAGCGCCGCGTAATCGCGTTCGCCGTTGCGCAGTTCCTCCGCACACCAGCGCAGCGTCTGGTAAATCACCGGTGCCTGCGCGCGCTCCTCGGTGGTCAGGTAACCGTTGCGTGACGACAGTGCGAGACCGTCGGCCGCACGCACGGTGGCAGCACCGATGATCTCGATCGGAATGAACAGATCATTGACCATCTGCCGGATCACCATCAGCTGCTGGTAATCCTTTTCGCCGAACACTGCCACATCCGGCTGCACCAGATGAAACAGCTTGCTGACGATGGTGGCAACGCCGCGGAAATGGCCCGGCCGCGAGGCGCCGCACAGAATGTTCGACAAGCGCGGCACTTCGACAAAGGTCTGCACCTCGGTGCCATGCGGGTACATGGTCTTGTCATCCGGCAGGAACAGCGCATCGACCCGTTTGGCTTCAAGAATTTTCCGGTCGGCATCGAGCGTGCGCGGATACTTGGACCAGTCTTCGTTCAAGCCAAACTGCATCGGGTTGACGTAAATGCTGGCGACGACTTTCGTGCCGTACTTGCGCGCCTGCTCGAACAGCGAGGCATGGCCTTCGTGCAGGTTGCCCATGGTCGGCACGAAGGCAATTTTTTCACCGGCGCGGCGCCAGCTGTTGATCTGGCTGCGCAGGGCGGCGAGGGTATCGAAAATCTGCATGGTGGCTCCGGGTAATCAGCAAGGCAGAAACGCAGCTGAAGAAGTGGACTGTGGGAGCGGCTAAAGCCGCTCCCACTAAAGTATCAGGTGAAGCTGTGCTCGTCGGCCGGGAAGCGTTGCTCCCGCACGGCTTTGGCATAGGCGGCAATGGCCGCACCGATGCCGCCGGTCTCGCCGATCATGAAATCCTTGACGAATTTCGGCCGCTTGGCGCCGTTGCTTGGCGTCAACCCCAGCATGTCGTGCAGCACCAGTACCTGACCGTCAGTATCGACGCCAGCGCCGATGCCAATCACCGGAATGCTCAGCGCTGCACTGAGCGCTTTGCCGAGCGCAGCCGGCACGCATTCCACTACCAACAGCCGGGCGCCGGCGGCTTCGAGCAATTGGGCATCGGCAATGATTTGCGCGGCGCTTTCCGGCGTTCGGCCCTGCACTTTGTAACCGCCGAGGGCGTCAACCGATTGCGGCGTTAAACCGAGGTGGGCGCAGACCGGAATGCCGCGTTCGGTCAGTGCGCGCACGGAATCGGCGAGCCAGGCACCGCCTTCCAGTTTGACCATGTGCGCGCCGGCCTGCATCAGCGCGGCGGAATTGGCCAGCGTCTGTTCCAGCGTGCCGTAGCTCATGTACGGCAAATCGCCGATGACCAGCGCTTCGCTATTGCCACGGGCAACGGCGCGGGTGTGATGCAGCATGTCGGCCATCGTGACCGGCACCGTGCTGTCATAACCCATGATGACATTGCCGAGCGAATCGCCGACCAGGATGACATCAACGCCGTTCTGGTTGCAGGCGGCAGCAAAGCTGGCGTCATACGCTGTCAGCACGACGATTTTTTCGCCGGCGCGTTTCATGTCGGCAAGCCGGTGGGCGGTGATGCGGGCCATGGGTCTGTTTCCGTTCCGCGCGGCGCTCAGAGCCGCGAGTTGAAGTAATGCCGGCCGCTGCGACACTGATGCACGCGCTCGACCAGCTGTTGAAAATCGCTTTCGCTGCCAGCCAGATCGAGTGCAGAAGTGTTGACGATCAGCAGTGGCGACGCTTCGTAGTAGTAAAAGAATCGGGTGTAGGCGTCCAATACCTTTTGCAGGTAATCGCGGCTCAAGGCACGCTCGGCACTGCGGTCGCGCTTGCGTACCCGCTCCATCAAGGCATCGATCGGGGCCTGCAGGTAAATGACCAGATCCGGTGTCGGCGCCTGGATGGTCAGCTGGCTGTACACCTGCTCGTACAGACGCAGTTCATCGTCATCGAGGTTCAGCCGGGCAAACAGCGCATCCTTGTCCATCAGATAGTCGCTGACCGTGACCGGTGCGAACATGTCCTGCTGACGGATGGCATCGAGTTGGCGGGCGCGCTGAAACAGAAAGAACAGCTGCGCCGGCAGCGCGGCCTGTTTCGGATTCTGATAGAACCGTTCGAGAAACGGATTTTCGTCCGGCTGTTCCAGCAAGGTCTGGCCGCCGAGCGCTTCGGCCAGCCGGCGCGTCAGCGTGGTTTTGCCGACGCCTATCGGACCTTCGACGCTGACGAAGCGAAGTGGATTCATGCGCGCAAGCCGTCCTCTTTACGTCGGTGCCATGTGCCCAAAAACGCGCCGACCTTATACCGACATCACGCCGGCATCCGCTGCAGGGTGTCACCCGGCAGCGCCTTGGCCACATCGCGCAGGAAGCGGCCATCGGGCAGCTGCAAATCCGGCGCGATTTCCAGCAACGGTATCACAACAAACGGCCGCTCGCAGAGCGCGTAATGCGGCAACGTCAGACTCGGCGATTGCCAGACCAGGGTGCCGTACAACAACAGATCCAAATCGAGCGTGCGGGCACCCCAGCGCTGCTCGCGCACCCGGCCCTGCTCCTGTTCGATGCGCAGCAAGGCAGCGAGCAGGGTTTGTGGATCGAGAGCGGTATCAATCGCCGCGACGGCATTCAGATAATCGGGTTGCGCTGCGCTGCCGGGCAGTGTCAGTGCCGGGCTGCGATAGAGCGAGGAACGGGCGACCAGCTTGCTGAGCGGCAGCAGCGCCAGCGCATCGATCGCGTACTGGATTTGCCGGGCCGGCTCGCCGAGGTTGCTGCCAAGCCCGATATAGGCGCGCGTGCTCATTCCGCTTTTGAGGCTGGCTTGCGCGGCCCGCGTCGACGCGGTCGGCGCTTGCGTTCGCCATTGCTGCTCTTGCTGTCCGGCTTGTCGACCTGACGCAGCAGCGCCTGTCGGCCGTCGGCATCGGCGATCTGATATTCCGCCCACCAGTCGACCAGTTCCTGCAGCGGTTCGCCGGCTTCGGCGCGCAGGGCAAGCAGATCAAACGCGGCGCGAAAGCGCGGCAAGGTCAGCAGTTTTTCCGCGCGGCTTGGCGTGCGCTGGGCAAAGCGGTGTTGCAACGCCCACATTTCGCGCATCACCTGACTGAAACGTTTGGCAATCGCCGTGACTTCGTGCTGGCGATCGAGCACTTCGGTGGCGGCGTCCTGCAGCGCCGGTGCCGGCGGCACATTGCGCTTCAGCCGTTTTTCATATTCCGCGGCGACGCTGGGCCACAGCATCACGGCAAACAGAAAGGCCGGGTTGACGCCTTTTTCCTCGGCGATGCGGGCGTCGGTATTGCGCAGCGCGGTTTCAATTAACGCCTTGACCTCGGGATGCTTGTGCATCATCGCGGCCGGGCCGGGGAACAGCACCTTGGTCAGGTTCAGCGCTTCCAGCTGCTCGAAGCTGGCGAGGCCGTGGCCGGTCAGGAACAGTTTGGCGCATTCATCCCAGAGCCGGGCGTTGGAGACGTTTTTCAGCAGCGTGCCGTGTTGCAGGATCGGTTCGCGGGTTTTCGCTTCGATTTTGAAATCGAGCTTGGCGGCAAGCCGGGCAGCGCGCAGCATGCGGACCGGATCTTCGCGGTAACGGGTTTCCGGATCGCCGATCAGGCGCAGCGTGCGTTTCTGCAGATCTTTCAGGCCGCCGACGAAATCGACAATCGAGAAATCGGCGATGTTGTAGTAAAGCGCGTTGACGGTGAAGTCGCGCCGGACGGCGTCATCTTCGATCGTGCCGTAGACATTGTCGCGCAAGACCATGCCGTGTTCGGTTTGCGGCGCGTCGTCATTGACCGCGCGGAAGGTTGCGACTTCCACCACATCCTGACCGAACAGCACATGCGCCAAGCGAAAGCGGCGACCGATCAGCCGGCAATTGCGAAACACTTTCTGCACGTCTTCCGGTTTCGCGTCGGTGGCGACGTCGAAATCTTTCGGATGCAGACCGAGCAGAATGTCGCGGACACCGCCACCCACCAGATAAGCCTCGTAACCGGCCTTGTTGAGCCGGTACAACACTTTCAGGGCATTGTCGGAAATCTCGCGTCGCGAGACCTCGTGCTGATCGCGCGGGATGACTTGCTTGCGCACCCGGACGCCGGGCGTGCGGGCGCTTTTGGACTTGCCGACTGTCCGGCTGACGAACTGTTTGATGCGGGAAAAAATCACGGACAGTCAGTGAGTTAGGTTGAAAGGCCAATGATAGCCGGTCGGGCCAGTGGATGCATCCCCGCGATGCGGGCGGATCCGGTAGCACCCGTGCTTTCAGGCGCGGATGACCGGCCCGGTCGGGACCCGGTCGAGCCGCCAGTCGGCGCTGGCGCGGCTCAGCAGCAGGTCGATGCGGTCGACCGCCGGCACCGGCTGGCCGAGCACCGTCAATGCATCCTTCAACAGCGGCAGCGCCTCGCGCTCGCTGATGGCTGGCGCGTAGTTCTGCTTTGACAGCTTGCGACCGTCGGCACCGACCACCAGCGGCAGATGGGCAAAGCGCGGTGGCGTCTGGCCGAGCAGCCGCCAGAGATAGAGCTGGCGCGGTGTGGCGTCGAGCAGATCGGCGCCGCGGACGATTTCGGTAATGCCCTGATCGATGTCATCGACCACCACGGCCAATTGGTAGGCATAAAGCCCGTCGCGGCGTTTCAGCACGACCTCGTCCTGCTCGGTCTCGGGAAAACGGCAGGGGCCGCACACGCCATCGTCGAACGGCAGCGGCTCGGCGCCGGCAAGCAGCCGCCAGGCGACGCCATCGGCGAGCGGCAGCGCCCGTTCCCGACAATGATTGGCACAGCGGCCGCCATTGGCCTGCAGCTCGCGCCGGCTGCAGCCGCAGCCGTAGAGCAGACCGCGCTCAGCGAGGCTGGCAAGCACCGCGTCGTAGCGGTCACTGCGCGTGCTTTGGTACAGCACGGCGCCGTCCCAGTGCAGACCGAACGCACGCAGCTGTTGCAGGATGGTGGCGGCAGCGCCGGCCGGTTCACGCGGCGGATCGATGTCTTCGATGCGCACCAACCATTGCCCGCCTTGCGCTTTCGCCGACAAATACGAGCCGAGCGCGGCCACCAGCGAGCCGAAATGCAGCGGACCGGACGGCGACGGAGCGAAACGGCCAATGACGGACATGCGTGACTGCGCGAAAGGGACGGGAAGCAAATTGTGCCCGAACTGATCGGTAACGCCCACCGGCACCGATGCGCTAGCATCGGCGCTTGCACGCCCATGGCGAGCAGTAACAGATCCGAACGGCAACAGAACCGAACGACAACAATGACCACGCCGCCCCAATCATCCACCGGCAACGAGTCGGCCAGCGCTGCTGAGCGCGCGCTCAAACGGGAAATCAGTCAGCTCGGGTTTGCCGCGCTGACGCTCAACGGTGTCATCGGTGGCGGCCTGTTTGCTCTGCCGGCGATCGCCGCTGCCCAAGCCGGTTGGTTCAGTCCGTGGCTGTTCCTGCTTTGCGCGGCGCTGTTCATGAGCATCGTGTTCTGTTTTGCCCGCCTGGCGAAATTGTTTTCCGCGACCGGCGGTCCGAGCGTCTATGTCAGCGCGAGTTTTGGGCCTTGGCTCGGGTTTCAGACCGGCTGGCTGCTCTGGTTTGGTCGCATCACCGCGATGGCGGCCAACGCCAATTTGATGGTGACGTATCTCGCCTGGTTCTGGCCACCGGCGAATGCGCCGCTGGCGCGGGCACTGCTGATCGCGCTCACGATCGGCGCATTGACGCTTGCCAATGTCCGTGGCGTGCGGCACGGCATGTGGGCCGTGTTTGCGCTGACCGTGCTGAAACTGCTGCCGATTCTGTTGCTGCTGCTGATCGGCATCAGTGCGCTGTCGCCGGCCATTTTCCAGCTCACGACGGCCATGCCGAGCGTCACGTTCGGCGAGGGCTTGCTGGTGCTGTTCTATGCCTTCGTCGGCTTTGAAAGCGGTGCCATCAATGCCGGCGAAGGCAAGGCGCCGGAACGCGACATTCCCAGGGCGCTGGTGCGCACCGTGCTGCTGACCGCGTTGCTCTATTTCTGGATGCAGTGGCTGGCGGTATCGGTGCTGCCGACGCTTGCCAGCAGCGAACAGCCGCTTGCTGAGGTTGCCGCCATCGTGCTCGGTCCGTGGGGTGCCGGCCTCATCGCGTTCACCGCCGTCGTATCGATCATCGGCAATCTGTCGTCAATCATAATGGCCGCGCCACGGATGAGCTATGCCCTGGCGCGCGATGGTTGCCTGCCGGCATGGTTTGCCGTGATCCATCCGCGCTTTGCGACGCCGGCGGTATCGGTTGCCGTGGTGGGCGGCCTCAGCTTGCTGCTCGCCGTGAGCAACAGCTTTGTCTATCTGGCGGTGATGAGCACGCTGGTGCGATTGATCGGTTATGCGCTGTGTGCGGCGAGTGTTCTGGTGCAGGAACGGCGCCAGCGTGCGCTGTCGTTTGCGGGTTGGTTCAGCCCGATCATTGCGCTGACATTGTGTGGGCTGTTGATGGGTTTTGCCTCGGGCGCAGCGTGGGCGATGGTGGGGCTTTTTGTTGTGGTGGGGAGTGGGTTTTATTGGTGGGCGCGGCGGAGGCTGTGAGTGTTGTTTTGCTTCTGATTTTCGACGAACCAATCGTCCTGAGGGGCTGCCGGGTTTCGCCCCGGCGGGCGACCTACTTTCTCTTGCGCGTGCAAGGGACAGTAGGCAAAGAGAACACGCCCCACGCGCCAGAATCGTTTCGTTACGTCGGAGACTCCGCCCGTCGCTTCGGCGTTAGCGTCTACGGGCGCGCATTGATGCGGCGTCCTGCTCCCCGCTTTCGCGGGGACAAGCTTAAGACTCAATGCTGCGCTGGCTGTCCCTGCCAGCGCAGCCAGCCGCCAACGCCGAATCGCCGGCTGGCGCGAATGGGGGCCCCGGGTTCTAGTTGGTGTGGGTGGCTTCGGCATTTTCTTGTCATCCCCGCGTAGGCGGGGATCCAGTGACTGTGTTCTCAGTGAATGAAGACGCTGGGTTCCCGCCTGCGCGGGAACGACGTTTTTATTTTTGTTTTAACGCGAAGCGTGCCTTTGACGTTTCCGCCGTCTGACGAGCCGACGACCGAAGGAAGTGCAAAGCTCAGCGGAATGGAGGCTGGGTTAACAGCCCGGAGCGTAGCGAAGGGGCGAGGCAGGAAGCCGAAGCCTTTTGTGACTGTGCAGGGATGTACTGTCACAAAAGCCCCAGCTGGAATGGAGTAGCGCAGGGATCCGCTAAAACCGTTTCATCGTTTTAGCGGCGAGGGCGAACGCGGAAATCAGCACAGTGCCAGTGCACTGTGCGCCGCGTGAGCGGGCTGAGCTCGGCGAAGCCCTGGGTGACAGGCAATGTTCTTTTGGGTACTTTTCTTGCGCCAAGATCAATCTGCCGGGAGCAGATTTGCGCGCCAGCCCCGAAGGGGTAAAGCGCAGGGATGCGCTTTACTAAATCACTCGCCCGCCGGTGCGATAACCGGCAAACCGTCCGGTTAAAACGCTGCGGAAATAAACGAGAAGGGCGGGGTGGCAATGCCTCACCCCAGCCCGCCCAGCCGCCAACAGAGTTGGCGTCGTTCAGCTGGCAAGCTCGTCAATTGTGACGAGCTTGAATTCCCGACTTCACCCCCCTGGCAGGGGAAGAGGAAAAGCGGGATTTTTCTTGGAAAATCAACCGGATGATCGATACCTCGCCTGAGCATTCAGGCGTGATATAGAAATCCAAAAGCGAGAAAACAAAAACGCCCGCAATCGCGGGCGTTTCTTAAACAAAGGAACCTTAGTTCCCGTACTGCTTCTCTTTGATTTCCGCCAGCGTCTTGCAGTCAATGCACAGCGACGCCGTCGGCCGGGCTTCCAGGCGGCGAATGCCGATTTCGACGCCGCACTGTTCGCAGTAGCCGTACTCGTCGGCATCAATTTGCTTCAGCGCTTCGTCGATTTTCTTCAGCAGCTTGCGCTCACGATCGCGGGTGCGCAGTTCGAGGCTGAATTCTTCTTCCTGGGCGGCGCGGTCGAGCTGATCCGGGAAGTTGGCGGCTTCGTCCTGCATATGGTGCACGGTGCGGTCGACTTCTTCGCGCAGCTGCTGCTTCCACGCGGTCAAAATGTGCCGGAAATGGTTGGCTTGCGGCTCGCACATATACGCTTCGTCTTTCTTCAGCGGATACGGGGCGATGCCGAGGCTGGCGAGCGTTTGCGAGGTCGAGGCTTTCAGCTGCGCTTCGGTGAATTCGGCAGTCAGTTTTTTCTTGCCATCCTTGTCGAGCGGTTGCGCGGCAGGTTTGGCTTTGGCGACTTTTTCCGGCGCCACGGCTTTGGCAACGACCGGTTTGCTGTCCGCTTTCGCGGTTTTTTCTTGAGCGACGGCTTTCACAGGTGGTGCAACTTCTTTCTTGACGGCTTTCGGCGCGGCCTTGGCTGGCTCTTCCTTGGAAGGCGCCGCCTTGGTCACTTCGGCTTTGGCCGGGGTGGTGGATTTGCTGGCCGCTGCCGCTTTCGCGGTGGGCTTGGTTTCTGGTTTGG
>JBMOMZ010000020.1:0-2764 GCA_049324755.1 Pseudomonadota bacterium
CAAGCATGGTATTGGCCGGCTTGATCTCGTGGAAAACCGCTACGTTGGCATGAAGAGCCGTGGTGCGTATGAAACGCCGGGCGGCACCATCATGCTGCGTGCGCACCGGGCGATTGAATCGCTGACCCTGGATCGCGAAGTGGCGCACCTGAAAGACGAGCTGATGCCGCGTTATGCGTCGATGATCTACAACGGCTACTGGTGGTCGCCGGAGCGGTTGATGCTGCAAAAGATGATCGATGCATCGCAGGCGTATGTGAACGGGATCGTGCGCGTGAAGTTGTACAAGGGCAATGTCACCATTGTTGGTCGCAAGTCGGAAGATTCGATCTTCGATGCCACCATCGCCACGTTTGAAGATGATCGCGGCGCCTACAACCAGAAAGATGCGGAAGGCTTCATCCGGTTGAATGCGCTGCGGATGCGGATTCAGGCGGGGAAGGGGCGCAAGCTGAAATAAACGCGGCAGTCGCTCGATCCGCAGGTCCCGCTTCAGCGGGACGCTCTTTTTCACGGCACCGGCGCGGTGCGCGCCGGCTGTCTCGGGCGGGGTGTCCGGCCTCCGCTCGCTTTCGCTCGGGAGCCGGATCACACCCACCCGGCCGCGCCGGGCAAGTGTGTGCCATACCCGTCGAAACGGCGAAAACAGGAGCAACAGCGTCATGCGGATTCTTCACACCATGTTGCGTGTCGGCGACCTCGACAGGTCGCTGGATTTCTACACGCGCGTCCTCGGCATGACGCTGCTGCGCCGCAAGGATTACCCGGCCGGTAAGTTCACGTTGGCGTTCGTCGGTTATGGTGATGAGAGCAAGACCGCAGTGATCGAGCTGACCCACAATTGGGGTGTGGAAAAATACGAACTTGGCACCGCCTATGGTCATGTCGCACTTGCCGTTGACGACGTGTTTGCGGCAGTCGAGAAAATCCGCGCGGCCGGCGGCAAGGTGGTGCGAGAACCGGGGGCGATGCAGCATGGCAGCACCGTGCTTGCGTTCGTTGAGGATCCGGATGGTTATCGCATCGAGTTGCTGGGCAATCACTAATGTCGTGAGGTACACGCACGCTCTTGTCGCCGGCCGGATGATTCCCCAAGTTTTGATCCCTTACGGATTCAGGCGCTGGATGTGCCAACGGTCGCCATCGCGCCGGTATTCAAAACGATCATGCAGGCGGTGTTCACCGGCTTGCCAGAATTCAATGCGTTCGGGTACCACACGATAACCACCCCAGTGCGGCGGCCGCGGCACGGCAACGCCGGCATACTGGCGATCGTATCGGGTAAAAGCCTCCGTCAATGCCGTGCGGCTGCCCAGCGGACGACTCTGCTGCGAGGCCCAGGCACCCAACTGGCTTTCGCGCGGGCGCGACGCGAAATAGGTGTCGTCTTCTGCCGACGATGTGTGTTCGACACGGCCCTGCACCTGCACCTGCCGTGTCGGTAACCACAAAAAATGCAGCGCTGCGCGCGCATTGCCCGCCAGTTGCATGCCCTTGTTGCTGTCGCGGTTGGTGAAGAACACAAAGCCCCGTACATCGACATGTTTCAGCAGCAACGTGCGCGCCCATGGCTGGCCGTTCGTATCCACAGTGGCCAGCACCATGGCGTTTGGTTCAAATGCGTTGGCGTCTGATCCCGTTGCTGCCCAGGCTTCATGCCAGGCAGCGAATTGGGCCAGCGGATCCGGATGCAGTTGAGAGATATCGAGAGTCGTCATGATGTTGCATGGCCTGATCCGGGTGACAGGGCACGCCAATTGCGGTGGCGACTGTCTCTATACACGCTCAATCACCGTCGCAATTCCCTGGCCCAAACCGATGCACATGGTGGCAAGGCCGAGCGATCCGCCTTTTTGCTCCATCACATTGAGCAGGGTGCCGGTGATACGCGCGCCTGAGCAGCCGAGCGGGTGGCCGAGCGCAATCGCGCCGCCGTGCAGATTCACTTTCTGCTCGACCTTGTCCATCAGCTTGAGATCTTTCACGCACGGCAAGGATTGGGCAGCGAAAGCTTCGTTCAATTCGACAAAATCGATATCGTTGATCGAAACACCGGCGCGCTTCATCGCCTTCAGTGAGGCTGGCACCGGGCCATAACCCATGATGGCGGCGTCCACGCCGGCAACGGCCATACCGCGAATTTTTGCCCGCGGCTTGAGGCCCAGCGCCTTGGCGCGCTCGTAGCTCATCACCAGCATGGCGGCAGCGCCGTCGGAAATGGCCGACGACGATCCGGCGGTTACCGTGCCGCCTTTGGGGTTGAACGCCGGTGGCAGCGCAGTGAGTGCCTCCAGCGAGGCATCCTTGCGGATTACTTCGTCGAAATCGAGCTGAAACAGCGCGCCGTTCGCATCGTGGCCGGCCATCGGCACGAGCTCATTTTTCCAGTCGCCGTTGACGGTCGCAGCCCAGGCCAGTTTGTGTGAACGCAACGCGAATTCATCCTGCATCTGCCGCGAAATGCCGTGCATGGTGCCGAGCATTTCCGCAGTGAGGCCCATCATGTTCGAGGCTTTGGCAATGCGCTTGGAGGCTTCCGGGTTGATGTCGACACCTTGCGTCATCTGGACGTGACCCATGTGTTCGACGCCACCGATGACGAACACGTCGCCATTGTTGGTTTGGATCGCCTGGGTAGCGATATGCAGTGCCTGCATGGAAGAGCCGCACAGACGGTTGATGGTCTGCCCGGCCACTTCCTTCGGCAGGCCGGCGAGCAGACCGATGTTGCGGGCGATGTTCATGCCCTGTTCCAGCGTCTGGT
>JBMOMZ010000021.1:0-2717 GCA_049324755.1 Pseudomonadota bacterium
ACACGGCAGGAAACGGTTTATAGCCGCGGCCCCAGAACAGCATCGCCAGATTCTGCAGCACGATCGACACACCAATGGCGGTGATCAGTGGCGCGAGTCTGGGCGCATTGCGCAGCGGCCGATAAGCGACGCGTTCGATACCGTAGCCAAGCAGTGCGCACGCAGGTATTGCGACGAACAGACCGGCGCTGACCAGCAGTATCCCCGGCAGATCGAGGCCGGCCCCGTTCAGTGCCGTGATCACGCTGATTGCAATCATCGCGCCGACCATCACCACTTCGCCGTGGGCGAAATTGATCAGGCCCATGATGCCGTACACCAGGGTGTAACCGAGCGCGATCAGCGCGTAGATGCTGCCGAGGATCAGGCCGTTGGCAAGTTGCTGGGTGAAGATATCCATCGGGGCAGGGTGCCGGAAGCGATAGGCCGGCCTGTGGTGTTTGGTGATCTTTAGTGCGCGGTGGCCGGTGCCGGTTGCGCCGCGGCCGCAGGATCCGTTGCGATCAGGTCCGGCGCCGGATCTGGTGCGCCGCTGATGGTGCGCACTGTGGTCCACTGGCCGTGCTCGATGCGATACAAAGTCACCGAGCCGCCAATCAGGTCGCCCCTCCCGTCGAAGCGGATCGGGCCGGTCACGCCCTGGTGATCGACATTCGTCAGGGCTGGCAGAAAGTGTGCCGGATCGGTGGCGCCGGCCTTCTGCATCGCTGCGGCGATCACCATCATCGCGTCATAGGCATAAGGTGCGTACTGCTGGATTTCGCCGAAGCGCGCGTTGAATCTCTGTTTGAATGCCGTGCCGCCGGGCATCTTCTCGAGCGGTACGCCCGGCAGCGACGCGACGACACCTTCGGCATCGGCACCGGCCAGGGTGTGAAATTCTTCGGCGCGCACGCCATCGCCACCGAGGAAAGAAGCCTTGAGGCCGAGCTGGCGCATTTGTTTCACCATAGGCCCTGCCTGCGGCGCCATGCCGCCGAAGAAAACCAGATCTGGTTTCAATCCCTTGATCTTGGTAAGAATTGCTGAGAACTCGGTGGCTTTGTCGGTGGTGTACTCGCGCGTTACAACGTGGGCGTCGTGGGCGGCGACGAATTTCTCGAACTCGTCGGCAAGGCCCTGACCATAGGCGGTGCGGTCGTCAATGATCGCAATCTTCTTTGCTTTCATATCGACAATCGCATACTCGCCGAGCGCCTTGCCTTGCTGCGCATCGTTTGCCATGACCCGGAATGCTGTTTTGTATCCTTGCGCGGTGTACTTGATTGCGGTGGCGGACGGCGATACCTGCACGATGCCCGCATCGGCATAGATCTTGGATGCCGGGATCGAGGTGCCGCTGTTGAGATGGCCGATCACTGCGCTGACTTTCGCATCGACGAAACGCTGCGCGATGGTGGTGGCCAGACGCGGGTCGGCCTGGTCATCCTGAGAATCGAGTTCGAAGCGTACCGGTTTGCCAGCAACCTGGAATTGCTGGGCGTTGAGTTCGTCGATTGCAAGGTGCGCGCCGTTCTCGTTGTCTTTGCCCAACAGTGCCTGCTGGCCGGTGAGGGGTGAGACCTGCCCGATTTTCACCACGCTAACGGTGGCGACATCGCTGGCGTTGTCGGCGGCTGCCGGCTGATCGGGCTTCTTGCCGCAGGCGGCAAGACCCATGGCGATGGCAATGGCGAGCGGGAGGACAAGGGCGTTCTTCATGGACGTTTCCCCGCAGGAAGATGAGATAGGGTATGGCTGGAGCCAGCATGGGCGTCGACAGCGTTGTTGCCGGCGATTATGCGGGGGGCGCAGTGGATGTGAAAGGGATGGCTGTGAAAGGGAGGCTCGCTACGCACCGGGGGTTGTAGGCAAGGTTGCAGCGTAGGCATCAAGTGCGGCGCGCGCCTCGTCGGCTTTCTGCTTGAGCCCCGCGATGCGGGCCTGCATTTCTGCGTGGTTCTTTGCACCGTGTCGTTCGGCGGCGGCAAGCGCGCGGGTTGCGTCCTTGTATTGCCTGGTGCGAATGGCGGCGACGGCCTTGAGTTGTTTCAGTTGATCAGTGGCGCCGGCAGCAATGGGGGTTGCCGGGGGCAAGGACATGGTTTGGGTACGCGCTTTGTGCCTGGCTGCACGTTCTGCCTGTTGGCGCGCAATGCGTGCGTTGCGCGCTTCAATGCGATGCCTGGCGCGCTCGGCTTTTTGCGCATCGGTTTGTGCTGGCGCCGAATTCGCTGGCGTACCGACAGCCGCAGCGAGCGGGTGCATTTCAATGCAGTCTACCGGGCAAGCCTCGACGCACAAGTCGCAATCTGTGCATTCAGCGGCGATGACGGTGTGCATTTTCTGCGCGGCCCCGAGGATGGCATCCACCGGGCAGGCCTGGATGCACAGGGTGCAACCGATGCACTCTGCCTCGCGGATAAACGCGACGTTCCTGCCTGATGCTCTGCCGAGAAGGATTTCCCCGGTCGTGGCATGTTCATTCGGTATTGCCAACACGGACTCCGTTTATTTCACCTTCATGCCGGGTTTCGCTCCTGCGTCGGGCGATAGCAGAAAGATGTCCTGCCCGCCGGGGCCTGCGGCGAGGACCATGCCCTCGCTGAGGCCGAATTTCATCTTGCGCGGTGCAAGGTTGGCAACCATCAGGGTCAAACGGCCAACCAGTTGTTCCGGATCGCTGTAGGCGCTCTTGATGCCGGCGAATACCGTGCGGGTGTTGTTTTCACCAACAG
>JBMOMZ010000022.1:0-2674 GCA_049324755.1 Pseudomonadota bacterium
GCCGCGCTGGCGCTGTCGATCAGCAAGGCGCCGGCGTCATTCACCGTGAGCGAACCGCCGCTGCTGAGGGCCCGCAGCGTATCAATCGCCGTGTTGACACTGACATCGCCGGCGGCGACAAGATCGAGCGTCGCGGCGCCGAGTATGCCGGCACCGCTGATGTCGCCATCGGCGCTGAGCACGATGGCGCCTGCGTCGACATTCTGCGCAATGCTCAAACCGCCGGTGCCGGCAGCAAGATTGAAGGTCGCCGCACCGGTGTTTACGCCAGCGACACCATTGACGGTACCAATGCTCAGTGCGCCGGTCTGCGCCAGCGAGGTATCCGTCAGAGTATTCACCGCCAGCGTGCCGAACTGGTTGCCGAGCGCATCGAGCGTGTAGCTACCGGTACCGGCAAGTGCAAGCCCGCCAACCCTCAACGCCGAGCTGTCCGTTACCGCGCCACCCGAAGTGATTGCGGTAAAGCCGGTACTGGTGATGCCGTCAATGCCGCCCACCGTGCCGACATCAAACCCGTTGGCTTCCACCAGCACCAGATCGCCCTGCACGTTTGCTGCTACCGTCGCGAAATCGTTGCCTGCCGCACTGAGCGTGACATTACCGCCCGTCGTTCCCACCACCAGAGCGCCGGCGACAATCGCCGCCGCGCCATCCTGGCTTATGGTCCCGGCAGCAAGGCCGACGGTATCGTCGGTGGTCGTGATGCCGCTGATGGTGTCGATGGTGCCAATCACGAGATTATTCGCGCCGTTGTTGAAAATGACTGCGCCATCGGTGTTCGCCGCCAATGTACCCACGGCATTGTTGCCATCGAGCGCATAGCTGCCATTCAGCAGCAGCAATGAACCGGCAAGAATCTGGTCGGAAACATCCTGGCCAATGACCTGCGCCGCAGTAGCGGTACGCAGCGCTACCGTATTGGTGCCGGCACTGATGTTCAGGCGGTTGACATTCGATGCCAGCGTGATGAGTTGCGCGCCATTGCCGGTGATTGTCGAGACGACCGGCGACTGAATCTGCAATGGCGCCGTCAGGGTACCGATATCGCCAGTGGCCACATTGATGGTTGTCGATGCGCTGCCGGCGAGATCGACACTCGCGTCGGCATCGCTGACCGCACCACCGACCACCAACCCAACATTGACGCCAGTAACGTGCACGGCGCCAAGTCCGCTGAGCTCGTCGATGGTGACGTTGCCGGTCGATGACGCAACATCGAGGCCGAGGGTATCCGTGTACAGATCGACATTACCCACTGCCGTCGCATTGATCGCGTTGGCACCAACCCGGCTCGCGGCACCACCCAGCGTGCTGATTGCGCCAGCACTGTTGATGTTGAGGTTGCCGGTGAGTGCGAGGCCGCCATCGATGACAACATTGGCCAATGCGGATGTCGTGACCTGCAAATTCTCGAAACCGCTCCAGGCAGTGCTCTGTGTGGCACTGAGCGTCGATCCGTTGACGTTGATCTGCGTGGCGCTATTGATCGACAACACATCGCCCGTGCCGGTGCCGCCATCGACCAGCGTCACGTTCCCTGGTGCCGCCATCGTGAAGGTGTCGTCACCGCCGTTGCCCTGCAGTCGTTCGGCGCCCGTAAAGGCAATGCCGTTGGCCGCACCGCTACCCAGGCCCGAAACGTTGAAGGTATCGGCGAGCGCACCACCGGCGACCGTATCGCCAACCACCTCACCCGTGCTGCCGCCATCGAGCGTACCGGACACCGAGCCACCGAGCAGGTTGAACGTATCGTCACCGTCGCCGCCGCTGGCATTGTTGTTGAGTGCGCCGCCCACATTGAAGTTGAAGACGTCGTCACCGCCGTTGCCGTTCAACGCATAGGCCACGACACCGTTGATGTTGAAGATATCGATGCCATTACCGGCACTGAGCGATTCGAAATTGGTATAGGTGATGCCCGATACCTGATCGATGCCACCGCCAAGGCTCCAGGTGTTGGTGCCGGAGGTGCTGATGGCGTCGCTGCTGCCGGTCCCCGCATCGATGCGCTCAACCGCCACGAACGAGATGCCGTTGAATGTACCGGCATTGGCGCCAGTCACCACCGCAGTGTCGTCACCGATGGTGCCGCCAATCCGGTCGCCAAACGTTTCACTGCCCGACCCGGCATCGATACTGCCCACCAATGTGCCACCGTTGAACTGGAAATCGTCATCGCCAGCGCCACCCATCAGATTGCCGGTGTGCGCACCGGCGGCAATCATGAAAATGTCGTTGCCGAGTCCGGCGTCTATATCCGTGATGCCTGCGAACAGGAGCGCACCGACACTGCCGCTGCCGCCGCCGTTGAGTGTGACGGTCTCGTCGAGCGCGCCGGTGAGCGTCAGTGTGTCGCTGCCGCCGCTGCCGCCATCGATGCTCTCGATGCCCGTGAACGTTGTCGTGCCGCTGCCGTTGGTGACGTCGCCGCCGCTGGCGCTTGCCAGGGTCCAACTTTCGGTGCCGCTGGTGCCGTTCACCGCATCGCTGCCGCCATTGCCTTGCGCACCACCGGTGAGCCTGCCCGCCGCACCGATGTTGAAGGTGTCATTGCCGACGCCGCCAATCAGCGTGCCAAAACCAGCGAAAGTAAGCGTGCCGACAGTGCCGCTGTCGATGCCGCTGATGGCAAACGTGGTGGCGCTGCTGCTGGTGATACTGTCGCTGCCAC
>JBMOMZ010000023.1:0-24316 GCA_049324755.1 Pseudomonadota bacterium
TCACCAGCGGTCGAACATCCGGCAGTTGATGGAAGATGTTCGTTGTTTCATGGCAAACTGCCAACCGTTTCCCGGCAGCTCTCCCGCGCTAGCGAGACTGTAGGGGATTTCGGATCAGCTATTTAGCGTGGCGTCGGCTCAATTGGCATTGAGCCGTAGATAAAAAGGGAAATACCATGAAGAAAATCAGGAGTCAGTTACTGGCCATGGTCGGCGCGTTGCTGCTGTTGGGCGGCTGCGCAATGAAACCAAGCACGGAAGGTGCGATGTCGAAAATGATGCAGCCGGTGGCCTCGGTTGCGGAGTCGTCCCCGGACAAGGCTCGCATCGTTTTCTTGAGACCATCAGCATTTGGTTGGCTGATTGATGCGCCGGTATTTTATCTCAATGGTGATGAAGAGCAGCTGTTGGGCATCAGCACCTACGGAACACGCATCGACCACTTGGTCGAGCCAGGCAAGCACCTCTACATGGTGATTGGTGAAAGTGCCGACTTCATGGAAGCAGAAGTTGAAGCAGGTAAGACCTACTATGCCTTGGTTACGCCTCGGATGGGGGTCTGGAAGGCACGCTTCTCATTGCATCCGGTGCACCGTGATACCAGCTTCGAGTTCAACTTGCAGCACAAGGAATTTGCCGGTTGGTTGAGTGGGGCCAAGCCGGTAACGCAGCTGCCAAGCGCGCTTGACTGGCAGCGCAAGAATCAAGCGAGCATTGATGAGAAGCGCGCGGAAGACTTTCCGGAATGGCTGAAAAAGCCGGAACAGGAGAAACGTATCGTTACGCTCATCCCGGCGGACGGCGTATAAACGTAAAAAGAGCCAGCACTGCTGGCTCTTTTATTTCAATCAGATCAATCTAACGAGTGAAACCACTGACAGTCTTGCTGCTGGTTCAACTGCAGCAGAACGAACTAGTTCGCTGATTCATCGCGCATCTCGCGCATCAGCAGTTCTTTTGCCGCGATACGCGGGTCGACGCCTTCGTGCAGAATGCGGTAAATCTGCTCGCTGATTGGCATTTCGATGCCAAGCTTACGTGCCAGCAGCACCACTTCCTCTGCGTTGCTCGCCGCTTCGACAACCTGACCGATTTCCGCCTGGGCCTGCGTGGCAGATTTGCCTTGGCCGAGCGCCAAGCCGAAGCGGCGGTTACGCGATTGATTGTCGGTACAGGTGAGGATCAGATCGCCCAACCCGGCCATGCCGTAGAAGGTTTCCAGCTTGCCGCCGAGCGCCACGCCCAAGCGGGTGATCTCGGCCAAGCCGCGGGTGATGAGCGCAGTACGGGCATTGGCGCCGAAGCCGAGGCCATCGCACATGCCGGCGCCCACTGCCAGCACGTTCTTGACGGCGCCGCCGACCTGCACGCCAATCAGATCATCCGACAAATAGACGCGGAAACGATCGCTGTGCAGGCGCTGGGCCAGATCCTGGCGGAACTCGTTGTTGTTCGCTGCCAAGGTAATCGCGGTCGGCAAGCCGGCGGCGAGCTCTTTCGCAAAACTCGGCCCGGACAGAACCGCCTGCGCTGTGTCGTTGCTGAACTCGTCACTGACCACGGTTGACAGCAGCGCCTGCGCACCGTGTTCAAAACCTTTGGTCGCCCAGACGATGCGAACCTGCCCGGTTACGAATGGCTTGATGGCGCGCAGGGTGGCGCGAAACGCGTGGCTGGGAACCGCGATCAGGACATCCCGGACATCGCGTAGCGCCAAGGCCAAATCGCTGGTCGCGGTCAGCGTATCCGGGAACGGAATGCCAGGCAGATAACGACTGTTTTGCCGTTGCTGTTGCATGCGCTGCAATTCGTCAGGGTTGCGACCCCAGAGTCGGGTGTCGTTGCCAAGCCTGGCCAGATGCAACGCCAGCGCTGTGCCCCAGGAGCCAGCGCCGAGTACTGCTATCGGAGTGGTACGGGGCACAGCAAGGTCTCGATTATTGAACGGTGGCGTCAACAACGCCGCCTGTTTTGGCCTGTTCGGCTTCACGCTGCAGCTGCATGGCGAAGATTTGATCGAAGTTGACCGGCGCCAAATGCAGTGCCGGGAAGCCACCCTGACCGATTGCTGCCGCTGCGACTTGGCGTGCGTAAGGAAACAGCAGGCTTGGCATGTAAGCTGCGAGTGCGTGGCGCAATTGCATACCCTCAACTCCGCTTATCTGGAAAATCCCTGCTTGCTGGACTTCGCAGACAAAAGCAACTTTATCACTGCTCTTGCATTCAATATTGACGACAAGGACCACCTCGTAGTTATCACCGTCGAGCTTCCGGGCCTTGCTATTCAACTGAACCTGATAAGAAGGCTCGTAAGTGTTCAAAAGAAAAATTTCTGGGCTGTTCGGCGACTCGAACGACATATCCTTGAGGAAAACGCGCACAAGGTTCAGCGTCGGTTGGACTTTGGTTTCTTCTGCCATGATGGACTTCCTTTACTTATCGGCCTGCATCAACTTACGCGGACAGCAGGGGTTGTAATTTGCCTGCGCGATGCAAGGCGTACAAATCATCACAGCCGCCGACAGACTGGCCGTTGATGAAAATCTGCGGAACGGTACGACGGCCGCTGCGGCTCATCATCTCGTCACGTTTGCCCGGATCGGTATCGACCCGGATCTCCTGGTAGCCGGCGCCGAGACTGTCGAGCAGTTGCTTGGCGCGGACGCAATACGGGCAGACTTCGGTGGTGAAAATCTCGATGGTGGCCATGACGCGCCTCTCGTTCATTTCTTGCTGGTCGGCAGATTCTCGGCCAACCACGCTTGCATGCCATTGTTCAACCGGTACAGTCGGTTGAATCCCTGCTTCTTCAACTGTTTGCAGGCATTGACGGCGGTAAGGCCCTGCGCGCACACCACGATGACCGGGCGCCCCTTGTAGCGCTCAAGTTCCTTTTCCATGCTGGCCAGCTTGGATTGCGGTGCGCTGATCGCGCCGACGATATGACCCTTGCCGAAATCGGCCTGTGGCCGAATG
Organism: Pseudomonadota bacterium; assembly: GCA_049324755.1. Classification (GTDB taxonomy): domain Bacteria; phylum Pseudomonadota; class Gammaproteobacteria; order Enterobacterales; family Permianibacteraceae; genus Permianibacter. The sequence continues at coordinate 2,977 of JBMOMZ010000023.1, forward strand.
TCCAGGACAACGCCGTCTTCGCGGTTGACCAGATGAGTCAGCTGCTGCGGGCCGATAGACTTGCCGGCACCGCCGCTGCTGAACGCCGCTATGACCAGCATCAGCAAGGTCAGCCACAAGGTACTCAAAATGGGGTGGTTCTGGAAAAGTTCAACAACGATGTTCATGACAGACCGACAGGCAATGACCCAGCGCAGGGGCAACCGGGCGAAAAATGAGGGCCGATTATACAGAAGCGCCCCTTTCTGGCGACCGGGGCGCGCAATGAGCCTGGCTCAGCTGGCGGCTTTGACGACGACCTTGGAACCCTGGACGGCGACTACCTCCACCTCGGTACCGGCCGGCAGATCCGGGCCTTGGGCTGGCCAGCGGGTATCGTCGATGTAGATTTCGCCGCCGTCGGCGGTCAGCGGCTCCTTGAGCCGGGCCCGGCGGCCGACCAGGGCGTCGCTGCGGCGGTTCAGCGTCGCCGAACCCTCGCCCTCTTTACTGGCGTACCAACGCCGGCCGGCAACGACCGCGACCACCGACAGCACGGCAAATATGGTCGCCTGTGCCTGCCACGGCAATGGCAACAGCAAGGCCAGAACGCCAGTACCAAGCGCGGCAAAGCCAAAGAACATCAGATAGAAGCCGGGCGCCAGCATTTCGATGCCGAGCAGAATCAGCCCGGCCGCCAGCCAATACCAGTTCTGCATCGCCTTCTCCTTTGCCGACTCAGTTCTTGGTGGTTTTCAGCAAATCGCTTATGCCACCCAAGGCGCCAATGACATTGCCGGCTTCCAGCGGCATCAGCACCAGCTTCTCGTTCGGTGCGCTGGCGATCTGGCCGAGCGCCTCGACGTATTTTTGGGCGATAAAGTAATTGATGGCGCGGGTATCGCCCTTGGCAATCGCTTCCGAAACCATTCGGGTGGCGTTCGCCTCGGCTTCCGCCAACCGCTCGCGTGCCTCGGCCTGCCGAAACGCGGCTTCCTTTTCGCCTTCGGCCTGCAAGATCTGACCTTGCTTCATGCCCTCGGCTTTGAGGATTTCGGATTGTCGCAAACCTTCGGCCTCCAAGATCTGGGCGCGCTTGATCCGCTCGGCTTTCATCTGCTGCGCCATCGCGTTGACCAGATCCTGCGGCGGCACGATGTCGCGCACTTCGATACGGGTGATTTTGACGCCCCACGGATTGGTGGCGGCGTCGACGATGCGCAGGATCTGGGCGTTGATCTGATCGCGCTTCGACAGCATCTCGTCCAAATCCATGCTGCCGAGGACCGTACGCAGATTGGTCATGGTCAGGTTCTGCATCGCCATCTGCAGATGGTTGACTTCATAGGTCGCCTGGGCCGAATCGGTGACCTGATAGAAGCAGACTGCATCGATGGTGACGGTGGCGTTGTCGCGCGAAATCACCGACTGCTGCGGGATGTCCAGCACCTGTTCCATCATGTTGACTTTGGCGCCGACTCGCTCGAACACCGGGGTGATGAAATGCAGGCCCGGCTGCAGCGTGCGGACGTATTTGCCAAACCGCTCGACCGTGTATTCATAACCCTGGCGCACCGATTTGACACCGGTCATGACCAGAATGATGGCAAACATCAGAAAACCATAAACAACGATATCCATATTGATTCCTTGTCAACCCAGTCAGTTCAATGAAGCAACCAGCGGCAACTGGCCAGCTTGATAACGTGCAAGCACTTGCTCGCGCTCAGTGTGTGCTGTTTCGATGTCTCTGGCGATAGCCACCACCTCGGTTTGATACTCGACCGCTTTGCTGAAATTACCGGCCAGTGCGTGACTCAAGGCTGCCGCTTCCAACTCGATCAAATCGTACGGTTTCGGTGTTTCCGGCAGGTAGCGGCGGGCCAATTCGGCTTGACCTGGGTGATGCTGCAACAAGTACAGCGCATATTCGAGCTGGGCGCGACTATGGCCGCTTTCTGCCGCAGCCTGCAGCCACTTCACCGCTTTCTCGGGGTTCGGTTCGACGCCTTCGCCATGGCGTAACCGGGAAGCAAGCAGGTACTGCGATTCGCTATGCCCCTGCTGGGCAGCGAAGGTCAGCCAGGCAATGCCTTTGCCGATATCCTTCTCGCATTGGTTGCCGGTCAGCAGGTTTGTGGCCATCTTGAACTGGCTGTCGGCAAAGCCTGCGAACGCGCTTTGTTTGTATAGAGCGTGCATGACAGTCGTGACTTGCTGACGTTTGTCTTCGGGGAACCTTGGGTTTGTCAGTCGCGTTTCCAGTTTGCGGGCGAATCGATACTGCGCAACGGGATCTCCGTCTGCTGCCGCATCGCGCTGCTCTGCATCTTCCTTGACTTGCTGCTGGCCCTTCTCAGAGTCGTGGAGCAGGAAATCCAAACAATATCGACTGGGAATTTCTCTCAGTGCTTGAGTGGCTGGTGGGCTGAATACCCATTTTTGTAAAGCAAGCTTGGCTTCTTGAGAGAACCAATTGGCGTAGCGGGTTGAGGATTCATCATTCCGATTCTTTTTCCCATCCTTGCTTACTTTAACGTCATAGACGCTGGCTCGTAGTGGCACACCGTTTTCATTTAGATAAAATGACAGGCAGGTATACCCTTCGAAGCCGTCTCGAATTGCCTGAACTGGGTAGCGTGGCGGGAAAGTTTTTACCGGGCGGGCATCACTGCTGACTTCAACGGTGCAATCCGCCATTTGGTCTGCGGGCACCGGCAACAGCTTCTCAGCAATGGCGGCTTGGCCATACTGTTGTTGCAATTCCTGCAGGCGCTGTTCGGCGGTCAATTTCTCGGTGTCAGTCAGTTTGCTGGCCAGCCGGTCACGGATCGGCGCACTTGATTCGGCATCCTGTTCAGCCGCCAGTGCTGCCCAAGCCCACGCTTCCACGGTGTTGCGCTCGACGAAGCTGCCGTTGGCATACATGACGGCCAAATTACGCTGTGATGGCGCATCACCCAGCTCAGCCAGCCGGCGAAACTCCTGATAGGCCTTGGCAAAATCCTGGTTTTCATAGGCGCTGACAGCAGCGTTGAAGTCGCCAGCCGCAACCAGCGGCAGCAAGGCCGCGCAAAAGAAAAGTGGTTTCAACATTCGTTGCATGCAATGCTCTCCCTGTGATGCAGCGAAAATCGGCCGCCAACTTGCCTGTCGGCGGCCGTTGTTGTCAATGCGCCGGAGACGGCGGGACTTGTTCGTTGTCGAGGGCGTCGACGGCGGCTTGCCGTGTTGCGGTCTCCAGGCCGGCCTCGGTGGCGATCTCCAGCGCGTCCTCGGCCTCGTCCAGACCATCGCCGAACTCGCCCAACAGGCCGTGCGCATAGGCGCGCCAATCACGTACATGCAGATGGCGTTCGGCATCCAGTTTGCTGAGCAAGGCCAGCGCGGCACTGGCATTTTGTTCCGGCCCCGGGCGTAGCAACTGTTTGGCGCGCAGGAGTTGCGCTTCGAAGTTGCCCGCGTCCGCCGCCGCCTGCAACCACGCCTGCTGCTGCGCCGGCGTAACGGCGAGCGTCTTTTCATTGGCGAGTCGCAGGGCGACAAACTGCTGGGCGGGTTCGTAATTCTGGTTCAGCGCCAACTGCAACCAGCGCAGTGCCTTTTCCCTGTCGATGACGCAGCCGTCGCCGCGCAGCAGCCGTGACGCCAACTCGAATTGCGCTTCGGCCGAACCGGCCAGTGCCGCCTGCAGCCAGGCGTCGGTGACATCGCCTGGCTCGACCCGGCCGGTCGGGCTGTGCTGGGCACTGGCCAGCGCGCGGGCGAATTCGGTTGCGGCGCGGGCATCGCCTTTGCGGACTTTGGCCTGTTCGGCGCGCAACTGCTCACGACTGCGCCAGGTCTTGTCGTCCTCGATCAGAAACGTCACGCAATAACCGACCTGCCGTTCGCCCGGTTCCGGCTCGAACTGCCAGCTCGCCAGGCTTTTCTCGGCCGCGGCGGCCAGCGCGCTGCTGCCTTTGCTGTCGTAACGGCGAATGGCGCGTGGCGTGCCAGTGCTGTCGACAAAGAAGCCGATGCAGGCATAACCCTGCTCGCCTTTTTCCTGTGCCCGTTCGGGGTATTCGACGTTGCCTTGCTTGCGCAGGCGGGCGGCTGGCAGCTGCCAGTCAAACACTGCCGGTTCGGCGGCGTTGCTGATCGGGTGCAGGTTGCGTTGCACCGCGTTGGCACTGTATTTGCCGCGGTAGTCGGCCAGCCTGGCGTCGGCTTGTGCTTTCATGGCCGTTGGCAGGCCGGCGAGCACGGCGTCGCGAATCTTCTGGGCGGTGGCATCGTTTTGTTCGGCGGCCAAAGATGACCAGGCATACGCTTCGATCAGATCGACCTCGCCGCCTTCACCACGGGCATACATCGACGACAGCGCCCGCTGGGCACCGGCATCGGCAAGTTTGGCAACTTCCAGAAAGGCCTGACGGGCGGTCGGGAAATCTTTGCGGGCGTAGGCGCTGACGCCGGCGTTGTAGTCGGCCAGCGCCGGCAGCGCAGCCAGGGCCAGGGCGGCCAGGAGGGGACGGGGCAACATGCGTTTGTCTCAGTCAGGCACACGGCGGCAGAATCCTTCCTGACCCGGGTGCGATGATTGGGGGCTTGACCCAAACCACGTCAAGCCACAGTGATAACGGTGCCGCCAGCGGCGCCGAATGTCAAAGATTGTTGCACCGCAAAAAGGACGGCCAAAGCTTTTGGCGGCAGCCCGGCCGGCCGATACAATGGCCACCCGCTCCGTCATTGCCGGAACCAAACTCATGCCGAACCGCCCGAAACCCATGGTCCTGATTGTGCTCGATGGCTGGGGTTACCGAGAGGACCCGGCTGACAACGCCATCCACGCCGCGCACAAACCGAATTGGGACCGGCTCTGGACCCGGTACCCGAAGATGCTGATTTCCGGCTCGGGCGAGGATGTCGGTCTGCCGGACGGCCAGTTCGGCAACTCCGAGGTCGGCCACATCAATCTGGGCGCTGGTCGCATCGTCTACCAGGAGCTGACCCGCATCAGCAAAGCGATCCGCGATGGCGACTTCTTCCACAACCCCGAGCTGACGGCAGCGGTCGATGCGGCAGTCAGGGCCGGTCGCGCCGTCCACCTGATGGGGCTGCTGAGTCCGGGCGGCGTGCACAGCCACGAAGAACATATCTTCGCCGCGGTCAAACTCGCCGCCGGGCGTGGTGCCAAGCAGATTCTGGTGCATGCTTTTCTCGACGGTCGTGATACGCCACCGCAAAGCGCAGCGGCGTCGCTGAAAGCGCTGGAAGCTGTCTGCGCGCAGTATCCGGGCGCACGGATCGCGTCGGTCTGCGGCCGCTATTTTGCGATGGACCGTGACAAGCGCTGGGAGCGGGTACAAGCCGCTTATGATCTGCTGACCACGGGTGCGGCGGCCCATCACTACGCCAGCGCGATTGACGCGCTCGAAGCCGCATATGCCCGCAAAGAAAACGACGAATTTGTCCAAGCCTCGCGCATCGGTGCAGCGGTGCCGATGCAGGATGGCGATGCGCTGCTGTTCCTCAATTTCCGCGCTGACCGTGCCCGTCAGATCACCCGTGCCTTTGTCGAGCCGGCGTTCAGTGGCTTTGCCCGCAGCGCGACGCCGAAACTGCATTTCGTCCAGCTGACCCAATACGCTGCCGATATCCCGGCGCCGGTGGCCTACAAGCCCGATACGCTCCGCAACACGCTCGGCCAGTGGCTGCAGGATCATCAGCTGACCCAGCTGCGCATCGCCGAAACCGAGAAATACGCGCATGTGACCTTTTTCTTCAACGGTGGTGTCGAACAGACCTTTGTCGGCGAGGAGCGCATCATGGTGCCGTCACCGCAGGTGGCTACCTATGACCTGAAGCCGGAAATGAGCGCGGCCGAGGTCACCGACAAGATGGTCGATGCCATCGAAAACCAGCGCTACGACGTTATCATCTGCAACTACGCCAATGCCGACATGGTCGGCCACACCGGTAACTTCGACGCTGCCAAACGCGCCATCGAAGCGCTCGATGTCTGTCTCGGTCGCGTCGTCGCGGCGCTGGAAAAGGTCGGCGGCGAGGCGCTCATCACCGCCGATCACGGCAACGCCGAGCAGATGCACGATCACGACGTCAACCAGCCGCACACCCAGCACACGACCGACCCCGTACCGCTGGTTTATGTTGGTCGCGCTGCCGAGCCGGTCGTGCGTGACGGCGTGCTGTCCGACGTGGCGCCGACGCTGCTGTACCTGATGGGCTTGCCGGCGCCGGCCGAGATGACCGGCCGGCCCCTGTTCCGGTTGCGTTAAGGCGTGCGCTCCTTGCAGTTGCTGCGGCAAGGGGGCGGCCGGTCGCTGTTGATCGGTCTGTTCTCTGCCATGTTGTTTGCCACGACCGGCGCAGTCGCGGTGCAGGCAGCGGACAAAACTGCCACGGAAGCGCAACTGAAAGAGTTGCGCAGCCGCATCGAATCGCTGCGCGCGCAACAGGAACAGCGGCGGCGGGCGGAAAGTGCGGCCCGCGCCGAGCTTGCCGATATCGAAACCCGCATGGGCATGACCAACCGGGCGCTGAAAGCGACCCGTCAGGAGCTGGCGGCGGCACGCCAGCGGCTGAACAGTCTGAATCAGGAACGCACCAGCTATCGCCAGCAACGCGACCAATCCGCGCAAGCGCTGAAACAGCAGTTGCGCGCGGCGTTCATGTCCGGTGATCAGGAATACCTGAAGCTGTTGCTCAATCAACAAGATCCGGCCCGCTTTGGTCGGGTCATGACCTATTACCGCTACCTCGGCGAAGCGCGCGCCGAGCAGCTGAAAACGCTCGCCTGGGCGATGGGACGTCTGGTCAGCGTCGAAGAAAAAATCACCGGCGAGATCGCCGCACTGCGAACGCTGGAGAAAAACCAGGAAGCCGAACGGAAACGGCTGGCCGGTCTGCAGCGCCAGCGCGAGCGCAGCCTGAAACAGGTGGCTGCCGAAATCGTCAACGATGAAAAGAAGATCGCCGGCTTGCTCAATGACGAGAGAGAATTGAGCCAGCTGCTGACCCGGATCGAAACCGTGGTCAAGGACGTGCCGGTCAAACTGCCGAAAGGCGCCAACTTTGCCCAGCTCAAAGGCAAACTCGGCTGGCCGGCACGCGGTGACTTTCTGCAGCAATTCGGCGACAGCCGTCATGACGGCCGGCTGCGCTGGAACGGTGTGCTGATCCGCGCGCCAGAGGGGCGTGAAGTCAGCGCGATTTTTCATGGCCGGGTCGTATTTGCCGACTGGCTGCGCGGCTTTGGCCTGATGACCATCATCGATCATGGCGACGGCTATATGAGCTTGTATGGTTACAACCAGTCGCTGTTGAAGCAGGTCGGTGATTGGGTCGAAGCGGGTGAGCCGGTGGCGACGGTCGGCAACAGCGGTGGCCAGCAAGGCAATGCGCTGTATTTCGAGATCCGGCACAAAGGTCGCGCGGTCGATCCGCGCCAGTGGTGCAAACGCAGCTGATCGGGTCGGCCGTGGTGATCTCACCGCGCCAACGCCAGGGATTTGGCCTAAGCTGATCACCAATCAAGGAATGTACGGTGTGGCGCGACAGCCTGTCGCCCGCACTGACAGGAGGTTGTATGAGTCTGTCCTGCGTTTCCGCTGCGCCCCGGCGCTGTGCACTGTTGTTGGGTCTGGCCATGACGGCTGCGGCCGTGGTCAATGCCAGTACCGAGGCGACACCGGCGGAGAATCGCCTGCCGCTCGCCGAGTTGCAGGCGCTGACTGACGCGCTCGCCCGGATCAAAGCGAGTTATGTCGAACCGGTCGATGACAGGCAGCTGCTGGAAGGCGCGATCGCCGGCATGCTGGCCACGCTCGATCCACATTCCAGTTTTCTGAACGGCAAGGATCTGAACCGATTGACCGAGAGTACCCGCGGCGAATACGGCGGGGTCGGTCTGGAAGTTTCGCCGGAGAACGGCAGCTTCCGCGTGGTGACCGCGATGGACGACAGCCCGGCGCAGCGGGCCGGCATCCGCACCGGCGATCTGTTGCTGCGCATCAACAATGAACTTACCCGCGGTTTGAAATTTGAAGAAGTGGTCAGCCGCCTGCGCGGTGCGCCGGGCAGCAAAGTCAGTGTGCAGCTCGGCCGCGAAGGCGAAAGCAAGCCACTGGATATCGAACTCGTCCGCGACATTATCCAGACCGCTAGTGTCCGCCACGAATTGCTCGACAGCGGCATTGGTTATGTCCGCATTGCGCAATTTCAGCAGGATACCGGTACCGAGGTGATCGGCACGCTCGACAAGCTGAAAGCGGCCAACGGTGGTGCGCTGCGCGGTCTCATTCTCGACATGCGCAACAATCCCGGTGGCGTTGTTGCCGCCGCCGCCGCAGTTGCCGATGCGTTTCTCACCGAAGGCGTGATCGTGTCGACCAAGGGCCGCTCACCCGGCAGCGACACCGAATTGAAAGCCCGTGCCGATGATCGGCTGCACGGTGCACCGATTGTCGTGTTGATCAACCAGGGCTCGGCATCGGCGGCAGAAATCGTCGCCGGTGCGCTGCAGGATCATCAGCGCGCGATTCTGGTCGGCAGTCGCAGCTTCGGCAAAGGTTCGGTGCAGACGGTGCACAAGCTCAGTGATGAAGCGGCGATCAAACTGACCACCGCGCGCTATTACACGCCCTCGGGCCGTTCGATTCAGGCCGCCGGCATCGAGCCGGATGTGCCGGTCGGTGCCGGCAAATTTGTCGCTGACGCGCCGCGCGCCGGCGTCCGCGAAGCGGATCTGCCGCATGCACTCGGCAGAACGGCGCAGACCAGCGAAAAAACACTCGCCAGCAAAGTGAACGGTCGTGATATCGCCGACGATATCCAGCTCGCCACGGCCATACACCTGCTGCGCGGTTTGGCGGTGCTGCAAAAATGAGTACGACTGCCGTCATGCGCGGTCAGCAGCGGGTCGGGCGCCTAGCGCTTGCCGTTGCCGTGTTCGGCGTGACGGCCATAGCAACTGTCAATGCTGATGGCCTGCCTGACAGCAGCCGTGCCGGATCGACATCGGACCGTGGCGGCGCGCCGGCCCGCATCGCGATCCTGATCGACGATGTCGGCGACAACCGTGCGCTCGGTGAACGTGCGTTGGCGCTGCCGGGTCCGGTCAGTTACGCCTTTCTGCCGCACACGGCCCATGCCCCGATGTTGGCGCGCAGCGCGCACAACAAAGGCCGCGATGTGCTGTTGCACGCACCGATGGAGTCGGAAGCGCGTCAGCAACTGATGGGGCCCGGTGCGCTGACCATGCAGATGTCGGAACCGGATCTGCGCGCCCAGTTGCGCAGAAACCTCGCCAGCATTCCGTTCGTCCGTGGCTTCAACAACCACATGGGCAGTGTGTTGACCAAGGACGCCACCCGGATGAGCTGGTTGCTGGAGGAGGCGCGTTCGCAGTCGCTGTTCTTTGTCGATTCGCGCACGACCAGTCATTCGGTGGCCGGGCCGACCGCGCGCAAACTCGGCGTGCCGACACTGGGCCGCGATATATTTCTTGATCATGAAGACAGCGTCGCCGCGGTGGAACGGCAGTTTGACCGCCTGCTCAAGCTGGCGCGCGAACGCGGCCACGCGCTCGCCATCGGCCATCCGCGCCCGGCCACCCTGCAGGTACTGGAGCGACGCCTGCCCGGCCTCGCCGACGCCGGCGTGCAACTGGTGCCGGTGTCGGCGCTGTTGGTGCGCAGCAACGGCCCGCGCTGCTTTGCGGCCGCAGCCACCAGCTGGTCGCAACTGCTGCTCGCCGGCCAACGCTGGCTGGCATGTCAACCGAGCGCGGAACGCGCAACACCGACACGCTGAGCCCGTCTCGTTAACATCCGCTCACACTCTCGCATCGCTGATCATCGGGGATCGGGTTACAACGGTAGCGTCGATGCGGCGCCGTTTTGACCGGCACCGCGCCAGCGCAGTCCCTGACTCGCCAGTAACCGATACGCCGGTTTCCGATATTCCAGTTCCCGATACGAGAGGAGCCTGAACATGACTCGTTTTTCCTTGCTGCTGCTGGCCGCCGCGATGGCCGCTGCGCCGGCGGCGCGCGCTGAGAAAAGCTGCGAATCCGATCTCGACTACGGCGTCACACTGGAAGCCAGGCAGGTGCTGCTGCAGGACGGCAGCTCCGTTTACGTGCTGGCCAACGGCGAGCTGCGCAAAGACGGCAAGTCGGTGCCGCTGTCGGGCAAGGAAAAGCAGCAGATCCGCGCCTACGAAACCGGCCTGCGGGCGCTGGTGCCGCAGGTCAATGCCGTCACCCGCGAGGCGCTGGCGATAGCCGGTGAGGCTACCGAATTTGCTTTCGCGACCCTGCTCGGTCCGGAGCACGAGTCGGTGATGGCGCTGCGCGGCAAGTTTGCCAACCTCGGCAAGGAGCTTGGCAAGCGCATGGACGACCAGCATCTGCCGGCGAAGCCGATGAGCCTGCGCGATGAAGATTGGGATGTGGTCGGCGAAGGTGCCGCGATCAGCTGGAACGTTGCCGAAGCGAGCTTTGCCCTGGTCGGCAAGGCCATGCGGGCGGCGTTCGACGAGGACTACGCCAAGAAATGGGAAGCCGACCTGAAGAAAATGGAGACCGAGCTGGACGCCAAGGTCGAGGCCCGTGCCAAGCAGCTCGAAAGCAAGGCCGAGTCGCTCTGCGACAACCTGGCCGAGCTGGACCAGATCGAGGCGAGCCTGAGCCAGAGCAACCAGGCCTTGCGCGACTTTGATGTGGTCCGCTATCGCGCCAAATGAGTGCAAGCGCTTCAAACAAGAGGCCGCCTTCGGGCGGCCTTTTGTCTTTCCGGAGCCGGGTTGGATGCCAGGTAACGGCAGAACCTTCGTTCCGGCAATAAGAGTTTCGGCAAAATTCACGCATTAATAATTTGTATACAAAATATTATCGAAGTAAATTAACTCCAGCCGGAACGACAGCCCATCTTTCCCTGTACCCGCGAGGAGTTCGCCATGTCCGTACAAGTGCTCTATACCGCCGAAGCTACCGCCGTTGGTGGCCGCGAAGGCCACATCAAATCCTCCGATGGCGTGCTCGAAGCACGCTTGGCGCTGCCCAAGCAGCTCGGTGGTCCCGGTGGTGCCGCCACCAATCCGGAGCAGCTGTTCGCGGCCGGCTATGCCGCCTGCTTTGAATCAGCCGTGCGCTTTGTTGCCCGTGAGCAGAAAGTCGCGCTGACCGAAACGGCGGTAACCGCTCAGGTCGGCGTTGGCCCGCGCAGTGCTGGTGGTTTTGGTCTGGTCGTAGCTTTGAAAGTGGCGTTGCCGGGCATCGATCGCGCCGTCGCCGAAGGCTTGGTCAAATTCACCCACGAAAACATCTGCCCGTACTCGCATGCGACCCGCGGCAACGTCGACGTCACTGTGACGCTGGCGTAATCGCACCATGCGACGCGCAGCCGGCGGCCCGCTACAATCGCCGCCGGCTGCGCTGATGCGGTCGCTGAGGATGCTGCCCGATGTCTGCTCCCTTGCCCTCCCCCGATGACTGGCTGCGGCTCGATGCCCAGCTGTGTTTCCGGCTTTACGCTGCCTCGCGCGGCTTGACCCGCTGCTATCAGCCGCTGCTCGACGCGCTCGGCCTGACTTATCCGCAATATCTGGCGATGCTGGTGCTATGGGAACAGGATGGCCTGACCGTGTCGGAACTCTCCGACAGACTCAAACTCGACCCGAGCACGATGACGCCGCTGCTGAAACGGCTCGAAAGCGCTGGCTGGATCACGCGTCAACGCCGCAGACAGAATGAGCGGGAAGTGGAGATCCGATTGACTGAAGCTGGCCGTGCCTTGCGCGAACGGGCGCTCGGTGTACCACCAGCCGTGCTTGCGGCAACCGGATTAACGCTGTCAGAAGCAGAGGCGCTACGGAGCCTGCTGGATAAACTGATGCTGAGGATGGAATCTGCCGACGCGAAGTGATGTCGGTCTGTACTTGTCAGCATAAAAAACCCGGCTTGCCGGGTTTTTTATGCGAAAGAGAGAATCAGAACCGAATGCCAACACCGATATTGCTGCTGACTACTCGTTCCTCGGCATTGTCGTTGTCAATCTGCTCGATCTCGGCTTTCAGCGTCAGCGAGCCGGCAAAGATGTTCATGCCAAAGCCGATAAAGAAATCCTCGTCACTGTCACGATCCGAGTAATAACCGTCGTAGTCATCCACGACAATTTCCCACGACGAGATGCCAAACTTGCCAAAGAACTGCACCACATCGCCACGGGTGGCAGCGAGCATTGCGACGTTGGTGGCGCGAATTTCCACGTCGACATCGTTCGCGCTGAAGGTGCCGTACTTGCCGGTGGCGACTTCAATGCCCATGCCATTGTCAAAGCTGACGTTGACGAAAGCTTTCAAGCCATCATCAAATTCGGTGTTATCGATTTCTGCACTGGTCTTGGCGACGCCGATGGTCGTGTCAACCGCGAAAGTCGGGGCAGAAAGGGCAGCCAAAAGCAGTGCCGCGAAAAGGTTTGCGAGCTTCATGATATTCCTTGGTCTAGAGACAGTAGTCCTGATGCTTTTGCCGGGCGCAAAAGGCGCGCCAGTCTACCGCTGGTGCGACCACCTGTAAATAAAACTGGCTTCCAAGTTGAGATCTTGAAACAGCGTTAATCGCCAAAAAAAATGCGGAGCGGGTCTGCAAGCTTCGGTCGGTGAAACCACTGCATGGCTGATCCCGCTACGCTGTGGCTCGAATCCGGCCAAATCACTTTAGTCCGCCAGCAATGCTTTCAACGCCGCCAGCTTGTCATCGCGGATCTGGGCTTTTTCTTCGGCGGTGGCGTTCTTGGCGTTGTCCCATTTCAGATCGTCGGCCGGCAGTTCATCAAGAAAGCGGCTCGGTTCGCAACGCACCGTTTCACCAAAGCGCTTGCGCATCGTACACAGCGAGAACACCAGCGTTTCGCGGGCGCGGGTGATGCCAACGTAGGCGAGTCGGCGTTCTTCTTCGATATTGCCTTCCTCGATGCTGGTGCGATGTGGCAGCAGTTCTTCTTCCATGCCGACCATGTAAACGTGCGGGTATTCGAGACCCTTGGCGGCGTGCAGCGTCAGCATTTGCACTTCGTCGGCGTTCTGTTCTTCTTCGGCGCTGCGCTCGAGCATGTCGCGCAGCAGCAACTTGTTGACCGCTTCGTCAAAACTGATTTTTTCGTTGGCATCGCTCAATGAGCGTTCCAGCCAGCTCAGCAATTCCTGCACGTTCTGCCAGCGACCCTGCGCGACTTTCGGACTGCTGGCCTGCTCATACAGCCAGCCTTCATAGCCGACTGCGCGCAGCAGCTCGTTGATCGAGGCAATGGCATCGCCCTTGCGACAATAGTCGGCGTAGCGCTGGATCAGTTCGGCAAATTGCCGCAGCGCATTCAGCGGCCGACCGGACAACTCGGTTTCCAGCCCGAGCTCCAGGCTGGCCGGCAACAGTGTCTTGTGCCGGCGCTGGGCGTAAGCACCGAGTTTCTCGATGGTGCTGGCGCCGATCTCGCGTCGCGGCACGTTGACGATGCGCAAAAACGCCGCATCGTCCTCGTCATTGACCAGCAAGCGCAGATAGGCCAGCACATCCTTGATCTCGGCCTTGCCGAAGAACGACTGGCCGCCGGACAGCTTGTACGGCACCTTGCGTTCGATCAGCGCCTTCTCGAACAGTCTGGCCTGATGATTGCCGCGGAACAGGATGGCGAAATCGCGCCATTTCAGATTGCCGCGCATCTTGCGCATCATGATCTCGTTGACCACGCGCTCGGCTTCGTCGTCATCATTGGCGCAGCTCATCACCCGCAGCGGTTCGCCGTACTGTTTCTGCGACCACAGCGATTTCTCGAACAGGTGCGGGTTGTTGGCGATCAGGGTGTTGGCGCATTTGAGGATGCGGCCGAATGATCGGTAGTTCTGTTCGAGCTTGATCACTTCCAGCTTCGGGAAGTCCGCTTTCAGCTGGTTCAGGTTTTCCGGGTTGGCACCGCGCCAGGCATAAATGGACTGATCGTCGTCGCCGACCACGGTGAAGGCACCGCGATCGCCGGTCAGCAATTTCACCAGCTCGTACTGGGCGCTGTTGGTGTCCTGGTACTCGTCGACCAGCAGGTAACGGACCTTGTGCTGCCATTTGTTGCGCAGGTGATCTTCGTTGCGCAGGCAGACCGCCGGCAACAAAATGAGATCATCGAAATCGAGCGCATGGCAGGCGCGCTGGGTGCGCTGATAGGCCGCGTACGCTTTCGCCGCCAGCGTTTCCTCGGCATCTCTGGCGACTTCGAGCGCCTGCTCCGGGCTCAGCAGCGCGTTCTTCCAGTTCGAGATCAGCATGCGCAGGCCGAACAGCACCTGCTTGTCGATCTGATTGAGGTTGGCGGCGTCGCGCAGCATCGCCAGCGAATCGTCTTCGTCGAGCAGCGTGAACGAGCTCTTGATCTGCAGTGCCTTGTATTCCTGCCGGATGAAGTTGAGTCCGAGCGTGTGAAAGGTCGAGACATTGAGCTTGCCGGCGGTTTCGCCCATCAGCTTGCCGGCCCGCTCCTTCATTTCGCGCGCGGCCTTGTTGGTGAAGGTGACCGCGTAGATCGATTCCGGCGCATAGCGCAGCGAATTGACCAGATGCGCCAGCTTGTGGGTGATGGCGAGGGTCTTGCCGGAACCGGCGCCGGCCAGCACCAGCAGGGGCGTGTGGACGTGACGGACAGCTTGTTGCTGGGCGGGGTTCAGCGAGGACAACGACACGGCAGGGACTTCTCGACAGCTTGCAGCGGGTCGGCATTGTAGCGGTTGACCGCATGCGGCCACAGCGGCAGCCGTGCCAGAAAAACCAACGGCGCCCAGAGGGCGCCGCCAAAGTCAGCCTGTGCCAGCTGAATGAGATTATTTTTTACGCTTCGATTGGCCCCTGCCAATACCCATGCGCAAACAATGACGACACCGGCAGGGTCAGGCCAGCGCAGCGAACGCGGAGGGTATCCGGTTCACGAACTGATTCCTTGATAACCTGAACGGGCATCCACGGCAGCAGCGCAATCGGTTTGTAGCGATACAAACCCGGTTGGCACGGGAAGCTACGTTGTGTTGTCACCTATGCATCCTCCATGTGACGTTACAGCCTGCCCCCTGTTTCCCAGGGGCGTGAAGTGTAAGGCAAGGGCAATGCCAGACTGTCGGAGTGTCAAAAAATTTTTCGCCCTTTTTTCAATAACCACAGGTTTTGTAAAACTGACCGACAGCCAATAAAAACGTTCTCTTACCCGAGTGCTTGTTGCAGGCGCTCCAGCCGTCTATAGCTCAGCGCCTCGAGCAAGTGTGCCCGCCCAATATTGTCACTTTCTGACAAATCCGCGATCGTCCGGGCCACGCGCAGAATCCGGTGACACGCACGTGCCGACAAACCGAGCTTTTCCAGTGCCGTTTCCAGCAATTGACTGTCTTCGCGGTCGAGTTCGCAGTGCTTCTCCAAGCCGCTGCTGCCGAGCTGTGCATTGATCTGACCCCGTGCTCTCTGCCGTTCGCGCGCAGCGAGCACTTGCTGTTTGACGGTCTCGCTCGGGGTTTCGGCCGCTGCCGCCTTGCCGAGTAAGGCGGCGCGCGGTACCGGCGGCACTTCCACATGCATGTCGATGCGGTCCAGAAACGGGCCGGACAGCTTGTTCAGGTAGCGACGCACTTCCAGCGGCGTGCAACGGCAGCGGTCGGCATTTCCGTAGTGGCCACAGGGGCAGGGGTTCATCGCCGCCACCAGCTGAAACCGGGCCGGAAATTCCGCCTGGCTGGCGGCGCGGGAAATGGTGACCTTGCCGCTTTCGAGCGGCTCGCGCAGCACTTCCAACACATGCCGGTCGAACTCCGGCAGTTCGTCCAGAAACAGCACGCCGTGATGGGCCAGCGAAATCTCGCCCGGTCGTGGCGTTGCGCCGCCGCCGACCAGGGCGACCGCCGAGGCCGTGTGATGCGGCGAGCGGAACGGCCGCAGCCGCCAGCGGCTGGGATCGAGGCCCTGCTGGCTGACCGAGGCAATCGCGGCGGCTTCCATCGCTTCGTCATCGGCCAGATCCGGCAGGATGCCGGGCAGGCGGCTCGCCAACATGGTCTTGCCGGTGCCCGGCGGGCCGATGAACAGCAGGTTGTGCTGGCCGGCGGCGGCGATGGTCAGGGCCCGCTTGGCCGTGGCCTGGCCGCGCACATCAGCCAAATCTGGGACGTCAATCTTGCAAAAGTGGTTGGGGGCATCCGGCTCAGGAAGTCGTTGCTGACCCTGGAGATGGGCGCAAACCTCGAGCAAGTGGGCCGCCGCGAGCACTTCGCCGCCAGCCAGCGCGGCCTCCTGGCCATTGGCGGCCGGCAACACCAGTTTGCGGCCCTGCTGGCGGGCGGCAACCGCCGCCGGCAGGGCACCGCTGAACGGCCGCAATTCGCCGGACAGGGCGAGTTCACCGAGAAATTCGTATTGCCCCAATTTGTCGGTCGGGATCTGGCCGGTTGCGGCCAGAATGCCAAGCGCGATCGGCAGATCGAAGCGGCCGCCATCTTTGGGCAGGTCGGCCGGTGCGAGGTTGACCGTGATGCGCTGGGCAGGGAATTCGAATCGGGCATTGAGCAGCGCCGAGCGGACGCGATCCTTGCTTTCTTTGACCGCGGCTTCCGGCAAGCCGACGATGCTGAAGCCAGGCAGGCCGGGCGACAGGTGCGTTTCGACCACGACCTGCGGTGCCTGCACGCCAAAGCCGGCGCGGGTGAACAATAACGACAGACTCATGCACGTCCCTGTATGGCGCAACCTGTGGCATTGGGGGCAGCCAGGCCGTCCTGACGCTGACTGCACGAGCCTGCCACTGTAGAGTGGCCCGGCCGGGGCGGGCTATGGCAGATCTCGCAAAAGCGTGTCCGCCAGCCGCGCTGGCTCAGCCGTTGTTTCTGGCTTTCAGCGCTGCCAGTTCGGCTTCGAGGGCATCGAGCTTTTCCCGGGTCCGGGCCAGTACCTTGACCTGGGCATCGAATTCTTCGCGGGTGACCAGATTGAGCTTGCTGAACTGGGCGGTCAGCAAGGCGCGAAAATTCTGTTCGGCTTCGGCCTGCAGGGTTTTCAGCTGCGGCGGCAGGCTTTCGCCCAGGCGGCGGGCGAGATCGGCAATCGTTTGTGCGTCTATCATGGCGTCAGGTCGGCGGTGACGAAGACCGTCAGTTTATAGCGTTTGGCTTGGGGCAGCGTATGCGAAGGGTGATGGTGGCTCTGCTGTTGGCGGGTGTAACTGCCCTGTCGGCGGCCGGCGAGCTATACAAATGGGTAGACAAGGACGGCAAGGTCCATTTCAGCGACAAGCCGCCGCCGGTGGACGCCAAGCAGAGCCAGCAGCTCGCTGCGCCGCCAAAGGAAACGTTTAAGGAATCCGACAGCGAGTCGGCGGCCGACCGGGCGGCGCGCTTGCGTCAGGCAGCCGAAGGCATCCAGGCGGATCGGCAGGCACGGCAGAAGAATCAGGCTGAAATCAGCCAGAGCAAGGCGCGTCGCGCGGCGGACTGCCAGCGGGCACAGGACGCGTTGCGGCAGTTTGAAACGGCCAACCGCAAGTATCTGGTCGATGAAAATAATCAACGTCACGAGCCCACCGAGAGCCAGTACGCCGAGTGGGAAAATCAGCTGCGTCAGGCGGTAGCAAAACACTGCGGCTGAGCGGGCCGGGAACCCAAAAAAACGGTAACACCTGCTGTTCAATCTCCGTACAATGCGCCCCTCTTTTCAGGGCGGCCAATATGTGGAGCCAAGGCCATGGGTGACCCCGTCGTACAGCAGGCGCGAGCCATTTACAACATTCGGCAGTGGAGCGCCGGTTACTTCGACATCAATGCCCATGGCGAAGTGGTGGCACTGCCGCGCCGGGGTCAGGTCGACAACGGCATCTCGATCCCGCAGCTGGTGCAGGAAGTCGAGACCCGTGGCCTCAGCCTGCCGGTGCTGATCCGGTTTGCCCACATTCTCCATGACCGGGTCGATACGCTGTGCAATGCCTTCGGCAAAGCGATCAGCGACTACCAGTACGGTGGTCGCTACACCGCGGTCTATCCGATCAAGGTCAACCAGCAGCGCTCGGTGGTCGAAGAGCTGGTGCGCCACGGCGGTGGTGAGCGCTTCGGCCTCGAAGCCGGCTCCAAGCCGGAACTGATGGCCGTGCTCGGCATGCCGATGCCGAAAGGTTCAAAAGTGGTCTGCAACGGCTACAAGGATCGCGAGTACGTCCGGCTGGCACTCATTGGCGAGAAACTCGGCCGCCATGTCTACATCGTCGTTGAGAAACTCAACGAACTGAACATGGTGCTGGAAGAAGCGGCCAAGCTCGGCGTCAGCCCGCGTATCGGCGTGCGCGTGCGGCTCGCGTCGGTCGGCAAAGGCAAATGGGAAAGCAGCGGCGGCGAGAAATCGAAATTCGGTCTGTCGGCCACGCAAGTGCTGACTGCGGTCGAGCGTCTGCACAAACTCGGCAAGATCGACTGCCTGCAGCTGATTCACTTCCACCTCGGCTCGCAGATGCCGAACATCCGCGAGATCCAGCGTGGCGTCAAAGAGTGCGCCCGTTATTTCGGCGAGCTGCATGCGCTTGGTGCCAACATCAAGGTGGTCGATGTCGGTGGCGGTCTCGGCGTCGATTACGAAGGTACCCAGACCCGTTCGTATTCGTCGATGAACTACACCGTGCAGGAATACGCCAACAACGTCGTGCACGCGCTGGCCGAAATCTGCAAGGAAAAGGAATTGCCGCATCCGGACATCATCACCGAATCGGGCCGGGCGCTGACCGCGCACCACGCCGTGCTGGTGATGAACGTCGTTGACGTCGAACACGCGCCGGGCCGCAGCAAGCCGGAGCCGGTCGGCGACGATCAGCCGAAAGTGCTGCAGGAACTGTGGGCGGCCTACAACGGCCTGAACGCCCGCTCGGTGCTGGAAGGCTATCACGATGCCGTTTACCTGCTGAGCGAAGCGCAATCGCTGTATGTGCACGGCGTCATCAGCCTGCCGGAATGGTCGCGCGCCGAGCAGCTGCATTTCGCCATTTGCCAGGAAGTGCGCAAGCTGCTCGATCAGACTTCCCGCGCGCACGTCGAAATCCTGAACGACCTGAACGAAAAACTGGCCGACAAGTTCTTCTGCAACTTCTCGCTGTTCCAGTCAATGCCGGATGCTTGGGGTATCGACCAGGTGTTTCCGGTCATGCCGCTGCAACGCCTGAACGAACCGCACGATGCCCGCGCCGTGTTGCAGGACATGACCTGCGACTCCGACGGCCGCATCGAGCACTACGTCGATGGCACCGATGTCGAAGCCACGCTGCCACTGCCGGGTTACAAGGAAGGCGAGCGCTACCTCATCGGCAGCTTCATGGTCGGCGCCTACCAGGAAATTCTTGGCGACATGCACAACCTGTTCGGCGACACCGATTCGGTGATGGTCGAAACCGAAGCCGACGGCAGCTACAAGCTGAGCCAGTGCGAAGAAGGCGACACCGTTGCCGATGTGCTGCGCTACGTGCACTTCGAGCCGGAAACGTTGCTGCGTTCGTATCAGGAACAGATCGCCGGCAGCAACATGTCGCCGGAACACAAGAAGCAATGCCTGGACGTGCTCCGGGCCGGTCTGTCCGGATACACCTATCTGGAAGACTGAGCAAACAAAAACGGGCGCTGCGGCGCCCGTTTTTGTTTCTGGCACCTGACGCGCTATGCTGCCTGTACCACCGATGACACGCCAGCACGGAGAGAACCGATCATGAAAGTGAACATCACCCTCGACGGCACCCCCGATGAAGTGCGCGCCTTCTTTGGCTGGCCGCCGCTGGCAACGCTGCAGGAAGAATGGCTGAACAAGATGCGCGAACAAATGGCCGCGGGAGCAGACCCGTCGGCGCTGTTCAAGAGCATGATGCCGGGCGGCATGGCTGCGGGCCTGAATCCTGGGGCGATGCCGTCAGGCGTTCCGTCACAGGAACAACTGCAGAATCTGTTCACGATGCAGCAAGCGTTCTGGCAGCAAATGAATGCCGGCAAGACGGAAAAATAATCAAGCGCGATGACGAAGCGCGTTGCCACAAAATCCCCCTCTCCCCAACCCCTCTCCCGCGAGGAGCGAGGGGCTTACACGCAGAAGCGCTGCCGCGGTATGTTGCTCCCCTCCCCACTGGTGGGGGAGGGGCTAGGGGAGAGGGGGAAGAGCGCGCAGGTCTCGCAAAAATTCAGCTAACGAATTGCCTATGACCACACCACCCGATCACTTCTCCGCTGTCGCAAACGATTACGCCAACTTCCGGCCGGATTATCCGCCGGCACTGTTCGACTGGCTGAAAGCGCAGTGCCCGAATGGAAAAACGGTGTGGGATGTCGGCTGCGGCAGTGGTCAGGCGAGCGTCGCGCTCGCTGAACGGTTTGCCAGCGTGCATGCCACCGATATCAGCGCTGAGCAAATTGCCAACGCACCTCCGCGTGCCAACATTCACTATCGCGTTGCACCCGCCGAACACAGCGGATTTGCTGATGCCAGCATCGATCTGGTCACAGTCGCACAAGCGCTGCATTGGTTCGATGTACCGCGCTTTCATGAAGAAGTGAAACGGGTATTGAAGCCGGGTGGTCTGTTGGCGGAATGGACCTACTCACCGATCCGGCTGGAAAACGCAGCACTCAATGCGATTCTGCAGCGCTTCTATATCGAGGTTGCAACTCCATGGTGGCCACCGGGACGCGAGCATGTCGAGAATGGTTACTCGCAGTTGCCGTTTCCGTTCCCGCGCCTACCCGATCCGGGCTTTGCCATTCAGCGCGAGATGACCCTGCCGCAATTGATCGGCTATGTCCGGTCCTGGTCGGCGATGTCGCGTTACATCAGCGCCAACAAAACCGACCCGACGCTGCAATTGGCAACAGAACTGGCGCAGGCGATGGGGTCGGAAGAAAAGATTGCGGTCAGCTGGCTGCTGAAGCTGCGGACGGGGTATCGCTAACTGCCGATGTGTTCGTAGGGCGGGTCATGACCCGCCATTTCTCGCCATCAAAACAAAAGGTGCGTCATGACGCACCCTACGATATCTGAGCAAGGTTTGGAGAAACATGCGGCGGAAACGCTACGCGGTTCTGTGCTACGAGTTCTATCGCAGGTGGTTAATGACACATTTTCTTCGTTGACTCTCTCCGATCAGAGTAATTACATTAAGGTGATGTGACTTCCAAAATTTGATGTCACTTAAAATGGCGGATTCAAGTTCGAAGTGCAACGTTGATTAAAAAACGATCAGGGGGTGAGATGCGGTAGCATCGCCGCCTCTTGACCGGCAAGTCAAAGTTGCAACGAATGAGCTACACGCATCTCACTGAA
>JBMOMZ010000024.1:0-124279 GCA_049324755.1 Pseudomonadota bacterium
GCCTGGTTACATAACTTTCGCCGGCTTGTGGTGCGATATGAGCGCCATGCCGATAATTTCCTCGGCTTTGTTCGCCTTGGCTGTTTGGTGATTTTGCTTAGGAATTATTTTTGAGATGGCTTCTAGTGATTAGGAGGCACGCCTCCTAACAGTTTTTTGAATGGGGTGGAATTTGACCGATTTTCTTTGCCAGCTCAAGAGGTTGCCGCGATTTTGCAGAAACATCCTGCTCTGATTAGGCGCCATGGCTGTTCTGCTCGGGCTTGATGCCGCTTAATCATTTCAATGCAACTGAGAAGGTCCATTCAATTTCCTTCAAATTCATATTGTTATAGGCGGCTGCGGGATGCCTTGGCCCCTGTTATCAGCCAGGTACAACCAGCAAAAGTGGCAGAAAATTGTGGTTGGTATGCTTTTTGACACCTGACGCTTGGTCACCAACCTCAACCAACATACCCGCGCAGCACGAATGCAATAGGACTTTTTTGGCAACCCGCTGGCTTCCGTGAGTGAGTTCCAGGTGGAGCCGTTGTCGTCAGCGGACCAAAAACGAACCGTCATTGCCGCCGCGGAATTGTTTTGCGTTGCAGCAAACGCTCCCGCGAAATGCCGGACAGATGCTTGGCACTGTGACAGGAGCCCTTAATGCAGTTCCCTTTGAGTTTGTCCGGGCCGGCGAGTTAAGGTGCAAGCCTCGACAAGCGCTCGCTGACCGCCAAGACCCATGCAGCCCCTGCCCGCTTCACCTCATCACACCGCTTCAACCGAAACGGAAAGCACGTTGCCACGCCACTTGCCCGACGCTACCGCATTGCGGCAGCAACTGCAAAGCGGCAGTTTGACCACCGCGCAGCTGGTGCAGCAGCAACTGGATACTCTGGCCACCGTGCAGCCACGCTTGAATGCTGCGACGGCCATTTTGCGCGATGAAGTACTGCGGGCGACGGCGCAGCCGCTAACCGGTGAACGGACTGCCGGTGCGCTGGCGGGGCTACCGTGTTCGGTGAAGGAAACTTTTGGCTTGGCGGGCATGATGGTGACGGCCGGGTCCTTGCGCATGATGCCGGAGCGGCACCAGCAGGACGCGGCGGTGGTGCAGAAGCTGAAAGCGGCCGGCGCCATCGTCACTGCGCGCAGCAATGTGCCGGAGTTTGCGATGACCGGCGAATCGAGCAACCCGCGTTATGGCCGCACCAACAATCCGCTCGACCCCACCCGTGTGGCCGGCGGCTCCAGTGGCGGTGAAGGCGCGCTGGTGGGCAGCGGCGCCAGCGTGTTCGGCCTGGGCTCGGACATGCTCGGTTCGATCCGGATTCCGGCGGCGTTTTGCGGCATTGTCGGTTTTAAACCCGCATCCGGCGCGGTCGATAAAACCGGCACCTGGCCAAAGGTCGACGGCTTTCTCGACAGCTGGCTTTGCATCGGGCCCCTCACGCGTAGCGTGCGCGATGCCCGGCTGGTGTACGACGTGATTGCCCGCACGCCAACGCCGCCACCGCGAGATATGTCCGGCTTGCGTTTGCTGCGGCCGGCGCGGTTTCCGTTTGCGGTGCAGCAGGCGTGTTTCCGCGATGCCTTGTCGGCGGCTGAACAGCATTTGCTGGCCTGCGGTCTGCGCCCAGAAACGCCGCGGTTTGATGACGTGCCCGCCTTGTCGTTTCAAGCCCCGCTGCTGATCCTGCGCGAGCTCGCTGGCGTTTGGCGCACGCTGCTCAACCGGCCCGGTGATGAATTCAATATCTGGCGCGAAAGTTGGAAACAATGGCGCGGCCGCGGCGAGATTGATAACGGTTTGTATCGCTGGTTGATTCAGGACGCGACGCTGGCGCAACTGGTCAAGCCGCACAGTGACCGGCAAACGCAGCGGCTGGTGCAGCGCTTTCAGCAGGCCCGGCAGCACTACCAGACACTGCTCGGTGACGACGGCATTCTGCTGTTGCCGACGATCGGCATGGTGGCGCCCAAGCACGGCGAAATGAATCGGCACACTTTGCGGCCCGGCGTCAACCGACACGTCACGCCCTTGTTGTTTTGCAATTACTGCGATTTGCCGGCGATCAGCATTCCGGCCTGGCGCTACCGTGATCCGGCGTCGGGTTTGCCGGCGGCGCTCATGCTGGTCTGCGCGCCGGGCGCGGAAGGCAGGCTGCTGGATGTGGCGGCGGCGCTGGAGCCGGCCTTGAATTGAGTAAGGCTTGAATGGAATGAGCCTCGAATTGAGGCCGGCTTGAATTGAGGATGCTCTGATTAAGTCAGGAGGTTGTCATACCGGCGAAAGCCGGTATCCATTTTCACCGGAGAAATGGACCCCGGCGTTCGCCGGGGTGACAAGTGCATTTTTTATTTCAGACTTAATCAGAGCGCCCATAAGTAGGCCTCGAGTTGAAGTGGCCTTCGATTTTGGCGGCTTGCGCCTGCGCGGATTGTCACTGGCCAATCCGCTTCTACACTGTAGGTCGGGCATGGGGGCTGAGGATGCTGGGCTATTGGTGGTTTGCCGGGAATGCCGGTAGCCAGTGAGAGCCAGAAAATGGACCCCGGCTCTCGCCGGGGTGACGAGGGTTTGCTGATTGGTATTGGGCCGCGTCATCACTGGCTGGAGCCCCCTCTTCCGACGCTTCGCGCCACCTTCTCCCACGAGGGGAGAAGGAACGGACTCGCTCCCCTCTCGTCGGGCGAGGTGGAAACTAACGAAGTCCGAATAGATTGCACTGCAAAAACAAACCAAAGCCGCTGGTTCCGGCGGCGATGTCATCACCCACGTACAGCGAGAATTCATGTGAACAAGAAACTGCTGAAGCGCTGGCTGACCAGCTCCGTATTGGCCTTGCTGTTGCCACTGGCTGCGGTAACCGCTGCGACGCCGACTGACGTCAGTCTGTTGGCGGGACTGAAGGCCCGCAGCATTGGCCCGGCCGGCATGAGCGGCCGGGTGGCCGCCATCGATGTCTCGCCGCATGACAACAACGTGATCTACGTCGGGGCTTCCACCGGTGGCGTCTGGAAGTCGGTCAACGGCGGTTCGCATTGGCAGCCGGTATTTGACGAGCAGGATGTGCACGCCATTGGCGCGCTGGCGGTGTCGCCAATCAACCCGAACCTGATCTGGGTCGGTACCGGTGAGGGCAATGTCCGCAACTCGGTGTCGGTCGGGCGCGGCGTGTACCGCTCGCTCGATGGCGGCAAAACCTGGCAGCACATGGGTTTGAAGAACAGCGAGCGCATTCACCGGATCATTCCGCACCCGCGTGACGCCAACACCGTTTACGTGGCCGCAATGGGCCAGGCCTGGGGCGAGAACAGCGAACGTGGCGTGTACCGCACCCGTGATGGCGGCAAGACCTGGCAGCGGATTCTTTACGTCGATGACAAAACCGGCGCCGCCGAACTGGTGATGGACCCGAGCAACCCAGACAAGCTGTTCGCCAACATGTGGCAATACCGGCGCTGGCCGTGGTTTTTCAAATCCGGCGGTCCGGGCAGCGGCCTGTACATGAGCATCGACGGCGGCGACAGCTGGCGCCAGGCCACCGAAAAAGACGGCCTGCCGGCCGGCGAACTCGGCCGCATGGGCATCGCGGTGGCACCGAGTGATCCGCGCATTGTTTACGCACTGGTTGAAGCCAAGGACAGCGCGCTGCTGCGCTCGACCGATGGCGGCTACAAATGGGAAACGGTCAACAAGGACATCAATGTCAACGGCCGGCCGTTCTATTACGCCGACATCCGTGTTGATCCGGAGCGGCCGGATCGCTTGTATCGACTCGCCACTTTTGCCGATGTCTCCGATGACGGCGGCAAGACTTTCAGCACCCTGATCGGCCTGCAGCATCTGCATCCGGACAATCACGCGCTGTGGATCAATCCGCGCAACGGCGCCCACATGATCAACGGCAATGACGGCGGCATCGGCATCAGTTACGACCGCGGCGAGAGCTGGCGTTTTGTCACCAACCTGCCGCTGGCGCAGTTCTACCATGTGCGCTACGACCTGGCGCAGCCTTACAACCTTTACGGCGGCCTGCAGGACAACGGTTCGTGGCGCGGCCCGTCATCGATCTGGGAACAGGGCCCGATCCGCAATTCGCACTGGACCGAACTCGGGTTTGGTGACGGCTTTGACACCTCGCCGGACCCGGACAATTCGCGCCGCGGTTATGCCATGAGCCAGGACGGTTATCTGCTGCGCTGGGATCTGGATACCGGTGAGCGGCTGATGATTCGGCCGGCGGCGCCGGACGCCAACACCCGCCTGCGCTTCAACTGGAATGCCGGCTTTGCGCAAGATCCTTTCGCAGCCGGCACGATTTACTACGGCAGCCAGTTTCTGCACAAATCCACTGATCGCGGCAACACCTGGACGATCATCAGCCCGGATCTGACCAGCAACAATCCGGACAAACAAAAGAGTCACGAAAGCGGCGGTCTGACGCCGGATGTGACGGCAGCGGAAAACCACACCACCATCGTCAGCATTGCACCGAGCCCGCTTGAACCGGGCGTGATCTGGGTCGGTACCGATGACGGCCGCGTGCAGATCACCCGCGATGGCGGCGCCAGCTGGAGCAATGTCGTGGCGGGCGCCAAAGGCGTGCCGGCCGACACCTGGGTGCCGCACATCACGCTGTCACCACACAACAAGGGCACGGCCTTTGTCGTGTTCGACAACCACCGCCGCAGCGACTGGACGCCGTACCTGTTCCGGGTTGATGACTACGGCAAACGCTGGACCTCGCTCGCCAGCAAGGACATCGACGGTTATGCGCTGGTGCTGCAGCAGGATCTGGTCGAGCCGAATCTCTTGTTCCTCGGCACCGAGTTCGGTCTGTATGTGTCGTTTGATGCCGGCAAGCGCTGGCAGAAATGGCCGCACGGCGTGCCGACCGCGTCGGTGATGGATCTGGCCATTCATCCGCGCGAGCATGATCTGATCGTCGCCACCCACGGCCGCGCACTGTATGTGCTGGATGACATCCGGCCGCTGCGCGAACTGACCAGGCTCACCGACAAAACCGCGCTGCACCTGTTTGCGATGGCGCCGGCCATCCAGTATCAGGTCAAGGAAAACGCCATTGACAGCATCAACTCGCAGTCGGAGTTCCGGGGCGAGAATCGCCCTTACGGCGCGCTGATCAGTTTCTGGCTGAATGCCGAGCAGCTGCCGCATCCGGATGAAGACGTTGAACGTCTGCGCAAACAACCGGAGCCGGCCAAGGACGAAAAACCGAAACCGACCAAGGCAGTGCTGGAAATCCGCGATCACCGTGGCGCGCTGGTGAAACGGCTGGAAGTCGATGCCAAGCAGGGTGTGAATCGCCTGAACTGGGATCTGACCCGTACCGCCTACCGCTCGCCGCTGCCGCCCAGCCCGTGGGGCGGTGGCAGTGCCGCGCCAGTGGTGCCCGGCGATTACGAGGTGACGCTGCTGTTTGCAGAGCAGAAAGCCAAGCAGACCCTGCGCGTGCTGCCGGATCCACGGCTGCAGCTCAGTGCGGCCGATTACGCTGCCAAAGCAGCGAGCTGGAGCGAGTTTGGCGTGGTGCAGGAAACGCTCACCGATGCGATTCGTCAGCTGCAGGATCTGCGCGCCGATTTGGACCGGGTCGCCGCGCTGGCGAAAGCAAACGTGGACCGGCGCAAGGAGCGCGAGCCGGCCCGCGAAATCGGCGACGATGACAGCCACCAGAAACTGTCCAAGGCCATTGAAGCGTTCAAGGAAAAATTGCTCGAGGTGGAAAAGCAGTTGTGGCAACCGCCGGAATCCACCAAAGGCTACGTCGCCGAGCGCGACGCCCAGTCGATGCTGAATGTCGCCGCCTGGTTCTATGGCTCCAGCTTCCGGCCGGTGACGGTGACCCAGGCTGCTTACCTGCGGGCAGCGGAAACGCGCACGCGCGAGGCCTTGGCTGCGTTTGAGTCGCTGCTCAACACCGAGCTGCCGCCCCTGCGCGAGCAGGCCAATGCCCTGCAACTGTTGCTGCAGCCGACACCGCCGCTTGCGCGCTTGCCGTAACCGCGGATGGGTGAAGTAAAGTTTGCTTCGTGACGGCCTGAGCAAGTGAGAACCCTGTCATACCGGCGAAAGCCGGTATCCATTTTCCTCAATTTAAATGGGTCCCGGCTTTCGCCGGGACGACGGCCTTTTTTCTGTTCCCGACTTACTCAGCGCTTTCTGATCAGGAAAATGGGGCGGCAACCGCCGCAATGTCAGCCCGTTAAGTGTTCGCGTCTTTACTCCCCTCCTTGTCAAGGAGGGGCTGGGGGTGGTTCAGCTCAGCACGCACTGCGCCACCCTTTTTGATGCTGAAAATCCCGGAAACACAAGCCCCACAATTCGTTGGGGCCGCCACTCCAGATGCATCCGGAGCTCCCCCTAACCCCACCCAGCCCCACGACAAAGCGCGTGGCGCTACACAGGCGCAAAGTGCACTGGCACTTTGCTTGTCTCCCGCTTCGCCCTTGATAAGGAGGGGGATCAAGAAAACCGTTTTATCTCCCTTTGCTCAACTGAGCAGTGTCACGACAACGGTATCATTTTGCGCAAGAACTCACGACTCAACTGCTGGCGGCTGGCGCGGCCGATTCACTGGCGTCGGGTGCGGTGGCGCTCGCCGTGACGACCCGGTTTCGACCATAGGCCTTGGCCTGGTACAGCGCCACATCCATGCGGGCAAACAGCGCATCGGCCGTTTCGCCGAGTTGATGCTGGGCAACGCCGATGCTGATGGTGATCTGCTGCTTTTCCGCCAGTACAAACCCATGCGTCGCGACCATGCCGCGCAGGTGTTCAGCCAGCTGTGTCGCCTGTGACAACGGGCAGTCACGCAGCAGCACGACAAACTCTTCGCCGCCCCAGCGGGCGACGACATCGCTTTCACGCAAGCCGCGGCGCAACAGCTCGGCAATGCCGGACAGGATCTGATCACCGGCAAGATGGCCGAACCGATCATTGGCGAGCTTGAAATGATCGACATCGATCAGCAGCGCCGACAACGGCTGCTGCAGCCGGGCTTCCTCACGCAGCGCCTGCGCCAGCAGCATATTGAACGCCTGCCGGTTCGGCAGCCCGGTCAGGCTGTCGCTGCTGGCGAGCCGCTCCAGTTTGCGCTGGTAGCGATTGACGGCGAGCAAGGCGATGGTCAACACCAGCGTCGCGCTGATCGCGCCGATCAGCAGGTTCAGCCACAGCACGCGCTGCAGTGGCCGCAGCTCGTCGCCCGGTTGTTGCTCGACAATCAGGTACCAGCCGAGTTCGGGAATGTAGCGGGTGTTGAGCAGGACGTCGCCGTTGTCGCTGCGGTAACGCAGATTGGCCGGCTCGTTCGACACCGTCAGGATCCGATCGGCCAGTGCGCCGATGCCGGGCAGCTCGTACAAGGTGCGGAAACCGCGCGTGTTGCGGCCGCCGGTCAGGACGACCTTGCCGGTCGGATCAACAAAATACACCTGGCGGTTGAACCGTTGCTGATAACTGTCGAGCAGGGTCGCGACTGCATCGAGGGTCAGGCCGACGCCGGTCACCGCAATGAAATTGCCGGAAAAATCTTCCACCTTGTGATTGATGAACACGGTCAGGACATTGCGGTTGACCTCGTCGTAATCGACGTTGATCTCGTACGGCTCGGTCTGGGCCTTGACCCGGAAGAACCATTGATCGAGCGGATTATCCGCACTGACCGAACGGCGCATGCCTTCGGCGTGGTAGTAACGCGAGCTGCGATCGGAAATCAGAAATGCGGTCACTGTGCCATAGCGGCTTTTGACCTCACGCAGATAGCGGATGATCGGCTCGGCCTCGAGCTCGCCCGCCAGCAGCCAGTCGCGGACAAAAGTGTCCTGGGCCATCAGCGATGAGATGAAAACCGGCCGCAACAGATCTTTCTGGATTTCGGAATAGATGTTGTCGCCGGTCAGCGGCAACGCCTGATCACTCAGGCTGTGTTCGATCTGCGCCCGCGACGCGAGGTAGCTGAGCACCGACGTGCCGGCCGAGCCGACACAGACCACGATCGCCAACAGCACCAGCACCCGAACCCGCTCGGTTCTGTTCCACATGCACAACGCTCATCGTTTGGCCGCGGCAAGGCGGCACCGGCTATCGTGCAAGCGTAGTTCAGTTTTGTCGGGCTGACCGGCGCGGGTACCGCGGCCGTAACGCGACGGGCACGGCCATGCCATGCGGTTGCGCCAGCGCACCTTCACTGGCACCAATCGCGTGCCGCTGCCGGCGGATACTGCTGCTCGAAGAACGCCAACAGGCGCTGCACTTTCTGGGTCAAACCGCGCCGGCTGGGCACCACGGCATAGAGCGTGCGGGCGGCAAGCTGATAGTCCGGCAGCAGCGCCACCAATTCCTGCCGCTGCAAGGCCGGGCCGGCCAGAAAGCGTGGCAGCAGCGCGATGCCGCAACCGGCCCGGACACTTGCGAGCAAGGCCAGACTGTTGTTGGCATTCAGGCTGCCGCGCACGGCAACCTCGATCGGCTCGCCATCGCGATCGAACTGCCAGCGCTGGCTGTCGGTAGCGAGGCTGTAGCGCAGACAATTGTGTGCGCGCAGATCATGCGGATGTTTGGGCTCGCCAGCTTTGGCCAAATACGTAGGCGCCGCACACAGCACCCGCTGCACCGTCGCCAGCGGTTTGGCGACCAGACTCGAATCCTCAAGGCGCTCGCGGATGCGCAGCGCCATGTCGAAGCCCTCTTCGACCAGATCCTGGACCTGATCACCAAGGCTGAGATCGATGTCGATCTCGGGGTAGCGCTCGGCGAACGCGGGCAGCAGCGGCGCCACATGCAGCAAACCGAAACTCATCGGCGCGTTCAGCCGCAGCGTGCCTTTCGGTCGCGAGCTGGCATCCCGGATCTGCAGCTCGGCAGCAGCGAGCTCATCGAGCACGTGCACCACGGTCTGGTAGTAGCGCTGGCCGGCTTCGGTCAGGCTGAGCTGACGGGTGGTTCGTTGCAGCAAGCGGCTGCCGAGCTGATGTTCCAGCTGGGCCACGTACTTGCTGACCACGGCATTGGACAAATCGGCCTCACGGGCGGCAGCGGCGAAGCTGCCGAGCTCGACCACCCGCCGGAACGCCTGCATCGCGGTTAACGGATTCATTGTTCACGTTACGTAAATAGACCATCACTGATTACAGCATATTTCTCCGAATTGAACAGGATTAGGCTGCCACCGTCACAGCCCCCCTGCTCGGAGATCTGCCATGAATATTCCCGGCTCGCCCCGCTCATCCGCCCGTTCGACCTGGCCCGGCACACGCCTCGGCACCCTGCTCAGCGCCAGCCTGCTGGCCCTGACCGTCAGCCTCGCCCTGACCACGCCGACGGCCGACGCCGCCGGCCGCACCGACGTGCTGAGCCGTCAGGTGGGCATCAGCCCGTGGGGCAAGGACGACGAACTCGGCCGGCTGAACCTGATGACGGATGCCAGCCGCGCTGCCGTGCTGGGCCGGATCCGCGGTGGCGACGCTTACGATCTGTCGGTGGAATATTTTGTCGGCATGCCGAGCTGGCATGGCATTGGCGATCCGCGTTACCAGTACTGGCTCACCCACACACCGCGCGGCACCGCCGTGGATGATCCCCTGCAGGTCGGCCACACCGAAAACGCACTGGTCAGCTACACCGGCGACGCGGTGTCGATGTACACCCACATGGGTACCCACATCGATGCACTGAATCACTTCGGTCTGCACGGCAAAATCTGGAACGGCTTTGCTGCCGACAACTACCTCGGCGACAAGGGCTGGAAAAAAACCGGTGCCGAAACCATTCCGCCCATCATCGCGCGTGGTGTGCTGATCGATCTGCCGACCGCGCTTGGCCTGAGCAAACTGCCGCCACACTTCCGGGTCATGCGCAGCCACCTCGAGTTGGCGTTGAAAAAGCAGCAGCTGACCCTGCAGCAAGGCGATGTCGTGCTGCTGCGCACCGGTCGCATGCAGGATTACGAAAACGCCGAACGGTTCATGCAGGACCCGCCCGGTCTCGGCATGGAAGCGGCGCGGTTTCTGGTCGATGCCGGTGCCATGATCATTGGCGCCGACAATTTGAGCCTGGAAACGTTCCCACCGGAAGAACCGGGCAATTACGTGCCGGTGCACACCTACCTGCTGGCCGAGCACGGCATTCCGATTATCGAGCTGGCGTATCTCGAAACGCTGGCCAAGGACAAAATCCATGAATTTGCGTTCATCGGCGGCTCGCTGAAATTTCGTGGTGCCAGCGCCGCGCCACTGCGGCCGATCGCACTGCCACTGCGTCCGCAGTAAGCCTGAAAGATGCCAGCCCGGTCTTTCTTACCACCACCCGCCACGGCCGCTGCTGCCGTGGCCATCGGAGCGTGATGATGTCCCAGTCCCCTGCCGTTGCCACCGTGCAAGCCATGTATGCCTGCTTTCGTCAGCGTGACGACGATGGCTTTCGCGCGCTGTGCCAGCCGGATCTGATCTGGCAGCAGAATGAAGGCTTTCCCAATGGTCGTGTCTGTCACAGCCCGGACGAGGTGATTCGCCATGTGTTCGATGGCAATCTGAACGAATGGCTGGGCTTTGGCTATGCCATCGAGCGCCTGCTCGACGCTGGCGATCATGTCGTCGTGCTCGGCCATTACCACGGCACCCATCGGGTGACCGGCAAAGCCATGCGTGCCGCCGCGGCCCACGTCTATCAGCTGCGTGACGGCCTGATCAGCGAGTTCCGGATGTACGCCGACACCGAAAGCCTCTGGCGCGCGATGCGCTGAGCGGTATCAGCCGCACCCGGCCATGCCGTATCATGGCGACAGTTTGTTGCCGGACGTACAGGCATGGCCGTTTCCTCCATTGAACCGCGCTCCGTTCGCGTCCTGCGCGGCACGCTGATCACCATCGGCATTCTCTTGTTGAGCTGGTTGCAACCCGGTCTTGGCAGCAGCCAGCTGGGCGTGGCCATTGGCCTGCTCATGCAAATCATCTGGGGCCTGGCGCTGTGGCTGGTGCGCCGCTACGAGCAGCGCCACCGGCTCGAGGGCACGCTGCAACCGACGGTCACGTTCATTCTGGAACTGCTGATCGATGCCATTACCGTCGCGCTGTTTGCCGAAGCGCTGCTGCGGCAATGGTGGCAGCTCGGTTACGCCTTATGAAGAAACTGCTGTCGGCGTTGCTGCTGCCTTACGCACTCTGGCTCTGCTTTGCCTACGACTACCATTTCATCGACGGCGCCAACCTGTTGTTCCACGAAGCTGGCCATCTTTTACTGCGCCCGTTCGGCAACTGGCTGCAGTTTCTCGGTGGCAGCATCGGCCAGCTGGCGTTTCCGCTCGGCACCAGCTGGCACTTCTGGCGTGAACGAAAACCGTTTGAAACCGCGATCTGCCTGTTCTGGGCCGGCGAGAACCTGATGAACATCGCCCACTACATGGCCGACGCCAAAACCCAGCAATTGCCGCTGGTGGGCGGTGGTGTTCATGACTGGGGCTGGATGTTCGGTCAGCTTGGCTGGCTGAATGCCGCCGAACGGCTCGGCGGCGTGCTGCACCTTTTGGCCAGCCTGCTGGTGCTTGCCTGCACCGTGTTTTTGTTGCGACACAGCTGGCGCGCGTCATCGGACTGAAGCGCGCAATGACAACGGCTCATTCATTCTTGTAAAAACGGAAAATTCGCATGCTCAAAATCCTGTTGCGCTTGCTGCTGCTCGCGCTCGTTGTCGCACTGTTTTATTACCTGTACCAGAAAGGCGAACAACCCAGCGAAACCCGGCCGTTCGCGCCCTACCGGATCGATGAACTGCCGGGCAAACCCTTGCCACGGCAGGTCTTTCTCGATGGCGTCAAGCTCTACGCCGTCGGCCTGTGCAAAGATGACAAGTTCTTGCGCATCATCAAGCACGAGCAGGCGGCCTGCCTGCAACATGTCGAACAACAACACAGCCGCTGCCTCGCCGCGGTAAGTCCGAACGTGCCCGACCCGCTGTCGGACCGCGATACCCTGCTGAAACTCAGTGAGCAGTATGTCGGCTGCGCAACACCGCGGCCGTAGCGCGACGGCAGCGGCAACATGTTGGCGGATGGCGTGCGCTGACAGCTGAAATGTGCCGGCAGCCGCAGCCAGGCTCAGGGAAAGTCTGCTCAAGGGGACATGCCGTCATACCGGCGAAAGCCGGTATCCATTTTTCTTCAGTGAAAATGGGTCCCGGCTTTCGCCGGGACGACAATATTTTCTCGATTCCTGCCCCATTCAGGACCCCCTTGGTTTTCAAAACCCGCTCAGGCACGGCAGACACCTCTGGTCCGCACTGGCAAAACTGGTTACCATGCGCGCGCCCCGCCGCGCGGTTTTTTTTGCTTCTGGAGAGATTGTGAAAAACACAGTGTTGGCATCTGCCCTATTGGCCCTGACCGCTTCGCTCGCACACGCCGACGGTCCGCGCTTTACTTCCGTCGACGTTGGCCTGTTCGGCGCCGACAGCAATGACTACGACGGCGACGAAGCCCGCTTCCGGGTTCGTGGCAGCATTGGTGCCGGCGATGTGGTCTATTTTCCGCTGGCGCTCGAATCAACCGCGATCGAATTCGATGACGATTACAGCGTATCGGATGTCGTGTTCACGGCCGGTGTCGGTGGCCGGTTTGCCCCGATCGAAACCATGGCGATCTACGGCGATGCCTCGCTGGCAGTACAAAGCATCAGCGTAGACGAAGATGGCGGCTTTGATGACGAAGATTATGATGATGATGGCAACGGCCATCTGCTGCGCGGCGGCTGGCGTTTCCAGCCCACCAGCAAGGTGGAGCTGATTGCGGAACTGTCGCAACGACGCATCAGCCTTGACGACAGCGAGGAAACGGTCAAACGCAATCTATTCGCCGTGCAAATCAACTTCACGCCGATGCTGGGACTTGGTCTGGAATACCATCGCGACCACGTTGATTATGAAATGGATTATGGCTTCGACGGTGACTATTCCACCCGTTTCTACGGCGCCTATTTCCGGTTCTCGTTCAAGTAACGCGGCAGCGCATCACGCAAAAGAAAAGGCCCGGTGCGGGCCTTTTTCCATTCCATGGCTGTGCCGAATTCAAACCTCGCCGTCCAGTCCGCCGGCAAACTGCTGCCAGGCCTCGTAATCGGTGTCGCGGGCATCGAGCAGCGAGAAACCGACATGGTACTGCCCGGCCGCCAAATCACGGCACCAGCGCACTTCGGCAGCGAGCAGATAGCGTGACTGGCTGGAGCTGAGTTCGATCACCACGTGCAGTATGCTGCCCTCCGCCAGCGGCGCCGCCAGCGCCGCCCGGAACCCGCCGGCCGAGATGTCTTCGGTCTGGACGTGCACGGCACCACCATCGTCAAACAGCAGTTGGATATAGGCGCGCTCGCGGCGTGCCCAGCGCTGGCTTTCGCGTTTGTCCTCGGTGGTCATGGCGCTCTCCGGACCTCGTCGTTATCACGTGCTGGCATTGCGTGCATCAGCCCTGCCACGCCTCTTTCTTCTGCCGTTGTTCGGCGACCATTTGCTGCAGGGTATCGTCGAGCGCACGTCCGTAATCGAGAATACGGATGCTGGCGTCCGCCACCTGTTCCGCCAGTTGCTCCGGCGTTGCCTGCAACAGTTTGCGGCCCTGCCGGTCGACAAACACCAGCTCGCCGGTCCGGTTCAGGATGACGGCAAGCTGCGCTTGCAGCGGGCTGTCATCCTGACGCAGTTCAATCCAGGCGCCGGCCTGCAAACGCCGGCAGGCTTGCAGGCATTCCGCCAGCAAGCGCGCTTTGGCCTCGACACGCGCCTGCGCTTCCCTGGCGGCGTCTTCGCGCGCCTGCGCGGCCGCCTGTTCGGCCCGTTCGCGCTCCAGTTGACGCTGCAGGCGCTCGGCTTCCTGCTGGCGCTGCTGCTCGACCAGATGCTGACTGTCGAGTTGCAACTGCAGCAACTCGTTTTCCAGTTCTTCGATCACGGTTGGTAACGCCGCCAGCAGTACCGGTCGGGAATCGATCACGCGGATCTGTTGTTGATTGAAGCGCTCGGTCAACTCGGCCGTAGTGAACCGGCCGACCCGCAAGCCGGACAGATTGGAAAACAGATAAATCCCGCGACTGAGATCCTTGTCGAGCAGCCGTGCCCGCACCCGTCCCGGCTCCAGCGTCAGCTCCACCCAATCGCCGACCCGCAGCGCGCGCGCTTTCAGCAAGGCATCATCGGTGCGCGCCCAACTGTTGTCGGTATCCTGATGGTCCTGCCAGGGTTCGACGCTGATCGCCGGTTGCTGGCCGGCAAACCGGCTCAGCAAATAGAAATCAAAGGCATTGAAGAAATCGTCCAGCGCTTCGGCGTTGTGCTGGATATTGCTGAACTGCTCACGTAAGTGGCCGACGGCTTGTTGGATGCGGCCGTCGTAGGCGGCACGCAGTGCATCGAGATCGGTTTCGGTCAATGCCCAGATCAGACTGTCGAGCGCGGTCATCGCCTGCGCCCAGTGGGTGCTGGCCTCGCCATGCTGCAAATGCAGGATTTGCAGCAGCTTGCGCAATTCCTGATCAAAGAACGGCAAGGCAAACTGCGGCAACATGACATCGGCAAGGCGCAGTTGCAGCAGACGGGCGACACCACGCGCGGCGTCGGTTTGCTGGCGTTGTTGCCGCTCTTTGTTGACCAGTTGCTGTTCAAGCGGGCGGATGTCGGCCGCGTGTTGGCGTAACAACTCGCCCAGACGCAGACAGGCCTGATCGGCGCTGGCGTTGTCGTTCGCCGCTTGCAGCAGCGCGGCAATCTGCGTCGGCAGGCTGTCACTGCGACGACCGCTGAATGCATCAAAACCGCGCAGGGTACTGACCGCCAACTCACCGAGTTGGCGCATGGCGATGACCTGTTGCAACCACGGCCGCGCGCTCTGGCTCAGCGCCATTGCCAAGCGCTCGGGCAACACCGACAGCGCTTGCCGCACCGGCTCGCTGAGATCGGCCTGCTGCTGTAGCCAACGCCGCAAGGCGGCTGTCAGCCAGCGTTGATGCCAAAGCAGCGCCTGCTGCGGCGTGCGTTGCAGACCGGTCAACAACGTATCGGCTTGTATCAGCAATGCGTCGAGACGGGCAGGCAAATCCAGCATTGGCGCGACACACCGGGCAGAGACCACAAGGAGTCTTGAGCCTAGTCAAGATCGCCGCCGAGCTCAAGCAAACGGATCGCGCTGGTGCCGTATTGACGTCAGTTGTCGCGGCCACTGCGGCTGGCCGCCTCGGCACAGCCCGCGGGTTTGTGCACGCGCTCGGTACTGGCCGGGTAACGCAGCAAGAGTGCCGGCGCCCGGGTCGGTCGTGGCAGCAACTGCCCCTTGCAGTTCGGACAGATGCCGGCCAGCACCGTATCGGCGCACGGCTGACAAAACGTGCATTCAAACGAACAGATCCAGGCGCCGGTTTCATCGGCCGGGAGCGGTTGGTCACAGCATTCGCAGCTCGGTCGCATTTGCAGCATTGAGGCAATCCTCTGTGATGTGCCCGTTGGGCGTGTGGTTCGACACTTGTCGAACAAAACGTGCGCGTGCATTGCCGATGCCGCGCGAAGCATTGGCAGAATATTGGCGGCGCGCCGCATATCACGCCGCCTTGCTTAACGCGACGCTCGCCGCTGCGCCGTTGGCGAGTCGGCATGAGCACTGCGCCAGGCCCGGCGCAAACTGCGGGCGCTGCCGTAACCGGTCAGTTCGGCAATGCGTTCCACCGAATGACCACTGTCCTGCAACAACCGGCGGGCATGATCGAGCCGGATGCGCTGCTGATATTCGTGCAGGCTGATGCCGGTGGTGTCGCGAAAGACCCGGGTCAGATGCCGTACCGACAGATGCGCGGCGGCAGCAAGCTCGTCAAGCGTCCAGCGTTTTTCCGGGTGCCGGCAGATCTGGTCCTGCACCCGATGGATTTTGCTCTGCATGTGATTGCGCCAACTGAGCCAGGGACTCAGTTGCGGATCGTCGCCGCTGCGGCGCAGGTACACCACCAGATCGCGGGCGACGGCGATCGCGGTGTGTTGGCCACACCATTCGCCGATCAGATACAGCGCGAGATCCATGCCGGAGGTGACACCGGCACTGGTGTGAACATTGCCGTCCTGAACGAAAATGCGATCGTCGCAGACCTGCGCGGTCGGCTCGATCGCCGCCAGCCGGTGACAGAGATCATGGTGGGTGGTGCAGCGGCGATGCGCCAGCAGACCGGCCTGCGCCGCGACCAGTGCGCCTGCGCAAACTGCTACCAGCTGATGCGACGGCTGCAGCGTTTGCCGCAACCACTGCAGCGCCTGTCGGCAGGCCGGCGTTGCCAGCGGATCGGTTTTGGCGCCGCTGATGTGCAGGCCCGGGATCACCAGCACGGCGTGTTCCGGCAGCGCTGCCGGCAACGGCGCGATCTGGGCGAGGTGCACGCCTTCACCGACATCGAGCGCCGGATCCGGGCCGATCAGATGCAGACGAAACTGGGCACCGGCCAAGGTATTGGCGGTGCGAAACGCCTGCCACGGCGCGACCATGTCGAGCAGCAGCACGCCGGGCAGCATCAGGAAATACACTTCGCGCATGCGCGTCATCCTCTCGTTGCGATACCGCTGACGACAAACGGCCCGCCACCACGAAATGCCGCCAAGGGCGGGACCGATGCTCACGCCACGGCCACGCCCCTGCTCAGCCGCTTTGCATAAACCGCTTTCGCTGCTCGCCGGCACCACCCGCATTCGCAACCCGCGCTTACGCGGCTTGTTCCGGCGCCCAGTCGCGCAGGCAGTCGGCAACGGTCGCGATCCGGGCAAAGCGGTTGTGCAGCACCAGTTCGGTGTGCGCCTTGAGCTCGGCCGTGCTGTAACGGCGACCACTGACCGGATGGGTCATGGCAAAGGTCAACGTGGCTTCGGTGACATAGTCGACCGCATAGCCCAGATCCGATGCCACCCGCGCTGTGGTTTCGCAGCATTGCTCGGTGCGGATGCCGGTGATGACCAGATGATTGATGTCATGTTCGATCAACCAGCGCTGCAATCCGGTCGTGCTGAAACTGTTGTGGGCCGATTTGTGGAATTCGGCGCTGCATTCGGGCGGCAGGAACGCCATCGGCTTGACCCAGCCCGACGCCAGACTGAATTCCCCGTCCGGATCGACATGCAGTATACGCAGGACCGGGACATTTCGGGCCTTGGCTCCGGCAATCAGCGCCAGCACATTGCGCTGGAAGGCCGGCAGCTCATCGGTCTGCCAGTAGGGCTTGTGTTCGAACGACTGCTGGATGTCGATCAGCAAAAGTGCCGATCTTTTCTGCATGCTCATGGCCTGTCCTCGTTACCGGGCGGCCACCTGGCCACCACCGATGGCAGCCAGACTAGCGGTTCAGCGCCGGCCGCAAGACCCCCGCCCCGGCCCGCTACCGGACATTTCCGGCCATCATGAGGCAAGCGGCGCCGGACCATCGGTCAGCCACCGGCAACCGCGCACCGGTACAGCCGGCTGGTACACTGTCGGCCATTCCGGTTTTCGTCATCGACTTGCGTCATGCCTATTGAATCGGTTTCCGCACCCGCCAGCCCAAGTACCACGTCACCCGTCAACGCGCCCGATCTGGCCGATTGGTTCAACAGCGGCTGCGCCTGCGTCACGCTCGATCGCCGCGATCTGGCGGCGCATCTGGCCCAGCAGCTTGGCGCTGCCACGGCCGATTCGCTGGTGCACCATTTTCCCGGCCTGTTTTCCAATGTCGCGCTGTTTCTGCCGACGCCGGAATTCCGCGCCATGCAGCAAGTCATCGAGGCGATCGAAACGGTGGTCGCGTTGCCGGATTACCAGCAGCAGGTGCTCGCGCAGGCACCGGCCATCGCCAGCCGCGATCCGGGCGCCAGCGGCGTGTTCATGGGCTACGACTTTCACCGCGCCGGCGACAGCCCGAAGCTGATCGAAATCAACACCAATGCCGGCGGTGCCTTCCTGAACGCCGCGCTACGGCGCAGCCAGCAAGCCTGTTGTCCGGAAATGGCGGCGCTGCTGTGGCCACCGGTCAATCAGGAATTCGAGGCCAGCGTGCTGGCCATGTTTGGCGAGGAATGGGCGCGGCAGCGCGCCAACCGTCCGTTGCAGCGCATTGCGATTGTCGACGATCAGCCAACCACACAATTTCTCTACCCGGAATTTCTGCTGGCGCAGCAACTGTTCCGTCGCCACGGCATCGACGCTGTCATCGCCGATCCCGGTGAATTGCAGCTGCGCGAGAACCGCCTTTATGTCGGCGAACTGGCAATTGATCTGGTCTACAACCGACTGACCGATTTCCTGCTCAGCGAGCCCGGCCATGCCGTGCTGCGCGATGCGTATGAACGCGATGCCGTGGTGCTGACACCGCACCCGCACGCTTATGCGCTGTACGCCGACAAACGCAACCTGATCCCGCTGCGCGATCGGGCGCGGCTGCAGCGCTGGCAGGTGCCGGAGGCCATGCAACAGACGCTGTGCCAGAGCATTCCGGAAACGGTGGCGGTCAGTGCCGACAATGCCGAGCCACTGTGGCAACAGCGCAAGCAATGGTTCTTCAAGCCGGCACGCGGCTATGGCAGCAAAGCGAGTTATCGCGGTGACAAATTGACGCGAAAAACCTGGCAGGAAATTGTCGCTGCCGATTACATCGCACAGGCCTTTGCCCCGCCCAGCGAGCGGCTGGTGGCACAGGATGGCGCGATGCTGGCGTTGAAAACCGATGTCCGCGTCTACCGTTATGCCGGTCGCACCTTGTTGGTCGCCGCGCGGCTCTATCAAGGCCAGACCACCAACATGCGAACGCCCGGTGGCGGTTTCGCACCGGTGTTTCTGATCTGAGTCATGCCAGAGAAATCGGCAGACCATCGTACTGATTGGCCGGACATGCCGTCGCAAGCCTGGTGGTAGTGCCCTAACAATTTTTCCGACGCTGGTTACCCTCAGAGCAAAGCAGACGCATCGGAGTCGTTCATGCGGTGGTGGTGGTCGCTACTGCGCTGCCTGATTGCACCAGGGAGGGTCCCCCGCTTACGGGGCAAGCACAACCGAACTGTTTGAACTGTGGCTGGATGAATTGACCGGGGTCACGGTCACATCGGCGTCGCGCAAAGCCGAGCGTCTGATCGAAGCACCGGCCACCGTGATCGTGCTGAATCAGGACGATTTCCGTCAGCGTGGCTACCGCGAATTGTCGGAAATGTTCGACGATCTGCCGGGCATGGACATCAGCCGGCCCTATGGCGACACCTGGTTCCAGAACCAGTGGCGCGGCCTCCGCAAAAGCATCTCCGTGCCCTATCTGTTGCTGCTCGATGGCCTGCCGCTGAACCCTTTGTATTGCAACCAGGCCGAGATCATCAGCGCACTGCCGATGAGTCCAATCCAGCAGATCGAAGTGGTCTACGGCCCGGCGGCCGTGGTCTATGGCGCCAATGCTTTTGTTGGCGACACCGCGGAAGACATGCTGCAGCTCGGTTTGATCTGGACGCCGAACGGTCAACATGCCGTGACGCTGCGCGGGCGGCATATCGGTGCGCACGACACGGTCCGCAGCGATCCGGCCGGAACAGTGCCGTCCTACAGCGTCGCCGATCTGATCTGGCTGTGGCGCGACATCAGCGCCAGTGGCATCAGCCTCTCACTCAGCGCCTTGAACCTGTTTGACAAGGCCTACGATCACTCCGGTGTCCGCGAAGCCGCCGCCGGATGTACCCCGGGCTTTCGTGACAGCAACGATGTCTGGCAAGGCAGCGCCAGTTTTTACAATTCACTGTTGCCACAACAAGGCCGCAGCGTGCAGCTGACGATGTATCTCGACTGGTAATCCAGCGTCGATGTCTGGCTGAATCCAGGCTGAATTGCGCTTTGGTAGTAGTGCCGAAGCGCTGTTCAGGTCATTCATTTTTCGTTCAGAGCAAGAATCCTAAGCTGGCCTCCGTTGCGCACTTCTGCGCCGAAGCATCCGCACCGACAACAAGGTGCCCACAACGGAGTGATAGTTCATGATGAAGCAAACCCTGATCGCCCTGTCCGTTTTTGCTGCAGGAATTGACGCTGCCCACGCCAGCGATTTTTCCTACAACTACGTGCAAGGCACGTACAGCCAGACCGAAACCGACGTTGACGATGACAGCGTTGATATCGACGGTCTGAACCTGACCGGTTCGTTTGAGCTGGGCGATCACTTCTTCGTGCTGGTCGACATCGGCCGCGCCGAAGGCAGCGAGCGCCTGTTCGGCGTTGATGTCGACACCGAAGTCGACAGCCGCAGTCTCGGTCTGGGATTCCATACCGCGCTGACCGACCGCCTGGATCTGGTTGCCAGCCTGAGCCGCGCCGAAGCCGATATCAACATTGACATCGAAGGCGTTGGCGAGCTCGACGGCGATGCCGATGCCAACCTGCTGTCGGTTGGCCTGCGCGGCATGGCAACCGAATCGCTGGAGCTGTTCGGCAATGCCGTGTATGTCGATGGCGACGACGATTCCGATACCCAGCTCAATGTCGGTGCGCTCTATCAATTCAACCCGAGCTTCGGCGTGGGCATGAGCTTCACCACCGCAGACGATTCCGATGCCGACACCACCGCCGTGTTCGCCCGCGTCAACTTCTGATTCGCAGGCTTATCGCCTTCTGTCCATCCAAACGGCGACGCCACCGGCGTCGCCGTTTTGCTTTACCATGACCATCCCATCCGCA
Organism: Pseudomonadota bacterium; assembly: GCA_049324755.1. Lineage (GTDB taxonomy): Bacteria > Pseudomonadota > Gammaproteobacteria > Enterobacterales > Permianibacteraceae > Permianibacter. The sequence goes on from JBMOMZ010000024.1 coordinate 20,694, forward strand.
ACCGAACCCGCAACCGGAGTGGCTCAATGGCGGCGACCGCCCCCGCACAGTGCCCGTGTGACAGCGGCAAACCGTACCCGCAATGCTGTGGTCATTTTCACGCTGGCGCAGTGCCCGCAACCGCGACAGAATTGATGCGCTCGCGCTACAGCGCCTATGTCCTCGGCCTGGAAACGTATTTGCGGCACAGCTGGCATCCGAGCAGTTGCCCTGCCGATCTGCATCTCGACGAAACACCGATGCGGCGCTGGCTCGGCCTGACGATTCGCCGAAGCGACGAGCAGGATGCCACGCACGCAACGGTGGAGTTCATCGCCCGGTTCAAAATCAATGGTCGGGCCTATCGCCTGCACGAAACCAGCCGCTTCGTTCGGGAAGACGGCCGCTGGTGGTATCTCGACGGCGACATTCACGCGGCTTGATCGCAAGGCCTGCAATCAAGCCGCTCACGGAAAGGAGTTGGCACGACATGAGCAGCACATCGGCGATCGCCACCGGCAGCATTGAGCTGGTCGAAGTTCACGCCTTCAGCAGCGCGCAAGGCGGCGGCAATCCTGCCGGCGTTGTGCTGGCGGCAGCCGGACTCAGCCATGAACAAAAACAGGCGATTGCCGCCAGCGCCGGCTATTCCGAAACCGCGTTTGTCCTGCCATCGACCGTCGCCAGTGTGCGGCTGGAATTCTTCACGCCGAACCGGCAGATCGGCGATTGCGGCCACGCCACCGTCGCGGCCTTTTCCTTGCTGCGCGATCGCGGCCTGCTCGGCACCGGCGATGCCAGCAAGGAAATTCTCGCCGGCGTGCGCGCCATTCGCATCGAACCCGATGCCGTGTACATGCAGCAGGCGCAGCCGAGCTTTGACAGCGCATTGAGCGAAGCGGCCAGCGCGGCCTGGTTGCAGGCCTTGGCAGCATCCGATGTCCGCTTGCTGGCACCCGCCCAGATCGGCTCTACCGGCGGTCGGTTCGTGTTGTTGCCGCTGGCCGATGAACCGAGTCTGCGCCGGCTGCAACCGGATTTGCCGGCATTGGAGCAGCTCAGCGAGCAATACGATGTGATCGGCATTTATCCGTTTGTGCCAACGCCGGAGCGCGATACCGTCGCCAGCGCGCGCATGTTTGCTCCCCGATTCGGCATTCCGGAAGAATCCGCCACCGGCATTGCCGCGGGCGCGCTCGGTTGCTGGCTGGCACGCACCGGCCGGGTCAGCCAGCGCTCGTTCTGGATCGCGCAAGGTGATGACATGCCACAACCGTCGCCAAGCCGACTGCATGTGCAATTGCTCGGCGATGCAAGTAACGCCGACGCCATGCAGCCGTGGGTCGGTGGCAGTGCTCATATCGGCGGTATCCGGCAGCTGACACTGCGCTGAACCCGCATTGCGCTCGCACTGAACCGTGACGGCGCAGCGCCAAATCCGGGCTAAGCTAAGCCAGCGCCGCCGCACGGCAATGACGGATGGCTAACCGCAACGTCATCCGCCGCAGCGGCCTGTGCCATGATCCGACCATGCCGGTCGGCACCGCCGTTTGGCACGCCCGATCCCCCCAACCAATGGGCGCCATCGCCACGGCGAGCAGAGGGAGTCTGTCATGAGCCAGAGCAAAACCGATTTTCCGTACATCCACGGTTTTTCCGACACCGAGCAGCAGCGGCTGCGCCGGCAGGCGCGGTTTTCCGAACATATGGTGTATCGCGACATCGATTTGCGCGACGTGCTGTCGGTATTGGAAGTGGGCTGCGGCGTCGGCGCCCAGAGCGAGATCCTGTTGCGCCGGTTCCCGCATATCCAGCTCACCGGCATTGACATGAGCGAGCGGCAGTTGGCCGCCGCCAATCACTATCTGGCGTCCGTGCCCTGGGCCGACGGCCGTTACCAATTGCAGCAGATGGATGCCGGCGCGATGTCGTTTCGGGCACGCAGCTTTGATGCTGCCTTCCTGTGCTGGGTGCTGGAGCATGTACCGAGTCCGTCCCTGGTGCTGTCCGAGGTGCGCCGGGTGCTGAAACCGGGCGGCGTCGTCTACATCACCGAAGTGATGAACGCGAGTTTTTTCCTCGACCCGTATTCGCCGCACCTGCTGCAGTACTGGATGGCGTTCAACGATTACCAGCTCGAATGCAATGGCGACCCGTTTGTCGGCGCCAAACTCGGCAACCTGCTGTTGGCGCTCGGCTACGAAGACATCCGCACCGAACTGAAAACCTGGCATCTCGACAACCGTTACCCGGACAAGCGCCAGGAGATCATCGAATATTGGACCGAACTGCTGCTGTCGGCGGCAGAGCAATTGATTGCCGCCGGCAAAGTCACGGCCGCACTGGTCGAGGCGATGACAGCCGAACTGGCCAGCGTGCAGAACAATCCCAATGCGGTGTTTCTGTATTCCTTTGTCCAGGCCAGTGCCCGGGTCTACCGCTGAATACGCGCCCGATTGGCAGTCAGCGCAGAAGCCGGTAAGGTACCGGCCACGCGTGTTGCCGGAATCGGTTTATGGACTCTTACGTTGCCAAAGTACTGACCAGCGGTGAAAAAGTGCTGCACACCGGTCAGGTGTCATGGTGGACCTTGTTTGGCCCGCTGTCGCTGTCATTGTTGTTGCTGGCCGGCGCCCTGACCTGGCAACTGTTGCGACCGACACCGATCCTGCCGCTGGTGATGCTCGCCGCCTCGGCACTGGTTGCCGCTGTCGCTTATGTCCGTCAACGCTCGACTGAGCTTGCCATCACCAACAAGCGCCTGATCGTCAAACGCGGTTTTGTCCGGCGCGACACCATCGAGATCAATCTGGTCAAAGTCGAAAGCTTGCAGGTGGAACAGAATCTGCTGGGACGCATGCTGAATTTCGGTGATGTCGTGGTTTCGGCCGGCGGCGGCCCGCTGGCCCCGATCCGGGGAATCGCCGATCCGCTGGTGTTTCGCCGGCATTTCAATGAAGCCACCGACCAGAGCCAGCAGGCGGACGACAACCGCTGAACTGGTCACATTTGATCTGGCCACACTCGCCGCGATGTTCAGAAGCCGGCGTCGTGAGCACTGGCAACAACCCGCCGGGCAAAAAAAACGGCATCGCGTGGTGTTCACGATACCGCCGAAAAACCGGTGGCGCGCATCATGAGCGCCACCTTGCTCAAATCGCGATTGCATCAGGCACGAACCCGGAACAGACCGATGCAGGCGCAACAGCACTGGCACAGGTGACTGTGCCGCATCCCCACCAGAACGGCGCCGGCTTGCCGGCGAACGGGCTGCGTGATGCGTGATGCGGTCAGCTTCCGCTACGCGCTGACGCGGGCAACCGATCACCCACGCCACGCTCGCCTGCAACCCGCTCTCCTGTAACCCGCTCTCCTGTAACCAACACTGCTGCGACCCCGTCACGGCCGCTCCGCGGGCGACGGCCTGGTGTTCCGCGCGCCAGGCCGGCGGCGCTCGACTGTGGCCGGCACAGCCTGCCGGCTCGACCGCAACCGCACCCGTGCCAACAGCAGGCCGGCACCGATACCGAGCAGCAGCAGGCTCATCGAACCGCCACCACCGCTGCCGTCGGAATCACTGTCACCGCCGCCACCACCACCCCCACCGCCGGAGCTGGTGTCACGACCGGCATCTTCCAGTGGCACCCGCGACAGTTCCGGCCGCTCGCTGGAGACACTGGCAACCAGCTGCTGGCTGCCGGCATCGTACAGATCGATCTGAATGTCATAGCGCGCTGTCGGATAACCGCTCTGCCATTCGGCGGTGAAGCTGTAGCGATCAGCATCGCCGCTGGCATCCACGGTGAAAATTGCCGAAGTGTGCTCGGTTTCCCAATCACCGCCCGGCGCCCGGATACGCAGCACCGCGTAGGCGGCGCGGCTGCCGCTGTCATGATCCGGATCGAAGCTGATGGTGAAGCGTGAGTAGTAGCCATCGTTGTCACGATCGGTCTGCAGGGTAGTGTCGACATCGCCGATGGCAAAACCGGCATACGGAATGTCCAGATCGAGGCCACTGTCTTCCAGCGGCAGATCGCGCAGGGAGCTGTCTTCAAACGGTCCCATGGTGGCCACGATGCCGCTGTAACCACTCTCGTACAGATCCACCAGCACGTCGTACTGGGCGGTCGGATAGCCGTCGTTCAACACGGTCTCGACGTAGTAATCGTCGCTGTCGCTTTCGCCATAAATCCAGAAATCATCGGTCGTGTAGTAGTGCTGCCAGTCGCCGCTGTCGCCGACCCGGCGCAAATAGAGCTTGGCGTAGACCCGGGCGTCGCCGTAGCTGACGTCGGCATCAAAGCGGATTTCAAAACGGCGGTAATAACCATCGTCATCGACATCGCTGATCAGGCTGCGGCCGGCATCCCACAGCCGGAAATCGTGCGAGGCACTTTTGCGCAGCGTGACATGGGCAGGGCGGTCCGGTTCAGTCGCAGCTTGTTTGCTGACGGCAGCCTGCGCCGCGACCCGCAGCGGATCGCGATGGCTGATGCCTTCGCCGGTCTTGCTCGCTGCCACCGTGCTTGCCGGTCCGTCCTGGTAACGGGCCTGACGCGAGCTTGCCATCTTGGCAACCGGCGTGGCCCGGTCGGATTGATAACCGGCCAGTGACTGGGCAACCGGTGCGTCGGCGGCCCAGGCCGCGGACAGGCTGCTGGCAAGGGCAACAGCGATGGCAGAGCGCAACATGATGAAAACTCCCTGAGTGGATTCGAACGGCTGCCGCAATAACCGACGCGTTGGGGCGTCTGCCGACCGACTGCCGCATGCGTCGTCGAGCTGGTGCCATTTGGCGGCAGCGGCACTGAATCGATCCTGAACGGTGGACGCTCGCCGGCCCGGCCCCCTACACTGTGCGTCGCACCATTCAGGATCTGTTCATGCTCGCAACTCCCATTCGTCTGACCGACTCGGTCATGATCAGCCGCAATGTCCGTCAACTGCGCTTTGTCCGCTGCGATGGCGGCAGTTTTTCCTATCGCCCCGGCGAATTTGTTTCGCTGCACCTGCCGGACGAGAACGGCGAGATCTTCAAGCGCAGCTACAGCATTGCGACGGTGGCCGACAATCCGGCCGCCGCCGACACCCTGGAACTGGTGGCCAGTCACGTCGAGAACGGCAAAGCGACCCGTTGGTTCTGGTCGGCCCAACCGGGCGCCGAGATCGCATTTTCCGGCCCGCATGGCCAACTGGTGTGGCCGGACGCGCTGCCCAGGCGCCTGCTGCTGATCGCCACCGGCACCGGCGTCGCGCCGTATCGCTCAATGCTGAAACAAATGCAGCCGGCGCTGCAGAATGGTTTGCAGGTCGAGTTGCTGTTCGGTGTCCGTGATCAGGCCGAAGCCTTTTATCTCGATGACTTCCGGGCCCAGGCCGCTGCATTTTCCGGTTTCCGTTTCAGCCTGTGCGTGTCGCGGGCCGCGGTCAGCAGCGCCGACGAATTCGCCGGCCGCGTCACCGACCGGCTGCAGCAGCTGGACCCGCAGGCTGGCAACGATCTGGTCTATCTTTGTGGCAACCCGGCCATGGTCGATGAAGTGTTCGAGCGCCTGAAAGGCATCGGATTCGGCGTCAAGACCGTCAAACGGGAAAAATACATTTTCTCGCGCGGCTGATCCGCCGCGTGCAGCAACAGGCCGCTCCCAGCGGCCTGTTTTGATGACCTCTCGCGGGAGACGACCGGCACATGCTGCTGCAAGGAATCATGCTGCTTGGCTTGACCGTGCTGGTCATCGCGATTCTGCTGCGCTGGCAATTGCCGGCCATTCTCGGTTATCTCGCCGCCGGCATCGTGCTGAGCGAACTCGGCTACTCGCTGTACGGCGAATCCTCCGAACTGCGCCTGCTCGGTGAACTCGGTCTGGTGTTCCTGCTGTTTTCGCTTGGCCTCGAATTCTCGCTGCCGAAACTGAAAAGCCTGCGCCGCGCCGTGTTTTTGCTGGGCCCGAGCCAAATGCTCGGCACCGCCGCCGCGTTCGGTCTGCCGCTGGTGCTGTTCGGCCTGGACAGCAAAATCGCGCTGGTGTTGTCGCTGGCCTTGGCGATGTCCTCGACGGCGCTGGTCAGCAAGCAACTGGCAGCCCAGCGCGAACTCAACACCCGGCACGGCCGCAATGCGATCGGCGTGTTGCTGTTCCAGGACTTGGCCGCGGTGCCATTGCTGATTCTGGTGCCGGCGCTGGCGGCTTCGGATCAGGGCCAGATCACCCAGCACCTGTTGCTCGCCTTTGCCAAAGGCCTGACGGCCGCCGCCGTGCTGGTGCTGATTGGCCGGCGCATTCTGCCGCCACTGTTCCACTGGGTCAGCCGCACCCACAGCGATGAATTGTTCGTGCTGGTGTGCCTGCTGGTGACACTGGTCGCGGCGGCGGTAACCCACGAACTCGGGCTGTCGATGGCGCTCGGCGCCTTCCTCGCCGGCACGCTGCTCGGCGAGAGCCAGTTCCGTCACCAGATCGAAGCGGAGATCCGGCCGTTCCGCGATGTCTTGATGGGCTTGTTCTTCATCGGCATCGGCAATCTGCTGACCTTGAGCGTGCTGGTGAATCACACCGTGGTGATCATGCTGGCGCTGCCGCTGATCATCCTGATCAAATTGCTGGTGGTGTATCTCGCCTTGCGGGTGATGAAAGAGCGCCGGCGGGAAGCGATCGTTTCCGGCGTGGTGCTGGCGCAGGTCGGCGAGTTCGGTTTTGCCTTGCTGGCGCTGGCGTCGGACACCCGCCTGATGGATGCCAGCACCGTGTCGGTCGCCCTGACGGTCGGCATTGCCAGCATGTTGCTGGCGCCACTTGCCTTGCGGCACAGCGGCCGGTTGACGGACTTGATGCTGCGACGCCGGCACAAACAGGACGAAGACGGCGATCCGCTGCAGGTGATCGAACAGGCAGCGCAGGAATTGAATCACCACGTCATCGTCTGCGGTTTCGGCCGGGTCGGTCAGCTGGTGGTGCGGTTTGTCGAGCACGAGGGTTACCGTGCGCTGGCGCTGGATCGCGACAGCCAGCGTGTCCAGGAAGCCAATCAGGCCGGTGTCCGGGTGTTTTTCGGCGACGCCAGCCGGCCGGAAATCCTGCGCGCCTGCGGTGTCGATCGGGCACGCATGGTGGTGGTCTGCGTCGACAGTGCCGAGCATGCGGAACTCATCGTCCGGCGCGTGCGCAATCTGCACCCGGATCTGCCGGTGCTGGTGCGCACCCAGGACGACAGCCATCTCGACGAGCTGCGCGAAAGCGGCGCCACCGAAGTGGTGCCGGAAATTCTCGAAGGCAGCCTGATGCTGGTGTCGCACGTGCTGGTGATGCTGGATGTACCGGTCAACAAAGTCCTGCACCGGGTGCAGCAGGCACGGCGCGCCCGCTACAAGCAGCTGAAAGGGTTCTTCTATGGCGCCGGTGCCGACATGACCAGCGACAGCAGCAAACGGCCACAGCAATTGCATCCGGTGACGCTGGCGCCGGACTCGGCCGGCACCGGCAGCAATCTCGGCGCGCTCAATCTGGAAGCGATGGGCGTCGAAGTCACCTCGCTGCGCCGCGCCGGCATCGAGCACCCCTACCCGGCCAACAACGAATTGCTGCGCGCCGGCGACACCCTGGTGTTGATGGGCTATCCGGAAAATATCGAAGCGGCCGAGGCCTGCCTGCTGTCCGGCACTCGCCGGTTCAGCCGGTTCTGATCTGATCGGCCCGGTCGCGATCAACGTATCCGCTGCGTCCGTGTTCAGGAGATCGGCATGATCGCGTTTGAACCCTTGCCGCAGAAACCGCTGGTTGGCATCAGCAGCTGCCTGCTCGGCGAACCGGTGCGCTTCGACGGCGGCCACAAACGCGACGATTACCTGAACGATGTGCTGGCGAGATATTTCGATTACCGACCGCTCTGTCCCGAGCTCGGCATCGGCCTCGGCGTGCCGCGCCCGACCATCCATCTCGCCAACATCGGCGGTGCGATCCGGCTGCGCGGCGTCAAGAATCCGGACGACGATTTCACCGAGCAGATGCTCGCCTGGACCGATCGGCAGCGGCCGCAGCAACAGATGCTTTCCGGCTATGTGCTGAAAAGCAGATCACCGAGCTGCGGCATGGATCGGGTCAAGCTGCATGGCGCCAGCGGCGGTTTGCCGCAGCACACCGGCGGCATTTACGCGAGCCGGCTGGCGCAGCATTTTCCGCTGTTGCCGATCGAGGAAGAAGGCCGGCTGCAGGATCCGGTGCTGCGCGAGAATTTCATCACCCGGGTCTACGCCTACGCGCGCTGGCAGACACTGCGCGCCAGCCAGCCCGGCAAGGCCGACATCATCGCCTTTCATAGCCGCTACAAGCTCATCCTGCTCGCCCACAACGAGGCTGCCTACCGCCGGCTGGGCCGCATGGTGGCCGGGCTCAAGGGCCGCCTGAGCAACGACTGGCTCGACAGCTACGCCAGCGAATTCATGGCGGCGCTCAAGCGCAAGGCCACCCGCAAACGGCACGTCAACGTGCTGCAGCACATCGCCGGTTATTTCAAACGCCGCCTGGACAGCAGCGACCGGGAAGCACTGGCCGCGCTGATCGACGACTACCGGCAGGAAAAAATCCCGCTCGTGGTGCCGCTGACCCTGCTGCAACACCACCTGCGCCGACAGCCCGACGCCTATCTTCAGCAGCAGTACTACTTCGCGCCATGGCCGACCGAGCTTGGTCTGCGCAATGTCCTGTAAGTCAGCACTATCACCGCGAAATCCTGATAACGCGCGCCCGCAAAGAGGCCCGGCCCGCCAGCGGCGTCGAATCCGGGCCTGATTCCCGCTCTGAATCCTGCTATAGTGCCGGCGTTTTTGTGCATTGCAGCAAACGCCATTCGCGGGAGAAGTCGCCATGCAGATTCGCAATTCCCTGATCGCCATCACCGGCGCCGGCCAAGGTCTCGGCAAAGCCATGGCGCTCAAGCTCGCCGGCCAGGGCGCCGCCCTGGCGCTCATCGATCGCAATGGCGAAGCGGTGGAAAAAGTGCTGGCCGAGTGCCGTCAGCTGGGCGCCCGCGCCGACGCCTACCTGGCCGACATCGCCAACGAAGCCGAAGTGATCGCCCTGTTTGATCGCATCAAGGCCGGGCTCGGTCCGGTCGATGCGTTGATCAACAACGCCGGCATCATCCGCGACGGCCTGCTGGTCAAAGCCAAAGACGGGGTCATCGAAAGCAAGCTCAGCCTCGGCGACTGGCAGAAAGTCATCGACGTCAACCTGACCGGTGTGTTCCTGTGTGGTCGCGAAGCCGCCGCCCAGATGATCGAACACGGCCGCGCCGGCGTGCTGATCAACATCTCCAGTATTTCCCGCGCCGGCAACATCGGCCAGAGCAACTATGCGGCGGCCAAGGCCGGCGTCGCGGCGATGACCGTCACCTGGGCGAAAGAACTGGCGCGCTACGGCATCCGCGCCGCGGCGATTGCCCCCGGCTTCATCGCCACCGACATGACCGCCAGCATGAAGCCCGAGGTCATCAGCAAAATCGAAGCCGGCATTCCGCTGCGCAAGATGGGCCTGCCGGAACATATCGCGCAAACCGTGCAGTTCATTCTGGAAAACGATTACCTGACCGGTCGGGTGCTGGAAATCGATGGTGGCCTGCGCCTGTAAATGGTGGCCTGCGGCTGTAAAAAGATCCGCCACCTCATGGCCAAAACAAAACGCGGCTGACAGCCGCGTTTTGTTTTTTGCTGCGCGGCCCGCTCAGGCCGGCACACCGCTGTGAAACCGATACTGCGGATCCGGCGTGCAGATGAGCTCGGCTTCCCAATCACCAAACTGACGCACACGTGTGCCGATATCTTCCTCGGCATACAACTTGGCGAGCTCAAGGTAGTTGCGGAAATGCCGCGACTCCGAGCGCAACAAGAACCGGTAGTAGCTCGCCAGCTCGTCATCATTGACGACCTCGGCCAGCGCCGCAAAGCGTTCACACGAGCGCGCCTCAATATAGGCACCGATGATCAGGACATCGACCAGATACTGCGCTTCCGGCTTGCGGGTATGCGCGCGCAAACCGGCAGCATAGCGCGCCGGCGACAAGGTCCCGTAGCTGACACCACGCGCCTGCATCAACTCCATCACCTGCTCGAAATGGCGCAACTCCTCCCGGGCCAGCCGTGACAGCTGGTGCTGCAAGGCATGCCGCTCGGGAAAGCGGTACATCAGGCTCATCGCGGTCGAGGCCGCTTTCTTTTCACAGTGTGCGTGATCGATCAGCAGCGTTGGCAATTCAGCGTTGGCGCACGCCAACCAGGCGGCGGGGGTTTCGCATTGCAGAAACGCCCGGATATCGGCAAGACTCATCAGACTACATCCTGAAAAAGACAGAACCGGCCGCCACGCTGCCAGCACCGGTTTTCACCACGTGTCGCATTATACCCGCACCGACTGACCACAGCGGTCGCTGCAGACTGACGCTCAGAGCGCTTTCAAGCGGCGCCAACGCAGCCGGCGCCATTGCTGCGCCAGCTCCCGGTATGAACCACCGGCGCCATAGCGCAGCGCGATATAGGCGTCGACAAAGGCACGCAGCTCACCGCGCTCAGCCGGAAATGCCCGCTGCGCCCGGCGCAGAAAATCCTGCGGTGTCTCATGCGGCTCGCGCCGAATGCCGGCACGCGCCAGTTTGGCGCAGAACGCCGCATAAAGGCGCGCAACCGGATCGCGCACCGGACGCGAGCGCAGGATGAGCCAGGCACTGATCGCCAGCAACAGCAGCAAGCCGATCACCAGAATGCGCACCAGATCGGCCATCGACAATTTCGGCAAACCCAGATTCTCGAGCCAATCACGCTGGGCATCGGCATTGAACTGCACCACATTCGCCTCAAACCAGCGATTGGCCTGTTGCCACCATTCCACCAACGCCCAATTGGAGGCATCACCGGTCAGCGTGGCGACACTGTCCCAGCCCGAAAACGACATCAGGCTGTCGCGGCGGGCGATGCGATCCAGATACGACTGATCGATACGCAGCGGCGACACCGCCGCGGTCGGATCGAGCCGGATCCAGCCGTCACCGGCGCGCCAGAACTCGAGCCAGGCATGCGCGTCGAGGTGTCGCACGGTGAGGAAATTGCCGTACGGATTCCACTCACCGCCCTGATAGCCCACCACCACCCGTGCCGGCACACCGCCAGCGCGCAGCAGAAAGGTCACGGCGTTGGCGTAATGCTCGCAATAACCGCGTTTGTGGTTGAACCAAAAATCGTCGACGGTATCTTCGGAAAGCTCGGGCACTTGCAGTGAATACCAGAAGTTGTCCTGATTGATTTGCCGCAACAAGGCCTGGGCATAGGCGGTCGCATCCGGATACCGGGCTCGCAGCGCCTCTGCCCACTGCCGGGACTGTGGATTGCCACCGTCCGGCAAGCGCAGATAGGTCGCGAGATCCTTGTCCGTGGCATCGGCGCCCAAGCGGTAGTTCAGCACCGACTCGACACTGTAATCGACCCGTTGCCGGATGAAGCCATAGGTCAGCAAGGTCGCGTTCCAGGTGCGCCGCGCTTGCAGTGGCGAATCCACCGTCTGTGGCACATCGAGCGCGTACAGCCAGCGCAGGCGAGTCGGTTCCAGAGCGATCTGGTAGCGGATGGGCGCGCCGAGTGGCTCGATGGTTTCGGCCGCCTGCGGCATGCCGACATTCCAGGTCAGGCCGTCAAAATCCGCCAGCACCGTGCCGCGCCAGTAGCGCTGCTTTTCCGGCGGCGGCGCGCCGGTGAACTTGACCCGGAACGCCAGCTCATCCGACAGCGCCAGCGATTGCACATCGCCGATAGTCATCGAGTCGGTCGGCCCGGTCACACCGCTGCCCGGCAGTCGCCACAGCGGCGCCGACAAGCGCGGAAAAAACACATAGAGCAGTGCCACCAGCGGCAACGCCAGCAAAACAAAACGGCCGCTGTCCTTGGCGAGCACCAGCAGGCCGCGCCAACCGTCCAGTCGGTGCAATACCAGCACGGTCGCGGTGTGCAGCGGCAGCAACAGGAACAGGTACAAGGCCACCGACAGCGATTGATAAAACAGCAGCCCGACGAAAGTCAGGAAAAAACTCAGGGCACTGACCAGCATCGCATCGCGATAACTTTTCAGCTCCAGCAATTTGAAGCTGGCCATCAGCACGATCAGGGATAGCCCGGCATCGCGGGTGAACAAACCGCGATGCTGCATGACCACCCCAACCGTCGCGGCCAGCACCGACAGAATCAACAGCCAGCGCGGCAAGCGGCTGCCGACATTGGTGGCCGACAATAGCACCAGCGCGCTGGCCACACCGACCCAGGCCGGTACCTTCAGCCACAGCGGCAGCAGCGCCGAACCAATGGCCAGCAACAGCATCGGTTTGACACCCGGGCGCTGCAAATCGAATCGCTGCATCACTCAGGCCTCATTGCCATACAGCGCCAGCGCTTTCAGGCAGCGATGCAGATGCACATCGCCCTGATCCGGCAGAAACCGCTCGGCGCCCAATTCCAGACCATAACGCTGACCTTTGTGTTCGGCTTCCAACAGCAGAAAGCACAACCAACTGAGCTGGATTTCCCGATCGGCGGCCGGCAGGTCCTGCAAGCGAAACCACCATTCGTCACCGCTTGGCGCGACAAACTGGCGCAGGTGCAAACCGCGCTCGCGGGCAAATGCTTTCCAATCGACCTGACGCAGCGAGTCGCCCTGTCGCCACAGCCGGTGGCCGGCAAAATCCTCGCTGCCGCTGATCGGTTTTGCCTGCTTGCCGTCGCCGTCACCTTGCGGTTGCAACGGCCACGGCGGCGCGATGGGCGCCGGATACACCAGCGCACGGGCCTGCAGTTTTGGCCAGCTCCAGACCCGCAGCCAACCGAACGGCGCCGTCGATTGCAAACAGAACCGAGGCATCTCCAACCAACCACGACGCGAGGCGGGCACCGGCAGCTCGGCGCAGACCGCCGTTTGGGTCGGCACGTCATAGGCATCGTCATGGCTGGCATCGATACTGACGCTGATCGCGGCATGGGCGCGGCCTTCCGGATCATTGAGCCAGATCGGGAAGCGCACGTCCTCACCGACAAATGCCGGTGGCGGATCGCCGGCGCGCAGCTGGATGCCGAGCAAATTGCGAAAACTCAGAAACTTGGCCAGCAGGCCGAGTGCCATCAGCCAGAACGCCAGCAGCAGGCCCAGATTGTTCTGATAGTTGGAAGCCCCCACCAGAATCAGCAAACCGACCACGATGAACAGCCAGCCACCGCGCGACGGAAAAATGAAAATCTCGCGATGGCTGAGCCGCAAGCTCGGCACCGCCAGCAAACGCCGCTCGATCCAGGCAGCAAAACGTGCCCGCCACCAACGCGGCAGCAGCGGCAAGGAGGAGCGTTGCAGAAACGCCAACATGGGCAACTCGACTCTGAGGCCTGTGCAACCGGTTACATCGGCACCGGCACGCTTTTCAGCAACGCCTGCACGGCGCGCTCGCTGTGCTCTTCCCGGGCATCGCGCAACCAGAGTCGATGCGCAGCCACCGGCACGAACACGGTCTGGACATCATCCGGCAGCACATGATCACGACCGCTGACAAAGGCAAACGCCCGCGCAGCGCGCAGCAAAGCGAGTCCGGCGCGCGGGCTCAGACCGTGCAGAAACACGCTGCCGTTCCGGCTCGCCACCAGCAGCGACTGCACGTAATCGAGCAGCGTGTCGCTGACCTTGACTTGCACCACCGCCTGTTGCCACGCCGACAGCTGCGCCGGCGCCACTTGCGCTTTCAGGCCGGTCAGCATCTGCTGGCGATCTTCGCCGCGCAGCAGTTCGCGCTCGGCCCGCAGATCCGGATAACCGACCGACAGCCGCATCAGAAAGCGATCGAGCTGCGACTCCGGCAACGGATAGGTGCCGATCTGGTGCAAGGGATTCTGCGTGGCGATGACAAAAAACGGTTGTGGCAATTCGCGGGTCGCGCCTTCGACCGTCACCTGCTGTTCGGCCATCGCTTCGAGCAGCGCGCTTTGGGTTTTCGGCGTCGCCCGGTTCACTTCATCGGCCAGCAGCACTTGGGAAAAAATCGGCCCCGGATGGAACTCAAAACGGTTTTCGGCGCGGTTGAAAATGGAGCTGCCGAGGATGTCGGCCGGCAACAGATCGGCAGTGAACTGGATGCGCTGGAATTGCAGGCCGAGCACGCGCGCCAGCGCCTGCGCCAGGGTGGTCTTGCCCATGCCGGGCAGATCTTCCATCAGCAGATGACCGCGGCCGAGCAAACAGGCCAGCGCCAGCCGGGTCAGTTCCGGTTTGCCGACGATGATGCGATTCAGAATATTGAGTACGGCTTGCAATTCGGGATGGCTCACGGCGTGGTCCTGTATGGTGATCTGCTACGACATCAAGCTGGCGACGGCTTTGCCGTCAGTGCGCAAAAAAGCGGCAGGAGTCAGCGGCTGGCAACGCGACGACCGGATTTCCAGCACAGCACCAGATCGGCGACATTGCTGCCGGTGGCACCGGTAACGAGCAGACCGCCTTGCTGGCGCCAGTAATCATAGCTGCTGGCAGTGCCGAGCGCTGCGGCAGCGTCGGCAGTCGCGGCCTCCACTCGCCGCGCTCGCGCGCCGCACTGGAATAACGCGCCGGCGGCATCAGTGCAACCATCGACGCCGTCGGTCGCCAGGGTCAGTACGCTGCAAGCGCTCTCGATGTCCGCGGCCGTCAACGCCTGCTGCAACAGCAACGCCAGATGTTGATTGCGGCCACCGCGTCCCGGCTGTGCCGGCAATTGCAGATGGGTTTCCCCGCCGTAGAGGTACAGACCGGCGGGGCCGGTGGCAATCTCGGCGGCCAGCGCTGATGCCACCGCGCCGATCTCGCCAGCGATGGCGCGATTGGCGACCACGGCGAGATCATTGGCCGCTGCCCAATGCTGCAAACCCGCGCGCACCTGCGCGTTGCTGGCGATGATCGTGCTGGTGACGTCGGCAAGCGCGGCGTTCGTCGCTGTCGCGGGCCCCGGCGCGGCCAACCAGCGCTGCAACCGCTGCGGCCACGGCGCCGGCAGCGTGTGCCAGGCCGGTAACGGTAACACGATCGGCACAAACGGCGCCGAGCCGATCACGGCCGGATCGTCGCCGGGCACATCGGACAGCAACAACTGCCGGACGGATCGGTCAGCCGGACAGCAGCGCAGCAAGCCGCCGGCCTTGATGCGCGATAGCCGCTGCCGCACGGCATTGATTGAGTTGATCGGCCAGGCCGATGCCAGCATCAGCTGTTGCAGTGCCTGCAGCTCGGTGAGGCTGATGCCATCCGGCAGCACCTCGCACAGCGCCGAGGCACCGCCCGACAGCAACACCAGCAGGCATTCATCCGGCGCACAGCCGGCAACAAACTGCTGCGCGGCGGCACCGGCCGCCAATGAGCGCGCATCCGGCAGCGGGTGCGCGCCGGTCAGACAGTGCAGGGGATAACGCCAGGGCGAGTTCGGCATCGGCGCCGCGCTGGCGCTCGCATGCGCCGGCACGATCAGCAAGCCGGCACGCACCTGCGAGCCAAGCAAAGCATCTGCGCCCTGCCACATCGGCAGGGCTGCTTTGCCGATCGCCAGGATCCGCACCGGCCCCGACAACGGCGCGGCCCGTAGTGCCTGCTCGACAGCGAGCCTGGCATCGGCAAGGCGCAGCGCCTGCGCTGCCAGGGTCTTCAGCAGCGCCATGCCATCGGGAGGCAACGGACTCAGAAACCGAACACCAGATTGACTGTGGTCAGGGTGTCGGTGCGCTGCCGATCCGGCGGCACTTCGCTGTTCTGCCGGATCGCGTGGGCGATTTTCACCGCGAACGCGCTGTTGATATCGACTTTCAGACCGGTGACGAATTCGCTGAAGGTGTTTTCATCGCCGGCTTCGACCAGCAGATCGTTGGTCCACTTGCTGCTCTCGGTGAACTGCCAGCCGTGGGTGACCCGCAGCCGGGCGATCGTTTCGGTTTCTTTTTCACCGGTGTCGACCAGCTCGCTGCGGCGCTGACCGGCACCGATTTCGGCCGACAGTTTGTGGTTGTCGTCGGTCAGGAGGTGATAACCGTAACCGGCGGCAAGCGTGGTTTGATGATCGTAACCGCTGTACTCGTCCTCTTCATAACGGACGGCACCAAAGGCGTAGCTGCGCGCCGAAAACGCGTAGTTGCTCTGGCCGGTAAACTGGAAGCGATCAGCGGTTTCTTCTTCCTCACCGGTATCCGGATCTTCGCTGGTCGACTGCAGCGTGGCCAAACCGAGCTCGTGGCTCCAGTTGCCGCTGGCATAGGTCATCTTCAGCTTGCTCGACACCGTTTCGGTGTCGGTGTTGCCGCGCGCCGCGACATAGCCGAGCTCACCCTCGCCTTTCCATTCCGGCACCGCTTCCGCTGCCGGCGCAGCGTCTTCCGCACGGACCGACATCACGGTGGCCGCCACCAACAAGGCCACCACCCTGCGCTGGCTCATCTGTTTCATTCTGATCTCCTGTGTCGCGGTCAGCCCGCCGGGCTCTGCCCGTCCGACACCGCTCGGGTTGGCGGCGCCGGGCCATGGTAACCGCGACGACCGTTCCCGAAAAGTTGGCAGCACGGCCAAGCTCACCTATTGTTGAAGCCGTTCGTTATCCCGTTTTAAGTGAGTCACTATGGCAGGGCTGGCCGCTTGGCTGGTGCGCGCGTTGGCACCGGTCGCATTGGCGGCAACATCGATCACCGCGGTCCCGGCCGCTGTCACGATCCGACCGAGCCCCGATCACGCTTTGCCGGATGACACCTTGCCGGACGACAGCATCCGGCTCAGCACGCTCGGCACCGCCGAAGGCCTGTCGCAATCGAGCATCACCGCGATTGCCCAGGACGAATACGGCTTTGTCTGGCTCGGCACCGCCGACGGCCTGAACCGCTTCGACGGTCACGACACGCTGGTCATCCGGCGCGGCGAACACGGCTTGTCGCGCGACAGCGTACACAGCCTCTGCACCGACGGCCGTGGCGGCCTGTGGATCGGCCTGTTCGACGGCGGCATTCACCGCTACGACACCCACCGCGGCGAAATGGGCCAGGTGCGTCCGGGCGACGGCAGCGCCAACGGTCCGCTGCCCGGCCGGGTCAACGCCTGCCTGAGCGAAGCGAACGGCAGCGTCTGGTTTGCCACCGACACCGGCCTGAGCCGTTACGACCCCGAGCGCGACCGCTTTCAACACTGGCCGGTCAGCGCCGGTCACGACACCGAAACCGCCCGCCGCCTGCTGGCGCTGCAACGCGATCGGAACGGCGAGCTGCTGGCGCTCAGCAGCCAGGGCATCTACCGCTTTCACGGCGACCGGCTGCAACTGGAACCCGGCCCCAATGCGCTGTCGGCGCGCAGCCGGCTGACCAGTTTCTGGGTCGATGGCGACAGCATCCTGATCGGCACCCAGCTGGCCGGGCTGTGGCGCTGGCAGCCGCGCAGCGGCTTGTTGGAACCGGTGGCCTGGCCTCGGTTTGCCGTCCAACCGCAAATCACCAGCTTGCTGCGCGACCGTGATGGCCGGCTATGGGTCGGCAGCGAGAACCTCGGCGTGCTCTATCAATTGCAGCCTGGCGCCCGCTGGCAGCAACTGCAGCACCGGCCAGGTCATGCCGATGGCCTGCCGGACAACCATGTCCGCTCGCTGTTTCAAAGCCGCGAAGGCGTGCTCTGGATCGGCACCTGGCTCGGCGGCGTCAGCCGCTTTGATCCGCTGCAGAGCAGTTTTCATGTCGTCCGCACCGACCCCACCCGAGCCGACAGCCTGGCCAGCAACAGCGTGCGCAGCATACTGGCGGAAACCGATCAGCTTTGGGTCGGCACCGACGGTGGCGGCTTGTCACTGTCGCGTGACAACGGTCGACGCTACCAGCATTTTCAACACCACCCAACCGACCCCAACAGTCTCAGCGACAACCACGTCCGGCTCATTCACCGCGATCGCAAAGGCCGTTTGTGGGTCGGCACCGAAAACGGCCTGAACGAATTCCGCGAGCCAGGTTTTCGCCGCATCCCGCTGCCGGTCACACCCGATGGCAGCGAGGATCACCAGCGCCTGCGTGCAATAGCGGAAGCCGCCGACGGCAGTCTGTGGCTGGGTACTTTTGGCGGCGGTTTGCTGCGGTTTTATCCCAGTGCCAACCGGTTTGAATCGTTTCGCGCCGAACGCGACAACGAAGCCGGCCTGTGCGGCAACCGGGTAGTCGCGC
Source organism: Pseudomonadota bacterium (assembly GCA_049324755.1). Classification (GTDB taxonomy): domain Bacteria; phylum Pseudomonadota; class Gammaproteobacteria; order Enterobacterales; family Permianibacteraceae; genus Permianibacter. Next base: position 38,887 of record JBMOMZ010000024.1, read on the forward strand.
TGTTGCTCGATAACGACGACAGCCTGCTGATCGGCACGGATGATGGCGGCCTCTGCCGACGTCTCGCCGACGGCCGATTCGAACGGCTGCTACCGGCGGTGTTTTCCGTCTGGTCGCTGCATACCAGTGACGAGGCAATCTGGATCGGCAGCTACGGTGACGGCTTGCTGAAACTGCATCGCCGCAGCAAACGCATTTACCGGTTCGGCCATCGCCATGGCATCAACAACGAAGTGATCTACGCGATTTTGCCGGATGCCGCGGGCCGCTACTGGCTCAGCACCAACGATGGCGTGTTCCGGTTCGATCCGAATCAGGAACAAGCCGACGCCTACACGGTGTCCGCCGGCCTGCAGGATCGCGAATTCAACTCCGGCGCCGCGGCAAAAGGCCCGGACGGTCGGCTCTATTTTGGCGGCATTCGCGGGTTCAACTGGTTCGATCCGGCCGCAGTTGCGCTGAACATGATGCCGCCGCGCAGCACCATCACCAACGTGCTGGTGATGCAGCAGAACACCCGGCTGCCGATGCACGCCAGCGATCGGCTCGATCTCGCGGCCGGCCAGAACACACTGCTGATCGCGTTTTCGGCGCAACATTTCAGCAATCCCGAAGGCAACCGCTATCGCTACCGCTTGCTGCCGGTGGAATCCGACTGGAACGAAACGGGTGCCGGCCAGCATCAAGCGAATTACAGCCTGCTCGCCCCGGGCGACTACCAGTTTGAATTGCGCGCCGGCAGCCCGGCGGGGGTTTGGGACCCGGAACCGCGTCGGCTGACCATCGTAATTGCACCGCCATTCTGGGCCAGTACCAGCGCCTATGTCGGTTACAGTCTTGCTGGAGGCGCGCTGCTGCTGACACTGCTGCTCCAGCATCGTCGCCGCCGGCGACAGGAAAAGCAGCTGCTGCAGACCTTGCAACAACAGGTCGAAACCCGCACCCACGAATTGCAGGACAAGAATGCCGTGTTAGAGCAGCTCAACAGCGAACTGCAGCAAGTCAATGGCCGGCTCGAAACCATGAGCCTGACCGATCCGCTGACCAGTCTTGGCAACCGTCGCCTGTTGTTCCGCTATCTGGAAAAAGACGCGCCCGCCGTGCTGCGCCGGCACCAGGACGCCACCAACCAGTTGCAAACCGTGCATCAGAGCGATCTGCTGTTCTTCCTGATCGATCTGGATCATTTCAAACGCATCAACGACAGCTTTGGCCACGCCGTCGGCGACGAAGTCTTGCTGGCGGTAAAGGACCGGCTGCAGCAAATCTGCCGCGAACAGGATTTCCTGGTGCGCTACGGCGGTGAGGAATTCTTGCTGGTGAGCCGTTACAGCGAACGCAGCATTTCACCGCAACTCGCGGAACGGATTCGCTCGGTGATCAGCGATCAGCCGTTTAACCTCAAGAACGGCAGCCGGCTGAGCATCAGCTGCTCGATTGGTTACGCGGTCTTTCCGCTGCACCTCGACATGGTCAACGCCTATACCTGTGAACAGGTTCTGCAGGTGGCGGATTGCCTGCTCTACGCGGCCAAGCACAGCGGCCGCAACCAATGGGTCGGCGCGACCAGCGTGCGCGAAGCACGCGCCGAGTTGTTGCTGACCCGGCTGCGGGAAAACGGCGCCGGTGCGGTCAGCAATGGCGATATCGACCTGCAAACCTCGCTGCGCTCGAGCAAGCGACTGCGCTGGCATGCGCTCGACGGCCACGATTACGATGAGCCCATCGGGCGTTAAGGCCGATTGCATCCGCAACTGCGCCACCGCCTCGCCGTGGCAGCCGGATCTGTCGCTTGCTGTTCACCGGGCAAAAAAAACGAGCCTTCGCGGCTCGTTTTTTCTGGCAACACACCAAGTTTCGGAAATACCAACGTTCAGGAATAGAACCGCTCGTTGTTCGCCGCCATGTCCAGCAGCTTCTGGCACGGCGCAAAACGCTCGCCATGCAGGCCCTGGTAATGCTTGAGCCGGTCGACAATCGCGCTGGCGCCAAAGCTGTCGACATAGCGGAACGGGCCACCGAGATAAGGCGGAAAACCGATGCCGAAAATCGCGCCGATGTCACCGTCGCGGGCGTTGCGGATGATGCCTTCATCGAGGCAGCGGGCCGCTTCGTTGATCATCATCAGCAGGCAGCGCTCGGCAATTTCCTGGGCCGGCACCTGCGCATCCGGGTTGACGCCGAGCAGTGTGTAGACCGAGGCATCGACCTGCTTCCTGCTCTTGCCGCTTTCGTCATAGAGATAGAAGCCGCGCTTGTTTTTCTTGCCGAGCCGGTTGTCTTCCAGCAGTTTCTTGAATGCGGCCGGCGGATTCATCCGGTCGCCAAAGGCCGCCGCCAGAATCGGCGCGACCTTGGTGCCGACATCGATGCCGACTTCGTCGAGCAGGTTGATCGGACCAATCGGGAAGCCGAGCTTCTTCAGCGCCTTGTCGACCTGATCGACCGGCACGCCGGTCGCGACCAGATAGCCGGCTTCGTTCATGTACGGCGCCAGAATGCGGTTGACGTAGAAACCGGCCTTGTCCTTGACCACGATGACGGTCTTGCCCTGGGCACGACCGAATTCGACCGCGGTCGAGGTGACCCAATCGGCGGTCTGGTCCGTCGTGATGATTTCCAGCAGCGGCATTTTCTCGACCGGCGAGAAGTAATGCATGCCGATGATGTTCTCCGGCCGCTGCGCGCCTTCGGCGATGCTGTGGATCGGAATCGACGAGGTGTTGGTGGCAAAGATGGTGGCCGGACGGCAATTCGTTTCGATGTCCTTGACCATCTGTTGCTTCAGTTTCAGATCTTCGAACACCGCCTCGATGACGATATCCAGATCCTTGAAGCCGCTGAAATCGGTGCTGACGCTGAGCTGCGACAACAGCTTGCCGGCCTGCGCCTGGGTCATGTGCTTTTTCTTGGCGCGACCGCTGATGATCTCATGCGCGTACTTGATGGCATGACCGGCGCCCTTGTCATCGCGATCCTTGACCCGCGCCTTGACCTTGGCCTTGTCGATGCTGATGAAAGCAATGCCGGCGCCCATCAGGCCGCCGCCGAGCACGCCGACCTTGCGGATCTCACGGGCCGGGGCATCGTTGACCTTGTCTTTCTTCAGCGCCGTGGTGGCAAAGAAAATATTCATCAGCTGGCGCGCCACCGGCGTCACCACCAGTTCGCCAAACTTCTTCGCTTCCACCGCAAAACCATCGCTGCCAAAGGCGGCGGCAACGCAGTCGATGATCTTGTCCGGCGACGGATAATTGCCGCAGGTTTTGGCGGCAGCGGCTTTGCGCGCCTGCGAGAAGATGATGCCACGGCCGATCGGATTGCTCTCCAGCAGCACCCGCATGAGGCCGGGGCCGGACAGCAGCGGCGCCGGTTTGCGGACCTTTCTGAACAGCTGGTCACGATTCGGATTATTGGCCAGTTTCAACGCCCGTTTTACCGCGGCGTTTTCCAGATGCGCTTTCGGCACCACTTCATCAGCAAGGCCCATTTTCAGCGCCTGCTTGGCGCGCACCTGTTTGCCGGTCAGCATCATGTCGAGCGCATTGGCGATGCCGACCAGCTTCGGCAAGCGCTGGGTGCCACCGCCACCGGGCAGCACGCCGAGCTGCACTTCCGGCAAGCCGACGATGGTCTTGTTGTCATCGGACAGCACGCGCTCGTGACAGCACAGCGCGAGCTCCAAGCCGCCGCCGAGCGCCGGACCGTGCACGGCCGCGACCAGCGGCACGCCGAGCTTTTGCAGTTCGAACATTGCCTGATGACCTTCCCGGCTCAAGGCTTCTGCCTGTTCCGGCCGCTCGATGGTTTTCAGCATGTTGATGTCGGCACCGACGACAAACGAATCCGGCTTGCCGGATGTGATCACAATGCCCTTGATGCGGGTGTCACCGCGCAGCGCGCTGAGAATCTCGTTGAACTCGGTGGTGAATTCGGCGCGCAGCGTGTTGGTGCTTTCGCCCGGCACGTCCATCTTGATCACGGCAATGCCGTCGCCGCGCAGGGTCAGGGTGAAACTGCTGGTTTGTTTGAGAATCATGTTGTTGTCGCTCTTGTAGGGTGCGTCTTGACGCACCATTCAACTCGCTTGTCGGCAGGCGGTGCGTCAAGACGCACCCTGCGCCATTCGATCCGTCTTATTCCGCTTCCAGCACCATCGCGGCACCAAGACCGCCGGCGGCGCAGGCCGTGACCAGCGCCAGCTTGCCGCCACGGCGGCGCAGTTCGCGCAGGTTCTGGCTGATCATCCGGGCGCCGGTGGCGGCGAACGGGTGGCCGTAGGCGATCGAGCTGCCGAGCACGTTGAACTTGTCCATGTCGATCTCGCCGATCTTGCTGGCGCGGCCGAGTTTTTCGTTGGCGAACTTGTCGGAGGCGAACATCTTGACGTTGCTGAGCGTCTGCGCGGCAAACGCTTCGTGCATCTCGATGAGGTCGATGTCTTTCAGCGTGATGCCGGCCTTGTCGAGCGCGCGCGGCGTGGCGTACGACGGGCCCATCAGCATGTCGATGTCGGCCTCGATCGCCGCGTAGGCATACGAACGGATGTAGCCGAGGATGTTCAGGCCGAGCTCGCGGGCACGCGATTCCCGCATCAACAGCAGCGACGCCGCGCCGTCGGTCAACGGGGTGGCGTTGGCGGCGGTGACGGTGCCGTGGTTCTTGTCGAAAGCCGGTTTCAGCTTGGCGTAGTTTTCCAGCTGCGAATCAAAGCGGATGTTGTTGTCGCGCTTGAACGCTTCCTTGAACGGCGGCAGGTGCACGGTCATCACTTCGGCGTCGAGCTTGCCCTCGTTCCAGGCCTTGGCCGCCAGGGTGTGCGAGCGGTGCGCCAGAGCATCCTGCTCGGCACGGCTGATGCCGTGATCGCGCGCCATCTGCTCGGCGTTGTCGCCCATGGTCAGGCCGGTCGAGTATTCGCGTACCGCTGGCGGCACCGGCGCCAGATCTTTCAGCGACAGTTTTTTCAGCATTGCCAGCCGCTGGCCCAGCGTCTTGGCTTTCTGCAACTCGACCAGCGTATTGGCAAAGCGGCGCGAGAACTGGATCGGCACCACCGACGAGGAATCGGCGCCGCCAGCGATGCCGACATCGATATCGCCGGCCAGAATCGCTTCGGTCACCGAACTCGCGGCCTGGAAGCTGGTGGCGCAGGCGCGCGACACTGAGAACGCGTCGGTATGCACGTCCATGCCGGTACCGAGCACGATCTCGCGGGCGATGTTCGGCGCTTCCGGCAGCACCAGCACCTGACCGAACACCACCCGATCAATCAGCTTCGGATCGATATCGGTGCGGGCAAGCATCTCGCTGACCACGAGCTTGCCCATCTCGATGGAATTGACGCCCTTGAAATAGGTCAGCTGGCGCCCAAATGGCGTGCGCAGGCCATCGACCACGGCGACGCGTTCGGCAAACTGCACGGGCCGCACTTTGCGCCGGATCGGACTTTCCACCGGGGAATGACTCATTTCAATGCTCCTGAAGCGGGTTCGTTGTTATGGTTAGCGGCCCGCCATGGCGGGCCGACTGGTCGGAGGATTGTAGCGATCCGGCCGGGCATTTCAAACGCTCGTTTGAAGGACGGGCTAAGTTGTAAAGGATATTTAGTTACGGCGACGGGTCGAAGCAGCCCGTTTACACTTCGGGTTATCAAAACCCTCAAGTCAAACAACAAGATAGCTGACCCATGAGCCTACGTGACCGCTTTTCCGCCCTCGAAGCCCACCTGAACCGGCAGGTCATCGGCCAGCCCGACCTGAACCGCAAGCTGCTGATCGCCCTGCTTGCCGACGGCCACCTGCTGGTCGAAGGCGCGCCGGGCCTCGCCAAGACCCGGGCGGTGAAAGCCTTGGCCGAGGCCATCGAGGCCGATTTCCACCGGGTCCAGTTCACCCCGGACCTGCTGCCGGCCGATCTGACCGGCACCGAAATCTACCGGCCGCAGGACGGCAGCTTCGTCTTCCAGCGCGGTCCGCTGTTCCATCATCTGCTGCTCGCCGACGAGATCAACCGCGCCCCGGCCAAGGTGCAATCGGCGCTGCTCGAAGCGATGGCCGAGCGCCAGATCACCGTCGGCGGCGAAACCTATGCGCTGCCGCGCCTGTTCCTCGTTATGGCAACGCAAAACCCGATCGAACAGGAAGGCACTTATCCCTTGCCGGAAGCCCAGCTCGACCGCTTCCTGCTGCACGTCAAAGTTTCTTATCCGGATGCCGACAGCGAACTGGCGATTCTGCGGCTGGCACGCGGCGAAGCGCAGCAGCAAGTGCCGTACAGGGATGTACCAATGCCGCGAGCGCAGGATGCGCAAGAGCGGCCGCCTGCAGTCATCGAACGAATGAGTCAGCACGATATTTTCGCCGCCCGCGATGACGTGCTGGCGCTGTACATGGCGCCGGAAGTCGAGCGCTACATCGTCGAACTGGTGCTCGCCACCCGTTCCAGCGCGCGCTACAGCGCCGATCTGTCGCGCTGGATCGCCTACGGCGCCAGCCCGCGCGCGACCATCGCGCTCGATCGCTGCGCGCGGGCGCAGGCCTGGCTGTCCGGCCGCGATTTTGTCAGCCCGGATGATGTCCAGCATGTGCTCGCCGATGTGCTGCGGCACCGCTTGTTGCTTTCGTATGAAGCGGAAGCGGAGAGCATTGACGCCGAGCACGTGGTGGCAAGGTTGATGACCTTGGTGGCGGCACCGTGATGATGTTTCTGCGTTTTTGTAGGAGCGGCTTTAGCCGCGGTGGCAATTCGCTCGGTTTTGGGAGCGAGCTTGCTCGCGATAACCTCTCTTCTCCCCTCCCCCCTTGTGGGGGAGGGGCCGGGGGAGAGGGGGAATGGCGAGTTGAATCCAGCACGCTCTCGACTTCCACCAATGCCGGGTCCCGCCCCGGCAGGCGGATTCCTTTCTTTGGCGCAAAGAAAGTCACCAAAGACAAATTTGCCGGGAGCAAATTTGCACGCCGGAGGCGCCGCCAGGACGAGGCCATGGATGGCCTCGGTGCAACATGCCCGATTCCTCGCCGCACAAAAACACGTGCGGTTCCCTGCGCCGCTCACTCCGTCAGGGGCTTTTTCGACGGGGCTCCTGCCCCGCGAAAAAGGCTCGCCATCCCTGGCTTCGCCCCGGCGCTTTGCGCCGGGCTGTTAACCCTGACTGCGCTCCGCTGCTCGGCTCGTCAGACGGGCAAAAGCGCGCACGGCGCGCAAACATCAAAAGCAAAACGCTGATGAACGCGGTCACCTCTCCCGCCCAAGGCATCGAACTCACGCTCGCCGAACTGTTGCAACTTGAGCTGCGCACGCGCCATGCCAGTACGCCGCGTTACGTCGATGCGCCCGGCGGCACGCAGTACCGCACGCGGTTGAAAGGTCGCGGCATGGATTACGACGAAACCCGCAATTACCAACCGGGTGACGAGATCCGCCATATGGATTGGCGGGTGATGGCGCGCACCGGCAAGCCGCACACGAAAGTGTTCCGCGCCGAGCGTGAGCGGCCGGTGCTGTTGTTGCTCGATCAAACGCTGCCGATGTTTTTTGGCAGCCGGCATGCACTGAAAAGCGTGCTGGCCGGGCGGTTGTTTGCCCGGGCGTTGTGGCGGGCGCTGGCGGGAGGCGATCGGGTTGGCGCGCGGCTCTTTGCCGAGCACGGCGCCTTGCAGTTCACGCCGGCCCACCGGCGTTCGCTGGCCATTCATGTGCTGAGCGCTTTGGTCAGGAACCACCAGCAGCAGTTGCAAGGCGTCGCGCACGACAACACCGATACCGAAAGTCTGCTGCAGCAACAATGGCAAGCGCTGCGCAGCCAGGCGTTGCACGGCTTTCAGATCCAGGCCTTCGTCAACTTGACGTCGCTCGGCGAAAACCAGTACGCCGCCATGGCCTGGCTTGCCAAACACAACGAGCTGCGGCTGTATCCGCTTTACGATCAGCTCGAAGCGGAATTGCCGCCGCCCGGACATTACCTCGGCACCGATGGCCACGCGCGCTTGCTGCTGAACACGGCGGATGCCGTGCTGCGCGAGCAATACCGGGCCCGCTTTGCCGACAAGGAAAGCGCGCTGCTGCAGTTCTGCCGCCAGCATGGCGTCGTCTGCCTGCCGCTGTCGGTCAGCGACGGCCTGGCGCAGGGCCTGAAACAGTTTGAGGCCGCGGCATGACCGGTTTGCAATTGCCACACGACATCATCGAACCTGCGCCGATTGGCTGGTGGCCGCTGGCGCCCGGCTGGTGGTTACTGATTGTCATCAGCGTTGCCGCGTTGTTCGTGCTCGGCCGCTGGCTCTGGCGGCGCCGGCGCAAGCTGGCACCGCTGCGGCAAGCGCTGCAGGAGCTGCGCGCACTCGAATCACAATGGCAGCAGCAACGTGATCACCGTGCGGCCTGCGCCGCCTTGTCGGCACTCTTGAAGCGCATGGCACGGCTTTGTTATCCGCAGGAAGAGTGTGCCCGCCTCACCGGTCCTGCTTGGCAAGCCTTTTTGCTGCGCACCGGCAATGCCGCCTTTGATCAGGCCAGTGCGGCAGCCTTGCAACAGTTCTATCAAGCGGACTCGGGCGCAACCCCAGGCACAACATCGGGCACAAACTCCGTATCGGCACCGCCATTTGCGCAAGCTGCCGCGTGGCTGCGCGCACAGCGGCGGCCCTTGCTGCAGCAACAGCCATCGCGGTGGAGGGCTCGCCGTGTTTGAGTTTGCGCTGCCCTGGTTGTTATGGCTATTGCCCCTGCCGCTGCTGATCCGGCCGCGCCGACCGGAACTGCAAGGCAGCGCCTTGTGGCTGCCGTTTTTCTCCCGCTGGCAACAACTCGCCAGCCACGAGCAACCGTCGCGCGATCCGCGTCGACGCTCGCTGTTGTGGCTGCTCTGGTGTTTGCTGGTTTTGGCGGCGGCCCAACCGCGCTGGCTCGGCGATGCGATCAGCCAGCCGCGTTCCGGCCGCGATCTGATGCTCGCCATCGACATTTCCGGCAGCATGGAAGCGACCGATCTGAGCTTGAATGGCGCACCGGCAACCCGACTCGACGTGCTCAAACAGGTGGTCGGTGAATTCATTGAACGCCGCACCGGTGATCGCATCGGCCTGGTGCTGTTCGGCGAGCGCGCGTACCTGCAGGCGCCACTCAGTTTTGATCGCGCCACCATCAAGCAATTGCTGCAAGAAGCCGAGATTGGCCTGGCCGGCGCCCAGCGCACCGCCATTGGTGACGGCATGGGCATGGCGCTCAAACATTTGCATGACAGTCCGGCGACCCGGCGCGCGATGATCCTGGTGACGGATGGCGCCAACAACAGCGGCACGCTGACGCCGGAGCAATCGACCCAGATCGCAAAATCCGAAAACGTTACCGTCTACACCATCGGTGTCGGTGCCGATGAAATGTTGGTGAACGACTGGCCGTTTGGCCGGCGCCGGGTCAATCCGTCGGCGGATCTGGATGAGGAGGCGTTGACCCGGATCGCCGAAGCGACCGGTGGCGATTACTTCCGCGCCCGCGATCAGCAAAGCCTCAGCGACATTTACCGTCTGCTCGACAGCCTGGAGCCGGTCGCCAGCGACAGCGATACCGTGCGACCGCAAACGGCATTGTTCTATTGGCCACTGGCCATCGCGTTTGTGCTGGCGTGTTGGCGCTGGCTGCTGGCACTGCGCCGTCGCGGCGTCGCGGCACCGGTCGACCGGGCGGAGAAGCAGACATGATCGACGCCTTGTTGCAGCGGCTCGGCGAACTGGTCTGGCTGCGGCCACTGTGGCTGCTGGCCTTGCTGCCGTTACCGGTGCTGCTGTGGTGGCTCGCACGGCAACCGGTCGGCGCCGGCCGTTGGCAGGACATCATTGATGCGCATTTGCTGCGGGTGCTGTTGCAACAAGGTCAGGATGGCAAACGTTCACGGCGACCGTTGCTTGCCATTGCCATCGCGTGGTTGCTGGCGGTGCTGGCACTGGCCGGGCCCAGTTTTCAGCAACAGAAAGCGCAGCTGTATCAACGCGACAGCGCCCGGGTTTATGTGCTGGATTTGTCGCCATCGATGAACGCCGATGATGTCAAACCGTCGCGGCTGGCGCGCGCGCGGCTGAAATTGCTGGATGCCCTCAACACCCCGCGCGACGGTGAACAGGCGCTGATGGTTTATGCCGGCAGCGCCCACGTGCTGACACCCTTGGCAACCGATGCCAAAACCCTCGCCGCCCAGGTGCCCGTGCTGAGCACCGATTTGCCACCGGTCAGTGGCAATCGACCGGAACTGGCGTTTGAACGGGCCCTGCGCCTGCTCCGCGATGCCGGCCACCGCAGCGGTGAAATCATCTGGATCACCGATGGTATCGATCCCGATCAGGTCGAGCGGATACAGGCCGTATTGCAGCCGCACGACATCCGCCTTGCCGTGCTGGCGGTCGGCAGCCCTGACGGCGCGCCGGTGCGCCAGGCCAACGGTGCACTGCTGACCGATAACAGCGGCAAGGTGATCCTGGCGCGCCTGGATTTGGCACCGCTGCGAGCCGTGGTGGCTTCGGTCGGCGGCAAACTGGCGACCCTGACGGCCGATGACAGCGACTGGCAATCGCTGACCTTTGCTGACGCCAACTGGAGCAGCGAACACCGCCAGATCGACGGTGACCGGCGCTTGCGTGAAGATGTTGGCGGTTGGCTGGTGTTGCCACTCTTGCTGCTGATGCTGCTGGCGTTCCGGCGCGGCAGTTTGTTGCCTGCTGTTTTCCTCGTTGCGGCCACCATCAGTCCGCGGAGCGAGGCCGGTTGGTGGCAGGATCTGTGGCAAACGCCGGATCAGCAAGCCGCCAACATGCTGGCAAAAGGCGACAGCAAATCCGCCGCCACAACCTTCCAGCACCCCGACTGGCGTGCGACCGCGCAGTACCGCGCCGGCAACTTTGCCGAGGCCGCGCAGCAATTCTCCGGTGACAGCGCCAGCGCGCATTACAATCGTGGCAATGCCTTGGCCAAAGCCGGCAAGCTCGATGAGGCGCTCGCGGCTTACGATGCCGCGCTCGCGCGCCAGCCCGACTTTGCCGAAGCCAAAGCCAACCGCGACGCCGTGGCAAACTATCGCCGGCAACAGCAAAACGCCCAGTCCGGCCAGCACCAGAAAAATCAGCAGCAACAGCAGCAAGGCGAAGCGGGTGAAAGCACGCCGGATCCGGACCAGCAAACCGAGACCGAACAGAACGCAGCGCAATCTTCCGCCTCCGACGACGCCGCCACCGGGCAACAGCAGCGTAGCGCCCAGCAAGGTGAGCAGGACGGCGCGGATCAGCCGCAGGCCGCAGGCGACAGCCCGGAACAACCGTTGGCGCAATCACCAACCGACGCACCGGAGCACGCGCCGCCGCAAACCGGCAGCAAACAGCAATCGCCGGCGGTGGACGACAAACAAGCCAAGCCGGCCAACGACACACCGCTGCCGACCGCGCTGAAGCAACTGCCGGACGATCCCGGCGGTTTGTTGCGACGGAAAATGAAACTGGAATACCTGCGTCGTGGTCAAGAAACGCAGCAAACCGATCAGGAACAACGATGGTAAGGCCGTTTTTTTACATAGTCGCCATGCTGGTTGCGCTGCTCATGACCCCGGCATGGGCGGAACTCAGCGTCAGCCTCGACCGCAACCCGGTCCGGGTCAATGAGACGTTCACGCTGGAAGTGAAAACCGACGACAGCGATGCCGATGAACCCAATATCGTCTGGCCGGATGGCATTCAGCAGTTGCGCCGCCACAGCATCAACTCGCGCTCGATCGTCAATGGCAAAGTCAGTGCCGAGCGCAGCTGGCGCTACAGCCTGGTGGCCCGGCAGACCGGCGATTACACGATACCGGCCATCCAGGTTGGCTCCGATCGCAGCGCGCCGCTGACCGTTTCGGTGCTGGCCGCTGACAGCAAGGCCATGAGCGGCAACCAGCCGGTGCTCCTGAAAGCCAGCGTCGATCAGCGTAGCGTCTACAGCCAGCAACAACTCATCCTGACCGTGCAATTGCTGCGCAATGTGCCGATGCGATTCGCCCAGCTGAGCGAACCCAATCTGCCGACCGCACTGGTGCAGAAACTCGGCGACGACAGCGAATACGAAACCGCGATCAACGGTGTCGGCTACCTGGTGATCGAGCGCCGCTATGCGATTTTTCCGCAACAGGCCGGCGAGCTGGTGATCGATCCGATCCGGTTTCAGGGCGACATCAACCAGGATCGACAGTTGTCGCTGTTTGGCAGCTTCAGCGAAACGCAGCCGGTCAGTCTGGAAACCCAGCCGATTACCATTACCGTCAGGCCGCCGCCCCAGGCCGACAACTGGCTGCCGGCGCAGCAACTCGACCTCGCCGATGCCATCAGCAGTGAGCCGTATCGGGTTGGCGAGCCGCTGACCTGGACCATTACGGTGGCGGCTGACGGCGTGTTGCCAGCGCAGCTGCCGGCGTTGCAACCGGACGCTGGCAGCGACTGGAAAATCTATCCGGATCAGGCGCAGGACAAATCGCAATGGATTGCCAGCGGTGTGCGCACGACCCGGACGCAAAAGTTTGCCCTGGTGCCGCTGCGCGCGGGCCAGGTGACGCTGCCGGCACTGCACATCGATTGGTGGCGACTGTCCGATCACAGCGCGCAGCGCGCCAGCCTGACCCCACTGCAGATCGATGTCGCGGCTGCGGCCGGCAACCTGAACGCCCCTTCTGCTGCACCGGCAAACGCGGCGCCGGCGACCAGTTCGGGCAGAACGAATCGCACGGGAGATGCCGTCGACAACACCGCGCCCGCTTCTGTGCCGGCACCAGACGAGACGTTCGGTGCCGCTGCGACATCAATTGGCGCGACCTCGATTGGCGCAACGCCCTGGCAATGGCCGGCATTGACCGCGCTGTTTGCTGCGCTCTGGTTGACGACACTGGCGCTGTGGTGGCGTGCCCGACGCGCGAGCATGCCGCTGAAATCGGCAGCGCAGACGGCAATCGCTACCGACCGCAACGCCAGCACATCGAGCGAAGCCACGCTGCGGACGGTGCGTGATGCCTGCCAGCGCCATGACGCGAAAGCGGCTCGTCAGCTGTTGTTGCAGTGGGCCGGCGCCGATTCGCTGGACACCCTGGCAGCGATTCAGGAACCGGCCATTGGCAGCGTGCTGCGCGGCTTGCAGCAGGCCTTGTACGGCCCGCCGCCGCAGCGCTGGCTCGGCGATCAGCTGGCCGCCGCCTTGCCACGGCTGCGGCCGCTGAAGCCTGCGTCAACCAACGGCAACCCTGCCTCGGCCCTGCCGCCGCTGTATCCGGCGCATTGACGCCTGGTCACGACACAGCCATGAACACCTGCGGGTCAGCATGGGCTGGCCCGACCGCACAAGCGCTGCCGGCGGCGGTGTTGACTGCTAAAATGCCGGCCGATTTGCCCCTTTAAGCGACGGCCACCGCATCGGTGGCCAGGCCGCGTTCGACCACAGGACTTGTTCTCATGCCCGTTTCCTCTCTTCACGCCGTCATCAGCGGCGGCGCCAGCGGCCTCGGTTTCGCGGTTGCCCAATCGATCATCGCGCGCGGCGGCAAAGTCGCGCTGCTCGACATCAATGCCGAACAAGGCGCGCAAGCGGTCGCCAAGCTGGGCGCGAACGCACAGTTCTTCAGCTGCGATATCAGCAACGCCGAACAAGTCGATGCCGCCGTCGACGCGGCAGCACAAGCGCTGGGGTCGGTCACGGTTGCGGTCAGCTGTGCCGGCATTCTCGGCAACGGTCGCGTGCTCGGCAAAAAAGGTCCGATGGAAGCGGCGTTCTTCCAGAAAGTGATCAACATCAATCTGATTGGCGCCTTCCTGCTGACCAAGGCAGCGGCCCGTCACATGCAGCACAATGTCGTCGCCGATGACGAGGATCGTGGTGTCATCATCCACACCGCTTCGATCGCGGCATTTGAAGGCCAACTCGGCCAAGCTGCGTACAGCGCGTCGAAAGCCGGCGTCGTTGGCATGCTGTTGCCGCTGGCACGGGAATTCGCGGCACTGAAAATCCGCGTGATGGCCATCGCCCCCGGCATGTTCGACACCCAGATGCTCGGCAACGTCACTGACGAAATCCGCGCCCAACTGGCGGCATCGGTACCGTACCCGCCGCGCTTCGGCAGACCGGACGAATTCTCGTCGCTGGTCAATCACATCATCGACAACGGCATGTTCAATGGCACCGTGCTGCGACTCGATGCGGCGGCGCGCTTGCAGTGACGGTTGGCACAGCAAAAGAAAACGGGCGCCAGTGGCGCCCGTTTTCTTTCCGGCACACATTCTTTCCAACTCAGCTGTCCGGATCGATGCCCTGCAGCAACAGCTGGTGCATTTTGTAGATCGTGGTGAACCAGGCCAGACCGACTGCCATGCGCTTGTCACCTGCCAAGGGCTGATTGCCGGGCAGACCCTGGCGAAAACCATTGGCCTGATCGATGTCACGCTGGTAACGCCGGTACAACTGCGCGCACAGCTGCTCGTCACGCAGCTCGTCCGGCAACCACTTCTGCTCGAAGGTGTGCAACACCGCATCCTGCAGCGTGCCACCGCGGGCACACCAGTCGCGGTTCAACACTTCGCGGACGAACGCAACGAACTCGGTTTGCAGAAACGCCGCGCTGATCGGCTGGATGCCGGGACTTACCGGTGCCGATGTAACCGGTGCCGGCGCCGCCCGGTTCAGGCGCGCCGCCGCCGCAGTGGCCGGTGACGGCGCCGCCTTGGTCGTGCCGCCGGCAGCGGCGTAGCGATCGGCCATCTCGGCCAGTGCCGCCCGCTCCTGCGGGCTCAGTTTTTCCGGATCACCCACTTGCTGCAAGCGGGCAATCAGGGCTTGATAGTCCTGCTGTTCCGCGGCTGGCAAACGGGTGAGCCAGTCGCTCAATGACATCTCGGGTGCGCTCATCGCGGGCGGTCCGGTACTGAAAATCGCTGGGCGCGCATTCTCGCATATCTCGCCGCTGGCAACAGCCGAACCGCGCGGCAGCAAACGCCCCGCTGGCTCGCCACCAGCCGGATTGCCGACCGCACAGCAAAAAAACAAGGCAGACCGAGGTCTGCCTTGTTGCACTCATTGACCGGCGAAGCCGACCGCAATCACAGCTGGGTAGCGCTGCGGTAAGCGTCCATGCCAACCGCGATCAGCTTGCCATCACGGAACACCAGCGGCGTGGTTTCGTCGCGGCTGGTATCGCCATCGGACTGGGTCCGGTGGGTGCGATAGAAGTACACCCGGTACTCGCCGTCCTTGCCGTTGAAGGCTTCGGTGAACTGTGGCTCACCCAGTTCGTCGCGGACCGCCGCCAGGGTTTGACCAAGCGGCAGTGCGGCGATTTTGTCCCGCATCTTGCGGTCGCTGCGGGTCACGCTGTCGCCGCTGTCGAAGCCATCCGGGCCAATTGCAATCACGCAACCGGTCAGCGTGGTGCTGAGCGCCAGCGACAATGCCAAAACCGTCTTTTTCATGTTCACCCCCTTATGTCGATGTTCAGGTATTGATGTTCAGGTACGAGTATCAATAGGCGCACCATGATGGCGCGCTTGCCACAAACTTGCGTTCAAACATCCTGCAGCCGGCGGCGCGCATAGACCGCACCGACCAACAGCAACGCCGTCAGCACCAGACCAAACCACAACTGGCCACTGCTGAACACTTCCAGGCCATGGCTGTAGCGAGCGAATGGATACGCCTCGCCCGATTCCGCCACGTCCTCGATACCGCCCCAGATCAGGGCCGCCATGCCGACAAAGCGATCGGCAATCCACTGGCCGATGTACTCGGTACCGCTGACCAATTCTTCGATCAGCATCAGCGCCAGCGGCAGCACCACCGCAATCACCAGCGGACGCTTGGTAGCCGCCGACAAGGCCAGGTTCAGCGCCAGGAACGGCGCAATCCACAGCATCAGCAACAGGTAATCGATGTAGCTCGACAACCAGAACCACGGCAGCACACTGGGCGCCCAGACCGTGCTCCAGGCGCTGACCCCGATATACCAGCTGAGGCCAGTCGCGATCAGCATCCAGACCAGTTGCAGCGCCGCGGCCGAAGCCAGGATGATGGCCGGATACACCACCGCACCGGTCACCAGTTTCGACAGCACCGTCTGCCAATCCGACACCGGCAGCGACCGCCAGAAATAGATCGAGCGGTCTTTGCGTTCATCAAACAGCGCGGCGACACAATAGAACGGCAGCATGATCAGCATCAGCAGATCGAACGGCACTTTCAGCCCGGTCAGCCCGGCCTTGACCGCATCAGCACGTTCTTCGTCAGTCATGCTGTTCAGCTTGGCTGCGACATTGCTGATCTGCACGGTTTCACCATCGATATGAAATTCCGGCGAGCTGCCGATTTCATAGGCACCGCGAACGACCAGCCAGCCACTCAGCAAGGCCAGCACGGCCGCAACGATGATCGGCGTCCAGACCAGACTGCCTTTGTGTTCCCACAACTCACGCTTGATCAGCGTGGCAAAGGCTTTGCTATTCATGCTCGTGCCTCCGTCATTTTGGCGACAAACACATCGGCAATGCCGGGTGTCCGCAGCTCACCCAAACTGCGCAATTGGTCACGACCGATGTTCTCGAACATCAGCACATGGCGACCAAACACTTCCCGATCGCTGATCGGCTTCATCGCCCGGGCCGCTTCCAGCTGTTCGCGCGCCACCATCACTTCGGTGTAACGCTCGCTGACCGCATCCATGGTCGCGTCGAGCACCAGCTTGCCTTTGCTGATCAACAGGATGTCGGTCAGCAGGTGCTGCACTTCTTCCACTTGGTGGGTGGTCAGCACAATGGTGCGCTCGCGTTCGTAGTAATCGCCGAGCAGGGTTTCGTAAAACGCCTTGCGGTAGACGATGTCGAGACCCAGGGTCGGCTCGTCCAGGATCAGCAGCTCGGCATCGATGGCGAGCACCAGTGCCAGGTGCAGCTGGGCGACCATGCCTTTCGACAGGGTGCCGATCTTGGCCTTGGCCGGGATCTCGGTTTTCGCCAGCATCTGCATGCAGCGCTCACGCGAGAACCGCGGATGCACACCATCGACGTAATCGACTGCCTGATCGACGCGCAGCCAACGCGGCAGAATGGCGACATCGGCGATGTAAGCAACGCGCTCCATCAGCTGGTCGCGCTGCGTGCGCGGGTCCATGCCGAGCACCGACAGCTCGCCGTCAAAATCGGTCAGGCCCAGCATTGCCCGCAGCAGCGTGGTCTTGCCGGCACCGTTGCTGCCGATCAAGCCGACAATGCGGCCTTTCTCGATGCTGAAGTCAACCGACGCCAGCGCATCGTGTTTGCCAAAAGCTTTGTGAATGGCGCGGCCCTGCACCAAGGTGGTAGCGCTCATGTTCATGCCGCACCTCCACGCTGACTCATGGCCAGCAGTTCCGCCGGCGTCAGATCCAGCAGCTCCATGCGCTTGAGCACCCGCGGCCACTCTTCGTCGAGGAATTGTTGGCGCAGCTGCGTTTTCAGCTTCTCCCGCGCGCCTTCGTTGACGTACAGGCCGAGCCCGCGTCGCTTTTCCACGATGTTCTCCTCGGACAATTCCTGATATGCCTTGCTCACGGTCAGCGGATTGATGCGGTAATCCGCCGCCACCTGCCGTACCGACGGCAACGCATCGCCGGCGGCCAGTGCGCCTTCCAGAATCAGCTGCACGATGCGCTCGCGCAGCTGCCGGTAGATCGGCGCTTCTTCACTCCACTCTGCTCGCATACGCCTCCTTAACTGCCTGTTCAAGGACTGCCGCAGCCGTCCTTGGGATGGTGTCTGGCCCGGACCGACCGGGACTGCCGGCCCGGCCAACGCTCGGAGCGCCCCTTGCGGGACTGTCCACACGCCGCAGCAAGCGCACTGGCCGTGGCGGTGTTGTAGTGAACTATAACACCGAGACTGTGACCGATTGCCGGGCTCTGTTACCAAACGTAAACCGCCCGCTTGGCCGCACTGGCGGCACCGCGCGGACGGGTCCGGCGGTTGCCGGGCACCGAATGGGCGCTCACAATGCCCGCCTTTGCCCCTCTGGCTGAACGGTTGTCCAGTTGATGGCTGTCTCCTTCATCTCCCAGTTGCGCGCCCTCCACGGCAACCGGGACCGGCTCGCCACGTTGCTGTTGGCGCTGGCCAGCCTGGCCTGCCTGCTTGGCTGGCTCGATACCTCACTGGCCTTGCTGGCCGGCATTGCCCTTTCCCTGAGCCTTGGTAACCCGCTGGCGAGCTTTAGCACCTGCGCCGCCGGTGCGGTGCTCAAAACTGCCGTGGTCGGACTCGGCTTTGGCCTGCCGCTGGCGACGGTGTTGGCGACTGCCCGCGACAGCCTCTCCATCACCGTCGTCACCATTGCCTTGGCGCTCGTGGCTGGCTACGGTCTGGCCAAGTTGCTGCGGGTGGAGCGTGTGCTCGGCCAGCTGCTGACCGCCGGCACCGCCATTTGTGGCGGCAGCGCAATTGCGGCGCTGGCACCGGTACTGCGCGCCAAAAGCGAGAGCATCACGATTGCGGTGGCGGTGGTGTTTTTGCTGAACGCATTGGGACTGTGGCTGTTTCCGCTGCTCGGCCATTGGCTGGAACTCAGTCAGGCCCAGTTCGGGCTGTGGGCCGCGCTCGCCATTCACGACACCAGCTCGGTGGTCGGCGCCGCCGCCAGTTTTGGTGACGAAGCGCTCGCGGTCGCCACTACCGGCAAACTTGCCCGCGCGATCTGGATCGTGCCGCTGGTGCTGGGCTTTGGCATCGTCTACCGGCAACGCGACGGCAAGAGCGCGTTTCCGCTTTTTATTTCGCTGTTTCTGATCGCCAGTTTGCTGCGCACCGTCTTCCCGGCGCTGGCGAACTGGGCCGAACCGATCAACACGGCCGCGCGGGCGCTGTTTGCGCTGTCGCTGCTGTGGCTCGGCGCCGGCTTGAGCCGCGCCACGCTGCAATCGATCTCATTCCGGCCGCTGCTGTTCGCCGTGCTGCTGTGGTTGCTGCTGGCCGGATTCTCGCTGTTTGCCATTGAGGTGATGACATGAGCTTGCATGCCGATCTGTTGCACGCCGATCTACTCCACTACACGCTGCAACGGGAGGCGCTGCTGCGCAAAGACGCCAACGCCCAAACCGCCTTGCGCGCCCGCACCGATGCCCGGGTGTTGGCGATGTACGGCGATGCGCTGTCGCTGCTCGGCGCGAGCCCGTATCAAGCGATGACCGCGTTGTCGGCAAGCCAGCGCGAGCACGCCGTGTTTCTCGGCCTGTATGACGGCATCCCGACCTTTGCCGTACGCCTCGATGAACCGGACAGCGCCGGTTTCAGTACCGCTGATTTCGGTGATCTGCGCCAGCACGCGGCGAGCTTGTCGAGCACAGATCTGCTGATTGCCTGTCAGGCCAAAGCTTTGCTGCACTGGCACCGCGAACACGGCTTCTGCGCCGGCTGCGGCAAACCGACCGTGATGCAGGAAGCCGGTCACAGCCGGCACTGCGAGTACTGCCAGCGCAATCATTTTCCACGCACCGATCCGGCGATCATCGTCGCCATTGCGCACGGCGACAAACTGCTGTTCGGGCGGCAGGCCAGTTGGCCGGCTGGCCGTTACGGCATGATCGCCGGTTTTGTCGAACCGGGCGAAAGCCTGGAGCAAGCGGTGGCACGCGAAGTCATGGAAGAAACCGGCCTGCGCATCACCGGCGTGCCGCGCTATGCGTTTTCGCAGCCGTGGCCATACCCGGCGTCATTGATGGTGGCGTATTTCGCCAACAGCGAAGCCGACGTGCTGGAATTGAAAGACCGCGAGCTGGAGCACGCGCAGTGGTTGAGCCGCGATGAACTGATCACGGCGATCAAGCGTGGCGACATGAAATTGCCGACCCGAGCCTCGGTCGCCTACGCCCTGGTCAAAGTCTGGTTTGAACAGGACGGCCGCTCGCTCGCGACCGAGCTGGGCTACTGAGCCATCGCTCACCTAGCAACTTCAGCCAGCCATTGCCGACACGCCGAGTGCGCCAAACGCGATTGCTCACGCAGTCACGGCGCTCACGCCGCGGCACCCGCCGGGCCGAGCTGCATCAGCGATAACGCTGCAGAATGGCGTCGAGACTGTCATCGGCACGCATGCTGTCAATGACACGGTTGACGGCTTGCAGTGACAGCGCCGGGCTCAGCGCACAACGAACCTCCACCGGATCAAATACCAGCGGCGTGCTGATCGGCATCGGCGTGCCCGGCAGGCGCTGCGCCCATTCACGCAAATGCCAATCGAGACTCAGGGAGTTCATGACCAGAAAGTCGAGACGCCCGGCCATGAATTTGCGAAAGCCCTGGCGTTCGCTGCCGGCGTCAGCACGGCGGATACGGCCATCGCGAAAATACGGTTCCAATGTCGGATAGAAATAACCGAGCGTGGTGCCGACCGCGTGGCCGCGCAGATCATCGAGGGTATTGATGGCAGGCGCGCTGGCCTGACGAATGATGCGATTGTGAACGGTGAACAGCGGCACGGACCATTGCACCTTGCCGGCCAACGGCCCGAACCATTCCGGCGTTTGGTAGCAATGCAGATCGGTCTCGCCTTCAAGCACGGCAAGGGCAACGCGTTTGCGCGCCACCAACACGGTCTGCGGCGGCCGCTGCAGCCGCTTGGCCAGTTCCTGATGCAGCTCCGGCAACAACCCCCCCTGCAACTGCCTGCCAACCTGGCCGGGCTGCCAAGTGATCAGCGGACTGTCGAGCGCCTCGCTGAGGCCAAAGCGCAGCGGCGTGGCGTTAGCGGCCGGCGCCGAATCGGCCAGCGCCCAGCTCACCGAGGGAAACATCGGCCCGCATAGCGAACCACACACCGCCCCGTACACCGCGAGCCACCGCATCCTTCTGCCCATCTGTCTGTCCTTGGATTGCGCGTGCCGGGAAAAGCATAGCCGGAAAAGCAAGACGCCGTGCAAGCACGGCGTCCGGAGGTCTGGAAAACATCGCTTGGGAGAAGACAGTGAATGACGTTCGTTATTTCTCGCAGGGCTGGTCCGACACCTGCCAGACCACTGGCTCCCAGAACTCGTTGCGATCAAACGGTTTCAGGTGATTGAAGCGGGCGCCGATGCGATAAACCTTGTTGGCTTCCACTTCCAGCGTCAGGATCTTGCCGTAACCGCGATGCCGCGCCGGCACTTTCAGCTCCGGCGCGTCGATGAACTCGTAAATCCGCAGTTCATGTTTGCCGGGGCTCAAACGGTGTTCCGGCGTTTCCAACAGCACATTGTTGCTGTCAATGACGCCGATCCGCGCTTCGTAGACATGCTTGGTCTCCGGCCCTTCAAAAAATGTCGAAACCCGACCGCAGGCATCTGCCAACGCCACACCTGGCAGCACCAGCGCTGCCATCACCACCGCTTTCAACACCGCACACCTCACCACTGTTCCGGACTGCTTGGTAGCCACTCAGACCTCAGCCCGGCCAAAACAGTTCCGGCGCCTTGCGGCGCCGGAACGGTCAAACCTTACTCTTCTTCGCTGTCGTCGAACTCGTAGTCATCGTATTCCGACAACGCCCGCGACAGCTCCCGCTTCTCGCGCAACATCTCAATCTGGCGCCAGCGCGGCGGATGCTTGGCCGCATCGGCACTGTTGTTGACGTTGACGTGAATGGTCTCGTTCGACTCCACTTCAACAAAGTCTTCGTCCAGACCTTCAATACCCGCCATACTGCCCACCTCAACCAAATTGGTGAAAAATTCGGCCGAGCTATATACGGACTGCTCACCGCTTTGTCAACTGAACTGTTTATGACCCTGCCTTCTGACCTGAACCAGCGTCTTATTGCCGTCATCGCCGCCATCCCGGCCGGAGACTGGTGCAGCTACGGCGAAGTCGCGCGCCGCGCGGGTTTGCCGGGCTATCACCGGCAGGTAGCCCAGTTGCTGGCCAGCCAAGCCGCTGGTGGAAAATTACCGTGGCACCGGGTGCTGCGGGCCGACGGCCGACCCGGCCTGCCAGAAGGTTCCGCCGGCTACCGGGAGCAGCTGCAGCGGCTGCGGGCGGAAGGGGTCCGCATTGAAAACGGCCGCGCCAGGCGGCCGTTGTCCGACCCGGGCTGACGCCGCGGGCTCAGTGCCGGGTCGGCGCGATCAGCAGCGCATCCATCGCCCGCAACAGCGTGATCAGCTCACGCCGCGAGGCCATGTTGTCGCGAAAGCAGACCTCGGCGTAATTGGCGAGGCCGGCGCCGTGCGGCAAGTCCTGACCGGCATCCAGCAAGGCCTGCATGCGCGGCAGAAACACGAACTGCAGCCACTGCTCGATGCTCAGGGTATCGACGCAGAACGGCAGCGTGCTGGCGAACTGCTCGATCGGCGGCGGCATGCTGGCCCAGCACTCCAACCGCATCAGCTCCTTCTGGATCGCCCCCAGCAAACGGCTGCATTCCTGCAGCTGGACGTCACGGTTCATCGCCGATCTCCGCGGCCTGCTTCAACGGCCATGGCATTTCTTGAACTTGTTGCCGGAACCGCACGGGCAGGGGTCGTTGCGCCCCACTTCGCGCAGCGGGTTGCGCACCGGCGCCTGGACATGGTGGTGGTGCTCATGATCGTGGTCACAGTCCGGGCCGTGAACATGCTCATGGTCGTGATCGTGGTTGCAATCCGGGCCATGAACATGGCCGTGGGCATGCGCGTGCATGAAAACTCCTGAAATCGTGGCGAGAGACCGGCCGCTATTGTCCCGCCCCCCTCCCCCACTCTGCAAGCCAGTCAGCCGGCATGACAAATGTCATACCGCGCGGATGACGTCTGGCACTGCCGCATCGGTTGCCGCAAGCCGACACTGACGCCATCGACAACCCCGGCGCGGCAATCCCGCGCAACCGCCCTCGGCAGGAGCCCTGAACATGGACATGAACACCGTTAGCGCTACCCATGCACGCAGCCTGGAAATCCAGCGCGACGAATTCCGCCGTCGCCGCTTTCTGGCGATGCCGCTCGCCGGCACGCTGATCTGGATCGCCATCGGCATTGGCTCGCTGTTCGTCGGGCCGTTTGGCAAGAACATGCTGATCTACTTCGGCACCGGCTGCATTGTCTACCTCGGCATGTTCCTGTCGACGCTGACCGGTGAACACATGATGGCCAAAAACAAACCGAAAAACGTTTTCGACAACCTGTTCCTGCTCGGCGCCCTGATGGCGATTCTGGTTTACGCGATTGCCATCCCGTTTGCCCTGGTTGAGCCGACCTCGCTGCCGATGACGGTCGGCATTCTGACCGGCCTGATGTGGGTCCCGTTCGGCTGGATCATCCAGCACTGGATTGGTCTGGCCCACACGCTGGCGCGCACCGCGCTCATCGTCGCCGCCTGGTATCTGTTTCCGGGCGAACGCTATGTGTTGATCCCGGCGCTGATCGTTGCGGTATATCTCGTCACCATCGTGATCCTGGAGCGCAACTGGCGCGCGCTGCGGGCCGCGTGATTCCGCTGCGCAGGCGCTCGGCTTGCCATCAACATGCTCACCGAAGGAGCTCACCCATGCTGCACCTGGACAACGTCAGCAAGGCCTACGGCGATCAGCTCGCCGTCGATGGCCTCAGCCTGCAAACCAAAGCCGGCGAAATTTTCGGTCTGCTCGGCCCGAACGGTGCCGGCAAAAGCACCTGCTGCGCCCTGATCACCGGGCTGCTGGCACCGGATCGCGGTCAGATCCGGATCGACGGTGTCGATCCGCGCACGCCGCGCATCCGTCAGCGCATCGGTCTGGCGCCGCAAAAACTGGCGTTGTATGACCGGCTCAGCGCGCGCAGCAATCTGCTGTTTTTCGCGTCGCTGTACGGCCTGACCGGCCAACGTGCCCGCGATGCCATCGGTACGGCACTGGCGCAGGTCGGCCTTGCCGATCGCGCCGATGACACCGTCGCGACCTTTTCCGGCGGCATGCTGCGCCGGCTCAATCTGGCGTGCGCGCTGGTGCACGACCCCGATTTGATTTTGCTGGACGAACCGACCGCCGGGGTCGACCCGCAATCACGCAACCGCTTGTTTGAAAGCGTGCTGGCGCTGAAAGCCGCCGGCAAAACCGTGATCTATACCACTCACTACATGGAAGAGGCGGAACGGCTCTGCGATCGGGTGGCGATCATCGATCACGGTCGCCTGCTGGCACTGGACAGCGTGCCCAACCTGCTGCACCAGCACGGCGGCGCCAGCGAGATCATCCTGCGCCGTGCCGGCAATCGTCGCCAGATCAGCACTGGCGATGCCATGGCGAGCCTGCGCTCGCTGCTGCACGAAACCGCCAGCGACGCAGGCGTCGAGTTGCTGGAAGTGCGGCCGCCGACGCTGGAGTCGGTATTCCTGCAACTGACCGGCAAGCACCTGAGGGACTGAACATGAAAGCATTTATCGCCGCGGTGCTGACCATGGCCCGCAAGGATTTTCAGCTGCTGCTGACCGACAAGATCACGCTGTTTTTCACCTTCGTGTTTCCGCTGCTGTTTGCGCTGCTGTTTGGCAGCATCATGGGCGGCGGCGGCAAGAGCCGGCCACTGGCCGTGGTGCTGGTGCAAGAAGACCAGAGCGCCGCCGCCAGCCAATTTGTCGCGACGCTGAAAGCGGCACCGGAACTGAAACTCAGTGAAGCGGACAAGCAGACCGCCCTCGACGCCGTCCGCACTGGCAAACAGACCGCCTATCTCGTCGTGCCGGCCGGTTTCGGTGAGCGCTGGCAAGCCGGCTTCAGTGGTCAGGCACCGACAGTGCAGGTCGGCGTCGATCCGGCCCGCGAAGCCGAAGCCGGTCTGCTGCAAGGCGTGCTGATGAAATACGGCGCCGAGCGCTTTCAACAGTTGTTCAGTTCCGGGGAAACACTCGCCGCGCAACTGCAACAGTCACGCCAGCAAATCGAACGCAACCATGACATGCCGCCAGCCTGGCGGGCGCTGCTGCTCGACTATCTGCCGAAAATGGAAACCCTGGTGCAGCAGAACGGCTGGCAGCCACCGACGGAAGGCGACGCGGGTTTCAATGGCCTGACCCCGCTGCAGATCGAAACCGCTGATGTGGTATTGGAAAAGAAAGGGCCGGGCAACGCCTATGCGGTGCTGTTTCCGCAATCGATCATGTGGGCCGTACTCGGCTGTCTGATGGGTTTTGGCGTATCGCTGGTGCTGGAGCGCACGCACGGCACGCTGCTGCGCCTGCAAGCCGCGCCGATCGGTGCCGGTGCGATTCTGGCCGGCAAAGCCCTGGCCTGTCTGCTGACCCAGCTGGCCGTGATGACCATGCTGTTGACGGTTGCCCATCTCGGCTTTCGCGTGGCCTTGCCGCAGCTGCCGCACCTCGTCGCCGCCGTACTGGCCATTGCCGTCTGTTTCAGTGGCTTGATGACCCTGCTCGCCGCCGTTGCCCAAACCGAGCAAGCGGTCAATGGCATGGGCTGGGCCGTCATGATGGTGCTGGCGATGATCGGCGGCTCGATGATTCCGTTGTTCCTGATGCCGGAATGGTTGCAACAGGTCAGCCACATCAGCCCGATCAAATGGGGCATCCTGAGTCTGGAAGGCGCGATCTGGCGCGACTTCAGCAGCCGCGAGATGCTGTTGCCGCTTTTCATCTTGCTCAGCGTTGGCGTGCTCGCCTATGGTATCGGCGTCTGGCGGTTTCGCCAGCAATCCGCCAATGCCTGAACACTGACGCGGCGTGTCACCCGAAAACCGACCAATACGGCCACGACAGGCACCAATTTTTGAAGCATGCCTTTTTGGGAGAAAGACAATATGGATCCTGCATTGGAGAACAAATCGTCTGACAGCGACAACCGCACCGACAAGCTGATTTACCGGTTTGCGCTCGGTGCCGTGATAATTGTCATCGGCCTGTTGTTCCTGGCGCGCGAGCACGGCTACAAACTGGATTTTCTCTGGATCGACAACTGGTGGGCGCTGTTCATCCTGCTCCCGGCGGTGGCAATGACGGTCCGCGTCGTCACCCGGGTGCGCCGGCTTGGCCGCTTTGATGCCGAAGCAGCCGGTACCAGCATCGGTGCGTTGGCGACCGGTCTGGTCGCGCTCATGTTTCTGCTCGACTGGGATTTCGGCAAATGGTGGCCGCTCTTCATTGTGCTTGGCGGACTGTCGGTCGTGATCAGCGGCTTTGCCAAAGAGGATGACAAGTGAACACACGCGCACTTCTGCTGCTGATCAGCGCAATGCTGCTGGCCGGTTGCAATGACAGCCAGTCGCAATCCGGCAACGGTACGGCATCGGTTACCGACCAGACGACCAATCACGCCAGCGATGTCGCGGTCGATGCGGCCACCGGCAGCAACGCCAACAGCAGCGAGGCAAACCATGACAGCGCCGACATGCCTGCCTTGGCCGGCACGAGCGGTGCAGCCGCCGGTACGGGTGAACCCGGCTCGCTTGAACAGTATCAAGCCAGCCTGAGCCGCCGCTGCGAAACCGACAGCGATTGCGTAGTCAAGAATGTCGGCAACTGCTGTGGCTACGCCCCGCAATGCGTGCACAAAGACGTGCAGACGTTTCCGGAGCAGGTCAAAGCCCTTTGTGAAAAAGAAGGACGCAGCAGCATCTGCGGTTTTCAGGAGCCGGCCGGCTGCGCCTGTGTCGAGAACCAATGCCGCGAGTCGAATGCCGCCATGTAATGACACCGCCGATCGGAGCCGGCTCGCGCCGTGGTGCCACACCTCGGCGGCGCGAGCCTAGTTTCAATCGTAAGCTGATTTCAGCGTTGTGGCGCGCCGCCGTAATAGGCCTGCACGCGCGGGTTCATCACCGCAAACCACAGCGGTGGCAGCCACGCCAGCACCACCATGGCCGGGTAACCGGCCGGCAGCTGCGGACTGTCGTCAAAATGGCGCAGGACCGGATAGCGGCGTTTCGGAAACGCGTGGTGATCGGAATGCCGCTGCAGATGAAACAGCAGCAAATTGCTCAGTCGATGTGACGAGTTCCAGGAGTGTTGATGGGTCACCCGCTCGTAGCGGCCATCCTCGTCGCGCCGGCGGTGCAGCCCGTAATGCTCGATGTAATTGACCGTTTCGAGCAAGACGATCGCCACCAGACTCTGGCCGAGAAACAGCAGCACGCCCGGCCAACCGAACAACGCCAGCAACAGCACGGCAAACGCCGCACTGAGTCCATGCCAGCCCAGCAACTCGTTGTGCCGCGACCAGACCGGTAAACCTTTCTGCTGCAAACGCTGCGCCTCCAGCCGCCAGGCATTGCGCACGTTGCGGTAGATGGCGCGCGGCACAAAGGCGTACAGGCTTTCACCGAAGCGCGCCGACGACGCATCGTCCGGCGTCGAAACATGAACATGGTGGCCGCGGACGTGTTCGATCTTGAAACCGCCGTAGCAAACGGTGGCGAGCAGAATGCCGCCCGTCAGCTGTTCAAGCCGCTCGTTTTTATGGATGAGTTCGTGGGCCACGGTGATCGCCATGACGCTGCTGATGGTGCCGATCGACAGCGTCCAGCCCAGCCATGCGGCAACGCCGTCCAGCTCGGTCGCCACCGCGACGCCACTGAGCACATTCCAGAACTGCAACGGCAGGCAGAGCAAGGTCAGCCAGACATACCAGCGGGTAGCGGCCATCGCACGCGCCTGGTCGTCGGTCGGATTGACCGTATCGCGGCCGAGCAAGCTGTCGACAAACGGCAGCACGCCAAACACCACGATTGGCGTCCAGTACAGAAACAGCAGCTCATGACCGGTCAGCGTACCGAAACGCAGGCCCTGCCACGGCAACAACAGCGGCAGAAACACAATGGCGTACGCCCACTGCTTGCGCTGCAGCGCGGGCGGGAGTTCATCGGTGAGCGTTGTCGTTGCCATGGCCGAGGCCCTCTGCGCGGCAAACCGTCACGGTTCATTGCACTATAGCACCGGCATTGGCAGCAGCGGACGGCGGCGCGCTCGACCGCTGCTGCCGCGAAACCCTCATGGCCGCTTGATGCCGCAGGCGATATGCATTGCGCCATCGACATGGCTTGTTGCTTGCCCAGTGATTGTTGTTTGCCCGGTGATTGATGCTTGCCCGGTGATTGATGCTTGCCCGGTGATTGTTGTTTGCCCGGTGCTGGCTTACCCTTGCCGATATTGACGATCGCAGGGTATGCGATTGCGCCAGCGGTACGCCTCAACCGACATGAATGCCTCCCAGTTGCCGGCCCAACGACCGGATCCATTGCCCACCACGCCAACGCCGCGAGGATTGGTCAGCACCACCGTGATCGAGCCGGCGGCCCGGCTCTGCCAGAATTGCCAGACCCCGATGCAGGGGCCGTTCTGCTATCAGTGCGGCCAACATGAGAAAACCTCGCTGCGTCATGCCGGCCTGTTGCTGCGCGACATCCTGCACGATGTGTTCAATCTCGACTCGCGCGCCGTTCGTACCCTCAAGCCACTGCTGTTCAGACCCGGCTTCCTGACGCAGGAATACTTTGCCGGACGCCGCCAGCGTTATGTGCCGCCGTTACGCTTGTATGTGATCGCCAGCCTGGTGTTCTTTTTGATTGCGGGACTGATGTTTTCGCTTGGCAAAGGGATCGAGTTCGACAATGACCAAAAAGCCGCCGAAGAACTTCTGAACGAACCGGAAGTACAACAGGCGCTTAAAGATCCGCAGGTGGCAGCAGCACTGCAGCAGTCGGCACCGGCCATGCGCGAAGCAATGGCCGAGCGTGGTTTGGTCAATAGAGCGGCGCCGTCCGTGCCGGCTGCACCAGTAGCCGAGGGCAGCGACCAGCAAGCCGCCCTTCCCACAGGCCCAGCGGATCCACAGGTGGAGATATCCATATTCGAGGAGGTACCGTTCCTGCCCGCGTTTGCCAATCAGTGGATCAAGGAACTCAATTCCGAAGTCAGCCAAAAGGCCAAGCGGATCCAGGACGACCCGAAAAAGCTCGCGGAAGCGGTGCTGAGTGTGCTGCCGCAATCCATGTTCATTCTGCTGCCGCTGTTTGCGCTGTTGCTGAAGCTGTTCTATCCGTTTGCCAACCGACTGTACATGGAGCACCTGATAGTCGCGCTGCACAGCCATTGCTTCCTGTTTATCTTGTTCACCTTGCTGATCGTGGCAAACGAGATGGTCGGGCAATCACAGTTTTTCTCCGCTCAACTCGCTTGGCTCGACGAACTGATGGGAGCTGTCACTGGTGTGCTGCTGGCCTTCGGCGTGCCGCTCTACCTGTATCTGATGCAGAAGCGGGTGTACGGCCAGAGCCACTTGCTGACCTTCAGCAAATTCATGGTGATCGGCGTGTTGTACCTGACCTTGCTGTCGGTGGTCATCGCCGTCGACATTGTGGTGGGCATCCTGCAGCTGTAACGGACAGCGACAGCCATTGCCTGCTGTCGCTGCCAGCGTCAGATGCGGGCCCGCGCCCTCATCGCCACCCGTCAGTTCTTGGCCACATTCTCCGGCTTGCCGGCAGTCTCGACCCGTTTCCGCGGCGGGTTGACCCAGATGACCTCAATGCCACGCTGCCGTGCCGCCGCATTGATCAACCCGACTTTGTCGGTATCGGTAACCACAGTCGCTTTGCGCTGGGCCATTGCGCTACAACCGGCTGCACTGAGCAGCAGGACGGCCATTACCACGATTGCTATACCCCGCATGACGGCTATCTCCTCTTGTGACGACGCGGCAACGCATCTGCAACAAGACTAGCGACAGGTCTGTACGGCATGGGTCTCACTTTTGCACAGCGCCGCTGTGCAGAATTTACACCCTACGTCCGGCCGTTGGCGGCATTGGCTTAGCGCGGCTCGAAGATCACATAGTACTTATGCGCGGACTCCAGTACCTGCCACGTGCCTTTGAAACCAGCTGGAATAATGAACGCATCGCCGGCCTTGATCTCGGTTTCCGTTCCGGCCGCATCGACAATGCGGATCAGGCCGCGGGTGACATAACAGAACTCGTGCTCGCTGTAGCTGACCTTCCAGGTACCCGGCTCGCCGGTCCATTCACCGCTGTGAAACTGGTTGCTGGCATCGCTGTAATGATTCGCGACCGTTTGTGCCGGATGGCCAGCCAGCACTTTTTCTGCCACCGGCACAAACGCCTCGACAGGCGACTTGGCGTCAGCAAACATCAATACCCGCTTGATCGTATCGGACATATTCAATCCCTCGTTTGCCTCGGTGTTTGGCTCGATTAGCCGTTCAGTTGCATTGTCCGGTGCAGGCTGGGCTGCCCACCGGAATGAGGCCCGCCTGTACTCTCAGCGCTCGCTTTCGGCCGCCGCCACTTCGCCGCGCCGAATGCGCTCGCGCCGCGTCGGCAACGCAAAGACCGACGACAGCAGCAGGCCAATCACCAGCGAGATACCGGCCAGAATCATCTGGAACAGGATATCGAGACCGGCAACCACATTCTGCTCCAGCAGCGCATGCAGGCTGCGAAAGCCCATGCTGCCCGGCACCAGCAGGATAATGCCCGGCACCAGCATGATCGAGTTCGGTCGGTCAAAGACAAAGCGGAACAGGTGCGAGACACCGCCGATGACAAACGCACCGAAAAAGGCGCCACCGGTCGGTCCGAGCAACGAACTGCCGTAACGCGCGCTGGCGTAGGCAATCATGCCGGCGAGCACCACCCAGACGCCATCGCGCAATCGGGTCTGGAACAGGATGATGAAGCCAATACCGGCAAGGATCACCGCCAGCCACTCGGTCCATCCCGGCAGCACTTTGGGTGCGGTGTAGACCGTGCTCTGAAACAGCGTGCCGCCGATCTGATCGCCAACGGCAACGCCGAATGCCATCAGCACAAACAAAATGGCGGCGCCGGACAATCGCGCCGTGCCCGATACCAGATTCTGGGTCGCCAGCTCCGCAAGCCCGACCGTAATCATCAGGCCCGGCAGCAACACGATGACCCCCGACACCAGCGTGATGAAGGCCGACGTGTGCCCCAGGGTTTGCGCGAGTCCATGTGACGCCAGCGCCGCCAAAGCGGCCGCAATCGTCGGGAACATATAGGTCAGAATCAGGCTGCGTGCAGTCCAGATCGCCAGCGCCCCAACCAGCAAACCGATCAGCAGGGACGACAGCATCTCGGCCCAATCGCCACCGAAAACGCGCGCCACCCCGGACGACACCAGACCGAAACTGAGGATGACGGCGAGCGTGCCCCAGCGCGGTGGCGCCGAGGTGATGACGGCAAGCTCCTTGGCGGCCGCCGCGACATCGATTTCACCGTGCGACACCCGTTCGGCGATATCGTGTGAGCGGGTCAGTTTTTCGAGGTTGATATCGCCGGGCGTCACCCGGATCACAAACGTCGAATTGCGATCCGCCTCAAACAACGACAAGGTGATCATGGTTGGCAGGGAAAAACACTCGAGACCGAAGCCGAGTTTTTTGGCAACGTCATTGATCACCCGCTCCAGCTCATAGGCCGGCGTGCCATACGTGTGCAGCGCCTTGGCCAGCCGCAGCACAAAACCGGTAGACGTGTCAGCCGCGGGCCAGCGGGATTCATCGATCATGACGGTGTTATCCCTGTCTCAAGCCCGGAAAATGAAATAGACCGCACCGAGCAGACAGAGCGCGGCCCAGACATAATCCCATTTGAATGGCTCATGCATATAGAACAGTGCGAATGGCACGAACACGCTCAGCGTGATCACTTCCTGCAGGATTTTCAGCTGGCCGAGATTCATTTCGGTGTAACCGATCCGGTTGGCCGGGACTTGTAGCAAGTACTCGAACAAGGCGATGCCCCAGCTGACCAGCGCAGCGATGTACCACGGCTTGGCATTGAGGTTTTTCAGGTGGGCATACCAGGCAAAGGTCATGAAGACATTCGAGCCAATCAACAGCAGCGTGGTTTGCAGGACAACCGGCATGACAACCTCGGGCATGACAACTTTGGACATGAGAACTTCGGGCGAGACAAGCTGCGGCGATTAAAGCCGAGCAGGATCGGAAAAGCAAACCCGGGCCAGGCATCACGACGGTTCCGTGACAAGCCGCACTACGACAAAAGGCGCCGGGTGGCGCCTTTTGTTGTTTTCTCGTGTCATCGCCGCTACGCGGCGGCGGCATCCTCAGCGCTTGGTTTTGCCGCCGGGACGTGCACCACCGCGACTGCCACCTGCGCGTGACGGCGCGCCACTACGGCTGCCGCCGCGGCTACCGGTTTTGTCTGATCGGGTCGACTTGGCCGGTTTGGCAGCACTGCTGCGCGCCGGTTTCGCGGTGGTCGATTGGGCGGTAGTCGATCGGGTAGCACTCGAGCGGCTGGCAGGTTTGCCGGCGCTGCCGGTCCGGCCGCCACCCGCACGCGCTCCACGCTCCGCGCCAGCGGCGCTGCTGCGGCCGCGCGGCGCTCGCTCGCTCGTGCTCCGCTCGCCACGCGCTGCGGCAAACTTGCCCGCCGGTTTGGCCGAAACGCGGGCACCGGCTTTGCCGGCTGTGCGTTGCCGCGGCGCGTCCTCATCGCCACCACGGCTCGGACGCGTGCTCGCCCGGGTGTTGCGCCGTGGTGCCAGCTCGTCATCATCCCGTTCAAACCGGGCGCGACTCGGCGCGCTGCGAGTGCCAGTCCGGGTTGCCGCCCGTGCATCCGCGCTGCGGCTGCTCGGGCGAGCCGTTGCCGACGCGCCACGCGCCGATGTGCTGCGGCCGGTCGCCGCACGCGATGGCGTCGCGCTGGTGCGCGCCGGCGCGGCCTCTGCCGCCGTGCTGCGACTGCGCTTGCTGCCAGCGCCAGCGGCTGCACCAGCTTCGCGCTTTTTCGCCGCCGCTTTTTCTTCCGCAATGCGGCGCAGCTCGCTTTCGCGCAGCGTGCGCTTGCCGGACAAGCGGCGATTGCGGCCGCTGAAATCGACGCCGGCCGATTCGGCGGCACGACGACGACGCAGCAATTCGGCGGCGCGCTCGACCCGATCCAGCGGCAGATCATCATCCTTGCTGCCGATCACTTTCGGCTTGCGCGCCGAGGCGCGTGGCGCCGCTTCTTCGTCAGCAAACTCGTCATCCTGATCCGAGCCCGGACCACGGCCGGTCATCGGCTCGCTGCGGCGGCTGTGCTGATACTCACGGCGCCGTTCGGCGCGCGGTGCCTGCGGCTCAATGCCAACCGCTTCGCACAAGCGATCCATTTCCTCGGCATTCAACAACCGGTGCATGCCCTGCTTGAGCAGCGGATCGAGTGCAACCGGGCCATAGCGAACCCGGATCAAACGCGACACCACCAGATCGAGCGACTCGAACATCCGGCGCACTTCGCGGGTCCGACCTTCTGACAGCGTGACGTGATACCAGCGGTTGCTGCCGCCACCACCACGCGATTCAATGCTGTTGAATTTGGCCAGACCGTCTTCCAGCACCACGCCTTCGAGCAAGGCTTTGCGCTGCGCCGGTTTCAGTTCCCCGAGAATGCGCACCGCGTATTCGCGCTCGACTTCATGCGACGGGTGCATCAGGCGGTTGGCCATTTCACCGTCATTGGTGAACAGCAGCAAACCGGAGGTGTTCAAATCAAGCCGGCCGATCACAACCCAGCGGCTGCCACGCATCGGCGGCAGGCGATCAAACACGGTCGGCCGACCTTCCGGATCCTTGCGCGTGGTCACTTCGCCTTCCGGCTTGTGATACATCAACACCTTGCGGTTGACCAGCGCTTCCGGCACCAGTTTCAGCCGGCGGCCGTCGAGTTTGACTTCGTCTTTCGGTTCGACCCGGGTGCCGAGCAGTGCCGGATAGCCGTTGACCATCAAGCGGCCATCTTCAATCCACTGTTCGATTTCACGACGGGAACCGAGGCCGGCACGGGCCAGGACTTTCTGCAGTTTTTCGCTCATGGCGATTTCCTTCTTTGGCGTGAACTGTTTCGAATACAGTACGCATTCATGGGACCATCCGTCTGCTCTCGCAGAGGGAATTGGTTTCGAGTAAAACCGTAGGGCAGTTCAAGCGTAGCGGAACCGCCGCATTAATCAGCGCAAACGAGTCACGCTGACTCCCTCTCCCTCGAGGGGAGAGGGCTGGGGTGAGGGTGAATAGCCCGCTATCGATAAACTGTCGCGAAACAGCTTCACCCTCATCCAAACCTCGCTCCGCGCCCCTGCCACGCGACTTCGCCACGTGGCGCTGCGGCGGAACGAAGCGATGCTTCGTTAATTCCCGCCTCGCCCCCTCAAGGGAGAAGGCTTCAAACACATCAACGCGGGAGCAACGCTGTGACTCCGCTTGCGTTCATGGACAAAACAAAAAACCTGTCAATGCACCGACGGACTCGGCGGCACGTCTTCCGGCTCCGGAATCCCCGCCTCTTCCATTGCCGCGCTGAGCGCCTGTTCCTGCTCCATCCGGGCGACGGCTTTTTCGACTTCGGCGTCCTGTTTGACTTCAGTCTTGACGGTCTGCCGGGCTTCTTCGAAGTTCAGCTCGACGTTCAGGCTGTCGAAATCTTTCAGTTCAGCCAGTGACGGCAGCTGGTCCAGACTCTTCAAGTTAAAGTAGTCGAGAAATTGCCGGGTCGTCGCGTACAGCGCCGGCCGCCCGGGCACGTCGCGGTGACCGACGACGCGGATCCAGTCACGCTCCATCAAGGTCTTGATGGTCTGGGTATTGACGGTGACACCGCGGATTTCTTCGATTTCGGAACGGGTGATCGGCTGCTTGTAGGCGATCAGCGCCAGCGTTTCCAGCGTGGCGCGGGTGTATTTCTGCGGCTTTTCGTCCCACAGCCGGGCGAGGTACTGCGCGAATTCCTGCTTGGCGGTGAACCGGTAGCCGGAGGCGATTTCTTTCAGTTCGACACCACGGGTCTGGCACTCGGCACGGATCCGCTCCAGCGCTTTCAGAATGTCGGTCGGGCTCGGCCGTTCGTGTTCATCGAACAGCGATGACAGCTCATCCAGACCGAGCGGGCGGCCGGCGACCATCAAGGCCGCTTCGAGAATCTGCGCGAGACGCTCTTCTGCCGGCGGGAACACGTCGACCGGCAGGACTTCATTGATTTCGACTTCGTTGCTCATTGGATTTTCGCCCTGACGTAAATCGGACCGAACAATTCGGAACGGAATGCCATGATTTCGACTGGCCCGTTCACTGGATTTTCGCCCGGACGTGAATCGGTCCGAACAATTCCGATTGAATGATTTCCACCAGCGACTCGCGCGACAGCTCCATGATGGCGAGGAAGGTCACCACCACGCCCATGCGGCCTTCTTCCGGCGTGAACAGCGCCTGGAAGTCGGTGAAATGCACCTGCGAGAGTTTTTCCAGCACCGCACTCATGCGCTCACGGACCGACAACGGTTCCATATGCACCTGGTGCGACTGGGTCAGCTCGACCCGCTTCATGACATCGCGCAGCGCAACCAGAATTTCTTTCAGATCGACATCCGGCACCGGCTTGACCAAATCGAGATTTGGCAGGTCGGTGCTGGCAACCCAGACATCGCGGCCGATGCGCGGAATAGAATCGAGATCTTCGGCGGCTTTCTTGAAGCGTTCGTATTCCTGCAGGCGGCGGACCAGCTCGGCGCGCGGATCTTCTTCTTCGCCCTCTTCGGTTTCCGGCCGCGGCAGCAGCATGCGCGATTTGATTTCGGCCAGCACCGCCGCCATCACCAGGTAATCCGCTGCCAGTTCCAGATTGAACGCCTTGATCATCTCGACGTAATCCATGTACTGGCGGGTGATCTCCAGCATCGGGATATCGAGAATGTCGAGGTTCTGCCGGCGGATGAGATACAGCAGCAGATCCAGCGGGCCTTCGAAGGCTTCGAGAAAAACCTGCAACGCATCCGGCGGAATGTACAGATCCTTGGGCATCGCGGTCAGCGGTTGGCCATGGATCAGTGCAAACGGCATTTCTTCCTGCACACCGGTCGGCGCCGCCGCTTCGGCGGGCGCTGGAACGGGTTGTTGCTCTTCACCTGTGGTCATGCTTTATTCCTGACGTTTGCAACGCCAATCAACGGGATCACCAGTACGACAACTGCATCGCTTCGCGAACATCAGCTAGGGTTTCGCGCGCGACTTCGCGGGCGCGTTCGCCACCTTCGGCAATGATGTTCTTGACCAGCTGCTTGTTGCCTTCGAATTCCTTGGCGCGTTCACAGAACACGTTCACTTCGGCTTTCACCGCGTCGATGACCGGCTGCTTGCATTCCAGGCAGCCGATGCCGGCGCTGGTGCAGCCTTGCCGCGCCCAGGTTTTCACTTCTTCCGGCGAGTAAATCTTGTGGAATTCCCAGACCGGGCAATTGTCCGGGTTGCCGGCATCGGTGCGACGGACACGGGCCGGGTCGGTCGGCATGCGCTTGATCTTGGTCTCGATGTCTTTCGGGTCTTCCCGCATCGCAATCGTGTTGTTGTACGACTTCGACATTTTCTGGCCATCGAGGCCCGGCATTTTCGATACCGGTGTCAGCAGCGCCTGCGGCTCCGGCAGAATGATTTTGCCGCCGCCTTCGAGATATCCGAGCAGCCGCTCGCGATCGCCAAGCGAAATGCCGGTTTGGTCTTCGATCAGGGCACGGGCGGTATCGAGTGCAGCGGCATCGCCATCCTGGGTATAGCGCCGGCGCAGATCGTCGTACAGCTTGGCGTTTTTCTTGCCGAGTTTCTTGATCGCGGCTTCGGCTTTCTCTTCAAAGCCTTTCTCTTTGCCGTAAATGTGGTTGAACCGGCGGGCGATTTCGCGGGTGATTTCCACATGCGGCACCTGATCGGCACCGACCGGCACATGCGCGGCTTTGTAGATCAGAATGTCGGCGCTTTGCAGCAAGGGGTAACCGAGGAAACCGTAGGTCTGCAGATCCTTGTCGGCAAGCTTTTCCTGCTGCTCCTTGAAGGTCGGCACCCGCTCCAGCCAGCCGAGCGGCGTCACCATCGACAGCAGCAGATGCAGTTCGGCGTGTTCGATCACCTGCGACTGGATGAACATCGTCGCCGCGCCCGGATTAACGCCGGCAGCGAGCCAGTCGATGACCATGTCCCAGCAGTTGCTTTCAATGGCCGAGGTGTCGTCGTAACCGGTGGTCAGCGCATGCCAGTCGGCAACAAAGAAAAAGCATTCGTACTCGTGCTGCAGCTGCGCCCAGTTCTTGAGCACGCCGTGGTAGTGGCCCAGATGCAGGCGGCCGGTCGGCCGCATGCCGGACAGCACGCGGGAGTTGCCGGATGTCGACAAGGTTGGCTCCTGATTGTTCTGTTTTGAATGTTCTGCTTGTGATCGGGACAGTGCCGTTTTCAGGGGGCCGCGCAGGCCCCGGCCCGGCGGCGCACCGGCCGGGACCGGGCATTATAGCGAGGGCGTTCCCGGATCGGCGGCCAGATCAAGGCTCCGCCGTACCAAAAGCTGCTAGTCTTGACAGAAATCCCGCCCAATCAATGACTTGCCGCCGCCCCTCCGGTTCGGGCAGTGGTCAGAACGGGCCAAACGGTGAGCGACAGGATGGAACTGGGCACTGATGGGGTACTGATCCGCGACTTTGCCATCGCCCTGGCGATTGGCGCGCTGGTCGGCGTCGAGCGGGAAAAGCACCGCGAGCGCAGCGGCCATGGCGCTGCCGGCCTGCGCAGCTTCATGCTGATTGCCGAGGTCGGCGCCATTGCCGCCTGGCTCGCCCAGAAACTCACGGCGCCGTGGCTGCTCGGCGTGGTGCTGGTGGCGCTGGCGCTGATCAGCGGGCCGCTGGGCCTGCGCCCGGGCGCGGCCGACAAGCCCGCCGCAACCGATGGCAGCCGAGACGAGGCCGCCGGGATCACCACCGCGGTCGCCGCCCTCGCCGTTTACCTGCTCGGCGCCATGACGCTGTACGGCCACGCCGGACATGCGGTCGCGCTCGCCATCGCCACCTCGGCCATCCTCGCCTTCCGCGAGCCGATGCATGGCCTGGTCCGGCAGATCGGCACCGAGGATCTGTACGCCGGCCTGAAGCTGCTGATCGCCACCTTCATCGTGCTGCCGCTGATCCCGAACCGCGCCATCGACCCGTGGGGCGCGTTCAATCCGTTCCAGCTCTGGCTGCTGGTCATCCTGATCTCGGGGCTGTCGCTGGTCGGTTACGTGGCCATGCGCTGGCTCGGGCCGAACCGCGGCACCGCGCTGACGGCGCTGGCCGGCGGGCTGGTGTCGTCCACCGCGGTGACGCTGAATTTTGCCAAACGCAGCCGCGAACAGATCGATGCCAGCGCCATGCTGGCGACCGGCGTGCTGCTCGCCTGGACCGTGATGTACCTGCGCGTGCTGGTGGAAGTGGCGGTGGTGCACGCGCCGCTGCTGCAGCACATCGCGGTGCCGATGCTGGTGCTCGCCGCGCTTTGTCTCGCGCTGACCGTGCGCGGTTGGCGTCACGCCCGCAACGGCCATCATGGCAATGGCCTGCCGATCAAGAATCCGTTCAGTCTGGTGTCGGCAACGCAGTTCGCGCTGTTTTTCACCGCCATTCTGTTCACGGTAAAACTGAGCGAAATCTATCTGCCGCCGGAAACGCTGTACGGCGTCGCCGCGCTCGCCGGTTTCGCCGAAGTCGATGCCATGGTGCTGTCACTCGCCAGCCTCGTCCGTGACGGCACCGATCCCGATATCGCGACCCGAGCCATCCTGCTGACCACACTGACCAATACCTGGACCAAAACGGCAATGGTGGTCGTGTTGGCAA
The DNA here is from genome assembly GCA_049324755.1 of Pseudomonadota bacterium. Classification (GTDB taxonomy): domain Bacteria; phylum Pseudomonadota; class Gammaproteobacteria; order Enterobacterales; family Permianibacteraceae; genus Permianibacter. The sequence goes on from JBMOMZ010000024.1 coordinate 77,513, forward strand.
GTCCGGCCTTGCGCAAGCACATGCTGCTTGCGATGGCCTTGCTCAGTGTCAGCAGCCTCGTGCTGCTGTTGCTGGTCTGATTGTTTGTGTTTTGCTGAACCCAACTTGCTGGAGCTTCCGATGTCGCGCCTGCCTCGCCGTCACCAGCCGAGTCCACACCAGCAACCGACCGTGCTGCGCGACAGCCATCAGCTGCTGGAGCGCGCAGCTTCGCAGCTGACGACGGCGGTGCCGGTGGTGCAGCAACACGACAACGTCGCCGCCGTGCAGGCACTGCTCAAACGGCAAGCGTTCGATTGCGCCAGCCATATCGTGGTCTGCGACGGCAAGCAGTTCCGCGGTATCGCCCGCATTGAAGATGTGCTGATCGCCGATCCGGCATCCGCGATCGTCCCGATCATGGACGCCGACGCCCCGACCGTTGGCCCCGGCGTCGATCAGGAAATGGCGGCCTGGCGCGCCAGCAAACACGGCGAAGCCGCACTGGCCGTGGTCGATGCACAAGGCCGCTTTGTCGGCCTCATTCCGCCGCACCAATTGCTCGCCGTGCTGTTGCAGGAACACGACGAGGATCTGGCCCGGCTCGGCGGTTTTCTGAAAAGCTCGACCATGGCCCGGCTCGCCAGTGAGGAACCGCTGCAACGGCGTTTTCTGCACCGGCTGCCGTGGCTTTTGCTTGGCCTTGCCGGTGCGCTGTTCGCAGCCGGCTTGATTGGCTATTTCGAAGCGCAGCTGCAGCAAACACTGTTACTGGCGTTTTTCATTCCCGGCATTGTCTACATCGCCGACGCCGTTGGCGTGCAAACCGAAACCGTGGTCGTGCGCGGCCTATCGGTCGGGGTAAAAATTCAGCGCGTCATTTTGCTGGAGCTGCTGTCCGGCATTGGCCTTGGGCTGGCACTCGCCGCCGTTGCCTTGCCTTTGATCGGCTGGCACTGGCAGAACTGGACAGTGGCATTTACTGTCGCCAGTGCGATTTTCGCCACCTGCTCGATTGCAACACTGGTGGCACTCAGCCTGCCATGGTTGCTCGACCGTCTGCACATCGACCCCGCCTTCGGCAGCGGCCCGCTGGCAACCGTGATCCAGGACATGCTGTCGCTGGTCATTTATTTTGCGTTGGCGGTGGTGATATTGGCGTAGCGCTGTCCCGTCGCTGTTGGCTCGCCTACAGCGCAAGACAAGAATAACAAAGGGCGCCGAAGCGCCCTTTGTTCCCTGCCGATCCGCTTAGCGAACCTTGTTGCCATCCGCATCAATCACGGTCACTTCACCGAGGTTGAGTTTGCGAATGCTGTCTTCGACCTTGGCGAGATCACCGACCACAATCCAGGTGAACTGTTCCGGCTTCAGCTCGGCTTTCGCGGCGGCCTGGATGTCGGCCACTTTCAAGGCTTCGTACTTCGGCTTGATCGTTTCGACGTAGTTGTCCGGACGACCATACTGCACGATACCGGACACCGCGCCCTGCACGGCAGCCATGGTTTCGTACTCACCCGGCAGCGAACGCACGGTGTTCAGCACGCTCTTCTGCAACTCTTCGGCGGTGGCCGGACGGCTGCTCAGGTACTCGCGGTATTCCTTGATCACTTCCTTGATCGAATCCGCGGTACGGTCGGTTTGCACCGGCGCGTAAGCAAAGTACGGTCGCTGACCACGAGCGCCCGGGAACTGGGCGTAGGCACCGTAGGCCCAGCTCTTGTTCTCGCGCAGGTTCATGTTCAGACGGGCCGAGAACTGGCCGCCGAGGATGTCGTTCATGGTCTGCAGGGCCGGGTTGTTCTCGACGTTGGTCGGCGGCATCACCTGACCGGCAATGATCACCGATTGCACCGCACCCGGTTTGTCGATCAGAAACACGCGCGCCTTGGCCGGATGCGAAACGGAGGCGATGTTCTTGCCCGGTTTCGGCGTGGCCGGTGCTTTCCAGTCACCAAACGCTTTCTCCAGTTTCGGCATCACCTCGGCCAGCGTGGTGTCACCGACCACGATCAGCGTGGCGTTGTCCGGACGCAGCCAGTTCTGGTGGAACGCGACCAGATCCTCGCGGGTCAGCGAGGCAATGGACGCTTCGGTGCCCGAACCCGTGAACGGAATCGCGTAGGCATGGCCGGCGCCGTACAAGAGCGGCGGCAGCGTGCGCAGTGCCATCTGCACCGGCTGCGATTTCTCGCGGGCGATGCCGGCGATCCAGCGGGCGCGGTTGCGCTCGATTTCATCATTGGCAAAGGCCGGATTGCGGACGATATCGGCATACAGCGCCAAAGAGTCATCCAGGTTTTTCTTCAGCGCCGACAGCGTGACGGTGGCGGTATCGAGGCCGGCACCAGCCCCGATGTTGGCGCCGAGCCGCTCGGCTTCTTCGGCGATTTCGAGCGCCGTGCGCTTTTTGGTGCCTTCATCGATCATGGTCATCGTAAAGCTGGCGGTACCCAGTTTCGCGCCCTGATCCGCCGCATAGCCAGCATCGAACTGCAGCTCGAAATTGACGACCGGAATCGCCTTGCGCTCGGCCAGCACCACTTTCAGGCCGTTCTTCAGCTCCGCACGCTGCAGCGCCGGGAAGCTCAAATCAGGCGTTGAATTGACCTCAGGCACCTTGCTGCGATCCGCACCTTCCTTGGCGACGTTGTAGGTCGGGAACGGGCGGATTTCCAGCGTGTGGTCGCCATTGCCGAGCCACTGCTTGGCCGCCGTGTGGACTTCCTTCTCGGTCGCCGTCAGGGTTTCTTTCAGCGAGTCCTTGAACTTGCCGGCGTCGCCGAGGAAGACCTGATACTGCGCCAGCACATCGCTCTTGCCACCGAAACCACCGATGCGCTCGATGCCACGGACAAAACCGGCTTCGGTCGAGGCTTTGACGCGCGCCAGTTCATCCTTGCTCGGACCATCTTTGAGGAACTTGGCAAGTTCCGCATCCGCGAGCTTCTCGGCTTCCGCCGCATCCTTACCGGGTGCGACATCGATTTGCACGATGAACAGGCCGGCCAGTTCCATCGACCAGTTGAACACGGTAACGTTGGTGGCGATCTGCTTGTCATAGACCAGCGTCTTGAACAGCCGCGAATTCTTGCCGCCACCGAGCACGGCGGCCGCCAAATCCAGATGATCGGCCTGTTCGGCGCCAAACTGCGGCACGTTCCAGATTTTGTAAATGCGGGTTTGCGGCACGCGATCGAACATCACATCGCGGGTCGATTCACTGCGCTTGGCGATCCAGGCTTCGCGCTTGACCAGCGGCGGACCACTCTGGATGTCGCCAAAGTATTTCTGCATCTTTTCCTTGGCGGTTTTGACATCGATGTCACCGGCCAGTACGACCACGGCATTGGCCGCGCCGTAGTACTGCTTGAACCACTCATGCACGTCGTCAAGTTTGGCTGCGTTCAGATCTTCCATCGATCCGATCACGGTCCAGGAATACGGATGACCGACCGGGAACGCGCCTTTCAGGATCCACTCGAAGGCGCGACCATACGGCTGGTTCTCGCCCTGGCGCTTTTCGTTCTGGACCACACCGCGCTGCTCGTCGAGCTTGGCCTGGTTGACCGCGCCGAGCAGGTGGCCCATGCGATCCGATTCCATCCACAGCGCCATGTCGAGCGCAGTGGTCGGCACGTTCTGGAAATAATTGGTGCGGTCAGTATTGGTGGTACCGTTCTGATCGGTGGCGCCGGCTTTTTCAAACGGCCCGAAATACTCGTCGTTGTAGTTTTCGGTGCCGTTGAACATCAGGTGTTCGAACAGGTGGGCAAAACCGGTCTTGCCCGGCTTTTCATCCTTGGAGCCGACGTGGTACCAGACGTTGACGGCGACGATCGGCGCTTTCCGATCTTCGTGCACGATCACGGTCAGGCCGTTGTCGAGGGTGAACCGCTCGAACGGAATATCGACCACCGGCGCATCAGCGGCATGGAGTGCCGATGCAGTGAGGGTACCGGCCACGACGAGTGCCAGAGGCAGACTCTTGACCGGATGTTTGCGCAGCAACATTTCTCTCTCCTGAACAGTCCCTTGAGGACAGGCCGGGAGAATACCAAGGCAACCGCTGCCAGGCTCTCCAACCAGCGTTCCTGACACCGGTCAGAGTGTTGCGAAGTGTTAACAGCGCCTACAGTTCGCTACGCGCAATCAGGCTGAGCGCGCAGCCAGGGCCGGCAGGGCGTCGCCGGTCACGCGGTAGACCGTCCATTCGTCCATCGGTACGGCGCCAAGCGAACGATAGAACTCAATGGCCGGCGTATTCCAGTCCAGCACCGACCATTCCAGCCGGCCACAATCACGCTCGACGGCCAGCTGGGCGAGGTGAATCAGCAGCGCTTTGCCAATGCCCTTGCCACGAAATTCCGGCAGCACGAACAGATCTTCCAGATAAATGCCCGGCTTGCCGAGAAAGGTCGAATAGTTGTGGAAAAACAGCGCGAATCCGGCGGGCTCGCCAGCCCATTCGGCAATGCGCACTTCCGCCGACGGCCGCTCGCCGAACAAGGTTTTTTGCAGCTGCGCTTCGTCGGCAACGACCAGGTGTTCGAGCTTTTCATAAACCGCCAGCGCCTTGATGAAGCGAAGAATCTGTGCAGCGTCCGCCGCGGTGGCGGCGCGGATCAGAAGGTCTGACATGCTTGTTCTCGGTGTTGGGGAAGCTCGGATTAAAGAGCCTCTGATTAAGTCTGAAATCAAACTGCACCTGTCACCCCGGCGAAAGCCGGGGTCCACTTTAACCGGTGAAAATGGATACCGGCTGTCGCCGGTATGACAGCGTTCTGTCTTGTTCGGACAGACCTCGGTTCGAATCAGGCGTAATAGCGCGCAACATAGTCGGCAAAACTGCCGCTGTCGTTGGCTTCAATTTCTGCTTGTGCCGCCAGCGAACGTCTGGCTTCGAACTGGAACCGGCCCTGCGCATCCGCGGACAACGGCCGCGCCAACAAACTCGCCTTGTGCTGCTTGGCGAGCTCATGGGCATAGACAAAATAACCGTTATGTTCGTGGGCGCCACGCAGCATGGCTGCCGATGGCGTCGCCTCCGGCTCGGCAATGCGCTGCCGCAGTCGCTGCAGGGTCTCGCTGTAACGACGGCTGTCGTACGCCGTATCCAGCATCGCCGCGAACGACTCCATGTCATCGAACAACTCGTTGGCGACGGTGCGGAACTCGTGTTCGCGGTTGTGGACCAGCAAGGTCAAATCCGGATGCCGGCCCTGCATGACCACGCGGCGCTTGTTTTCCTTGTTCTCGGCGTCTTCGCGGGCGGTAATCAGCGGGCTCTCGCGGAACAGGCACATCAGCAGCAGCACATCGGCGAACTGCATCATGTCGGCATTGACGCCGAGCGGCGAGAACGGGTCCAGATCGAACAGCCGCACTTCCAGGTATTCGACACCGTATTCGCGCAATACCTTGGCCGGCCGATAACCGTTCAGCGGCGTGTGCTTGGGCCGGATGCCGGCATAGAACTCGTTCTCAATCTGCAGCAGGTTGGCGTTGAGCTGTTTCCAGTGGCCATCCACTTCGACACCGATCTTGGCGTAGAACGGATCCGGGGTCCGGATCGCCCGCTCCAGCGCCTCGGTATAATCACGCAGGTTGTCGAAGCTGACCTGCAATCCGGCCTGGGCGTTGTTCTGGTAACCGATATCGCTCATCCGCAAACTGGTCGCGTGCGGGCCATACAGCGTGCGCGACGAGTATTCGAGCAATTCGGTTTTCTTGCCTTTGACGAACGAGCGGCAAATCGCCGGCGACGCGCCAAACAGATACGGGATCAGCCAGGAATAGCGCTGGTAGTTGCGGATCAGGGCAAAGTATTGCGCGTCCTTGTAGTCACGCAGGCTCATGCCGCCGCAGCCGCAGGCCGTCATCATCGCCTGCCAGAAGCTATCCGGCAGCGACCAGTTGTAATGCACGCCGGCGATGGTCTGCATGTGCCGGCCGTAACGGTGGCCGAGCCCCTCGCGGTACACGTACTTGAACCGGCCCTTGTTCGAGCGGCCGTAATCGGCAATCGGAATGCTGTTGTCATCGCCCACCACGCAGGGCATCGAAGCGCTCCACAACAGTTCATCACCGATGGCCGTGACGGCAAAGCGATGGATCTCGTCAAGAAAGGTCAGCGGAAAATCCGGATCGGTGCTCGGCGGCGTGATGAATTCCAGCAGTGCTTCGGAATAATCGGTGGTGATCCATTCGTGCGTCAGCTTGCTGCCGAGTGCGGCCGGATGCGGCGTCTGGGCCAGATCACCGGCGGCCGTCACCCGCAGGCATTCCTTTTCCAACCCGCGCATGATGCCGCGCAGCACTTGCGCATTGGCCTGCGAGGAAAACTGCCGAACGGCATCACAACAGGTGAACTTGAGCATGCAACGCTCCACCGGAACCAAGGTCCGCAAGATGAGGGGTCCAATATGGCACGCATCTTAGAGAATTCAACGGGGCAATAATTACGGCTATTGCAGCGCGGACCGAAATGCACTGTTTCCGGCCGCATGGCCGGTACCTGCCGAAAGCAAAAAGGGGCCACAGCGGCCCCTTTTGGTTTGTGCGACGAGCGCTCAGCCGACGTAGCGGCGGGCGTTGCGGAACATCCGCAGCCACGGCCCGTCTTCGCCCCACTCGGCCGGATGCCAGGAGTTCTGCACCGTGCGGAACACCCGCTCCGGGTGCGGCATCAGGATGGTCACGCGACCATCGCGGCTGGTGACCGCGCAGATGCCGTGCGGTGAGCCGTTCGGGTTGGCCGGGTAAGTACTGGCCACCCGACCGTAATTATCGACCCAGCGCGCCGCGACCAAGCCGCTGTTCGACAGCGCCTCGGCCTCCGCCGCAGTCGCGGTTTCGGCGCGGCCTTCGCCGTGCGCCACCGCGACCGGAATGCGCGAACCGTGCATGCCGTCGAAGAACAGCGACGGGCTCTTCGGCAATTCCATCTGGACGAAGCGACCTTCGAATTGCTCCGAGGCATTACGGACAAAGCGCGGGAAATGCTCGGCGCCCGGAATCATGTCCTTCAGCTGCGACATCATCTGGCAACCGTTGCAGACACCGAGAGCGAAGCTGTCCGGACGGGCGAAAAACGCCGCAAACTCGTCGCGGGTGCGACCGTGGAACAGGATGTTCTTGGCCCAGCCACCGCCGGCGCCGAGCACGTCACCGTACGAGAAGCCACCGCAGGCGACCACACCGGCAAAATCCTGCAGCGAGACGCGACCGGCGAGGATGTCGCTCATGTGCACGTCAATCGAGCGGAAGCCGGCGCGCATGAATGCCGCCGCCATCTCGACCTGGCCGTTGACGCCCTGCTCGCGCAGCACCGCCACTTTCGGTTTGACCCCTTTGGCGATGAACGGCGCGGCAATGTCTTCGGCCGGGTTGAACGTCAGCACCGGCTGCAGACCCGGATTGTTCGCATCACACTTGCTGGCGTATTCCTCTTCGGCCCCACGTGGGTTGTCACGCAGCCGCTGCATCTCGAACGAGACTTTCGACCAGATCGTTTTCAGCTGCATGGTCGGTTCGTCGAGCAGCACCGTGTTGCCGGCGCGCACCACGACATGCTGACGCTTGCTGGCCGTGCCAATGACATGGCTGACGGCGCCAAGGCCATGCTGCTGCAACACGGCCTGCACCGCCGCGAGATCGGCGGCACGAACCTGAACCACGCCACCGAGTTCTTCGTTGAACAGCGCAGCGGTGTGATTGCCGCCCAACGCGGCAACATCGATATCGACACCACAGTGACCGGCAAACGCCATTTCGATCACGGTCGTGATAAGGCCGCCATCAGAACGATCGTGGTACGCGAGCAACTTGCCGGCATCATTCAGGGCCTGCACCGCGGCAAAGAAGCCTTTCAGCAGCGCCGGGTTATCGACATCGGGCGTTTCATGGCCGAGCTGGTCATAGCAATGCGCCAGCACTGAAGCGCCGAGACGCTGCTTGCCGCTGGCCAGATCGATGAAGAGCAAACGGGTGTCGCTGTCGAGCGCCTGCAATTGCGGTGTCAGCGTCTTGCGGGCATCAAGCACCGGCGCGAATGCCGAGATGATCAGGCTAAGTGGCGAGGTCACCGCTTTTTTCTGCTCGCCGTCCTGCCAGACGGTCTTCATCGACATCGAGTCTTTGCCGACCGGAATGGTCAGATCGAGCGCCGGACAGAGTTCCATGCCGACCGCTTTGACGGCGGCATACAGATTGGCATCTTCACCCACTGAACCGGCCGAAGCCATCCAGTTCGCCGACAGTTTGACATCGGACAGTTTGCCGATGCGCGCCGCCGCGATATTGGTGATCGCCTCGCCCACGGCCATGCGTGCCGACGCCGCGGCATCGATCAGCGCGGCCGGCGTGCGCTCGCCCATGCTCATCGCTTCGCCGGTGTAACCGGTCAGCGTGCTCAGCGTCACCGCGCAATCGGCGACCGGCACCTGCCACGGGCCAACCATCTGATCGCGGGCAACGAGGCCGGTAATCGTGCGATCGCCAATGGTGATCAGGAAGGATTTGTCGGCGACGGTCGGATGCGCCAGGACCCGTTCGGTCATCGCCTTGATGCCGGCGTCAATCGCGACCGGTTTATGTTCGACTTTGCGCGATTTCGCCTCGCGGTGCATGCGCGGCGGCTTGCCGAACAGCACGTCCATCGGCATGTCGATGGGTTTGTTGTTGAACTGGCGATCGGTCAGCGTCAGTTGCAGTTCGGCCGTGGCTTCGCCGAGCACGGCAAACGGCGCCCGTTCGCGTTCGCAGAGCTTCTCGAACAGCGGCAGGTTTTCCGGCGGAATTGCCAACACATAACGTTCTTGTGCTTCGTTGCACCAGATCTCAACCGGCGACATGCCCGGCTCGGCATTCGGCACTTCGCGCAACTCAAAGCGACCACCGAGCTCGCCGTCATGGACCAGTTCCGGCACTGCGTTCGAGATACCGCCGGCGCCGACGTCATGAATCGAGCGGATCGGGTTGGCATCGCCGAGCGCCCAGCAGCGATCGATCACTTCCTGGCAGCGTCGCTCCATCTCGGCGTTGTCGCGCTGTACGGAGGCGAAATCGAGATCCGCGGCTGACGCGCCGCTCGCCATCGACGAAGCGGCCCCCCCACCAAGGCCAATCAGCATCGACGGGCCACCGAGCACAATGATCTTGTCGCCCGGCTGCAGCTTGCCTTTCTTGACGTGATTGGCGCGGATGTTGCCGAGACCACCGGCGATCATGATCGGCTTGTGATAGCCGCGCACTTCGACACCGTCGGCTGTCGTCACCGCTTGCTCAAACGAGCGGAAATAACCGCACAGGTTCGGCCGGCCAAATTCGTTGTTGAACGCGGCGCCGCCGATCGGGCCTTCGAGCATGATGTCGAGCGCCGAGACGATGCGGAACGGTTTGCCGTAATCAACCTGTTCCCACGGCTGCACGTTGCCGGGAATGCGCAGGTTCGACACGGTGAAACCGGTCAGGCCGGCTTTCGGTTTCGAGCCGCGACCGGTCGCGCCTTCATCACGGATTTCGCCACCGGCACCGGTCGAGGCGCCGGCGTACGGCGAGATCGCGGTCGGGTGGTTGTGGGTCTCGACCTTCATCAGGATGTGGGTCGGTTCGGTGACGTACTGGTACTCGCCGGTCGCCACATCGGTCATGAACCGATCGACCGTGAAGCCTTCGATCACCGAGGCGTTGTCTTTGTACGCCGACAGCACACCAGTGCTGTGATGCGCATACGTGTTCTTGATCATCTGGAACAGCGACTTGTCCTGATCGACGCCGTCGATGGTCCAGCTGGCATTGAAAATCTTGTGCCGGCAATGCTCGCTGTTGGCCTGCGCAAACATCATCAGCTCGACATCGGTCGGATTGCGTTGCAGTTCGGTGAAGCGGGCAACGAGGTAATCGATCTCGTCTTCGGCCAGCGCAAGGCCGAGCTCCTTGTTGGCGCGGACCAGCGCCTCGCGACCGCCACCGACCACATCAACGGTCAGGAACGGCTTCGGCTCGTGGCTGCCGAACAGCACCGCTGCCGCTTCCAGGCTGTGCAGCGCCGCCTGCGTCATCCGGTCGAACAGCTGCGGTGTCACCGCCGCCAGCGCCGCGCCATCGAGCGGCAAACCGTTTTCGCCACTGACGAAGTAGGCAATGCCGCGCTCGAGGCGCTTGATCTTGTGCAGACCCGAGTTGCGGGCGATGTCGGTGGCCTTCGACGACCACGGCGAGATCGTGCCCGGCCGCGGCACCACCAGTACGAGGCTGCCGCTGGCGCTTTCTTTCTGCAGCCGCGGACCGTACTCCAGCAGCTTGTCGAGCACGGCCTGCTCATCGGCCGTCAGCGGCGCGCTGAGGTCGGCAAAGTGGACGTACTCGGCATAAACGTGGTGAACAGCAGACGAACGATCACGGCAGGAGGACAGCAGCTTGGCCTTTCGGAAATCGGAAAGGGCCGGTGCGCCACGCAGGGTCAGCATGGTGGAAACTCGCGCGGATGGAGGGGAAAAATCGGGCGCATAGTGTAGCGCAAAAGCAACAAAGGGCGGTAGACAGAGCCGTTTGGACGGCTGAAAACTTGTTTAAGACAGTCATCTAAATTGTTGAATATTAACACTTATTTTTAGATAACTTGAAAAAACGTGACCCAATACGCATAATTCGGCCAACTCTCGCCATATGGAAACGTCAGGACGATGTTTCCGCCGGCGGCCATACAGGATGGTTGAATTGGGGTTTTCACATTCACTCAAGCGCACGTGGTGGGCCTGGCTCGGTGCAGTGGTGATCGGCGGTTGCTGGCTTCAGCAGAGCGACGATCCGTCACGTTCCCAATTGGAACGGGTCAGTCAGCGCGGTGAGTGGCGAGTCGCCATTGCCGCCGATCTGTTGCCTGCCTCCCACGATGTCGATGCGTCGCTGGATCTGACCTTGGCACGGCAGTTTGCCGAGTCGCGCCAGCTCACGCTCAAGGTCGTGCCCTATCAGCGTCTGTACGAAGCGCGCGATTGGCTGCTCGCCGGTCAGGTCGATGCCATTCTGGCCGTGCCCGCCGTCAATGCCCAGTTGTCCGGCCTGCAACAGACCCGCGCCTATCAGGAAGTGGACTACCGACTGGTGTTCAAGAACGGTCAGCGCCGCGGCCGCAGCTGGGCCGACGTCAACGGCGAACTGAAAGTCCCGGCTGGCAGCCGCGCCAGCGAACTGTTGCTGGAAGCCAAGGCCGAACAACCGGCACTGATCTGGACCGAAAGCCCGGCCAGCCACCGGCAGCTGTTGGCAGAAGTGGTCGACGAAACCCTGGCCTATACCCTGGTACCGTCGCCGGTTTATGCCGTCGAACGCGCCCTGCACCCCGAGCTGATGGCCGGTTTGGTAGTCAGCAAGTCTGAGCCATGGGTCTGGGCCTTCCCCGGCGAAGACGATTCGCTGGCCGAGCTGGCCGATCAATTCCTCGGTGAACGCATTGACGACGGCACGGTTGCCAGCCTGCGTGATCGCCTGCTCGAACCGATCGAAAGTTACGACTATTACGAAGCACGTCAGTTTGTCGATGCCATGCTCGAGCGGCTGCCGAATCTGAAGCAGCATTTCATCCGCGCCGCCCGCGACGATCTGGATTGGCGCCTGCTGGCCGCAATCGCCTATCAGGAATCCCATTGGAAGGAAAAAGCCGTGTCGCCAACCGGTGTCCGCGGCGTGATGATGTTGACCGAAGACACCGCCGAGCGCATGGGTGTCAGCGATCGCACCGATCCGGCCCAGAGCATCCGTGGTGGCGCCGAGTATTTCCGGGTGATGCGTGACACCCTGCCAGACCGCATTCCGGAACCGGACCGCACCTGGTTCACGCTGGCCGCCTACAACGTCGGCTTCGGTCATCTGGAAGACGCCCGCATCCTGACCATCCGTGCCGGCGGCAATCCGGATCGCTGGGACGACGTCAAAAAGCAGTTGCCGAAACTGCGCGATCCGGCGGTGTATCCGACGCTCAAGCGCGGCTATGCCCGCGGTGACGAACCGGTGCATTTCGTCCACAACATCCAGCGCTACTACGCCACGCTGCGCTGGCTCGGCGACAGCCTCGACAGCACCCAGATGCGGCGCATGGCCGGTGCACCGTTGCGCCGGGTATCGCCGGTACCGGCCGTGGAAATCGAACAACCGCGTCAAAGCGACACGATGCTGGCCTACGAGCCGAACCGCCGACCAAGCCGGCTGTCACCGGCGCCGGTTACCGTCACCGATTGAGCGCAAGCACAGCAGCGCCGATCGACCACCGGCCAAAGAAAAACGCCCGCGCAAGCGGGCGTTTTTCTTTTCGGGTTCCTGCCAGACACGTCTGACTCAAACCGATATGGATCAAATCGGCCGGGACCGCGCCTCAACGCCGGCTCATCAATCACCGCGCTGGCGCTTTTGCTGAAAAAACGCCGTCAGTTGTTGCTTGGCCGGCTCGGCCAACACGCCGGCCGTGACCTGGCACAGATGATTGAGCTGCGGATGTCGCAGCACTTGCAAGACGCTGCCGGCTGCCCCGGCACGGCTATCGACCGTGCCGTACACCACCCGCTTGACCCGGGCGTGCAGCATGGCACCGGCGCACATCGGACAGGGCTCGAGCGTGACATAAAGCGTGCAATCGTTGAGCCGGTAATTGCCAAGCGCCTGCGCGGCGGCGCGCAGCGCGACAATTTCGGCATGGGCCGTGGGGTCATTCAAGGCAATCGGCTGATTCCAGCCTTCGGCAATTTTTTCGCCATTGCGCACCAGCACGGCACCAACTGGCACCTCCCCCGCTTGCGCAGCGCGTGCGGCCAGCTGCAAAGCCTGCTGCATCCAGAATTCGTCTTGCTGCGCGGCAGTCATGTCGGCGGTTTTTATATCGGTTGAAGTCATGTCGGTTGAAATCATGGCGTGCGAGTCATCGCGGTTGCGTGGTAACGGATGGCGAATAACAGACGACGCGTAGCGGTTTGATCACAGTGATCTGTGGCGATGACACGGTGTTCATCAAGCCAAGGTCCAGCGCGCCAGCGGTATATGCCGTGACTGACCGAGCAGGCTGTGCACCAGCACGAGCTCGTGGGCGCGCCAGCGGATCGGTTCAATGCCTTGCGCCAGCTGGCGCATATCGCCTTGCCGGGGGTCACCATACAGCAGCGTGACATGCGGCGTGTAACTGGCCGGCACGCGGATTTTCGGCAAATGCCGATGCATCGCTTTCGCCAGCGCCTGCTGCAAACCGACCACCGCCGGTACGCCATCACTGCCACGCAATACCAGCATCGGTTTGCGCGGATTGCCGGCAAAACTGGCGACTTCATCAAACACCACCTCGATCGCCTGCGCCTGCAAGGCTTCACCGGCTTTCACGGCGCCACGGACGTCGTCCGGCGGCAACTCGACATAGTCGTTGATGTGGTGCAGCGTCACGTGCAGGCGCTCGCTGGCGACCGGATGGCCGCGCAGTCCATGTTGCGCGCGCAGCGATTCGAGTAGCGCCGTCATGCGCGCCGCAACATCGGCCGGCGGAAACAATGCGAAGAACAGCCGATCTCGCAGCGCCGGTTCAGCGGCGCTCAGCAAGGACAGTTGTTCAGCCATGATGGGCGTCGCGACCGCTAGCGATTATTCCCACTCGATCGTCGCCGGCGGCTTGCCGGAAACGTCGTAGACCACGCGGGAAATGCCCGGCACTTCGTTGATGATGCGATTGGAAATGGTTTCCAGCAAGCTGTACGGCAAGTGCGCCCATTTCGCGGTCATGAAATCGATGGTCTGGACGGCACGGGCAGCCACGACATAATCGTAACGCCGGCCATCGCCCATGACACCGACCGATTTGACCGGCAGGAACACGACAAACGCCTGGCTGACTTTGTGATACCAATCGGCCTTGCGCAGTTCTTCGATGAAAATCGCGTCGGCCTTGCGCAGCAGATCGCAATACTCTTTCTTGATTTCGCCGAGCACGCGTACGCCAAGACCCGGGCCCGGGAAAGGATGACGATAGAGCATGTCGTACGGCAGGCCGAGTTCGAGGCCGACCTTGCGCACCTCATCCTTGAACAGTTCGCGCAGCGGCTCGACCAAGCCGAGCTTCATGTCTTTGGGCAGGCCACCGACGTTGTGGTGCGACTTGATCACATGCGCCTTGCCGCTCTTGGCACCGGCCGACTCGATCACGTCCGGATAGATCGTGCCTTGCGCCAGCCATTTGGCGCTCGGCAGCTTGGCCGCTTCTTCCTGGAACACATCGACAAACAGCTTGCCGATAATTTTGCGCTTGGCTTCCGGATCGGTGACGCCTTTGAGCGCTTCCAGGAAACGCGCTTCGGCGTTGACCCGAATGACCTTGATGCCGAGGTGTTCGGCAAACATCGCCATCACCTGATCGCCTTCATGCAGACGCAGCAGACCGTGATCGACGAATACGCAGGTCAGCTGCTTGCCGATGGCCCGGTGCAGCAGCACCGCCACCACCGAAGAATCGACGCCGCCGGACAGGCCAAGGATCACATCATCACTGCCGACCTGTTTGCGCACCGTGGCAATCGCGTCTTCGATGATGTTGGTCGAGGTCCAGTTCTTGTCGCAGCTGCAAATCTCGCGGACAAAGCGCTCCAGAATGCGACCGCCCTGATGGGTGTGGGTCACTTCCGGGTGGAACTGGACGCCGTAGAATTTGCGGCCTTCGTCGGCCATCACGGCGATGGCGCAGTTGTCGCTTGCGCCAATCACCTCAAATGCCGGCGGCATCTCGACCACCTTGTCGCCATGGCTCATCCAGACATCGAGCACACCCTTGCCCTGCTCATTGACATGATCTTCAATGCCGTGCAGCAAATCGCTGTCGCCAACCAAACGCACGGCGGCGTAACCGAATTCCCGCTTGTGACCGCTCTCGACTTTGCCGCCGAGCTGCGCCGCCATGGTCTGCATGCCGTAGCAGATACCGAGCACCGGCACGCCCATTTCAAACACGCAGTCCGGCGCCCGCGGCGTATCGCTTTCGGTCACCGATTCCGGACCGCCAGACAGGATGATGCCTTTCGGATTGAATTCACGAATCGCGGCTTCGTCGGCATCGTACGGCCACAGTTCGCAGTAGACGCCGATTTCGCGCACGCGGCGGGCAATCAGCTGGGTCACCTGGGAACCAAAATCCAGAATCAGGATGCGGTGGGCATGAATGTCTTGGCTCATCTCGAAAGCCTTGCTGGTGAGGAAGAATCCGTGCTGCGCCCGGGCGCAGCGTGTAACTGCAGTTGCTGTCTGCTAAAAGCACATCGGGACCGCGCTGCGATCCCGATTCGTGTTGCTCCGGCGTCTCAATCGACGCGGTAATTCGGTGCCTCTTTGACAATCTGCACGTCGTGCACGTGGCTTTCACGCATGCCGGCCGAGGTCACTTTGACGAACTCGGCTTTGCTGCGCAGCTCTTCAATGGTGCGGCAGCCGGTCAGACCCATGCAGGAACGCAAACCGCCCATCATCTGGTGCACGATTGCGACCAGCGAACCTTTGTACGGCACCCGCCCCTCAATGCCTTCCGGCACCAGCTTCTCGGTATCGTTGCTGGCCTGGAAATAACGGTCCGCCGAACCTTGCCGCTGCGCCATTGCACCGAGCGAGCCCATGCCGCGGTAGCTCTTGTAGCTGCGGCCCTGGAACAACTCGACTTCACCCGGCGCTTCCTCGGTGCCGGCGAGCAGCGAACCGACCATGACCACGTGCGCACCGGCCACAATGGCTTTGCACATGTCGCCAGAGAAACGGATACCACCGTCAGCGATGCACGGAATCCCTTTCGCTTTCAGCGCTTCCGCCGCATGGGCGACCGCCGAAATCTGCGGCACACCAACACCGGTGACGATACGGGTGGTGCAGATGGAACCGGGGCCGATGCCGACCTTGACGCCGTCAGCACCGGCTTCGGCCAGCGCCAGTGCGCCGGCAGCGGTGGCGACGTTGCCGCCGATCACCTGCACGCCCGGGTACATTTGCTTGACTTTGCGAACCCGGTCGAGCACGCCTTGCGAATGGCCGTGCGAGGTATCGACCAGAATGACGTCGGCACCGGCATGCACCAGCGCGGCAACGCGATCATCGGTATCGGCACCGGTGCCAACGGCGGCACCGACGCGCAGATGACCGAAGGCGTCCTTGCAGGCGTTCGGTTTGTCGGCAGATTTCTGAATGTCTTTGACCGTGATGAGGCCTTTCAGCCGGAATTGCTTGTCGACCACCAGCACCCGTTCGATACGGTGCTTCTGGATCAGATGCAGCGCCTCGTCGAGATCGGCGCCTTCCTGCACGGTGACCAGCCGCTCTTTCGGCGTCATCACCGCCGACACCGGCTGATCGAGTTGGGTGACAAAGCGAACGTCACGACCGGTGACGATGCCGACCAGATCGTCGCCATCAACCACCGGCACACCGGAGATGCCGTGCTTGGCAGTCAGCGCTTTCAGTTCGCGGATGCTGGTGCGCGAGCTGACCGTGATCGGATCGCTGACGACACCGCTTTCAAATTTCTTGACCTTGCGGACATGCTCGGCCTGATCTTCGATGGTCAGGTTCTTGTGAATGAAACCGAGACCACCCTCCTGCGCCAGCGCGATCGCCAGCCGGGCTTCCGAGACCGTGTCCATTGCCGACGACACCAGCGGAATGTTCAGCTGAATCTCGCGGGTCAACAAAGTCTTGAGTTCAGCCTGATGTGGCAGTACTGTGGAGTGCGCTGGCACCAAAAGCACGTCATCAAACGTCAGCGCTTCACCGATAATCCGCATGATTCCTCAAAACCCCGCTGGCAATAGCAAAGCGGAATTATACCGTTTTCCCGCGAAGCTTGTCACACCACCCGCCGCGAGTTTCTTGCTGGCCATTCCGGCCGCAATACGCGAAAATGCCGCGGTTTGCCCTCCGCCATGACACCCGGGTACCACGCCGCCGATGACGTCCGCCCGCAAGGTTTACACCGTCTCCGAGCTGGTCGGCCGCGCCAAGCGTGTGCTGGAACAGGACTTTGGCCTGCTCTGGCTGGAAGCCGAAATCTCCAATTTCTCCGCACCTCCCTCCGGTCACTGGTACTTCACGCTGAAAGATGAAGGCGCCCAGGTCCGTTCGGCGCTGTTCCGTAACCGCAACCAACTGCTGAGCTACCGACCGAGAGACGGCGACAAGGTGCTGGTCCGGGCCCGGGTCACGCTGTACGAGCCGCGCGGCGATTTTCAGCTGGTCTGCGAATACCTGGAGCCGGCCGGCTTCGGCGCCCTGCAGCAGAAGTTCGAGCAGCTGAAGCAGAAGCTGGCCGACGAAGGCCTGTTCAACGCCGACCGCAAGCGCGCCCTGCCGCCCTACCCGACCACCGTTGGCGTCATCACCTCGCCGACCGGCGCTGCCATCCGCGATGTGTTGTCCGTCTTGGCCAAGCGGGCACCGTTCATCAGGGTCATCGTCTACCCGGCCGTGGTCCAGGGTGCCGAGGCGCCCGCCGCCTTGACCGAGGCGCTGAAAACCGCCAACCGCCGGCGTGAGTGTGACGTGCTGCTGCTGACCCGCGGCGGCGGCTCGCTGGAAGACCTGTTCTGCTTCAACGATGAAAAACTGGCCCGGCAGATCGCCGGCAGCAGCATTCCGGTGGTATCGGCGGTCGGCCACGAAGTCGATTTCACCATCGCCGACTTCGTCGCTGACATGCGGGCGCCCACGCCATCGGCCGGCGCGGCCCTGATCTCGCCCGACCGGGACGGTCTGCTGCACCGGCTCGGCCAGTTGCAGCACCGCCTGCGGCATGCCTTGAGCCAAGCCCTGAGCCAGCGGCGATTGAAGCTGCACAGTCTGAGTGATCGCTTACCCACCCCCGAACGCTTGCTGGCCCGCCGGGCACAGCGGCTCGATGAATTGCAGGCCAGGCTGCACGCCGGCGTGCAGCGGCGCTTGCAACAGGGGCGACTGCAGCTGCGCCATCAGGAGGCGCGCCTGCAGGGCATGGCGCCATCCGTCCGGCTTGCCCGCGCCCGGCATCAGCTTGATCAACTGCAACAGCGGTTAGTGCTCACTGCCAACCGGGCAATCGACAGCCGTCGCAACCGGCTCGCCCGCCTGACCGGCAGCCTGCACGGACTGAGTCCGCTGGCAACACTCGGACGCGGTTACAGTCTGACCCGGGTGCAAGCGAGCCAAGCCCTGTTGCACCGACACGGCCCGCTCGCTGCCGGCACCGTCATCGAAACCCTGCTGGTCGGTCGCCGCCTGCTCAGCCGGGTCGAAAGCGACACCATCGACCCGACCTTGGGCAAGGAGGCCTGACCGATGTGGAAATGGCTGCTTGGCACCTTGCTCGTCGTCAGCACCAGCGCAAGCGCCGAACTCGCGCTGCCACAGGAAGAGCGGGTACCCGGCGGCTTGGCGGTGCTCGATGTCGGCCCAGCCAGGCTGCCGGCGCCCGCGGTTCGCTATCAGGGCATGCCCGTGCTGGTGGTCGCGGTCGCTGACCGCTGGCAGGCACTGGTCGGCTTGCCGCTACACGCCGAGGTCGGCGAGCAGCAGCTGGAAGTCAACGGCAACGCGCTCGGCTTCAGCATTGCCGACAAGGCTTACGCTACCCAGCCGCTGAAAGTGGCGCCGAAATTCGTCAACCCGGATCCGGCCGATGCCGAACGCATTGCCCGTGAGCAGGCGCTGATGCAGGCCGCCTTCGCCCGCTTCAGCACACCGTTGCCGAGTCAGCTGCTGATGCAGCAGCCAACACCGGGACCGCTGAGCAGCTCATTCGGTTTGCGCCGCGTGTTCAATGGCGAAGCGCGCAATCCGCATTCCGGGCTCGATATCGCCGCGCCGACCGGCACGCCGGTGATCGCGCCGCTGGCAGGCACCGTCGTCGTCACCGGCGATTTCTACTACAACGGCAACACCGTCATCGTCGATCACGGCGGCGGCTTGCTGACACTGTTCTGTCATCTCGATCGCATCGACAGCAAACAAGGTCAATCGGTAAAAACCGGTGACCTGCTCGGTACTGTTGGCGCCACCGGCCGGGTCACCGGTGCCCACCTGCATTTTTCCGTGAGCCTGAATGGTGCGCGGATCAATCCCGCCTTGTTTCTGTCACCCGCCAAGCCCTGACACAAAACTGTCACATTTGCAGTCCCGCCAGCGCCGACTAGGCTTCACCTGCGCCGTACCAGAACCGGCGCGTCGGAACGCTTGGAGTAAACAACATGGCAGAACCCCGCAGCAGCCTTGGTAAACGATTGCTGACCGTCGTTGGCGGCGGCTTTGGCGTCCTCGTCGTCGCCTCAATGATCGGATTTTCCGTACTCGGTGGCCACGTCAACAGCCTTCGTCACGGTCTGGAACTGAACAGCCACGTCGGCGAACTGTCGACCGCGTTCAAAACCCAGATACAGGAATGGAAAAACGTCCTGCTGCGCGGGGCCGACAGCGAACAGCGCGGCAAGTACTGGAGCCAGTTCAACGCCGAAGCCGATATCGTCCAGAAAACCGGCAAGGAACTCGAACAGCACCTGCGCGAATTCGGCCTGGAAGACGATGCCAAACGGATCAGTCAATTTCTGCGTGAACACGAAGAAATGCGGCGCAAGTATCGGGAAGGCTTTCAGGCATTCGAAGCCGCCGGCTACGACCACAAGATCGGTGACAAAGCCGTCAAAGGCATTGACCGCGCCGCCAGTGAAACGCTGGCAACCCTGCAAAAAGATTTGGCCGAGAAAATCGCCGAGCAAAGCGCCTCGGCCGATACCGCCAAAACCATGGTGGTGATCGTGGTGATTGCAATCTCCCTGGCGGTGATCGTGATGCTGCAGATCATGACCAATCGGCTGATCGTGCAGCGCACCCGTCGGCTGTTCGAACACATGGAGAAAATGGCACAAGGCCAGTTTCAGCATGCCATTGCATCAGAAGGTGACGACGAACTCGGCGTGATGGCGAGCGACATGGAGCAGGAGCGGCAATTCATCGCCAACCTGATTCGGGAAATTCATAGCGCGTCGCGCGATATCGGCAGCAGTGCCGGCCAGATCACCCGGGCGGCGCAGGAGTTGGCCGGCGCCACCGGCGATGCCGAACACCGCATCCATCAAGCCGCCAGCGCGCTGACCGAAATGGCGGCAACGGTGCAGGAAGTGGCGAAAAATGCCGCCACCACCGCCCACGCCACGGAAGCGGTCAGCAAATCAGCCCACGACGCCCTGGCCAAGATGGAGCGCTCCACCTCCGTGTCGCAACAACTGGCCGATGAAATGGCGCGGGCCGGCGAACTGGTGCAGAAACTGCGTGACGATACCAAGAACATTGGTCAGGTGCTGGAGGTGATCAAAGGCATTGCCGAGCAAACCAACCTGCTGGCGCTGAATGCTGCCATTGAAGCCGCGCGCGCCGGTGAACAGGGCCGCGGCTTCGCGGTGGTCGCCGATGAAGTGCGTAACCTCGCCAAGCGCACTCAGGACTCGACCAGCGAAATCCAGCAGATCATCCAGAACGTGCAAGGCGGCGCGACCAGCGCCGCCAATGCGATGGAACAAGGCAACACGCGCACCCGTGAAAGCGCCGATCAATCCGAGCAGGCACGCTCGGCGCTGGAGCAAATCACCAAGGCGGTGGCGGAGATCCGCGACATGAATTCGCAGATCGCAGCAGCGGCCGAAGAACAAAGCACCGTGGTCGATGAAATCACCCGCAATGTCAACGGCATTGCCGACGGTGCCCGTGAAAGCGCCGTCCATGCCCAGCACTCGGCCGGCGTTGCCGGTCAGCTCAACAAGGTCGCTGGACGTTTGCAGGAGATTGTCGATAAAGTGCAGGCGTAAAGGCTTTCCCGAACCAAAACGCCAGCAGTGCTGGCGTTTTTTGTTTGACCGTGTGTGGCCTTACTTTTCATTGCGCTTGCGATTGCGCACCAGCCGCCGACGGCGTTCGAGTTGCCGTTCGCTGAGCACATTCTTCTTGTCCTTGAACGGATTCTCGCTGTCTTTCAGTTCCAGCTGAATCGGCGCGCCAACCAGGTTCAAACGCTTGCGATAGTAGTTGATGAGATAACGCTGGTAGTGCATCGGCAAACGTGACACCTGATTGCCGTGGATGACAATGCGAAACGGGTTGTGACCGCCGAGGTGGGCGTAGCGCATCTTGACCCGGCGACCATTGACCAGCGGCGCCTGGAACTCGGCCTGTGCCTGTTCCAGCAGTTCGGTCATCTTGCTGGTCGGCACATCCAGATGCGCTGAATCATAGGCCTCGTGGACCGATTCAAACAAATCGCCGACGCCGGTGCCATGCAGCGCCGAAATGAAATGCAAACGGGCGAAATCGGCAAAGCCGAGTCGGCGGTCAATCTCATCCTTGATGCTCTGACGCTGATCGCTGTCGAGGCCATCCCATTTGTTGACGCTGAGCACCAGTGCCCGGCCGGTGTCCATCACGTAACCGAGCAGATGCAGATCCTGATCGGTGATGGTCTCCTTGCCGTCCATCACCAGAATGACGACATGGGCATCGTCGATGGCCTGCAGCGTTTTCACCACCGAGAATTTTTCGACCGCTTCAAACACCTTGCCGCGCCGCCGGACACCGGCGGTGTCGATCAGGGTGTACTTGGTGCCGCGCCGCTCCATCTCGACGTAAATCGAATCGCGGGTCGTGCCCGGCATGTCGAACACCAGCACCCGCTCTTCGCCGAGCATGCGATTGACCAGCGTCGATTTGCCGACGTTAGGCCGGCCGACAATGGCCATCTTGATGCCCTGCGCCTTCACTTCTTCCGGAGTCAGTTCCGGTGCGTTCGGCAGATGCTCCAGCACGGCATCGATCATCTGCAGCACGCCGCGGCCATGAGCCGCAGCAATGGGCATCGGTTCGCCATGACCGAGCGCGAAAAATTCCGGCAACACCAGATCGATATTGAGGCCATCGATTTTGTTGACGACCAGCAGGGTCGGCTTGTTCATGCTGCGCAGTTCGCGCGCCACCTGCTCGTCAATCGGCGTCAAGCCATCACGGGCATCACACAGCAACAGCACCAGATCGGCTTCTTCCATGGCCAGCCGTGACTGCTTGGCCATGGCCTCATCGATGCCCTCTTCCTGACCGGTGATACCGGCGGTATCGATGACAATGGCGGCGCGATCGCGCAGCTGGGCGCGGCCGTACTTGCGATCACGGGTCAGGCCCGGCATGTCCGCCACCAGCGCATCGCGGCTGCGGGTCAGCTGGTTGAACAGCGTGGATTTGCCGACATTGGGGCGGCCGACCAAGGCAATAACAGGCAACATGAAACCAGACTCAACTGAACACGGGCCAGCGGCCCAAACAAGCAAGACAAACCGGAGTTACAACCGTAGACCATAACGAGACCGGGCGCTGCTGCGCCCGGTCTTGCGATCTTACGGCAAGGCAAACAGATGCAGGGTGTCGTCGCGGTCGTAGACCAGCAGCTGCTTGTCCAGGACCTGTGGCGGCGCTTGCAGACCGTCGCCATCGACTTCAACCTGCGCAACAAACGCCCCATCCTCACGCTTCAGGAAGTGGAGGTAACCTTCCAGATCCCCCACCACGACGTAATCACCCAACGCAGCCGGCGCGCTCAGTTGCCGGTTTTCCAGCGCCTTCTGCGTCCACAAGACAAAACCATTGCGGCGATCGAGCGCAACCAGATGGCCCTGGGCATTGCTGGCGTAAACCATCTGGGCATCGACTGCCAGATTGCGATAGGTCGACAGCTCGCGCTGCCAGAGCGTTTCACCGTTGCGCAGATCCACCGCCAGCACACTGCCGTTGACGCTGGCGACATACATCACCGAGCCGAAAACGACCGGATCGGTATCGACATCGGCGATACGTTCGATCTCGGAGCGGCCGGTCGGCTGGCCGACGCGTTTTTCCCACAACGGCTGGCCGTTATCGAGCCGGAACGCCGCTACCTTGCCGTTATCAAAACCGGCGAGGGTGATGCCACCACCGATAAACGGCGAGCTGGTGCCGCGCTGGGTCAGTACCGGCACATTGCGATCGGAGAACCACTTGCGTTCGCCGGATTCCAGATCGAGCGCAAACAATTTGCCATCCACCGTGCGCACGACAGTCAGGCCTTCGCCAACCGCCGGCGGAGCCACCACTTCACTGGAAACGTAGTTGCGCCACTTCTCTTCACCGGTTTCGGTGTCGATGGCCAGCACCACGCCTTCCGGGGTGCCCACCACCAGATATCCACTGCCGGCGGCCATGCCGCCGGACAAGCGGGTACCGAGCCAGAACCGCCAGCTTTCGCTGCCATCCTGATTCAGCGCCAGCAACAAACCTTCACTGTTGGCGACAAAAATGCGATTGCCGTAAACCACCGGCTGCAAGTTGGCCGGGTAGCCTTCGCTGATCGGCCGATCACCATCCGGCGCATCCGCCCACGGCCAAATCGTGCGCCAGAACGCCCCGGCGGCGAGCGCAAGGTCTTCACCGACGGTCGTGGTCACTGATTTGGTCCACACCGTTTTCGGTTCGAACTGCGGCGCAAAATCCGGCACCGGCGCGATCACCACGTCATCTTCATCGCTGGCACAACCGGCCAGCACGGCCGCACCCAGCGCAAACGCCAGTGTCGGCAACAGCTTTACCTGTTTCGTCAGCATCATTTCGCCACATCCGGAGCCAGCGCCGGCAAGGTGCTGGCATCGAGTTTCAGGGCCAGCGCCGGATCCTGCGCCACGACACTGCCTTCCGCGGCCGCTTCCTGATACGCGGCATTGGCTTCGGCGGCGCGGTTCAGCGCAGTCAGCACATCACCGCGCACCAGCGCATAGGCACCGGCGTAGCTGTCAGCTTTGTCCTTGCTGATGTCGACCAGCTTCAGCGCGGCATCCAGTTCACCTTGCGCCAGCTTGACCCGGGCCAGACGCAAGGTTGCGACGTGGCCAATCGCTTCATGTTCCGGCTTGTTGGCCACCGCTTGCAGCAGACTGGCAGCGCGGGCGAGATCGTTGTCACGCACCGCTTCGCGGGCGAGATACAGCTGGCCAAACTGGGCGTAGGCCGTGCCTTGATGCGCGCTGACCAGTGCTTCGGCTTTCTGCTTGAACTCGGCGCGCTTGTCGGCGTCGTCGGCGAGCTTGATCACGGCTTCAAAGGCATCCGAAGCCGCCATCGCCTTGTTCAGCTGATGCTGTTGGTAAAACTTCCAGCCGGCAATCGCCGCGATGCCGAGCACGGCACCGATCAATACCGAGGTACCGTTGGCGCGCCACCATTTTTTGATCGATTCGAGTTGTTGTTCTTCAGTCGTAAAAACGTCCACAGTCTGCTCCTTTACGTATTCGTTGTTTCGCTTTCGCGACGTCCGCTGTGGCGCGGCCGTCAGTTCGAAAGCGCCTGGGTCAAAAAGTTCGCCAAATCGGTCAGCGCCACATCCTGTTGGGCGCCATCGCCGCGCAAGGGTTTGACTGCTGCCACACCGCGCTCAAGCTCACTGTCACCGACAATGACCGCAAACCGGGCGCCGCTGCGGTCGGCCCGCTTCAGCAATTTCTTCAGGTTGCCACCACCGTGGCCTTGAACCAGCCGCAACTGCGGCATGGCTTCACGCAACTGCTCGCTGAGCGGGAACACCGCGATCTCGGCTTGCGCGCCGAGCGCGGCGACAAACACATCAGCCGGGGTCGGCGCGCTGGCACCGTGCACCACCTCCAGCAGCAGCACGATGCGCTCAAGGCCCATGGCAAAACCACAGGCGGTGGTCGCGTGGCCGCCAAGCTGCTCGACCAGACCGTCGTAACGGCCGCCGCCGCAAATGGTGCCCTGCGCGCCGAGTGCGTCGGTCATCCACTCAAACACGGTGCGGTTGTAGTAATCGAGCCCACGCACCAGGCGCGGATTGACCACGTAGCGCACGCCCGCAGCATCGAGAATGCGTTTGAGCCCGTCGAAATGCGCCTGCGATTCCGGATCCAGGCAGTCGATCAATTGCGGCGCATCTTTCAGCACCGCCTGCACAGCCGGGTTCTTGCTGTCCAGCACCCGCAGCGGATTGGTTTCCAGCCGGCGTTTGCAGTCCTCATCCAGCACCGCTTCGTGCTGGCGCAGGAAGGCGACCAACCGCTCGCGATAGGCTTTGCGCGCTTCGTTCGAGCCGAGCGAATTCAGATGCAGTTCGACTTTGTCGGCAAAGCCAAGCTCGCGCCACAACCGGGCCGTCATCAGAATGAGTTCGGCATCGACATCCGGCCCCGGAATGCCGAAGGTTTCGACACCGAGCTGATGAAACTGGCGGTAACGGCCTTTCTGCGGGCGTTCGTGCCGGAACATCGGGCCCATGTACCAGAGCCGCTGTTCCTGGTTGTACAGCAAACCGTGTTCGATGCCGGCGCGCACGCACGAGGCCGTACCTTCCGGCCGCAGGCTGAGCGACTCCTTTTCCCGATCGAGAAAGGTGTACATCTCTTTCTCGACAATGTCGGTGACTTCACCGACCGCGCGGGCAAACAGCTCGGTTTTTTCGACGATCGGCATCCGGATCTCGTCGTAACCGTAACGCGCCATCAAGGTCCGCAACGCCGCTTCCAACCGGTGCCACAGCGGGCTTTGTGCCGGCAGCAAATCGTTCATGCCGCGCACGGACTGAATCGTTTTACTCAATTTCTTCCACTCTCACATTCTGTGCTGGCCAGCGCACGCGGGGTGCGACAGCCACTCAACCGTTCTGAACCGGCAACCGTTCGGCACCCTTGGCCGCGGCGGCGTGCTGCGCTTCCCGTTCGGCAAGCTTGCTGCGCACGGCCCGCTCCAGTCGGTCGATGATTTCGGCGTTCGGGATCTTCTCGCGCTTTTCGCCGTCGAAATACAACATCGAGCCGGAGAAGCCGCCGGTCAATCCAACATCGGTTTCGCCGGCTTCACCGGGACCGTTGACCACGCAGCCGATCACCGACACATCCAGTGGCTCACGCACATCTTCGAGCCGACGCTCCAGTTCATTGACCGTGCCGATGACATCGAACTCGGCACGCGAACAGGTCGGGCAGGCAATGATGTTGACGCCGCGATTGCGCAGGCCCAGCGACTTCAAAATATCCCAGCCGACTTTCACTTCCTCGACCGGATCAGCCGCCAGCGAGATCCGGATGGTGTCGCCAATACCTTCCGCCAACAAAATGCCCAAGCCAATCGACGACTTGACGGTACCCGTACGGAAGGCGCCGGCCTCGGTGATGCCGAGGTGCAGCGGATTGTCGATCTGTTTGGCGATCAGGCGATAGGCGCTGACTGCCATGAACACGTTCGACGATTTCAGGCTCAGTTTGAAATCGTGGAAGTTCAGCTTGTCGAGAATGTCGACATGGCGAAACGCCGACTCGACCAGCGCCTCCGGCGTCGGTTCGCCGTATTTTTCCTGCAGATCTTTTTCCAATGAACCGGCGTTGACGCCGATCCGGATCGGAATGCCCTTGTCACGGGCGCAATCGACCACGGCCCGTACACGCTCTTCCTTGCCGATATTGCCCGGGTTGATGCGCAGGCAATCGACGCCGTATTCGGCCACTTTCAGCGCGATGCGGTAATCGAAATGAATGTCGGCAACCAGCGGCACCGGCGAGCGCTGCTTGATCAAGCGGAACGCCTCCGCCGCATCCATGGTCGGCACCGACACCCGGACGATATCAGCGCCGGCATTGGCCAGCTGCACGATCTGATTGACGGTGGCGTCGACATCGGTCGTTTCGGTATTGGTCATGCTCTGCACGCTGATCGGCGCGTCACCGCCCACCAGCACATTGCCGACCCGAATCTGGCGCGATTTACGCCGTACGATCCACGACTGCCCTTTCATGATCTCTGACTCGCTCGCTCTGCCGCGTTCTGCTCAATCGTTGGTTTGCTGTTGCAAGGTCAGCGTTGCCGGCCGGCTGCCGGGATAGCCCGACAAATCCACCGGCCGGCCGTTGTGCTTCAATTGCACACCCGGCGGGTTACCGAGCACCACGGTCAACGGCGCCGCACCGGACAGACGGATGCGCTGACCGTTCTGCTTGATACCCACCGACAACACGCTGCCATTGGCATCGGTGACGCGGATCCAACAATCTTCGACAAACGACAACTCCAAGGTTTCGGCGATACCGGGCAAGGCCTCGACGGCATCCGCATTGTTCGTCGTGCGGCTCGACGAACTGCCAGCCGTAGCAGCTGGTGCTGTTGTCGTTGTCGGTGCGGCCGTCGCAGCTACGATCGTTGCCGGTGTTGCGGTCGCCGGCGCAGCCGTCGCGGACGTGGCTGTCGTCGGTGCCGCGGTGTTCTCGGTGTCGTCAGACGCCGCTGGCAACGGCTCTTCCGGTGGCAACTGCAATGTCAGTTCGCCGCCGCTGCTGCTTTCAATCGGCAGGACTTCCACCGCCGCCGACTGCGTTTCGCTATCCGCGGCACCGTCTTCGGTCTTCAGTTTGCTCAGCCAATCCGTCGGCATCAACGCAACGGCCGCCACGATCACGACCACCAGCAGCGCCAGGGCGCCGAACCACAACCATTTGCCGCCGGCGCTGCGTTCACTTTCCGGCAACGCCAGCAGGGTCTTCAGGCCAGCCAGCTGCGCTTCATCCGGATGCCGTTGGTTGTACGCCGACACGATGTCATCGGCCGGCAATTCCAGCCATTTGGCGTACGCGCGCAAATAACCGCGCAAGAACGTCGCCGGCACATGCGTCGGATACTGATCAGCCTCGATCGCCGCCAGGGTCGGTTCATCCAGGCGCAAATGCCGCGCGGCCTGTTCGAGCGATTGGCCCTGCGCTTCGCGTCCGGCTTTCAGCCGTGCGCCAGGCCCTTCCGTTGGCACCGCTGCGGGTGCATCCACATTCAGTTCCGCCATTTTTGTTTGTTATCGAGATAAAGGTTGGCTTCATCCGAATCCGGGAAGAGCCGTTCCAGTTTCAGGCCGAGGCTGGCAACGGTGTCCTTGTCGCGCAACGCATGTGCAAGCTGAATCCCAATCCACAACGAACGCGGGCTGTCGCGTCCCACTTCCTTGAATCGATCCCAGTAGCCTTTGGCCCGCTCAATCCGCTGCTGTTGCAGCTCATGGTTGGCCATTTCCAACAAGGCATTCGGCTGCTTCGGGTTGTGCTGCAGGGCGCGCCGGAAATACTCCATCGCCTTGCTGTCGGCTTTGCTGCGCAGCGCGCACAACCCGGCATTCTCCAGCACCGACGCCATTTTCGGATTGGACGGGATATCGATCGCGCGCTCGAACAGTTCTTCCGCTTTCTTGTACTTGCCCTGCCGGCACAGATAGACGCCATACAGATCCAGTACGCCCGGGTTCTTGCCATTCAACCGCAGGGCTTTCTCGAAGTGCTGTTCAGCCCGCTCATTCTCACCAACCAGCGAGTAGTAATACCCCATGGCGGATTGCACGCCGGCGTTGTTCGGATCATGCGCGACGGCTTTTTCCAGATGGTATTTGGCGCGGTCCAGCTGCCCCGCCTCCAGATAGCCGGTTGCCGCCTGCAAGCGCGCTTCCGCGGCTTTGGCGCGATTGTCAGATGCCAGATTGTCCGGGTCGGGTTTGGATGCGCCGCCGCAGGCGGTCAGCAGCAACAGCAGGGCACAGACGGTCAGGCATTGCTTCATCGCTTCTTGTTCCTCATGCCAGGGTTTGAACAGGGATTTGCTTCTGTTGTGTCCGTCGGGTCCGGTCGATGACCTTGCCGACCAGCTGGCCACAGGCCGCGTCGATGTCGTCACCGCGGGTGCGCCGGGTCACTACGGTAAAGCCGGCCTTCATCAAAATCTGGCCAAACCGCTCAATTCGCTCATCGCTCGAACACTGGAACCGGGTCTGCGGGAACGGGTTGAACGGGATCAGGTTGATCTTGCTCGGAATGTCTTTCAGCAGCTTGACCAGTTCGCGGGCGTGCACATCCTGATCGTTGACGCCATCGAGCATCACATACTCGATGGTGACGGCACGCGAAGCCAGCGATTTTTCCAGATAGCGTTCGACCGCCGGCAACAAGACCTCGATCGGGTATTTCTTGTTGATCGGCACCAGCTCGTCGCGCAGGGCGTTGTTCGGCGCGTGCAGGCTGAGCGCAAGTGCGACATCGATGTGATCACCGAGCTTTTCCAGCCCTGGCACCACGCCGGAGGTGGACAGCGTAACCCGGCGCTTGGACAGGCCGTAGGCGTTGTCGTCGAGCATCATGCCCATCGCGGTGACGACGTTGTCGAAATTGAGCAGCGGCTCGCCCATGCCCATCATGACAACGTTGGTGACTTTGCGTTCGCCGGTGGTGGCGACCGCACCGAGCCGGCGCACCGCATGCCAGACCTGACCGATGATTTCAGCCACCGTCAGGTTGCGGTTGAAACCTTGCTGCGCGGTCGAGCAGAACGCGCAGTCGAGTGCACAACCGACCTGCGACGACACACACAAGGTGCCGCGATCGGTAGTGGGAATGAAGACCGTTTCAATGAGCTGGCCGCCGTCGAGACGCAGCGCCCATTTGATGGTGCCATCAGCGGAAATCTGCTCGGTGACCGCTTCCGGCCCGCGGATTTCGGCCGTGGTTTTGAGTTTTTCCCGCAGCGCCTTGCTGAGGTTCGACATGGCGTCGAAATCATCCACGGCGTGCTGGTGGATCCACTTCAGCACCTGGGTGGCGCGAAACGGCTTTTCGCCGATGCTGGCAAAGAAATCCGCCAGCCCTTTGGTATCGAGACCGAGCAGATTCACTTTCTCGGTCGACTGCAGTGCGGTCATGGTTGCTCCCTGACGCGGTTGAGACCTTTTTACAGGATTTGGTGTGCCTTGTTACAGGACTTGCCGGTTGCAGTCAGTCAGCTGACGGCAACCGGCATGACGGCGTTCATTGCCAGGCGCCGATGGCGCCACTGCCTTAGCGGGTGCGCGGGCAGATTTCGTCGGCCTTGAAGAAGTAAGCGATTTCGCGCTCGGCCGAGGCCACCGCATCCGAACCGTGGGCAGCGTTTTCATCAACCGACACGGCGTAGTCAGCACGGATGGTGCCGGCAGCGGCTTTCTTCGGATCGGTTGCACCGAGGATTTCGCGGTGACGAATCACGGCGTTCTCGCCTTCCAACACCGAAATCACCACCGGGCCCGAGGTCATGAAGCCGACCAGCGCGCCGAAGAAGCCACGCTCTTTGTGCTCGGCGTAGAAGCCTTCGGCTTCGGCCTTGGACAGGTGCTTCATCTTGGTGGCAACGATCTTCAGACCGGCACGCTCGAAACGGGTGAAAATTTCGCCAATGACATTCTTGCCAACAGCATCCGGCTTGACGATGGAAAGGGTGCGTTCAACAGCCATGAAAAGCTCCAAAAGGACGTTCAAAAACCTGCAGAAAAGGCCAGCCCCCGGAGGGCGGGCCCGGAAAAACGGCGAATTATACCCTCGGTCGGCGGGCAAAACCTAGCCAAATACAGGGACTTCGGTACCGCCGCATGGGGCGCAGCCACTGCGGCTCAACGCTTGCCGGCGCGCATGACCAAGAGGTTGCCGAGCAGGCTCAGGCCGATGCCGATGAAGGTCATCAGCTGCCAGCGGAAGCCTTCGACCAGCGCCGACAGCAGCAGTGCCACGATCGGCACCGTGACATTGACGTACGCCGCCTTGTCGGCACCGACCCGGGCAATCAGGGTCAGGTAGCTCATGAACGCGACCACCGAGCCGAACACGACCAGGTAAGCCAGCGAGGCCAGGTATTTCAGCGACGGGTCGAAACCGAACGGGATGCCGGCCAGCACGGCATAGGCGGCGGTAAGCCCGGTACCGTAGAGCATCGCCCAGGCGGTCGACTGCACCACCGGCAGGTTGGCCCGGCGCTGGCTGACCGAGACCAGGTTGCCGCAGGACGCGCTGAACGTGGCGGCCGTGGCGAGCCCGATACCGAGCCAGCCGACCGTGCCGGCATCAAAGCTCGCCACTTCCGGCCAGAACACCACGACGATGCCGGCAATGCCGACACTCGAGCCGAGCGCGACCAGCGGCTTGATCGGCTGGCCGAACACCAGCCACATGCCCAGCATGTTGAAAAACGCCATGCCGGAACAGATGAGCGCGACCAGGCCGGAACTGATGAAGCGCTCACTGTGGTAGAACAAGATGAAATTGATGCAGAACAGGAACACGCCCTGGAGCAGAAAGCGGCCGTGCGCGGCCCGGTCAAACGCCAGCGGCAACCGGCGCAGGAAAGCCCAGCCAAACAGCAGCGCTGCCGCCAGCGCAAAGCGATAAACAATCGACGCCTCCGGCGCGACGGTGCCGAGCTGGAAGGTGATCACCAGCCAGGTCGAGCCCCAGATCAGCACAGCGAGGCCATACAGGCCCCAGGTCGCAGCATTCATCGTCGAATCATCGTGGCAAGCGGTGAAACGACAGCGGCGCGCTGCCTGCGCGCCGCTGTCGTGCCGCCGATCGGAAACAGGCCGGCATCTTAACGGCAAGCACGGCGCGGGTGTTATGGCCAGATTGCGATTCCGATTGCCGCCGTAACGCCGTCACCAAGACGCGACTGTGGGAGTGGGCCTGCCCGCGACCTTTTACTGCCAATCGCCGCATCGCGCTGACGGAAATCGCGGGCAAGCCCGCTCGCACCCAACAACAAATCACGCAAACAACCACGCAAACAAACACTCAAGCTAACAACAACCCAAGTGGACGACGCTCAACCAACGCCGTTTTGCCGGAACCAGGCCAACATCCGTTGCCAGCCATCAGCGGCAAACTCGCTGACATAGCTCGGCCGGTAGTCGGCGTTGAAGCCATGCGGCGCTTTCGGGTAGACGATGATTTCCGACCGCTTGCCGGCCGCTTGCAACGCCGCCCGCATTTTCTCGACCGATTCCAGCGGAATGCCACCATCCGCTTCACCGTACAATCCGAGCACGGGCGCGTTCAGCTGCGCGGCGACATCGACCGGATGCAACGGTTGCAGCGGATTGGCCTTGCCAACCAAGCGGCCATACCAGGCCACGCCGGCTTTCACCGCCGGGCTGTAAGCGCTGTACAGCCAGGTGATGCGGCCACCCCAGCAAAAACCGGTGACCGCGAGTTTGTTCAGATCACCGCCATGACCGCCGGCCCAAACCGCCGCGGCATCGAGATCGCGAAACACTTGCGCGTCCGGCACGTTGGCCACAATGGTCTGCACCAATTGATTGATGTCGCTGATCGCGGTCGGGTCGCCCTGACGCTGATACAGGTTGGGCGCAATCGCGAGATAACCGGCCTTGCCAAGCCGCCGAACCAGATCGCGGATGTGTTCGTGCAGACCAAAGATTTCCTGCACCAGCAACACAACCGGCAGATGGCGACCGTCCTTTGGCTTGGCGTAATAGGCCAGCATCTCGATATCGCCGGCCGCGATGCGCGTCTCGCCGGCATCGAGGCCACTGCTGTCGGTTTGAATCACCGTGCTGCCAAGCGCCGGTGCCACCGCGGCGGCGAACCCGGCGCTGATCGAAGCGGTCACGAAAGCCCGCCGTGTCCCGTCGACGGGGGAAGATTGCTCGCGTGTCGTGCTCATGTCGCTTGCTCCGTTCAAGAAAGGTCCGTTGCTGCCGGTCGGCAGTCGGCCTGCGTTTTCGCTACACTGCGCCGGATTTTGCTGCGCCTCCGGCATGAAGCCGTGGCCATATTGTCGCAACTGCAGGATGCCACGCGACGGATGCACTCGAGGACTCCTGCATGGCAGCCACCGCCACTCCCTGCGATATCGGTTTTGTCGGCACCGGCGTGATGGGCAAGAACCTCATCATGAACCTGGTCGACAACGGCTTTACGGTCATTGCCTTCGACCTGGATCAGAGCAAGCTCGACGCGCTGCTGGCACAGGATGCCGCCGAACGCGGCGATGCGCCAGCGCGGGTGTTCACCTGCAACTCCTACACCGATCTGCTGGCAAGTCTGGCGCGGCCGCATCTGATCGTATTGTCGGTGCCGGCCGGCGATCCGGTTGACGACGTCTGCCACAAACTGATCGACGCCGGCCTGCAGGCCGACGACATCGTGGTCGACACCGGCAACAGCCTGTGGACAGACACTCAGCGGCGCGAGCGCGAGTACGACGGCAAGTTCATCCTGTTCGCCACCGCCGTCTCCGGCGGCGAAGTCGGCGCCCGCTTTGGTCCGTCGCTGATGCCATCCGGCGACCCCTACGCCTGGGCCCGAATCAAACCGATGTGGACGGCGATCGCCGCCAAGGTCGATCCGCAAACCGGCCGGCCGATCGAACGCAAAGCACCGGGGGAAATCGTTGCCCGCGGTGAGCCTTGCGCCACCTACATCGGCCCGTCCGGCTCCGGCCATTACGTCAAGATGGTGCACAACGGCATCGAATACGCCGACATGCAGCTGATTTGCGAAGCCTATCAGGTGATGCGCGATGCGCTCGCGATGACCGACGACGACATCGCTGCGGTATTTCGGCGCTGGAACGACGGCCTGCTGAACAGTTATCTGATCGAAATCTCGGCCGAGGTACTCGCGACCCGCGACAGCGAAACCGGCGCGCCGCTGGTCAGCGTGATCCTCGACAAAGCCGGCCAGAAAGGCACCGGCTTGTGGACTGCGGTCAGCAGCTTGGAACTCGGCTGCGCGGCGCCGACCATTGCCGAAGCGGTGTATGCCCGTTCGCTGTCAACGCTGAAAGAGCAGCGTCTGCAGGCAGCGCAACTGCTCCGCGGCACCGCGCCAACACCGGTACCCGCTCTGCAGCGCGAAACCGTGATCGGGCAGCTGCACGACGCCCTTTACTGCGCCAAGATCTGCGCCTATGCGCAAGGTTTTGATCTGATGAAGACCGCCGCCCGCGAACAGGGCTGGCAACTCGATTTCGCCGAGATTGCCAAGATCTGGCGCGCCGGCTGCATCATCCGGGCGGTGTTCCTGCAATCGATTGCCGAGGCCTACCAGCGCAAGGAAGATCTGGAGAATCTGCTGCTGGATGCCTACTTCGCCGATCAGATTTCGCGCTACCAGCACAACTGGCGCCACGCAGTGGCCGGCGCGACGCTGGCCGGCATTCCGGTACCGGCGCTCGCTTCGGCACTGGCCTATTACGACGGCTACCGGACGGCGGTGTTACCGGCCAACCTGCTGCAAGGCCAGCGCGATTATTTTGGCGCGCACAGTTTCGAGCGCACGGACAAACCGCGCGGCAAGAAGTATCACGTCGAGTGGAATTCACCGACCCGGCCAATGCGCAAGCAAAAATAAGCCAGCAGGCATCGCCAAGAAGAAAGGCCGCTGTCCGCGGCCTTTTTCTGCGTGAAACAAACAGGCTCACTGACTGGCCGTGCGCCAGGCCGGCCACCACTCGGCCCGCAGACGCTGGAACTGGCCGCGCTGCTGGGCGCTGATCGGCGATTGCGGCAGTGCCGCGACCGTCAGGTGCAGCACGGTTGCGTACTCATCGAGCACCATGCCCTCGTGCTCCATTGCACTGCGGGCAAACACATCGCTGCGCAGGCATTCGCGCCGTTCTGCCAGCGACAGCGGCGGCGCCACACAATCTTCAAGCGTGAAACCGTGCAGGGCACCGGCTTTTTCCGCCAGCGCCTGATAGCGACTGCGGCTGGCGGTCAAGAAGCGCTGCCAGCGCTCTGCGGTGATTTCCCAACCGGCGCCAGCCTCCTCGGCAAAACCGACCGGTATCGCCGCCGACATGGTGCTGGGGCTAATCAGGATGATGACGAATGAACCCGCGCACACCGCGCGGCCGATGATCTGCCAGAACGCCGACATGAGCCGGCCTTGCAACTCCTTGCCTTGCATACAGCCTCCCGTCTCCTTGGGTGGAGAGCCGATGCTAAGCAAGTCAGGACCAAGACAATGTGAACCGGCGCCCAAATGCGCGGGTGGTCGTAATAACGGTCAGCGTTGATAACCCATCGAACCGGCAGCGCCGGCATCGGAAGCAACCGCTTGCGCCGTCGGAATCACTCGCCGCAGCCGCATGCACAGCCTCGCCGCCTGCGGGAAGAAAAGTCAGCGCTGATAACCGGTCGGGTCGGCCACACCGGCATCGGCAAAGCCCTGTTTGCGAAGGCGACAGGCATCGCAGCGGCCACAGGCGCGGCCGTGATCGTCGGCCTGATAGCAGGACACGGTCAGCGCGTAATCGACACCGAGCGCCTGGCCGGTTTGGATGATCTGCGCTTTCGACAGCGCAATCAGCGGCGTCTCGATATGCAACGTATGGCCTTCGACGCCCGCGCGGGTCGCAAGATTGGCCATCCGCTCGAACGCGGCAATGTACTCCGGTCGGCAATCCGGATAACCGGAATAATCCACCGCGTTGACGCCGGTGAAAATGTGCCGGGCATCAAGCACCTCGGCCCAGCCGAGGGCGATCGACAGAAACACGGTATTGCGCGCCGGCACATAGGTCACCGGAATGCCGCTGGTCGGCGCTTCCGGCACGGCGATCGAGTTGTCAGTCAGCGCCGAACCGCCGATCTGGGACAAATCCAGATCGATGATCTTGTATTCCCTGACCTGCATGGCCGCCGCGATACGCGCGGCAAAAACCACTTCCTGCTGTGAGCGCTGACCGTAGCGAAAGCTCAAGGCATAGCAATCAAAGCCCTGCGATTTGGCGATGGCAAGGCAGGTGGTGGAATCCAGACCACCGGACAGCAGAACCACGGCGCGCGGTTTCATCATTGAGCTTCCTGATATCACAAAGGCAGGCGTCGCAGCGGCTCAGTGGCCGGGCACATCGCCCCAGATATGTTTGTGCAACTGCAGCTGCATCCGCACCGGCAAGCGATCGGCCAGAATCCACTCGGCCAGGTCCCGGTAACTGATTTTGCCGAACACCGGCGAGAACAGCACATCACAGGTCTTGTGCAGCTGATGCTGGTCGAGCACCAACCGGGCCCAGTCGTAATCCTTGCGATCACAGAGCACGAACTTGATCTGGTCGTGAGCGGTCAGCAGCGGCAGATTGGCCCAGCGGTTCTTGTCGACCTCGCCGGAACCGGGCGTCTTGATATCGACCACCCGCGAGACGCGCGGGTCGACTTCGCTGATGTCGAGCGCACCGCTGGTTTCCAGCGAAACGTCGTAGCCGGCATCGCACAGCACTCTGAGCAGCTCGATGCAGCCCTTCTGGGCCAACGGCTCACCACCGGTTACGCAAACGTAACGCGGCGACCACTCGGCCACCTTGGCCAGAATGGCGTCGAGATCGTGGTACTCGCCACCGTAGAAAGCGTATTCGCTGTCGCAATAGCCGCAGCGCAACGGGCAACCGGTGAGCCGGATAAACACGGTCGGCCAGCCGACCGTACGCGCCTCGCCCTGCAGCGAGAAAAACATTTCGGTGAGACGCAAACGGGTCATGGCTGTCACGGAAAACTGGCGGCTCGTGCCGCCAGTTTAGAAGAAGGATTAACGCAATTCCTGCAGGCGCTGCTGCGCCACCTGCGCGGAGGAACTGCCGGGGTAGCGCTGGATGACCTGCTGGAACAGAGTTTTGGCCGCCGCATTGGCGCCGCGCCGCTTCTCGATCTCGGCCAGCTTGAGCATGGCGTCCGGCGCTTTCGGTGAATCACCATGCTGGCTCAGCACCAGTTTGAACTGGGTCTCTGCCTCTTCATAGCTCGCCTGCACGTAATACACCTGCGCCAGCCAATAGCGGGCGTTCGCCGCGTTGCGGCCATCCGGGTATTGCTGCAAAAACGCGAGGTAAGACTTGGCCGCTTCGGCGTACTGCTTGGCGCGCACCAAGGGGAAAATAGCGTCGTAGGCTTTCTGTTCGGCCTCGACATCTTTGCTGCTGGCCGGTTTGCCTGGCTTGGCCGGCTCGGTGACAACCGGCGCCGGGACAACGGCGGGTTCGGTGCTGGCAGGCTCCGGCAACGATGGCACGGTATTGACCGTCGTCGGCTCGGTACTGTCAACGGGAGTGCTGGTGCCGGCAAGCCGCCGATCAATGTCGCGATACAGCTCGCGCTGACGCTCCAGCAACTGCGAAATTCGGTGATCCTGCTCTTCGATACGGCCAGTCAACGCACGGATTTCTTCCTGCAGCCCGGTGATCTGGATCTGCATGTCGGCAATGAGCCGATCCCGTTGCTGTTCCTGCTGGCTTGCGATTGCAGTTTGTTGCGCTTGTTGCCGTTGCTCGGTTGCAGCACTGACAACTGGCGCTGCCGCGTTGGCGGCGGGGACAACAACCGCTGTCAGCGCCACAGCGCACAACAGCGGTTGCAGTGATGACAGTAAAGCGGTGGTCGAAACCACCGCCTTCACTTGTTGCATCGCCATCAATTAGCCTTCGTAGGACAGCACGCCACGGCGGTTCTGCGCCCAGGCAGCTTCGTCATGACCCGGGTTGGCCGGCTTTTCTTCGCCGTACGACACGGTCTTGATCTGCGAAGCCTGCACGCCGTAGCTCTGCAGCACTTGCTTGATGGCATTCGAACGACGCTCGCCGAGGCCAACGTTGTATTCCGGGGTACCGCGCTCGTCGCAGTGACCTTCAACGGTGACGGTCAGGCCCGGGTTCTTGGCCAGGAAGGCGCCGTGGGCAGCCAGCAGATCACGGTATTCCGGCTTGATGTTGGCATCGTCAAATTCAAAGTAGATGACGCGCGCTTTACGGGCTTCGATGTCAGCCAGACGAGCCAGCTCTTCGGCGCTCGGGCCTTGCTGGATCGGCTGGGTGGTGGTGGTGTCGGTACCGGCGTTGCTGCTACCGCTGGTATCGGTTTCGGTTTGCTTGCTGGCGCAAGCAGCCAGACCCGCAACGACCAAAGCCAGAACGGCGTTTTTCCCCATTTGATAAATCGACATTGTTTGACTCCCGCCTAAAAGGAACAGACTAAAAACAAGCACAAATGCCCAGCCACCTGGCCGGGCACCACAAACTCAATCCAGGAACGGCGACCACGCCGGTGCGCGCACTTCACCCTTGCGCGCCTGCAGCCGCGCCTTGAAGCGACCGTCAGTAGAGACGACCGCCAGCACCTGCTGCCCCCTGTGAAGGGTCGCGTATATTACCATGCTGCCGTTCGGTGCCAAGCTAGGTGATTGATCTAATTGGGTATCCGTTAGCACTTGCAGGCTGCCGGAGGCCAAATCCTGGATCCCGACCCGGAATTGGCCAGCGGTACGGTTGATCATCACCATTTTCTTGCCGTCCGGGCTGTATTCCGGCTCGGAGTTGTAGTCCCCCTCGAAGGTCACCCGCTGGATCTGGCCCGACGCCAGATGGACCCGGTAGACCTGCGGCTTGCCGCCGCGGTCCGAGGTGAACGCGATGTATTGCCCATCCGGCGACCAGGTCGGGTCGGTGTCGATGATGCCGATGCCGGTGGTCGTGATCCGCCGGGATTGCCGCGACGCCACGTCGTAAACGTAGATTTCGGGGTTGCCCTCGTGCGACAGCGACATCGCCAGCTTGCTGCCATCCGGTGACCACGCCGGCGCACCGTTGTGGCCCGGGAACGCCGCCACGACCTGACGCTGGCCGGTGTAGATGTCCTGCACAAACAACTGCGAGCGGCCTTTCTCGAAGCTCACGTACGCGAGTCGACGACCATCTTTGGCCCACGCCGGCGACATCAGCGGCTCGGTGCTCGACGCGATCACACGCGGGTTGTAATCGTCGGAATCGGCAACGAACAATTTATACGGCAGCCGATCACTGCGGTCGATATTGACGTAAGCAATGTGGGTGGCAAACGCGCCGCGTTCGCCGGTCAATTTTTCGTAAATGATGTCGGCCATCTTGTGCGCGTGCATGCGCACGCCGGCACTCGGCACCAAATGCTGACGCGCTTCGATCACGGCACTGCTGCCCATCGCCGTCGCGCTCTTGTCGCGGCCCTTGAACACATCAATCAGTTCAAAACCGATCTGGAACTGGCCCGGCGCCGTCTCATTGATCTTGCCGACCACCACCGCTTCAATGCCTTTGCCGCGCCACGCCGCGAGGTTGACCTGACCCGCAACAAACGGCTGCTCCGGCATGTCCGCTACCGCCATCGGCCTGAACCGGCCACTGCGCTCCAGATCACGGGCGATGATGTCGGCCATGTCCTGCGGCGGCGCCACCGTGGAGCCATTCCACTGGAACGGCACAATCGCCACCGGCCGGGCATCATCCATGCCCTCGGTAATGACAATTTCCAACGCGGCTTGCGCCGGGGTCATCATCGCCATCGACCACACCAGCAGCGACAGCCATTTGAAAAAACGCATGCTCATTGTTTCCACGATTCCTGTTTTCCCACGCAGCGTCTGTCTGCGCGTCCGATCAATTGGCATCTTTCGGGTCCATCTTGAAATTGATCACCCGTAGTTCTTCGAACACATCCGGCTCCGCTGGCACCGGCAAAGGCTCCGCTTTGCGTACCGCCGCCACGGCCGAACGACAAAGCACGGCATCACCGATACCATCGCTGACGTCCAGCACCATACCTCCCGGCCCCAGACGTACCTGGACCCGACAATCGCCAACCGGATTGGCCGGCACAATCCAGTTGCGCTTGACCTTGTTGTAAATCAGAGCCTTGTACTTATCGACCTCCGACAGCACCTGCTGCCGACGCGCCGCCGAAGCTTCCGCTTCGGCCTCCATCTGCGCCTCCAGATCGGCTTCTTGCTGAGCTCG
This sequence comes from Pseudomonadota bacterium, assembly GCA_049324755.1. Taxonomy (GTDB): domain Bacteria; phylum Pseudomonadota; class Gammaproteobacteria; order Enterobacterales; family Permianibacteraceae; genus Permianibacter. The sequence goes on from JBMOMZ010000024.1 coordinate 117,140, forward strand.
GCGTTGGGCTTCTTCCGCCTTGCGCTTCTTCTCTGCCTCGGCTTTTTCCTTCTGCTCGCGCTCTTCCTGCTGCTTCTTTTTCTCCAGCGCGATGCGCTTGGCCTCATCTTCTTTGCGTCGCACTTCTTCGCGGGCCTGCTCCTCCAGCAAACGCTGTTGCTCGGCGAGTTGCTGGCGCTCGGCCTCGGCTTCGAGTTCCTTTATCCGCTCAAGTTCCTGTTCTTTTTCCTGTTTTTCCTGCTCAACGCGCTGCACATCCTGCTTGCGCTGCTTGCTTTGGCGCTGGATTTTCTTGACTTCGCTGATGTCGATGGTCGGCGCGTGCAGCAGCTCGCCGGCCAAAGGCGTCGGCTCATAGCTATGCCAGTTGAAATGCGCCACCAACAGGAGGATGAGCAGCACATGACCGGTGGCGGCAATGGCCAACGGCACGCCCAGCTTCGGCTCATCAGACCTGAACGTCGGGTGTTTGGCCATTACTTGTTCTTGCGCCGCTTGTCGTCTTCCAGGGCGGAATCATCCGTCATCAGGGCGACGTTGTTGATACCGGCCCGTTTCAGCTGCACAAACACCTTCAGCACATTGCCGTACTCGGTGTATTTGTCACCACCGAGCGCAATCAGCATGTCCGGCTTCTGTTCGTGCAGCATCGACACTTCTGACAACAACTCGTTCGGCTCAAACGGGCCGCTCTTGCTGCTACCGACATCGAGAAACAGCGCACCATTGCGATCCACCGTGATCACCGCAATCTCTTTTTCGGTCGACATCGGCTCGGCTTCGGCTTCCGGCAACTCGACATTGACCCCGGTGGTGATGATCGGCGTCGTGATCATGAAAATGACCAGCAGCACCAGCATCACGTCGATGTACGGCACGACGTTGATCTCGGCCATCTGACGACGACGTTTGGCCATAATGCTAAAAACCTCGATTGGACGCAGCGAAGAGTGCGCGTCGGCGACTGCGAGACAAGGCGCGGAGCACAGCGAGGTTGAACACCTCGCGCGCATCCGCAACGCGGTATCGCAGAGTCCGAGGCGCGCTATTCGCTGCGGAGCGCAGTGCCGGAAGTGCAACCCGTAAAACGAACGTGGCGAGCTGCATGATCAAATTCCAATGAATGGCACAAAGCGGCAAATCGTGGCTTTTTGGCATGTTTTACTCCCGCTGGCCCGGCGCGCTGTGCGCCTTGCGGTGCAGAATGCCGGAGAACTCTTCGATGAAGTTTTCGTAGTGATTTTCCAGCCGCTGCACGGTGTTGCTGAAACGGTTGTAGGCGATAACGGCCGGAATGGCGGCAAACAAACCCATGGCTGTTGCAATCAGGGCTTCAGCAATACCCGGCGCGACCATCGCCAGCGTCGCCTGCTTGACGCTGCCGAGCGCGATGAACGAGTTCATGATGCCCCAGACGGTGCCGAACAAGCCGATGTACGGCGAGGTCGAACCGATCGTGGCGAGCCAGGACAAATTGAACTCGAGTTTGTCGACTTCGCGCGAGTGCGCGACTTTCATCGCCCGGTGCGTGCCGTCCATTATCGCTTGCGGCGAGGTGCCGGCCTGCGCGCGCAAGCGGGCGAACTCACGAAAACCGGCGGTGAAGAACAGCTCCAGACCGGCGCTTTCGCGGTTACGCGATGACAGATCGGTGTAGAGCTTGTTCAGATCGATACCGGACCAGAACTTTTCTTCGAACTGTTGCATCTCGGTGCGGGCGTTCTTCAGCACTTTGGCGCGCTGCAAAATCATGGTCCACGACACCACCGACAGCAGCAGCAGGAAAATCATGATCAGCTTGACCAGCAAGCTGGCATTCATGAACAAGCCAATAATCGACATATCCGCAGTCACGCGTGCAACTCCCGTTCTTGTACTGTGACACCCGACCGCTGATTCCAGTCGGGCTGATTCAAGCTCAACCCGCTCAGCTGCTGATTTTGCGCTGGGCTGCCAGCTGCATCGCATGCAGCTGCTGGTGCAAATCGCCGGGCAAGCCGGCGGGCTTCATGTCGGCCAAGGTCACACAAACCACCTTGACCAAGGCTTTGTTCAAAATGTTCCCCGGCTGACCGGCGTAACGCAGCTGCTGGGCGAACTCGACCGAGGCCCGGCCGACCCGGTTCACCTCGGTCACCACTTCCAGAGCATCGTTGAAGCGGGCCGGTTTCAGGTAGTCCACTTCGCAACGCGCCACCGCAAACGCGAGGCCCTGCTCGACCAATAAGGCCTGATCCAGACCGAGCGCACGGACCAGCTCGGTGCGGCCACGCTCGTAGAACTTCAAATAGTTGGCATAGAACACCACGCCGGCGAGGTCGGTATCTTCGTAGTAGATGCGAACCGGGAAAACGAACGGCGTCATGCTTTTGGCTCTTCTTCGCGGCCGGCACGGAACAAGTCACCGGTACCGGCGCTCGGCACGAGGCCAAAATGGACGTAGGCCATCTTCGCCGCCATGCGGCCACGCGGCGTGCGCTGGATAAAACCTTGCTGGATCAGATAGGGCTCCAGCACATCTTCGATGGTATCGCGCTCTTCGCCAATGGCGGCGGCGAGACTGTCGAGACCGACCGGACCGCCGTCGAATTTCTCGATGATGGTCAGCAGCAGCTTGCGATCCATCGTGTCGAAACCGTGATCATCGACATCGAGCATGTCGAGCGCCCGATCGGCAACCTGCGCCGTGACATTGCCATCGGCTTTCACTTCGGCGTAATCGCGCACGCGGCGCAGCAGGCGGTTGGCGATACGCGGCGTACCGCGCGAGCGACGAGCAATTTCGTGCGCCCCCCCCTCTTCCATCGGCATTTTCAGCAGAGACGCCGAGCGCAGCACGATGCGGGTCAGATCGGCGACCGAGTAAAACTCCAGCCGTTGCACGATGCCGAAACGATCACGCAGCGGACCGGTCAGCAGGCCCGCACGCGTGGTGGCGCCGACCAAGGTAAACGGCGGCAAATCCAGTTTGATCGAACGCGCGGCCGGGCCTTCGCCGATCATGATGTCGAGCTGGTAATCCTCCATCGCCGGATACAGGATTTCTTCGACGACCGGTGAGAGCCGATGAATCTCGTCGATGAACAGCACATCGTGCGGTTCGAGCGAAGTCAGAATCGCGGCGAGATCGCCGGCCTTTTCAATGACCGGACCGGAGGTGTGTTTGATACCGACGCCCATTTCGTTGGCAACGATATTGGCGAGCGTGGTTTTGCCGAGGCCGGGCGGACCAAAAATCAGCACATGGTCGAGCGCTTCTTTGCGCGCCTTGGCGGCCGACAGGAAAATCTCCATCTGCTGGCGCACGGCGTCCTGACCGGTGTAATCGGCAAGCCGGGTGGGCCGGATGGCCCGATCGATAAGCTCTTCCTGGTTGGAGCCACGGGCCGTAACCAGGCGATCGGTTTCAATCATTTATATGCAACTGCACCGCAGGGGTGTCCACGAAGGCATTCACTCCCCTCCTTGCTAAGGAGGGGCTGGGGGTGGTTGCGAGGTCCGAGAGGGCCTCGCGCTCACGGCTAAGCCGTTGATATTAAACCACTGGATCCCCGCCTTCGCGGGGATGACCCGCCGTCCTGTCAGGACGGTGGGTCATTTTGCCATCTGACGCAGGGCAAGGCGAATCAGTTGTTCGGCCGGGTGTTCGCCATCATCGACCGCATTGATGGCCTTGCTGGCGTCCTGCGGCTTGTACCCAAGTGCCACCAAGGCACTGACGGCTTCGGAGGTGATCCGGGCCCGCGATGGCGCCACCGGCTCACCGCCTTTGGCCGGCTGCAGCAGCATTTCGGGTGTGCCCCACTCTTTCAGCCGATCGCGCATTTCCACCACCAGACGCTCGGCGGTTTTCTTGCCGACCCCAGGCAGACGCTGCAGCATCGCGATATCACCATCGTGAATCGCGCGCAGAAATTCCGCGCCGCTCATGCCGGAAAGCACCGCGAGCGCCAGCTTCGGGCCAACGCCGTTCACCTTGATCAGCTCGCGAAACAACTCGCGCTCTTCCCGCGACGCAAAACCGAACAGCAGCTGGGCATCTTCGCGCACGACAAAATGGGTATGCAGAATGATTTCTTTGCCGGTTTCCGGCAGCTGGGCAAAGGTCGACAGCGGCGCCAACACGTCGTAACCGACGCCGCCGCATTCGATGATGAGTTCCGGCGGCCGCTTTTCGATCAACAGTCCACGCAAACGGCCAATCATCGCGCTTTCCTCATCGTGTGCTTGTTCAACGTAGCCGCCCTCTTCTTCTTTTCAATGTGCCGAGACCGGCGTTGTGAATCAGACTGGTCATGCCGTGGCCATGGCACAGCGCCACGGCGATGGCATCGGCGGCGTCAGCTTGCGGCAAACCGCTCAAGCTCAGCAAGCGGCAGACCATCATCTGCACTTGTTCCTTGTCCGCCGCGCCGGTACCAACGACGGCTTGTTTCACTTGCCGCGCGGAATACTCAGAAACCGGCAAACCGGCTTGTGCGGCGGCAACAATCGCTGCGCCACGCGCCTGACCGAGTTTCAACGCCGAATCAGCATTCTTGCCTTGGAACACCTGCTCGATGGCAAACTCATCCGGTTTGCATTCGAGAATGACCGAGGAGACACCATCAAAGATGGTGCGTAGACGGTCCGCAATCGGCAGATCGGCAACCCGGATACAGCCACTCATGACGTATTCGGCACGCGAACCGACCATGCGCACGACACCGAAACCGGTGGTGCGAAAGCCAGGGTCAATTCCGAGGATGACGGGCAAAGAGGTAATTCCTGTTTGTAGCCTCGGTTAGCGAAGCGTAATCGAGGGAACGCGATTTGTTACGGAACCCAGCCACCGGGATAGCGACGAGTCCTTTCATTCGTACGATTACGCTACGCTTATCGTACCTACTAGCTCTAGATCACACCTCTCTTTGCCAAGCCTTTCTCGGACAAGCCGAGCGCCAAATAAATCACCGCAAAATGTATCAACAGAAAAACGGCGGTGACACCAATCACAAGCCCTGCAGCCCCTTCAGGCGCTTTGAAATCAATAAGCAAAAACTGAACAACGCCAAACAAAACATCAACACCAAACATACCAAGGGCAGCGTTGCGTCGTTCGTTACCTTCGAAACGCCTCTCATTTTTTTTCGCCCAAGCTTGATGGGCGCCCATGGCCGAACCCATCAGAATGCCTACCGTCAAACCAGCATTCGTCTTCATGGAAATCAGCTGAAGGATGATTCCTGCTGCTATGGTCAAACCTACATAGTAAAGCGCAAAACGGCCTACCATGCCTTTCATTGTCACTTCCAATCATCCTTCAATGAACTATGAAGACCTAGAGCGTTTACTCCGCTACCTTCACGCCCACTTCCTTCAACTGCTCGGCCGGAATACGCGATGGCGCATCGGTCAGCGGGCAGCTGGCAGTGGTGGTTTTCGGGAAGGCGATCACGTCGCGAATCGACGAGGCGCCGACCATCAGCATGACCAAGCGGTCGAGGCCGAACGCCAGACCGCCGTGCGGCGGCGCGCCGTAGGACAGCGCTTCGAGCAGGAAGCCGAATTTTTCCTGCGCTTCTTCGCGCGAAATGCCGAGCAGGTCGAAAACGGCCGCTTGCAGGGCTTGATCGTGAATACGGACCGAGCCGCCGCCGACTTCGACACCGTTCAGCACCATGTCGTAACCGCGCGAGACGGCGTGTTCCGGGTTGGCTTTCAGTTCGTCAATCGACAGCACTTTCGGCGCGGTAAACGGGTGGTGCATCGCGTAGTAGCGGCCGTCGGCGTACTCGAACATCGGGAAGTCGATGACCCACAACGGCGCCCAACCGGCTTTGACCAGACCCAGATCGTTCGCGACCTTCAAACGCAGCGCGCCGAGCGCATCGCTGACCACTTTGTAGGAATCGGCGCCGAAGAAAATCACGTCGCCATTCTGCGCGCCAACGCGCTGGTAAATCGCAGCCAACAGTTCCGGCGTCAGGAACTTGGCAAACGAAGATTGAATGCCTTCAATGCCTTTGCTGATATCGTTCACCTTGATGTACGGCAGACCCTTGGCCCCGTACGGCTTCACGAACTCGGCGTATTCATCCAGACTCTTGCGCGACAGCTTTTCGCTGGCGGCCGGCACTTTCAGTGCGGCAACGCGGCCACGCGGGGCAACGGCCGGTTCGCTGAACACTTTGAAGTCCATGCCTTTGACCAGATCGGCCACGTCGACCAATTCCAGATCAACGCGCAGATCCGGCTTGTCAGAACCGTAGCGGCGCATCGCTTCGGCAAAGGTCATATGCGGGAACGTGCCGAGGTCAACGCCGAGGCATTCCTTGAACATGCCGACAGCCATGTCTTCCATGATCGCCATGATCTCGTCCTGGCTCAGGAACGAGGTTTCGATATCGAGCTGGGTGAATTCCGGTTGACGATCGGCACGCAGATCTTCGTCGCGGAAGCAACGGACGATTTGGTAGTAGCGATCGAAGCCCGCCATCATCAGCAGCTGTTTGAAAATCTGCGGCGATTGCGGCAGCGCATAGAAGCTGCCCTTGTGCACACGCGACGGTACCAGATAGTCCCGCGCGCCTTCCGGCGTCGCCTTGGTCAGGAACGGCGTTTCGACATCGGTAAAGCCTTTGCCATCCAGATAGCGGCGCATGTACTGCGTCACTTTGTGGCGGAAGAACAGCTTCTGCTGCATTTCCGGCCGGCGCAGATCCAGGTAGCGGTATTTCAGCCGGGTTTCTTCCGACACCGGCACGTGACCGTCGATTAAGATAGCCGGCGGCTGGGCGGTGTTCAGCAAGACGATTTCCGAAGCGACGACTTCGATTTCGCCGGTCGTCATTTCTTTGTTGATCATGCTTTCCGGGCGCTTGCGGATCACGCCTTTGACCTGCACCACGTATTCGGCACGCAGCGCTTCGGCAGCCTTGAACACGCTCGGCACGTCCGGCTCGCAGGTGACCTGGACCAGGCCGGCCTTGTCGCGGATCTGCAGGAAGATGACCCCGCCCATATCGCGGCGGCGGTGGACCCAACCAGCCAGGGAAACGGTCTGACCGGCTTGGGCGGCCGTCAATTCACCACAAAAGTGCGTACGAAGGCTCATTGCACTGCTCCCACTTCAGCCAGGGAAACGGTCTGACCGGCTTG
>JBMOMZ010000024.1:124379-160532 GCA_049324755.1 Pseudomonadota bacterium
GGCCGTCAATTCACCACAAAAGTGCGTACGAAGGCTCATTGCACTGCTCCCACTTCAGCCAGGGAAACGGTCTGACCGGCTTGCGAAGCGGTCAATTCACCACAGAAATGCGTGCGAAGGCTCATCGTACTGTCCAGAAAAGGGGAAAACGGTGGTTCGGCGGGGCGCAAACCCAGCCAAACCGCCCGAAAAATGCGGGCCGCAATCGTAGCTGAGGCTATACAGGGGGGACAAGGCCGCTGGCGAGCAGGCGCATCGCCTACACTTACCCGACGGAATCGCCACCGCTTCAACGCACCGAGGACCCGTCATGAGTCGGCCAGCGTCTCATGCCACGCCCGCGCTCACCCCTGCGGCGCTCCTGTCGGCCTACCCACAACCGGCTGCAGTATTTACCGGCGGTGGCACGCTCGTGGCGGAAAATACGGGGTTCGTGCAGCTCCGGCCCCGGCTGACCAATGACGGCTGGCTGCCCTGGCTGGCGCAGACTTCGGACTACTGGGTGCTGCCCGATGGCAGCTATCTGCGCCGGCAATGGCTGGACGATCAGCATCAACTCATCAGCCTGGTTGACGATGCCCGGCACCCGGCGGCACAGGCCATGGCGCCGGTGTTCGAGGCCCTGCGCGACGGCTTGTCGCTGTTTCAGGCGGCGGTATCCGCGCTGCGCCATTCGCTTGGCTGGCGCTGGCTTGGCGTCAGCCGCTTTCTGCCCGGCAGATTCAGCGACTGCGACCGCGCGGAAATTCTGGTGCTCTGGGATACCGACCATTTCGCCGCCGGCTTTGAATACGATCTGCCCGGCATGCCCTGCGCGGTGGTGATGGAAAAGCGGCACTTCTGCCGCTTCGATGACGTTGTCGACATGTTCCCGCGCGACCAGATGGCCCGCCAGCTCGGCGCCCGGGTTTACGCCGGCAAGGTGTACTCCGACGACGCCGGCAAGCCATTGGGGCATCTGTTTGCGCTGCATGACCAAGCCGTTCCGGCTGATGATCGCATCGAGACCCTGTTCAATGTGATGACTGCGCTGCTGAGCGCCGAATGGCGTGCGCTCGGTGCCGAATCCGAATTGAAAACCGCCCGCGCCGCCGCCCGCACCGATGCCCTCACCGGCCTCTGGAACCGGCGCGCCTTCGACGAAGATTTTGCCGCGCTCGCCCAGCATCAACGGCGCCGCTACGATCTCGACGCCATGCTGATGCTGATCGATCTCGACGGCATGAAACAGATCAACGACACCCTGGGCCACCAGGAAGGCGACAAAATGCTGCAGCTGTTCGGCCAACTGCTCGCAACCGGCTGCCGCCGCGATGACAAAGCCTATCGCTTCGGCGGCGACGAGTTCGCCGTCCTGCTCAGCAACGCCGTTTCGCCGGCAATCCTGCAGACCCGCCTGAACTACGGCGTGCAAAAATTACGCGACGCCGGCTTCCACCGCATTGGCGCCAGCACCGGTATCGCGGCATTGAGCGAAGCCAATGGCGATCGCACGCAATGGTTTGCCCTGGCCGATGCGCGTCTCTACCAAATGAAACAGCTGCACCGTCAAACCAGCTGATCACTCACTCAGCACACTGCGCTGTCAATTGCCTGTCACACCGCTGCAATAAGCTGCCGGCAACTTCGCCAAGGCAGTCTGTCATCATGTTGTCATTTTTCCGTTCACAGCAAACAGGCATTAAGCGCCTGTCACCCGTTGTTGCACTCATAGGCAGCGCGTTGTTGCTCGGCTGCGAGTCTTCACAACAAGCAGGCCTGCTGCCCGCGGTTGAACAGTCCAGCCGCGCACAGGCGCAGCAGACACGTGAGCCAAATCCGGAAGCACCGGTTCCCGCCATGTGCTACACCAAGACCGAAGGCAAGCACAATCCCTGTTATGTCTGCCATCAGCTGTACCCGCGCGAGCCGGGCAATGAGCGGATGAACCGGCTGGACGATGGCGGCATTCAGGGCAGTTATCTTTTTTCTGATGAGGGCACCACCAACCATTGGCGGAATCTGTTTGTTGACCGGCGGAACTGGTTGAGTGAGGTCAGTGACGACGCCATTTTGGCTTATATCAACCAGGACAATTACAGTGAGCTGGCAACGCGGTTGCGGCAATCCGGCTGGCAGGGTTATCTGCCGGATCTGAAGAATTTTCCTACCGCTGCCGCCGCCTTTGATACCCAGGGTTTTGCTCGCGACGGCAGCGCCTGGGTGGCGTTCAATTACAAGCCATTGCCCAGCACGTTCTGGCCGACCAATGGTTCCACTGACGATGTTGCCATCCGTTTGCCGCCGGCCTTTCGGCAGCAGGCCGGTGTTGCTTCACTGGCAATCTATCAGCTGAATCTGGCCTTGCTGGAACTGAACATCAAACAGCTGCCAGAGATTGCCATTCCCACGATGGATGAAACCGCGCTGCAGCAGGATCTGAATGGCGATGGCGTCTTGCAGCACAAAGTCAACCGGCTGAAAGCAAGAAGCCACTATCTGGGCGATGCCGCTACCATCTTGCGGGTCAGTCAGCAGTTTCCGAACGGTACCGAGTTTCTGCATTCGGTGCGTTATGTCGGAGTCGATACCGACGGCAATGTCTCGGTGCCGCCGCGCATGAAGGAGCTGCGCTACATGCGCAAGATCCGCGAACTGACCGAATCGGATCTGGATAACCGTTATCGCCGCGAACGCAAGGAGAAGGTACTCGGCGAGCTGCCCTACTACGTCGACCACGGCGACAAAGGCCGGGAAAACGGTATGGGCTGGCTGCTGACCGGCTTCATTGAGGACTATGACGGCCGCCTCCGTCCGCAGACGGAAGAAGAGATGTTCTTCTGCATGGGCTGCCATGCAGCCATCGGCACGACCATTGACCAGACCTTTGCGTTCGCCCGCAAAGTGACAGGACCAAGCGGGTGGGGCTACATCAATCTGCGCGGCATGGTCGATGCGCCTAGCCGCGGCCAGACCGAAGGCGAAATCCTGCAGTACCTGCAACGGGCCGGCGGTGGCAATGAGTTCCGCGAGAATCCGGAAATGCTGCAGCGCTGGTTCAAACCGGATGGCACGGTGGATCAGGACAAAGTGCAGGCAGCCGATGTCTACGCCCTGGTCACGCCGAGCCGGGAACGGGCCTTGGCACTCAACAAGGCGTACACCCATATCGTTCGCCACCAGAATTTCGTGGAGGGTCGCGATGCCACCTGGCTGCCGGCAGAAAACGTCTACCGACAGGTCGATGAAAGCACGCCGCCACTGACCGCGGAACATCGCTTTTTCGGCTGGGATCTGCGGATCGATTGGCCCGGCGAAACCAACCCGGAGCCAATGACCGTGGCGCATAAAAACTGACTGTCATTGTTTCGACGCGAAACCGTCATCCGATTGCCTGTTGTTCGCAACATGCGCCGCTTACGTTAGCGGCGCATTTTGTTTCCCCCACAGGAATCCGATTATGATGATGGAAAACCCGCTTCTGAAAAAAAGTGTTGTCGCGTTGGCCCTGTCCGCAGTCTTTATGCTGGGCGGTTGCGTTGATGATGGTGAAGATGGCGTCAACGGCACGAATGGCAGTGACGGCGCTGACGGCCAGGATGGCAGCGATCTGACCGCTGTCGCCAAGCTGACCCGCCTCGCCACCTTGCCGCTTGGTGCTGAGATCACCGGCCTCATCAAGACCGACAACGGCGAAGCCTTTTTCAACGTCCAGCATCCGTCCGACACCCTGCCAAACGGCTGGAACAATGCCGCCGTCGGCGTCTGGAACGGCATCGATCTGGACAAGCTCGATCCGCGTCTGGCCTCGGTGCCGGTACCGGCCGCCGGCTCCGCCGAAGCACAGACCGTGCAGGTCGCAACCGGCAGTTACCAGGTGCTCGGCCGCAGCGGTGACAGCTTCGCCGGCGCGTTGCCGTTTGGTTTTGGCGCCATCGTCAAAGGCGATGGTTCCGCGTCGCTGAAGCAGTCGCAGGATCCGGACTTCAATGCCTTCATTCCGACCACCGTCGACGGCAGCGAAGGCATGCTGTTTGTCGCCTGGGAAGATCGTCCCGGCGCAATGAACCGACTCAACCTTGCCAAACAGGACGACGGCACCTGGTCAGTCGCTGACGCCATCAACGTCGATTTCAGCAACGTCAAGGGCACCATCATCAACTGCTTCGGCGTGGTGTCGCCGTGGGGCACGCCGCTGACTTCGGAAGAAAATTACGAAGCCGAGAACACCCGTCGCTGGAATGATGCCAGCTATTCCAGCGGCTACCCCAACAATGCCGATATCGACTTGCTGACCGATTATCTCGGTGGCGAATTCCCGAACCCGTACCGTTACGGCTATATCGTCGAGATCACCCAGCCGCAGGCCGCAGCGCCGGTGCCGGTCAAGCTGTTCACGCTGGGCCGTTCGGCACACGAGAATCCGATCGTGATGCCGGATCTGAAAACGGTCTATCTCACCGACGACGGTTCCAGCAAAGGCTTCTACAAATTTGTTGCGGACACCGCTGGCGATCTGAGCGCTGGCACCTTGTATGCGGCCAAAGTCGTGCAGGATGCCACCGCCGATGCCAGCAGGGCCGGCTTTGATGTCAGCTGGATTGAACTCGGTCACGCGACCAACGCCCAGATCGAAAGCTGGATTGCCGAATACGACGGCATCGATCGCAGCGATTTCGTCGAAGGCAGCACCAGCTACATCACCGATGCCGAAATTGCCGCTTACGCCGCCGGCACCGCGCCGGATGCCCGCGTCGCATTCCTGGAGACCTTGCGTGCCGCCGGCGTCAAGGGCGCAACGGTGGAGTTCAACAAGATGGAAGGCATCAACATCAACTTCAACGGTGCGGCGGATCGCAGCGTGCCGTTCATGTACGTGGCGATGTCCGCCGTCGAGAAAGCCATGTCGGACGCGGCCGGCGACATTCAGGTCACGGCCAACAAGTGCGGCATTGTCTATCGGCTTGGCCTGCATGCCGACTACAACGTCACCCGGATGGAACCGGTCGTTGTCGGCGGCGCTTACGACGGCGCGGCGGCCAACCGCTGTGCGGTCGACAGCATCGCCAATCCGGACAACATCGAAGTGCTGGATGACGGCCGCGTGCTGATCGGTGAAGACACCAGCAACCACGTCAACAACATGCTGTGGGTCTACAACCCGAAAGGCGAGTAAACCCCAGGGCGCTGCCCATCACTTCGGGGGTGGGCAGCGCCTCGGCTGTTTGAGCAGATACCGATCATGCCTGCCTTCCTGAACCGACTCAGCCAACGCGACGTGCTGTGGCTCGCCTGCGCGCTCAATGCCAGCATGTTTCTCGCCGAATCGCTGGCGGGCTGGTGGACTCATTCCGCCAGTTTGTTGGCCGATTCCCTCGATATGTTTGCCGACGCCGCGTTATATGCGGTCAGTCTGTATGCGCTCGGCGGTGGCCGCCGGCTGAAAGCCAACGCCGCACTCAGTCATGCCGGCCTGCATCTGCTGCTGGCTGTCGTGCTGCTGCTGGAAGTGATTCGCTGCACGCTTAGTGGCGCCATGCCCAAACCGGTCGTGATGTCGATGCTGAGCATGCTGGCGATGCTGGTCAACGGCGGTTGCGTGCTGCTCTTGCTGCGCTTCCGTCACGGCGACATCAATCTGCGCGCCAGCTGGATTTGTTCGCGCAATGATCTGCTCGGCAACCTCGCCGTGCTGGCAGCAGCGGTGCTGGTCGGCATCACGGGCAGTGCCTGGCCGGACCGTCTGGTCGGCCTGTGCCTGGCCGGCGTGATGACGCACTCCGCGTGGCAGATCGGTCGCGAGGCGTGGACACTGCGGCGGCAAACGCCGATGTTGCCGTCATTGTCCTGAGCGGACGCGAGACCAGCTCGCAACATGCGTTCACAACATGAGTTCGCAGCAACGGCATTGGCAGCCATGACTGGACGGACGCGCCGTTCCTCCGGCACCATCGCAGCGTTTCGTTTATCCGGGTCGCCCACCGTCACGCCGACGGTCGGCGGCCCCGCTGCAGTTTTGGAGTCGGGATGTCGTCGCCTCGGTCCTCGTGGTTTCCGATTGCCTTGATGGTGATAGGCGCGAGTCTGCTGTTGCTTGCACTCGGATGGGGCTGGCTCGCGCCTTTGCTGCAACGCGATCGCGCCGTCACAACCGAGGCGCCAGCGCCGGTCACCGACCACGCCACACCTGCCGTGCACTACCGTCCGGCCAACAGTGACTGGTGGTTGATCCTCGCCGATGATCAACACCATGCGACCGCGTTCGCCGCTCTCGTCATGCAAGCCTTGCCGCAACTGGATCCGGACGGACCGGTGCTGGCGCCGGAATGGCCCGCGCCTGTCGCCATCGCTGCCGCTGGCGGCTTGCGAGTATTGCAATTTCCGGCGGGCACGACCTTGACCTTGCCAACACCCACACCCGGTGCCGGCCGTTGGCACCTGGAAGCCCTGGCGGATGCGGCCGTACTGTTCTGGTTGCCGGGCGACCAGCACCGCACCGCGGTCGATCGGGTTCAGCGCCCGGCCGTTGGCACCGGTGTCGTGCAACGGCAATGGTTGCAACAGCGTTTGCAATGGCCGAGTGAAAGTTGCGAGGCGCTGCCGGCGCTGCTGAGCCAATTGCCCGACTATGCCAACCTGCAGGTACAACAGGAACAACAGGCACTGCGCTGGCAGTTGCACTGGACCGGTCTGCCGGATCGGCTCAGTCCCTTGTTGCAAAGCGTTGGCGCTCCGCGTGCACAAGCTGCCGCCGGCGACCAGTGGTTCTGGCGCGAAGCGGATTTGTCGTCGTTGCCGCGCGCCGCAAGCTGCCCGGCGACGCACAGCAATGCCGGGTTTGTCGCGCGCATCTGGTCGCACGATCAGCGCTGGCATGCGGCGCTCGCCCATCCGCGCGAGCGCAACCTGCGCGGCTTTCCGTTGCCGCTACCGGCCGAACTGTCACTCGAGCGGGTGACACTGGCCAACGCCAGCGGGCTCAGCAGCAGCGCCACGGCAACGGCGTGGTTGCAGCAGCAATCACTGGCCGTCGAACCGGGGCTGCTGCTTGCGGCCCGACACCGTCGCGACGGCGCATTTGCCGGCATGGAATTGTTGCTGCGCAGCGATCAACCCGGCTCGCTGCTGCTGCAGTGGCGATGGCCGCTGCCGTAGCGTTGCTGTCGCACAGCTTTGTCGCGGCGCAGCACGTCGGCGCCAGCGGTTTCACCGCACGGCCGCTTGCGGTAGGCTCGGGGCCTGTCATCGTTGGCTCACCGAGTTTGCCCCATGTCCCGTTCCGTTCGCTGCAGTCTTGTTGCCGCCTTGCTGTGTTGCTGTGCCCCCGCCTTCGCCAGCACGTTGTTGCTCGACAACGTGCGCGGCTATCGGCTCGATGCCGCAACCGGCCGACAGACGTTCTCCGCCATGTTCATCGAAAATGGCAAAGTGCGCGCCTTTGACGATGCCGCGCGGGAACTGGCTGCTGCCACCAACAGTGAACGCTTGAATGGCGCCGGCAACACCGTGCTGCCGGGTTTGATTGACAGCCACGGCCATGTCCAGGGGCTGGGCCAGGAAAAGCGTCAGATCGATTTGCGCGACAGCCAGTCGCTCGCCGAAGCCTTGCAGCGGGTCAAACAGTTTGCAGCACAGCAAGCCGGACAAACCAAGGCAGACGCGCGACCGGATCAGTGGTTGCTGGGGCGCGGCTGGAATCAGGTGCTGTGGCAAGGCAAGCAATTTCCCACCGCAGCTGATCTGGACGCCGTGATCGCGGATCGGCCGGTGCTGCTGGAGCGCATCGACGGCCACGCCAGCTGGGCCAACAGCCTCGCGATGAAACGTGCCGGCATCAGCAAGGCCACACCGGATCCGGACGGTGGCCAGATCCTCCGCGATCGTGACGGCAACCCGACCGGCATCTTCATCGACAACGCCATGAATCTGTTGAACGCGCACGTGCCAGCCACCAGCGCCGACGAGCGTCGTGCGCAACTGCGAGAAGCCTTGCAGGCGCTGGCCGCACTGGGCATGACCGGCGTTCATGACGCCGGCATCAGCCCGACCGACTACCAGCTTTACCAACAGCTTGGCCGCAGCAACGAATTGCCGATTCGGGTATACGCGATGCTGGCGGACAGCAGCGAGGCGCGCGCACTGCTACAGGCAGCGCCACCGGCGCCGTTGTTTGAACACCGTCTGTATCTGCAGGCCGTCAAGGCTTGGGCGGACGGCGCGCTCGGCAGCCGCGGCGCGGCCCTGCTTGCCGATTACAGCGATCATCCCAATCACCGAGGCCTGTTGCTGTACAGCCCGGCACAGTTGCTGGAGCTGACCAAACTTGGTGTCAACAATGGCTGGCAGATGAGCATTCACGCGATTGGCGACGCCGGCAACCGACTGGTGCTCGACACGCTGGCCGTGGCACGCGACGGCAAAGCCAAGGCGCTGCGCCACCGCATTGAACACGCACAAGTGATTGCACTGACCGACATCCCGCGCTTCAACGCCCAGCAGATCATCGCCTCGATTCAGCCAACGCATGCAACCTCGGACATGAACATGGCGGAAGCGCGGGTCGGTGCTGACCGCATCAAAGGCGCGTATGCCTGGCGCAAACTGCTGGATGCCGGCGTCCGGCTCGCTGGCGGTTCGGATTTTCCGGTCGAGCTCGCCAATCCGTTTTATGGTCTGCACGCCGCCGTGACCCGTAGCGATCGCAACGGTCAGCCGGTCGGCGGCTGGTATCCGGCCGAGAAACTCTCGCGCGACGAAGCGCTGCGACTGTTCACGCTGGATGCCGCCTACGCCGGCCATATGGAAACCATTACCGGCTCGCTGGCGATCGGCCAGTACGCCGACTTCATCGTGATCGATCGCGATTACTTTACCGTCGCTGAACAGGACATTGCCGACACCAGAGTCCTGTCGACCTGGGTCGCTGGCGAGAAAATATTTTCTGCCAGCCACTGAACTGATCACGCTCGCTATACTTCCAAGCCATGTTGTAAGTGATCTGAAAGGACATGGCGCATGCGTTGGAAAACAGCGGTGGTATCGGCAGCACTGGCGGCACTCGTCGCCGGCTGCAGCGGCAAAACGGTGGTGCAGGAGCAAGAACAGCAGCGCATTGAAGTCACCGGCGCGCGCATCCAGCAGGCGCAGGCCGTCGCACAGGCGGCACAAGCCCGCGAGGCAAAGCGCCTTGCCACGGCACCGTTGTACCCAGGCCCGCTGCTGCCACCGGTCGAAGATCGGGAGAACTACCAGGCGCTGACCGATAATCCCGTCAAGGTCGTGAGCCGCGAGCCCGTTTCGACCTTCAGCATTGATGTCGATACCGGCGCGTACAGCAACGTACGGCGTTTTTTGCGCAGCGGCAAGCTGCCACCGACAGATGCCGTACGGGTTGAAGAACTGATCAACTATTTTCCGTACGCCGACAGCGTCCAGAAAAGTGAACACCCGTTCACCGTGCAAACCGAAGTCGCGCCGTCACCATGGAAAACCGGCAACCAGTTGCTGCGTATCCGGATCAAAGCCATCGACGAGCAGACCGGCACGCTGCCGCCGACCAATCTGGTATTTCTGGTGGATGTGTCGGGCTCAATGGCCACGCCGGACAAGCTGCCACTGGTGCAAGCGACGTTGAAAATGCTGGTCAGACAGTTGCGACCACAGGACCGGATCTCGCTTGTGGTCTATGCCGGCCGCACCCAAGTGGAGCTGGAGCCCACCGCCGGCGATCAGCAAGACCAAATCCTGGCCGCCATCGAGCGGCTGACCGCGGGCGGCACCACCGCCGGTGAAGCGGCCATGACACTGGCCTATCGTCAGGCGCGGGCCGGTTTCATCAAAGACGGCATCAACCGCATCCTGATGGCCACCGACGGGGACTTCAACGTCGGCGTGACTGATATCGAGCAGCTGAAAGACATGGTGGCGCGCGAGCGCAGCAGCGGTGTCTCATTGACCATGCTGGGCTTTGGCACCGGCAACTACAACGATTCCCTGATGGAACAATTGGCCGACATCGGCAATGGCAATTTCGCCTATATCGACTCAGTGGACGAAGGCCGCAAGGTATTGGTGGAAGAAATGCGCGCCACGCTCAACACGGTGGCCGCCGACGTCAAACTGCAACTTGAGTTCAACCCGGCGCAGATCGCTGAGTACCGGCTGATCGGCTATGAGAACCGGATGCTGCGCGAGGAAGACTTCAACAACGACAAAATCGATGCCGGCGAAATCGGCGCCGGCAAGACGGTTACCGCGCTGTATGAACTGACGCCCGTTGGTGGCCCCGCCCTGCATGAGCCGCGCCGTTACGAAACCAGTAGCGACAAGCCGGTCAACCATCCGTCGTCCGAGCTGGCCTATTTGCGCATTCGCTACAAACCGGTTGGCACCAACGACAGCCTGTTGCTCAGTCATGCCATCACGCCGGCGCAAGTCAAAACCCGGCTCACCGCGGCCTCTGGTGATTTCCGTTTTGCTGCCGCCGTGGCCGGATTCGGCCAGCTGCTGCGCGGCGGCAACTATCTCGGCAAGTTCAGCTATGACGACATCACCGCGCTGGCACAATCCGGTCTCGAGAACGACGATGGCGGCTACCGGCGCGAATTTGTCAGGCTGGTGCAGATTGCCCGTGATCTGAGCGTAAGCAATACCGGCACCACACCCTAATGTCTTTACGTCTCAGCAATCTTTGCAAAGTAAAAAGGGATGCCCTTCACGGCATCCCTTTCTGTTTCATGTTTCAAACCCGAAGCGGGCAACATCGGGCGAAGGCCGTCAGCACGCGGCTGCCGGCATCGCACCCGGTCAAAAAGAGAAACTGGCTCCGACGCGGAAAATTTCGAGATCCAGATCCTGCGAGACCGACTCCGAATAGACCGGGTTGGTAAACGTGCTACCAGGCCGATAATCGGTGTTGTAATCAACCTCATCCAGATCGGTCATCAGGTACTCGGCCCGCACCGACCACCGGTTGCCAAAAGCAAACTCGTAGCCAACGCCCCACTGCATGCCAGTGAGTGAATCCGAGCTGTCGCCGTACTTGCTATAGCCACCGTTGCTCAGGACTTCAGCGCTGGCATCGACATCGACCGACGCCCAACCGGCAGCCAGAAACACCAACTGGCGGTCGAACGCAAAGCCGAGCATCGGCCGCACGGCGTACATGCTGTTGGCTTCAATACGATTGCCAAACGAATACGTCAGGGGCGACACACCCGGCAGCCATGACATATTATCGGTCTGTCGCGAATCGTCGATACTGAGGCGGCTGTATTCCAGCTCAACTCCCAACACCAGTCCATCGGTCAGCTGGTGGCGGTAACCACCGTAAATGCCGAACGCACTGCCGCTGCCGTCCAGTTCGGTCGACCATTGTGAAGAAACAAAATCACGCAGCTCTTGACTCTCGGTGGACCACCGTCCACCGAGCGATACATCGGCCTGCGACTCAGCACCGCCAGTGCCTGCATGCACGCCGATATACCAACCGGCCCAAGAGTCGTTTGCCAGGGAAGCGCTGCTGGCAAGCAGGGCCAATGCGGTGAGAGCGAATGTAGTGCGCATATGTCATCCTTTAACGATGTAGCCAGAGTACGGCGGTGACAACGGCAATTTGCCAACAGCAGGTTATGCTGCCGTCACCAACGATAACGTCCTTTCCATGTGCCACCGAAGAGTTACAGTGACGGCGCTACGCTACCTCAGCAAAAGGGTTGAGGGAAAGCCAGAGGATGTGATGTTCGTCGGCCATTTCGCACACCTTTCCCGTTGGTCGTGCGTTTTCTACCGGTGGTCAGCATCGGCATCCATCACGGGATTTCAGAAGCGTCGGTCGTCGCCGACGCCTCCAACAGGCGCAGCAAGGCATCCGCTTTGGCAAATTCATGTTCGCTGAACACACGTATTCCTGCCTGCTGCAACAGCGTTGTCGCGACGCCTTGCCCTGCTACGCGGTTGCCACTGAACGAGCCGTCATAAACATAACCGGAGCCACAGGACGGACTGCCTTCTTTCAGTACCACGACTTTCACGGCGTGGCGCAAAGCCTGTTGTAGTGTCTGCTCGGCGCCGGAGACAAACGCAGCGGAGACATCATGCCCATTGATGTCTCTTACCAACCCGAGACCAAGAATCACATCGTGCGCGCCCGCTGTGGCGACAATTTCCGCAGGGGGTCGTGGCACCGGCAGACCACCTGCCAATTCAGGGCATACCGACACCACACGCCCGTCGGCCAGCCAGCGTTGCAAGATCGCGCTGTCCGATTGCTTGTGATCACCGTTGTAGCGCACCGGGCTACCGAGCAGACAAGCGCTCACCAAAACACGTTGCATGTTTCGCCCCCCTGCTGACGAAAAGCCGAGTTTGACCTTACCACCGTGACAAGGTGCAAGCGCCTTCTGCGGCGAAGAACCATGACCGCATTACGCGTTATCGCACTTCAAGCTAGCGGCGGCACCGGCACAACAATGTGTGCAAGATCTGCCGTGGGAGCCTTGTTCACGCGTTAGTGATAAACCACTTCCACCCGTTCACAGCCTTCCAGTTGTCGCAGCCGTTGCAGCAGTTCATCACGCGGCAGCACTTTGCAGTCATCGCCCAGAACCACCCTGACACTGGCAATGCCATTGCGGTATTCGGCCAATACCGGAAAGTCACCCGGACCGAAATCGCGCAACAACGTGATCAACCGATCCGGTGACAGACGGGCGCCATCGAGCCCGAGCTCGAGCCGACGGGCATAGCGGGCACGCGCCTCGGCGATGTCGAGCAGACCACGCACGGTCATGGACGGTCGGCCCAAGTACTCGTCCTCGTAGACTTCACCTTCGAGCACGATCACTTTGTCTTCCACCAGCTGGTGTTTGTGTCGCTCATACAGTTCGGAGAAAATCTTCGCTTCGAGCCGACCGGATTTGTCATCCAGCGTCAGGATGGCCCAGCGGGAACCGGATTTGTTCTGCATGGTGCGGATGCCAATCAGCAAACCGGCAACCGTGACGTTTTCGCCGCGCCGGGTTGGCGCCACCTCACTCAAACGCACGGAGCAGAACTTCTTCAGCTCCGGCAGGTAGCGATCAATCGGATGACCGGTGAGATAAAGACCGAGGGTCTCCTTCTCCAGCCGCAGCTGGTCTTCCTCGCTGGCCGCGTGCACGTGTACCCAGTTCGGCGCCAACTCGGCCACGCTGGTGCTGGCAGCGCCAAAGCCGCCGCCAAACAGATCGTTCTGACCGCTTTGCTTGTCGCGGCCGGCCTGCTCAGCGGCCTTGATTGCCTCGTCGAGTGATGCCAGCATCACCGCGCGGCTGGGCCCTAGCCGATCCATCGCGCCGGAGTTGATCAAGGCCTCCAGCACGCGCCGGTTCACTTTGCGCAAATCGACCCGGGCGCAGAAATCGAACAGGTTCTTGTAGGCACCGTTGGCTTCGCGTTCGGCGATGATGCACTCGACCGCGTTCTCACCGACACCGCGAATCGCGCCGATACCATAAATCACCGTCTTGGCATCGCCGACGGTGAACTTGAACTGCGAGTGGTTGACGTCTGGCGGCACGATGCGCATGCCGTTGCCGGTGGCGTCGTCGATCAGCCCCACCACCTTGTCGGTGTTGTGCATGTCGGCCGACATGGTGGCGGCAAAAAACTCGGCCGGGTAATGCGTCTTGAGCCAGGCGGTCTGATACGAGACCAGCGCGTACGCCGCCGAGTGCGACTTGTTGAAGCCGTAGCCGGCGAATTTCTCCATCAAGTCAAAAATCTGCGCGGCAAGCGTCGCGTCGATGCCTTGCTTCTCGGCACCGCTCTGGAAAATCTCGCGCTGCTTGGCCATTTCCTCCGGCTTCTTTTTGCCCATTGCCCGGCGCAGCAAGTCGGCGCCGCCGAGCGTGTAGCCACCGAGCACCTGGGCAATCTGCATCACCTGCTCCTGATACAGGATGATGCCGTAGGTCGGTTCCAACACTGGCTTCAGCCACTCGTGCTGGTAATCCGGATGCGGATAGGCCACCGGCTCTTCGCCGTGCTTGCGCTTGATGAAGTCATCGACCATGCCCGATTCCAGTGGCCCCGGACGATACAAGGCCACCAACGCGACGATGTCTTCGAACCGGCTCGGCTTGAGCTTGGCAATGAGCTTGCGCATGCCGGTGGATTCCAGCTGAAACACCGCACCGGTATTGGCAGCCTTGAGCAGCTCGAACACCTTGCCGTCATCCAGCGGAATTTTTTCAATCTGTACCGGCTCGGCGCCACTCTGCGCGCGGCGCTGGTTGATCATCTGCACGGCCCAGTCGACCACGGTCAGCGTTTTCAAACCGAGGAAGTCGAATTTGACCAGGCCCGCCTGTTCGATGTCGTCCTTGTCGAACTGGACGACAAGACCCTGACCGGCTTCGTCGCAATACAGCGGCGCGAAATCGGTCAGCGCACTGGGCGCGATGACCACACCACCGGCGTGCTTGCCGGCGTTGCGGGTCAGACCTTCCAGCTTCAACGCCATGTCCCAGATGGCACGGACATCTTCTTCACTTTCGTAGCGTTTGCGCAGCTCCTCTTCCTGCGCAAACGCTTTCTCCAGCGTCATGTCCAGTTCCATCGGAATCAGTTTGGCGATCTTGTCGACCATGCCATAGGGCTGGCCGAGCACGCGGCCGACGTCCCGCACCACCGCCTTCGCCGCCATGGTGCCGAAGGTGATGATCTGCGACACGGCATGCCGCCCGTATTTCTGGGCGACATAGTCAATGACCCGATCGCGGCCTTCCATGCAGAAGTCGACGTCAAAGTCCGGCATCGATACCCGCTCGGGATTCAGGAAGCGTTCGAACAGCAAATCGTAGGGCAGCGGGTCCAGATCGGTGATGCCGAGCGAATACGCCACCAACGAGCCGGCACCGGAACCGCGGCCCGGCCCGACCGGCACACCGTTGCTTTTGCCCCACTTGATGAAGTCGGCCACGATCAGGAAGTAGCCCTCGAAGCCCATCTTGCTGATCACGCCGATTTCGACTTCCAGGCGATCGGTGTATTGCTTGCGCTTCTCGCCGGTATCGACGTAGGTGAGTACCGTGTTGAAGCGCTCCTGCAACCCCTCGCGCGCCGCATGGGCAAAAAAATCGGTGATGGTGAAGCCTTCCGGTACCGGAAACTCCGGCAGGAAGTACTTGCCCAGCTGCAGGGTGACGTTGCAGCGCTTGGCGATCTCGACGGTGTTCTCGATCGCCTCCGGCAGATCACTGAACAGCTCGATCATCTCGGCCGGTGTCCGCAGGTACTGCTGTGCCGAGTATTCACGCGGCCGGCGCGGATCATCGAGCACGCGGCCCTGGTTGATGCACACCCGCACTTCATGCGCTTCAAAATCTTCTTCTTTCAGGAAGCGGACATCGTTGGTCGCCACCACCGGTGTTTGCGAACCATCCGCCAGCGCCACGACTTTGTGCAGATAGCTTTCTTCGCCATCACGGCCAGTGCGCTGCACTTCCAAATAAAACCGCTGCGGGAAATGAACCTTCCAGGCGGCCAGGCATTCAGCCGCCAAAGCCGGCTGGTTGGCGAGCAACAGTTTGCCGACATCGCCCTCGCGACCGCCGGACAGCACAATCAGGCCGTCATTGGCAGCAAACAACCATTGCTGCTCAATCACCGGCAGGCCACGCTGCTGGCCCTCCGTGTAAGCGCGGGAAATCAGGCGGGTAAGATTCTTGTAACCCTCGTTGGTTTGCGCCAGCAACACCGCCCGGAACAGCTCGTTGCCCATGCGCTCGCTTTTGAGCCAGATGTCGCTGCCGATCAGCGGCTTGATGCCGGCGCCCTGCGCGCCTTTGTAGAACTTCACCAAGCCACACAGGTTGTTCTGATCGGTCAGCGCCACCGCCGGCATGCCGGCCTTGGCGCAGGATTTGACCAGCTCGTCGACACGGAGCAATCCATCGACCATGGAGTACTCGGTATGCACACGCAAATGAACGAACTGACTCATGACAACTCCCGACCCGAGTGAACCGGCATTCTAGGTGTCGGCGGCGCACTCGGGAATGCTTGACGCACAGCGTGTGGTGCCGACATGCGGATGGCCTTGGCGATTTCCTGACCAACCGACTGTCGCCGTGCTTTACAACGTATACAAATGTATCAATTTTTACAGCAAAAAAGCGTTATCCATTAACCGCTTAGCGTGATGGCCTGTACATTGCAGTCGACAGCGCCGCCTGAAGAGACAGCAGGCGATTCAACCTAAGGAAAATGCGCTGTGAAATTGAACAATCTGGCCATCGCCACCTTGGCACTCGGCTTGGCAGGTACTGCCCATGCCGGTCTTTTTGAAGCAGACCTCAGCACGGCTGAGTTGATGGTGGTGGTGGGCTCACCGTCCGCTGCCGGTATCGCTGGCGCGCTGCCATATGTCGATCTTGGTGCCAACCTGTATACCGGTACCGTGCAACTGCAGGTCGATGGCTATCGCTATTGCTCCGGCAGCCTGCTTTCGTCAGGTCGTCACATTCTGACTGCCGCCCACTGCGTTACCAACGAAGATGGCAGCATGCCGGCCAGCTTCGCCGGTCACACCATCCAGTTCGACGGTCCAAACGGCAGTGAAGACATCAGTTTTGCCGGGGTCGTCGCCCATGACGGCTGGACCTACGATTACACCGGCACCGGCAACGATCTGGCGATTGTTACGCTGAGCTCGGCCGCGCCGGAATGGGCAACTCGCTATGACCTGTACACTGGCGATGCCGTTGGTCAGGACTACACCCGTATCGGCTATGGTGCGTTCGGTTTCGGTGATACCGGCGCCATCTATGGCGGCATCGGCAGCGCCGACAACCTGTTGCGCGTATTCGGCAGCAACCATTTCGATGTCGGTAACGCGGAGCTCTGCTACATGTTCGGCACACACTGCGGTGGCGGTGGCGTGTTGGGTTCCGACTTCGACAGCCTGATCGACACCAACGGTGACGGCATCGGCGACCATGATCTGTTCGGTCACCTGTTCAACGATTTCGACGGCGGCAATCTGAGCTATGTCCACGGCGCCACGGCGATGGAAGTGAACTCGGCACCTGGCGATTCCGGTGGCACGCTGCTGGTCAATGGCCAGCTCGCCGGCATTACCTCATGGGGCTGGACGGTAGCTTGCTACGTTGATGCAAGTTGCCCGGAAGGTAACGCCACCAACTCTTCGTGGGGTGAGCTTGCGGTCGATACCTCAGTAGCATTCCACTACGACTGGATCAATGCCCATGCGATCCCGGTGCCGGCACCGCTGGCACTGATGGGACTGAGCTTGTTGGCATTCGGTCTGGTTCGTCGCCGTCGCTAAACGCTGCGAGATAGCACAAACAAACGGCGAGCCATGCTCGCCGTTTTGCTTTGTATATCAGCATACTCAGCGCTGACTGGTCACCGAGGGCTCAGCGAGCACTAACCATTGCAACGGTTCAGGCAGTGATTCCGGGCACGCCAGCTGGAACGTCGCCGTTGCGCTTGTCGCGATTACACCTGCAACGGCTGCAGTGCCCGACTGCGTGCATTGCTGGCGCAAACGCAAGTCCAAATCCGGAGCGGTCAACGCCACCTCCGCCAGCGCCCGGACCTGCAACGCCGTTTTCAATTGCCGGCAGTGCGGCAGGCCATCAACACTGAAACTCGCAACACCATCGGCATGGTTGCTGGAGAAACTTACGGCTCCCGCGCAGTCTTTCGCCATCAAGGCAAACATCCACCGCCGGGCCTGCTCGAAATGGGCATTTGCCGTTGCCTGCTGGCTATCGAGTGTTGGCTCAAGCGCAGCTGCGCTGAGCAGCTGTTTCATGTCAGCCATACTGTCAGCGTGCGTCTGTTCAATGAATCGCGGTACTGCTTGTTGCAATGCCGGTTCGACAGCACTGTTCTCCACCATGTAAAGGAGCAGCTTGCTGTTGTCTTGCTGCAGCTGCCGTTGCTGCTGCCGGTACATCGCTTGCCACTGTTCAAATACGCTGAACGGCGTCCCACGCCGCTGCAAGTGTTGCTCCAGCACATAGCTCAGCGAGGCGCCACAGTCATAATAGGCTTTGCCACGTTGCTGTTTGAACGCGTCGGCCAGCTGAATGCCCTGCAGCTGGCGGACACACTGGTTCAGGGCTTGCAGATGGGTGGCGTGATAATCCGACTCGGTCATCAAGCCGAGCTCGAACAAGGCACGAGAAGCGGCCGCATCGGCACCGCCCTCATGTACCCAGGCATCATGGTGCTGCGCATCACTATCGGGTGCCAGAACTGCCCATTGCCAGAAATGGGCCGCCTCATGAGCTAGCAGCTGCCGCAAGTCGGCTACGGCTTTGGCACTACGCTGTGCATACTGCTCACCCTGAATGCTGAGCTGGATGATGTCAGCAAGACGGCCACCGTTGAAGCTGGACAGGTTCGGATGTGGCTGGTAGCTGAGCGTCACCGTCGGTTTTGCTTGCGGCGCAAAGCCGAACCGTTCGCGATAATGGGCAAACAGCTGCGGGACAAACTCGGCGACAAGCTGCCGCGCCCATTGTGGCGCCGCCGTATCGACAATGGCATAACCGTTTTCCGTTTCCTGCCGCGACGCGTTGCCAAAATAGGCATAGGTGCCTTCGCCATCGCGGTCAAGCCAACTCACCTTGCTTCGCGCCTGCATGCCATCAATCAGGACGCTCTCGGTCGGCAGCGGCGCCAACAACAGTTGGTGCGGCATGAATGAAACGTCACCTGCCGAGGCATTGCGGCCATCAGCCGTCAGCAAGTCGATATAGAGTTGCCCCGTGAACAGAAGCAGAGAGCCATCAGCGTTGGTGACGTGAAAGGTGTAATCGCGGTTCAGGAAAAACGCCTGCTCCGGAAACCGCACGGTGAACGCAGCAAACGGCTTGCCGTTACGGGCATGAACCTGGACGCTCTCCTGGCCAGACCGAAACTGCAACTCGGGATTGAGCAGCTGCCAGGTTTGCTCACGTTTCAGATCGGTGCCGCGGCGAAACTGCACCGCTGTCACCGGGTAGGGCAGTAAATACTGTGCTTGCCACTGCTTTGCACCATCGCGGCTGACGGCAACGCGGACCACGTGCTCTTCAGCCAGGATCTCGGTTGCACAAGCGCCAAGCAGAACGGTCAGTCCGAACAGATACGCCGTAAACATCCGCAACATCTGGAGCTCCTTCTCAACCCCGTCCGGTTGATTCTGGGTTGACTGGCAAAATCGTGTAGGGGTGACTCAGGGCAAGCTCAGACATGCCTGCACCGGAGCGAAGCTGCGTCGGTGCAATGGCGTCGGTCCATGCTGGCGCAAGGCCGCGAAATGGGCGGCTGTCGGATAACCTTTGTGGCCGGCAAAGCCATACTGCGGATACTGTTCATGCAGCGACAGCATTTCGCGATCGCGCGCCACTTTGGCGAGTATCGATGCCGCGCTGATCGCCGCTACCGTTGCATCGCCCTTGATGAAGGTTTGTACCTTCATCGGCAGATCCGGCGCCTTGTTGCCATCCACCCAGACCTCGTGCGGCTGCACCGGCAAGGCGAGTACGGCGCGACGCATGGCAAGCAGGCTGGCTTGCAGAATGTTGATCCGGTCGATTTCGTCAACCTCGGCACGGCCGTAGGCAAAGGCGAGCGCCTTGTCTTCGATCTCCCGGACCAGCGCCTCGCGCTTCTTTTCCGACAGTTTCTTGGAGTCTGCCAAGCCGGCGATCGGTTTCTCCGGATGCAGGATAACGGCAGCGGTCACCACCGGGCCGGCCAATGGGCCGCGCCCTACTTCATCAACGCCCGCGATCCAGTAAACGGTCATGACCAAACACCTCGCTCGCGCAACATCGCCAGTACCGCGTCCGCCGCTCTGGCGCCGGCATCGCCACGCAACTGTTCATGAATGCGGCTGAACTCGCTTTTCAGCCGTGCTTTTTCTTCACTGCTGGCCTCGAGCTGCAGGCGAACAGCAGCGGCAAGCTTGTCGGCCGTGCAATCGTCCTGGATCAGTTCCGGGACCAGGTCCTTACCGGCCAGCAAGTTGGGCAACGCAAACCGGCCTATGGTCAACAAGCGCTTGAAAATGGCATAGCTGAACGAGGACACACGATAAGCAACCACCATCGGTCGCTTGATCAGCATCGCCTCCAACGTCGCTGTGCCTGACGCCAGCAAAATGGCGTCGCTGGCGCACATCGCCAGCTGCGACTGGCCATCCAGGAGATGCAAATGTTGCAGTCCGCCGGCCGCCACCAATGCTTGCTCAAACTGCGCTCGCCGCGCCGCCGAGGCACAGGGCACCACGATGCGCAGCGCCGGGTTTTGCTGTTGCAGTCGCTGCGCGGCCTGAATGAAGGGTATTGCCAAAAACTTGAGCTCACTACCGCGACTGCCGGGCAGCAGCGCCAAGACGGGAACATCGGCGGGAATACCCAGCGCTGCTCTGGCAGGAGTCGATGGATTCTCGAGCGCGATCTGATCCGCCAAGGGATGGCCAACGTGCGCAACCGGAATCTGGTGTTGCTGATAGATCTGCTGCTCAAACGGGAACAGCGTCAACATCAGATCAACCGCGCGCTGAATTTTGAAAATCCGCTTCTTCCGCCACGCCCACACGGACGGACTGACGAAATGCACCGTCGGCACGTCGCCGGCGCGCAGCCGCTGCTCCAGGCCCAGATTGAACTCCGGCGCATCAATGCCGATAAAAACGTCCGGCTTGTCTTGCAACCATTGTCGGCTCAGCCGCTTGCGCACGGCCAGCAACTCCGGCAGTCGCTGCAAGATCGCCATGATGCCCATGACGGACAAGCGCTCCATGGCATAGAGGCTGTGGCAGCCTTGCTGTTGCATGCGCGGGCCGGCAATGCCCTCGGCCTGCAACGATGGCACCCGTGCGCGCAAGGCCCGCAACAAGGCCTCGCCCAGAATGTCGCCGGACGCCTCGCCTGCGACAATGGCCACGCGCAGGGCTCGCGAAGACGCGGACGCAGGAGTCTGTGCAGTCATGGCAGCTCTGTTTGGAAGATGAAAACGGTGCCAGCCAGCGCCGGCACCGGAATCGACGAACCGTCAGCGAATGATGCCGCGATTCGAGTTGGCAATAAAGTCGGTCAGGATGCGGATGCCGGCGAACTCGGCTTCCATTTCCCGCAACTGCGGCACCGCCTGCTCCACCGTCAGGCCCTGACGGTAAATCAGCTTGTAGGCGCGTTTGATCAGCAGGATCTGCTCCGGTGAAAAGCCGCGCCGCTTCAGGCCTTCGCTGTTGATGCCACGCGGTTCCGCATGAAAGCCCTCGGCCATGACATACGGTGGCACATCCTTCTGCAAACCGGACTTCATACCGATAAACGCGTGCGCACCGATATGGCAGAACTGGTGAACCGCAGTAAAGCCGCCAAGAATGGCCCAATCACCGATATGAACATGACCCGCCAGGGTCGCGTTGTTGGCCAGGATGCAATGATCCGCCACCACGCAATCGTGAGCGACATGGACGTAGGCCATGAACAGATTGTGGCTACCAATGCGGGTCTCATGCCGATCCTGGGTGGTGCCACGGTGTACCGTGCAGCACTCGCGGAAAACGTTATTGTCGCCAATAACCGTACGGGTCGGCTCGCCTTTGTATTTCTTGTCTTGATTGGCCTCACCAATGGAGCAGAACTGGTAGAACTGGTTCTGCTTGCCAATGGTCGTATGGCCATTGATGACAACATGCGGTCCAATCACGGTGCCACTGTCGATTTGAACGTGCTCACCGATGATGCTGTACGGGCCGACATCGACATCCGCCGCCAACTTGGCGGACGGATGTACTATCGCGGTCGGGTGAATCGCCATCAGTTTTCCTTCGTGGTGCTGCCGCTACCGGCAGCACACACTCAACAAAGCCGGATCAAAACTCTTTTTTCGTGCACATCAGCACGGCTTCACAAACGACCTTGCCGTCAACCGTCGCTTGCGCGGCGAATTTCCAGATCCCGCGTTTCTGCGTCTGCACATCAACGCGCATCACAATCTGATCACCCGGCTCGACCGGGTTGCGAAAACGCGCTTCGTCAATGCCGACAAAATAGTAGGCAGAATGGTCATCCGGCATCTCGTTGGTGCTCTTGAATGCCAGAATCCCGGTGCATTGCGCCATCGCTTCCAGGATCAGCACACCCGGAAATACCGGCCGGTGCGGAAAATGGCCGGTGAAACACGGCTCGTTGAAGGTGACGTTCTTGACCCCGACCAGATATTGATTGGGCTGGTAATCCAGCACCTTGTCGACCAGCAGAAACGGGTAGCGGTGCGGCAAATGGGCCAGCACACCATGAATGTCCATGGTGTTGAGGGATTGCGTGGTCTCAGTCATCGTCGTTCTCTTCTTGTCCTGTGCCCAGCTGACGCTCCAGTCGCCGCAAGCGGCGGGCAAGATCATCCAGCTGGTTGAAGCGCGTGGCGCTCTTGCGCCAGCTGCGGTTGTCCTGAAGTGTAGTACCGGAGGAGTAAGCGCCCGGCTCGGTAATGGAGCGATTGACCAAACTGCAAGCGGTCACATGGGCATTATCGCAAATCGTCAGATGACCAAGCACGCTGACCCGACCAGCCAAGGTCACGTGTTTGCCAATTTTGGTGCTGCCCGCAATGCCGGAACAGCCCGCAACAGCCGAATGGGCGCCGATATGGACATTGTGGGCGACGTGGATCAAGTTATCGAGCTTGACCCCATCTTCGATAACGGTATCGCCCAGTGCGCCACGATCAATGGTGCAGTTGGCACCAATCTCGACGTCGTCGCCGATAACCACCGTACCGGTCTGCGGGATCTTGACCCAGCGTTTGGCTTCCTGCGCATAGCCAAAACCGTCGGCACCGATCACCGTACCGCTGTGAATCTGACTGCGTGCCCCGATCCGAACCGCATGGTAAAGCACCACCTGCGGCGCCAGTTGGACGCCATTCGCCAGCACAACGCGCTCGGCCAGAACGGAGTTGGCGCCGATGGAACAGCCGTCGCCGATTCGGCATTCGTCGCCGATCACCACACCTGGCCCGATGGCGACATCGGCGCCCAGCACGGCACTCGCAGCGATGACAGCAGAAGGATGGATGCCGGGCACAGGCTGCGGCGTCGGATCCAGCCACTGCGCGACTTTGGCATAGGCCAGATAGGGTGATGGCACAATCAACGCTGCCACCGGACAATCGGCAGCGTCTGCGTCTTTCAGCATGACGGCACTGGCGCGGGTCGAACGCAGTGCATCGCGATATTCGGCGCTGGTCAAAAAGCCGATATCGCCCGTTTCAGCAGCGCGCAAATCAGCGACCCGGCGGATGTCGATGTCACCATCGCCAACCAGCCGGGCCTGTAGACGCTGCGCAATCTCTGCGAGCTTCATGACGACTTATTTGCCAGGCGTACCGAGCGCCTGCAGCACCTTGTTGGTGATGTCCAGTTCCGGAGCGACAAACGGCGCGGTTTCACGGCTCAGCACCAACTGATACCCCTCTTTCGTCGCGACCGCAGACACCGCCTGCTGTAACTTGCCGCCGAGATCGCGCAGCTCTTCGCCACGACGGCGCTGGAAATCTTCCTGCAGTTTCTTGCCGTCAAATTCCAAATCATTGCGCAGCTTTTCAAGATTCCGGCCAGCCTCGATGCGCTGCGACTCGGTCATGGTCGGCGCGTCCTTGCTGGCTTTCTCCGCCTGAGCTTTGAGATCGGCCTGACGCTTCTTCAGCCGGTCTTCGCGCTCCTGGAATTCTTTCTTGAGCTTTTCCTGAATCGCATCCGCTTGCGGCGCCTTGTCCATCAACATCCGGTAATCAACGACGCCAATCTTGGTCTCGGCACTCGCTGCGGTGGACAACAACAGCAAGCCGGCAACAGCAGAAATCATTTTTTTCACAACACAATCCTCTTAGAACGTACGACCGATAGTAAAGCCGAAATTCTCGGTATCGTCACCATCCTCCTTCCGCAGCGGACGGGAGAAGTGAAAGCCAATTGGCCCCATCGGGGACAACCACTGCAACGCAAGGCCAGTAGAGACGCGGAACTGCCCGTCATCACTGTAATCTGGAATATTGGCGTAATCGGCTTCTTGGAGATAGCTGTAACGCGTCCGGTCAAACTCGGTATCCCACAAATGCCCCGCATCAACAAACAAACTCGTTCTAACCGAGCGATTGCCCTCTGCAAACGGGGTCGGAAAAATCAGCTCCAAGCCACCAAGCGCACGAGCGTTACCACCAACCCCCCTGCTGCCCAATTGAATCTGATCAAACTCAGGCGGCAAAACGACAGGAACTCCAGTATCTCCAGGGGCACTCAGGGAACGGGAACTGCGCAGAATCTCTCGCGGCCCGATTGAGTTGCGCTCGAACCCCCGAACCGTACCCTGGCCACCCGCATAGAAGTTCTCAAAGTACGGCAGCTTGTAGTTTTCAACGCCATCGCCATAACCGTCACCGTAAGCGAGATTGGCGCGAACAAGAAAACTCCATCCTTCAGAAATCTGCCAGTAATGTTGAATGTCGTACTGTGCCTTGTAAAACTCAAAATCACTTCCCGGTACAGAGGCTTCGACTGAGAACGACTGTGATGTGCCACGATCGGGAAAAATCCCTCTGTTGAGAGTGTTTCTCAACCAGCCAAGCTCGACCGTGAAATAGGAATAATCAAAATCAGGCTCTACCAAAAGATCCTGACCGGCGCGATCAAAAAACTCCTGTAATTGTAAAACCGCTGTACCGCCTGCGGTCTTGAATGTACTGTCCTGAATCCCAAAACCAAAGCTTAATCTGGACACTTCGCTGTATGGAATACCCAGGGTCATCTTTCCGCCAACAGAATCCAGTCCTTGGCCGACCAGGTTCAGCTCCTCGTAATCTGTTTCTCGGTAGAAAACCCTTGTACCCAAGCTGATACCGTCAACTGTGAAATAGGGGTCGGTAAAAGTCACATCATAGTTCTTGATGGCTTTACTGTTTGACAAAGAAAACGCTACGCGATTGCCGCTGCCAAGGAAGTTCTCATGACTGATCCCTGCAGTGAATTGCAGGCCATAGAAGTCACTGTAGCCAAAACCAGCATTGAAGGTTCCAGCATTCCGCTCCTTGACCTTTACCTCTACGTCCACTTGGTCGTCGGAGCCATCCACCTTGGGAGTCTCGATAGTGACCTCTTCAATGAACGGCTGCCGTTCCAGCAAGGTTTTTGACCGTTCAACCAGATCGGTTGAAAATGGGCCGCTTTCCATCATCCGCATTTCACGGCGGAGCACATGGTCATTGGTGCTTTCGTTGCCAGAAAAACTGATGCGTCGCACATAAGTCCGCTTGCCAGGCTGCACAAGCAGTGTCACATCGACCTCATGCGTCTCATCGTTGGGTGTCGGTGCCGTGGTCACGTTCGCAAATGCGTAGCCATACAAGCCCAGCAATTTACTGATGTTTGTTTCTGCAAAAGTAAAGGCGGCGGCCGAATAAATATCACCAGACGCAACAGGAAGCATGTTCCGCAGATGTTCTTCGGAAACGACCAGGTCACCAGCAAATTTAATCTCTTTTATCTTGTACTGCTCACCTTCACTGATATTGATGGTGATGAAAATCTCTTCCCGATTGGGCGAGATGGCAACCTGCGTCGAGCTCACCTGAAATTTCAGGTAACCACGATCCATGTAGTACGAGCGGAGCTTTTCGAGATCGCCTGACAGTTTTTCCTTGGCATACTGGTTATCGTCGGTGAAGAAGCTGAACCAGCCGCCGGTCGTCAACTCGAACTGTTTCAACAGCTCTTCGTCAGTAAATACCTGATTACCGACGATGTTAATACCGCCAATGACTGCGGCATCGCCTTCGACCACCTTGAACCGGACATCGACGCGGTTGCGTGGCAACTTGACAGTCTTGTAGGTAATGCGAACGCTGTATTTGCCATGCGCGAAATACTGCTGTTCCAGCTCCTGTACGATCTGGGTCAACATGGCCGGATTCAGCACTTCGCCTTTGGCGAAGCCCATCGGCTTCAAGCCTTCCAGCAGTTGCTCGGTTTTGATCTGTTTGTTGCCATCAAAGATGATGGTGGAAATGGTGGGGCGCTCTTCGATGAGCACGACCAGTTTATTGCCTTCCCGTTCGAGCTTGACCGACTCGAAGGAGCCTTGACGGTAGAGTGCCCGAATGATTTGCGGCACCCGGACATCGTCAACGGTTTCACCGACCCGCAGCGGCAGATAGGTGAAGAAAGTGCCGAGCTCTACGCGCTGTAAGCCACGGACCTCGATGTCCTGCACCACAAACGGCTCGATTGCCAACGCCCGGGTGGCGCCAAGCGCCAGGAGAACTGCCAGAGACAAACACTTGAACGGAGTTTTCATATTGTTCTGTTTACACCAGCCGCCCGCTCACTACAGGCGCGCAAAATCGTTGAAGAGTGCAATGAGCATCAGCGCGCCAACCAGCGACAATCCGATGCGCAGGCCCCATTCCTGCACGCGCTCCGACAACGGTCGGCCGCGCACCACTTCCACCCCGTAGTACAGCAGGTGGCCGCCATCCAGCATCGGAATCGGCAGGAGGTTGATGAGACCAAGGTTTACGCTGATCAATCCCAAGAACCAAAAAAATCGATCGGCGCCGGCAGCCGCCGTTGCACCGGCACCCTGCGCGATGGTGACCGGACCGCTCAGGGACTGCACCGACAACGCCCCGGTAATGAGCTTACCGAGACCATCCCAGACCAAGGCAGTGGTATCGACCATCTTGTGCCAGCCGGCGATGGTCGCATCGAACGGACCGAGTCGGTAGGTGACCCACCAATCATCCGGTACCGGCGGCCGCAGCGAACCGATGCCGAGTACACCTTTGCCGCCCTGCTCGGCCACGGTCAGCTGCAGCGTGTGCATCTGACCGTCGCGAAGCAGCCGGAGTGTAACAGTATTGCCCTTGGCGGCCGCTATCTTTTCCGTGAGTGCCGGGAAGCTGGCAATCGGCTCGTCATTCCAATGGGTCAATTCGTCACCAACCTGAACCCCGGCGCGCTGGGCAGGGCCGCCATCGCTGACGGAATTGATGATCGCAGGCCACGGCGGTGTTCGCGGACGCAAGCCGACATGGCCGGTGATATCCGCCTCATGGCCGGTCAAGGTCATGGCGCCGGCAGGCAGCAGATGACGTTCATTGGCCGCCTGATCCCGCACCCGCAACTGGACGGGCGCTTCCGCGCCGACCCGGGTCACGAGCGCAAAAGTCAACTCCTCCCACGAACTGACGGCGGTGTCATCAACCGCGATCACTTCCATGCCCGCCCGCAAACCCGCCCGGCCGGCCGCGCTGTCAGCGTCGATATCGCCGAGCACTGGCCGCAAATCACGGACGCCGACCATGTACATCGCGGCGAACGCGACGATGGCAAAGAGGAAATTGGCGATCGGGCCGGCGCTTGCCACCGCAATGCGGGTCCAGACCGACGCCCGGTTGAACGCCTGCGCCGCCAGTTCGGCCGGCACGTCGGCTTCACGCTCATCAAGCATCTTGACGTAACCGCCGAGCGGGATCGCGGCGATACGGTACTCGACGCCATCCTTGCCCAACCGTTTCCAGATCGCGCTGCCGAAACCGACCGAGAAGGTCAGCACTTTCACGCCCAGTCGACGTGCCACCCAGAAATGGCCGAACTCATGGACCGTCACCAACACGCCGATGGTGATGATCAGAAACAAGCCATTCCACAACCACTCAATCATGCCGCCTGCACTCCTACCTGCTGCATCGCAATGCGGCGCGCTTCGGCATCAATGGCCAGCAACGCGTCCAGCGCTTCGACCGGCGGCGCCGGGCAATGTTGCAGGGTCTCGGCAATAACTGGCGCGATGCCGGTGTAAGGCAAACGCCCGGCGAGGAAGGCTTCGACCGCCACTTCATTGGCCGCATTCAGGACTGCCGGGGCGCTGGCGCCCGCCGTCAGCGCCTGATAGGCCAATGCCAGACACGGGAAACGCGCCACATCGGCCGGCAGAAACTCCAATCGGCCGATCTGGGTCAGATCCAGCGGCGCGACCCCGGCGCCAATGCGCTCGGGCCAGGCCATGGCATGCGCGATCGGCGTGCGCATGTCCGGATTGCCCATCTGCGCCAGCACCGAGCCATCAACATAACGCACCAGGCTGTGCACGATGCTTTGCGGATGCACGACCACATCCACTTGTTCGCGGCTGGCGTTGAACAGATAACAGGCCTCGATCACTTCGAGACCCTTGTTCATCAACGTTGCCGAATCGACCGAGATTTTGCGGCCCATGCTCCAGGTCGGATGCGCACAGGCCTGATCCGGCGTCACCTGGGACAGCTCATGCAATTCACGGCGCAGGAACGGACCACCCGACGCGGTCAGCAGAATTTTTTCGACACCGTTTGCCCGCAGACTGCGTTCACCACGCAGATCCCGTTCATGGCCGGGCGCCGGCAAACACTGGAATATCGCATTGTGCTCGCTGTCGATCGGCAGTAACACGGCGCCATGATCACGCACCGCCTGCATGAACAGCGGGCCGGACATCACCAGCGCTTCCTTGTTGGCCAGCAGAATGCGTTTGCCGGCCTTGGCCGCCGCCAGCGTCGGCAACAATCCGGCCGCACCGACAATGGCCGCCATCACGGTATCGACTTCGGCCGCGGCCGCAACCGCCGCCAGGGACGACGCGCCGGCCAAGACTTCCGTAGTCAACCCGGCCTGCTGCACGCGCTGTTGCAACGCCGCCGCTGCAGTTGCATCGACCAACACCGCGTAACGCGGCTGAAACTGGCGAATCTGGTCAAACAACCGATCGGCACTGCGGTTTGCTGCCAACGCAAACACCGAGAAACGATCGGGGTGCCGTGCCACCACATCCAGCGTCGACACACCGATCGAGCCGGTACTGCCGAGCACAACCAGCCGTTGCATCAGCGCAGCTCCAGCAACAGGGCGCCCAGCGCGAACACCGGCGCCGCCGCCATCAAACTGTCGATGCGATCGAGCATGCCGCCGTGACCGGGAAACAACGTGCCGCTGTCTTTGATCCCGGCCTCGCGTTTGCACAGGCTTTCAATCAAATCACCGACCACCGAGGCAATGATGGTCACCAACACCAGCGCGCGGAACCCCCATTCCGAATTGCTCGACAAACCGAACAACGGCGCCGCGACGTGGCCAATGACCAGCGCCAGCAACAAACCGCCAAAAAACCCTTGCCAGGTTTTGCCCGGGCTGACCGATGGCGCCAGCTTGTGTTTGCCAAATGCCTTGCCGGCGATGTAAGCGCCGACATCGGCAGCCCAGACCAGCAACAACACATAGAAAATGACCAGCGCGCCTTTCAGCGGATCCTGCACGTTACTAATCTTGCGCAGACTGACCAAGGCAATCCAGGTCGCCAGCAACAACAGTACACCGAGTGCCTGTCGAGCACCTTGAGAGGTCCGCCACCAGTTTGCCCGCGCCGGATACAACCACAGCAGCAGCGGGCTGATGCACCAGAACAACACCGCGGCGGCCAAGACCAGCAGCGGCAAATTGTCAGCGCTCCACAGCCAGGTCGGCCAGCTCAAGCTCGGCCAGAAATCAAACGGCGGCGACAATTGCCACAGCAGAATCGCGCAGCCCAGATAACTCAGCATGGCGGTCAACGGCGCGGCTTTTTCCGCGCTGGTGAACCGGCCCCACTCGCGGGCACCGAGCACCAGAATGGCGGCGACCGCCATCGCGAACGCTGGCAGCGGCAACAGGAACACCAGCGCCAACACCAGTGGCAGCAACAGCAACGCCGTGATGACCCGTTGCAATAACATCAACTGTCCCCTGTCACTTGTTCGCCGGTCTTGCCAAAGCGGCGCTGGCGTTGACGGAAATCGGCAAGTGCGGCATCCAGCTCGTCAGCACCGAAATCCGGCCACAGCACGGGAGAGAAATAGAGTTCGGCATAGGCCGCCTGCCAGAGCAGAAAATTGCTGATGCGCACTTCACCGCCGGTGCGAATCAGCAAATCCAGCGGCGGCTGATCCGCCAGTGCCAGGAAACGTGCCAGCTCCGCTTCCTGCAGCGGCGACGCATCATGGCTAGTACGTTTGGCGGCCAGCGCCTGATTGGCGGCCTGAACAATGTCCCACTGACCGCCGTAGTTGGCGGCGATGTTCAAGGTCAGCGCGGTATTGCCGGCGGTCATCGCTTCGGCTTCGGCCATGCGCTGTTGCAGTTTCTCGGCAAAGCGTGACCGGTCACCGATGACCCGCAGGCGAACCCCGTTCTTGTGCAGGGATTTGGCTTCGCGCTCCAGACCGGTGACAAACAAATCCATCAAATAGCTGACTTCTTCGAGCGGTCGCTGCCAGTTCTCCGAAGAGAACGCGAACAAGGTCAACGAACGGACACCGCGGTTGCCGGCGGCTTCAGTGATGTCGCGCGCGCGCTCCATGCCCACTTTGTGGCCGGCAACGCGTGGCAGACTGCGCTTTTTCGCCCAGCGGCCGTTGCCATCCATGATGATGGCAACGTGCTGCGGCACCAGACTGTCAGCAGCCTGATTGACGGGAGAGGAAGACAAGAACTGCGCCTCCGAAAAAACTGCGGCGGGTAATCGCGGACGCGATTACACCGACATCAGTTCCTTCTCTTTATCGGCGAGCAGTTTGTCGACTTCACCGATTTTGCCATCGGTGATTTTCTGGACGTCATCCTGGGCTTTCCGCTCTTCGTCTTCGGTGATCGCTTTGTCTTTCAGCAGCTTCTTCAGTGCTTCGTTGGCATCACGACGGACGTTGCGGATGGCGACCTTGGCTTGCTCACCCTCGCCCTTGACGACCTTGGCAAGCTCCTTGCGGCGCTCTTCGGTCAGCGGCGGCAGCGGCACCCGGATGGTCTGGCCGGCGGTCTGCGGGTTCAACCCCAGATTGGATTCGTGAATGGCTTTCTCGATCGGCTGGATCGCGCCTTTGTCGAACGCCTGAATGACCAGGGTACGCGAGTCCTGCACGTTGAC
The DNA here is from genome assembly GCA_049324755.1 of Pseudomonadota bacterium. Classification (GTDB taxonomy): domain Bacteria; phylum Pseudomonadota; class Gammaproteobacteria; order Enterobacterales; family Permianibacteraceae; genus Permianibacter. The sequence goes on from JBMOMZ010000024.1 coordinate 155,360, forward strand.
GTTGCCGACCTGCTGCAACGGCACCGAGCTGCCGTAGTAATTGACATGGATGTGCTCGAGCAGCGACGGATGGGCGCGGCCTGTGCGGATCTTGCTCAGGTTGCCTTTCAGCGACTCAACGGACTTGGCCATGCGCGTTTGCGCGTCGGTTTTGATGTTGGCAATGGTCATGGTCGTCTCCCTTACTGATTTTCGTGCCAGACACCACAGCGGGTGCCGGCGAGCATTCTCGAAAACGGATAATTCCGCGTGCGCGGCGTGCGGTTACTTTTCGATCAAGGTACCTTCGTCGGCACCTTTCAACACGCTCGCCAGCGCACCCGGCTTGTTCATGTTGAACACGCGGATTTTCTTGTTATGGTCGCGTGCCAGACAAAACGCAGTCAGGTCCATCACGCCGAGCTCACGCTCCAGCGCTTCGGTATAGGACAGCCGCGAATAGCGCACAGCTTCCGGAAATTTCATCGGGTCAGCGGAGTACACCCCGTCGACCTTGGTCGCTTTCAGGATCAGATCGGCTTCAATTTCGATACCACGCAGCACGGCGGCGGTGTCGGTGGTAAAGAACGGGTTACCGGTGCCGGCGCAGAAAATCACCACGTTGCCGGCTTCCATGAAGCGGATGGCAAAGCGGCGATCGTAATCCTCACAAACACCGGCGAGCGCCACCGCACTCATCACCCGGGTCGGCTGCTTGATGCGCTCCAGCGCATCCTGCATGGCCAGCGAGTTCATTACCGTGGCCAGCATGCCCATATGGTCACCGGCGACCCGGTTCATGCCGGCTTTGGCGAGCCGTTCGCCGCGGAACAAATTGCCACCACCGACCACGATGCCGACTTGCGCGCCCAATTGCCGGACCGCTTTCACTTCCGCCGCCATCCGATCCAGCACGGTCGGATCAATGCCGAACGACTCGTTGCCCATCAGGGCTTCGCCCGAGAGTTTCAGCAGGATGCGTTTGTAGGGAAGCTGCTCGGTCGATTCGGTCATGGCGGTCCTCGGTTCGGGTCGGTCAGTGCGGGCCGGCAGCAGGAGCTGGCGGCCCGTCAATCAGCAGTCGTGGCAACAGGGACGGAAAGATTTCCAAACCCTGATTACGCCAACCCCTCTCGACAAGGGAGAGGGGTTGGGTTGCGCCGGGATTCTGCCACAAATCCCGGCCTTTGCCTGCCCCGAACCGGTTTCCCGACCGAGGCACCTGATTGCTCAGGGCAGCGGCTACCGGCGCTCAGGCCTTGGTACCGATGGCGGCGGCTTTCATGGCTTCGACTTCGGCGGCGAAGTTGTCTTCGGCCTTCTCGATGCCTTCACCGACTTCCCAACGGAAGAAACCGGCGGCGACGGCGCCCTTGCTCTTCAGCAGGTTGCCGACGGTGGTGTTCGGATCCATTACGAAGGCCTGACCGATCAGGCTGTTTTCACTCAGGAACTTGTTGACGCGACCTTCGACCATCTTCTCGACGATGTTGGCCGGCTTGCCCGACTCGGCAGCCTGGGCCGCAGCGATTTCGCGCTCTTTGGCCACTTCAGCGGCCGGCATCTGCTCCGGGCTGACCACCAGCGGCTTGGCCGCAGCGATGTGCATGGCGATCTGCTTGGCCAGCTCTTCATCACCGCCCGACAGCGCGACGACGACGCCGATCCGGCCGCCGTGGCTGTAGAACGCCAGCTTGTCGCCGGTCATGCGGCCGAGGCGGCGCACGGTCATGTTTTCGCCGATCTTGGCAACCAGATTGGCGCGGGTGGTTTCCACCGACTCGCCTTCCGGCAGCTTCACTTCATTCAGCGTGGCAACGTCAGCGGCCTTGCTGCTCAGCGCCGCGTCAGCAACGGCGTTGGCGAACGCGACGAAGTTGACGTCCTTGGCAACGAAGTCAGTTTCGCAGTTGACTTCGACCAGCACGGCTTCACCGCCGGCAACGCGACCGACGATCACGCCTTCAGCGGCGATACGGCCGGCTTTCTTGGCGGCTTTGACCGCGCCCGACTTGCGCATGTTGTCAATGGCCAGCTCGATGTCGCCATTGGCTTCTTGCAGTGCTTTCTTGCACTCCATCATGCCGGCACCGGTACGCTCGCGCAGTTCTTTGACCAGGGAAGCAGTGATTTCCATGGGAAAATCCTCTTGCAAAGGATCAGCTGCAAGGCTGATCGAAAAGACAAACTCGTATTCAAAAAAGGGGGCCATGAGCCCCCTTTTTCACAGCGCGTCTTGCAACGCCAGCCGATTAGGCTTCGTCGTCAGCAGCGGCAGCGGCCGGTGCTTCTTCGACGAACTCGTCGGCAACACGCTCTTCCGCGTGCGGCGCGCTCTGACGGCCTTCGATGATGGTGTCAGCAACGTTGCGCAGGTACAGCTCGATGGCGCGAATGGCGTCGTCGTTACCCGGGATGACGTAGTCCACGCCGTCCGGATTCGAGTTGGTATCGACCACGGCAACCACCGGGATACCCAGCTTGCAGGCTTCCGAGATGGCGATGTTTTCATGATCGGTGTCGATCACGAACAGCACGTCCGGCAGACCGCCCATGTCCTTGATACCGCCCAGCGAGGCTTCCAGCTTTTCCATTTCGCGCTGACGCATCAGCGCTTCTTTCTTGGTCAGCTTGTTGAAGGTGCCGTCAGCGGCCATCGCTTCCAGATCTTTCAAACGCTTGATCGACTGGCGAACGGTTTTGAAGTTGGTCAGCATGCCGCCGAGCCAACGGTTGTTGACGTAGTACTGACCGCAGCGCTTGGCTTCGGCCGCAACCACATCAGCGGCAGCACGCTTGGTGCCGACGAACAGAATCTTGCCGCGCTTGGCCGCGATGCCGCCGAGGAAATTCAGCGCATCCTGGAACATCGGCAGGGTGTGTTCGAGGTTGACGATGTGGATTTTGTTACGCGAACCGAAAATGTACTGTTTCATTTTCGGGTTCCAGAACCGGGTGCGGTGACCGAAGTGCACGCCAGCCTGGATCATGTCACGCATAGTGACGCGAGCCATAGTAGACCTCATTGAGAGTCGGGTTGGGCCTCCGCGCTCCTTTCTGGCCGCCTGCAAGCAGGACCCGGGTCAGAAATTGGTGGAGTCGCGTGTGGGGTATACCGCGTCATGGGGCTTCGGCAGCTATTAAAAGCAACCGGGTCCCAGCGCGGGGTGCGCTTTATACCACAGCCGACCGGCCCGGCTCAACGCCAAGCCGCCCGTCAACCGGAAAGCACCGGCGCTTGACCCCGCCGGCGGACGCTGAAACACTGCCGGCCCCGCTTCATGGACGACGGACCTATATAAGGCATGGCTTCTCGCCTCATCACCGCAACAACCGGTAAATGGACGGCGCTGCGCAATGAGCTCGGCACCTGCCCCGCCCTGCTCTATCTCTTCCAGAAGCTCTGGAAGCGGCTCGGCGGCAAGCTGACCGCCTACCGGTTTGCCTACCAGCCCATCCCGGACCAGCGCTCGGTGGCGCCGGCGGTGGGGGTCGAGTTCCGCTGGCTGACCGCCTTTGAGCCGGCCTTGATGGTCGAAGACCGCAAGGAAGCCATCGTCCGGGCCCGGTTCGACCGCGGTGATCGCTGCCTCGCCGCGTTCAAAAATGGCGAGATTGCGGCCTTTCTGTGGCTAGCAAACACTCACTATCCGGAAGACGACGCCCGCTGCGACTACCGGCTGGAGCCAACCGAGCTGGTCTGGGACTACGACGTCTACGTCGCGCCCAAGTACCGGGTCACGCGCCTGTTCGCCCAGCTCTGGGACGAGGCCAATGCGGTCTTGTACCGGGAAGGGGCCCGCTGGTCGGTCAGCCGGATCAGCGCGTTCAACTCGGCCTCGCTGCGCTCGCACCAGAAACGCGGCGCCCGGCTAACCGGCTCGGCCTTCTTTATAATGCTCGGCCGGCTGCAGCTGGTGCTGGCGAGCCAACGGCCGCGGCTGCACCTGTCGCTGACCGGCCGACCGGAATTCCGGTTTGAGTTGCCGAAAGATTGAACGGCAAAGGAATTTACTTGTAGGAGCGGCCTTGGCCGCGAATCTTGCCATCCAATTGATGGCCAAATCATCGCGGCCAAGGCCGCTCCTACAAAACACTTTTTGCTGAATTAGCGAGTAACGAGACCACCAATGACCGTCACCATCAAGACCCCTGCCGAACAAGAAAAAATGCGTGTTGCCGGCCGCCTGGCCGCCGAAGTGCTCGAGATGATCGAGCCGCACGTCAAAAAAGGGGTCAGCACCGACGAGCTGAACCGGATCTGCCACGACTACATCGTCAACGTCCAGCACGCCATTCCGGCGCCGCTGAACTACAACGGCTTTCCGAAATCGATCTGCACCTCGGTCAACCATGTGGTCTGCCACGGCATTCCGAACGAACGTGAACTGAAAGACGGCGACATCGTCAACATCGACATCACCGTGATCAAGGACGGCTACCACGGCGACACCAGCAAGATGTTCGTCGTCGGCAAACCGAGCATCCAGGCTGAACGTTTGATCCGCGTGACGCAGGAATGCCTGTACAAGGCCATCGCCATCGTCAAACCGGGCACCAAACTCGGCGACATCGGCGCGGTGATTCAGCAGCATGCCGAAGGCGCCGGCTATTCCGTCGTGCAGGAATACTGCGGCCACGGCATCGGCGCCATCTTCCACGAAGATCCGCAGATTCTGCACTACGGCCGCGCCGGCACCGGCATGGAACTGAAAGAAGGCATGTGCTTCACCATCGAGCCGATGATCAATGCCGGCAAGCGGCATGTCTCGTTGATGCGTGATGGCTGGACGGCGGTCACCAAAGACCGCTCGTTGTCGGCGCAGTGGGAACATACGGTGTTGGTGACGGCGACGGGTGTGGAAGTGTTGACGAAGCGGAAAGAAGAGAGCCTCTGATGTTTTGTTCCCTCCCCTGCCAGGGGGGTGAAGTGGGGAATTCAAAGCAGTCCCAGTGGACTGCTTTGCCCACAGAACGACAAACGCTCTGCGTTTGGCTGGGCGGGCCGGGGTGGGGGCATTGCCGCGCCGCCCTTCTCGATTATTTCCGCAATCATTCAGCCGGATGGTTTGCCGGGACTCGCCCTGAAGGATCCCCACAAAACTCACCCCGACAACGCCCTCAAGATCGCGGGACTTCGTAGCGCAGTGCGTAACGCCCACGCCGCCCAGCGGGGATGACGTTGCCAGAGCTG